>NZ_SCFI01000007.1:0-256774 GCF_022496705.1 Pseudomonas sp. TMW22091
ATGTTTTCAAAGTTTCCTCTGTAACATCAACCACTTGCGCTTTCGATCTCTCGTTAGCGGGAGGCGAATTCTACAGCGTTACACGCTGCTGTCAACACCTCATTTCCTGCTTCGATGACTTGAAGCTAGCACCGCCGAAAACCGTATAACTCATTGAATCTCAAGGAGTTTTCCGTTTCGACTGCGCCGGAAGAGGTGCGAATTATAGGCCGTTAGAATTCTGGGTCAAGCACTAATCGAACTTATTAATAGAAGGCCCGCTTTATATAGAAGGACCGCATTTATTGCGCAGTATATTGCACACACCTACCAAGTTAAGCATCATGGTCGGCTTCAAGCACCCTCTCGCTTAGGCACTCTGCGTAATGACAAAGCAACCACATAGCCTTGCCTCTTCCCTGCTGCCCGTTGGCTTGCTTCTCATTGCCATGGCCTCCATACAATCAGGGGCATCACTGGCAAAAAGCATGTTTCCCATCATCGGGGCCCAAGGCACAACTACATTACGGCTCCTTTTTGCCAGCGTCATCATGCTGTTGATACTGCGCCCTTGGAGAGCCAGGCTCACAGCTAAATCACTTAAAACCGTTATTGTTTACGGGATCGCTTTAGGCGGGATGAATTTTCTCTTCTATATGTCACTGCGCACCGTTCCACTTGGCATAGCCGTAGCGCTGGAGTTTACCGGCCCTTTGGCCGTAGCTATTTATGCATCACGCAGACCTATCGATTTCCTCTGGATAGGCTTGGCCATTACAGGGCTTTTGCTGCTTATCCCAACGGGAGCAAGCAATGATGGCATTGACCTGACAGGTGCGGGATATGCCTTGGGCGCAGGAGTATGCTGGGCTTTTTACATCCTCTATGGACAGAAGGCAGGCGCGGATAATGGGGTTCAAACCGCAGCCTTGGGCGTAATGATCGCAGCCCTATTTATCGCCCCTATCGGAATTGCTCACGCGGGCGCCGCCCTATTAACACCGGCCTTGATTCCCATAGCCATAGCCGTAGCAATATTGTCCACCGCTCTGCCTTACACGCTCGAAATGATCGCTCTTACGCGCATGCCTGCGCGCACCTTCGGCACCCTAATGAGTATCGAACCTGCTTTTGGCGCACTTTCTGGTCTTTTGTTTCTGCATGAGATTTTAACGTTCACGCAATGGATAGCTATTTCTTGCATCATCATGGCTTCGGTAGGCGCAACCTTGTCGATGCGCAATCATTCAAAGCCTGTAGTTACCGACAGCTCACCTTCAATTTGATACAGCTCTGGTAATTGACTCTCATTTAAGCGATGTTGGTGCGTTATAAGAGTTGTACAAGGGAGAACTCTGGATCTGGATAAGGACATTCACCTAAAACCATGGACAGATGGTTGGTCGATACCACACCCATGAATCCGACGCATACGCTTAAGGACAGAAATGAAACAAATTTTGATAGCTTTAGCCGTGCTTGCTTTGACCGGCTGCGCTGCAACCTCCGAAACTTCCGTTAAGCACGGCAAACGAGGCATGCATATCAATTGCTCTGGATTGTCCTCATCGTGGAATAAATGCTACGCCGAAGCCGAAAAGTCATGCGGCAAAAAAGGGTACCGGGTCATTGCCAAATCGGGCGACAGCGCTGAAGAACCGGGGGACTATCCTTTTGGTTTGAACCCGGCCGGTTATACCAGCCGGAGCATGATTGTTCTTTGCAAGTAGTCGACTCGTATGCACTGCCGCGCCCGTGGCTGAACTTGTGCGCGGCAGCACAGCATCATACGGTGGCTAAAAGCGGTTGGGTCCGGGCCTGCAACCATTGAAGAGCAGCGCCCTCAAGCAAAGGGCTCAAACGCTCACGCACTTGAGCGTGGTAAGCATCCAGCCACCTCAACTCTTCAACTGCAAGCTGCGACGGCTCGAGACAGCGTGTATCGATCGGACACAGCGTCAGCGTTTCAAAGCGCAGAAAAGCCCCAAACTCTGAAGTATTCGCTTCACGGTTCAATACAAGGTTTTCGATTCGCACCCCCCAACGCCCCGGACGATAGGTTCCCGGCTCGATTGAAGTAATCATCCCCACTTGCATCGCTGTTTGCGGAGCGGCCGCAGCCTGGTAGGCAATGACCTGAGGCCCCTCATGCACGTTCAAAAAGTACCCGACACCATGCCCTGTACCGTGACCGTAATCGACGCTGTCTGCCCAAATCGGTGCTCTGGCTATTGAGTCCAGCAAAGGCGACAAAATGCCTTTGGGAAAATGAGCCCTGGACAAAGCAATGACGCCTTTGAGTACCCTCGTGCAGTCGAGTTTCTGCTCATCCGTGGGAACACCAACAGGGACCATGCGCGTGATATCTGTTGTACCGCCCAGATATTGACCACCCGAGTCGATAAGCAAAAGGCCATCTCCCTCGATCACCGCATGCTCTTGCTCGGTGGCGTGGTAATGAGGCATCGCACCATTAGCATTAAAAGCAGCGATTGTGTTGAAGCTCAAAGATACAAAACCCGGGCGCTTCGCACGGGCAGCGGTCAATCGCTCATCAATAGTCAGCTCGGTAATGCGTTCACGGCCAAGGGCGCTTTCCAGCCAGGCAAAGAATTCGCAAAGGGCGGCGCCGTCTTGCTCCATTGCCTGACGGATATGCTGTGCATCATCAAGACTTTTTTGAGATTTGGCCAAGGTTGTCGGATTCAAACCTTCTATCAGCGTCACATCACTGTGCAGATGACTCAGTAGCCCGCAGGTAACGCGTGCCGGGTCTATCAATAGGCGAGTAGACGGAAGCAGTGCTGCCAATGCGGCCCCTACTTCGCGGTACTCGCGCAGCACAACACCCTGCGTCTCAAGATGCTGTTGCAATGCCCTGCTGACTTTTCGTCCATCCACAAAGATCGTGGCTTGCTCAGACTCAATCAATGCAAACGAAACAAACACCGGATTAAATGAAACATCTGAACCTCGCAGGTTAAACAACCACGCGATGTCATCGAGCGTCGCGATAAAGTGCGCGTCAGCCTTGCGCTCAGCCAGTGTTTTGCGCAGCTGCGCCAGCTTATCTACACGGCTTACTGTCGCCTGCGGTGGCAAGTGTTCATAGACTGGCTTAACCGGCAGCTCAGGACGATCTTCCCAAACCTCATTCAGCAGATCAAAGTCGGTTCGCAGTGAAGCCCCCCGCTCTTTAAGCTTGCTTTCCAAGGTCCGTGCCGAGGCTAGAGCAAGTACGGCCCCATCAACCGCGACGACTGCGCCTTCAGGCGCTTGTTCGGCCAACCACTCCAAAGGGCCCGGCTGGCCCGGCTGTAGCTTGACCAACTCAATGGTGCTACCGGCAAGTTCTTTTGTCGCTTGCTCCCAGTAACGACTGTCTGCCCATAGCCCAGCAAAGGTCGGGGTGACTATTAATGTACCCACTGAACCGAAAAAACCTGACAACCATTGCCGACCCTGCCAATAAGCAGGCAAATATTCCGAAAGATGGGGGTCAGCAGACGGCACCAGCAACGCCTGAATTGCATGGCGGCTCATTAACTCACGTGTGCGCGCCAAACGCTCTAACACCAATCCCGAATTCAACGACTGGGAACTCATACTGTCTCCTGCTCAACACGGCTATTTATTATTCGTTTCGGATAATGGATCAGCCGTCAGGACTGAGCAACCGCCCAAAAAGGAGCTGGCGTGGCAACTGCCGCCTTAATGGCCTGAACCGCGGCATCAATGTCCTGCTCGCGAGTGAAGCGCCCCAGACTCAAGCGAATGGTTCGTGCCGCATCTTCAGCATCAAGGCCTAGTGCAAGCAGCACATGAGACGGCGCTTTGCTGGCCGAGTTACACGCAGAAGTCGCCGAATAGGCCAGGAAAGTACTCAATGCCGAGCTATTGAATTGCCCCTGACTGAACGTCAGGCTCAAAGTGTGAGGGATTCTTTGCGTAGGACAACCGTTACATCGCACTCCCGGAATATCGGCCAACTGCTCCAGCAAACGCTCACGCAAACGGCTGATATGATTGAGGTCTTCCGCAAATGACTCGCTGGCCAGCGCGAAGGCAGCACCCATGCCAGCAATTTGGTGGGTAGCCAGCGTACCGGAACGAAGGCCGAACTCATGCCCGCCCCCATGTATCTGCGCCTGCAAACGAGCCTGTGCTCTCGGCCCCACATATAAAGCACCAATACCCTTGGGCCCATACACCTTGTGACCCGAAAACGACATCAAGTCGACAGCCCAATTCTCCAGATCGATAGCGATCTTGCCTGCACCTTGGGCGGCATCAACATGAAATAACGCACCGTGCTCACGCACTCGCAAACCAATGGCCGGAATGTCATTAACCGTACCCAGTTCGTTATTGACCAACATCAGAGACACCAGCAGCGTATCTTCACGCAAGGCCTCACCGACCTGTTGAACACTGACAAGGCCATTGCTGTCCGGGGCCAGGTACGTCACGTCAAAGCCGGACTGCTCAAGGAAACGCGCAGTATCCAGCACGGCCTTGTGCTCAATTTGACTGGTAATGATGTGCCCGCGCACTTTGCCGCTCGCATGCGCAACACCTTTCAATGCCAGGTTGTTGGATTCTGTGGCTCCAGAAGTCCAGATAATGTGCTCTGGCTGCGCGTTAATCAGTTCAGCGACTTGCTCTCGAGCACGCTCTACCGTGTGGCGGGCCTGTTGGCCAAACACATGGGAGCCAGATGCTGGATTACCAAAATTGCCTTCAAAACCCAGACAATCAACCATCACCTGAATGACACGGGCATCTACAGGTGTGGTGGCGGCGTAATCGAAATAAAGAGGTCGTTTATTCATTTTACAAACCTACTGAGCGCGTTCCGGAACCAGGCAGTGCTTGATACCCGAAAAATGAAGCCACTATAGAAGCGACCATTAGGAATAACCGATTGAGCCAGAGGAATAAAGAGACTGACTTAAGAAATGCCGTAAGAGCTTTCCCAAAATTCCAAACTTTAAAATAATCCACCCTTATAAAGCGCCTTTACCGCTCCCTTCGCAAGTCACATATGCCATAAGGATATATAAATATGGAATTACGTTAGTTTACGGAATATCTAAATAACTTTATAAAGCTGTCTCCGGCTTTCCTTTTGTGGACAGAGCCCCTGCAAAAAGGAGCTTTTAATGCAGCTTTTGACTTTACCTGCAACGCCAGCCCTCGCAACGTCTATCAGAGCCACCGCTCAGGTGTTCGAAGACCCGTCTTCGAAAGCATTACTCACCCATTTGCAGCAAATTGCCCCTAGTGACGCGAGCGTGTTGATCATTGGCGAAACTGGCACCGGCAAAGAGTTGGTTGCACGGCACATCCATCAACTCAGCAACAGGAATCAGCAGCCATTTGTGGCCGTCAACTGCGGCGCCTTCTCCGAGTCGCTTGTCGAAGCCGAGTTGTTTGGCCACGAAAAAGGCGCCTTTACCGGGGCATTGGCAGCCAAGGCCGGATGGTTTGAAGAGGCCAATGGAGGAACCCTGTTTCTGGATGAAATTGGCGACTTGCCCCTCCCCATCCAGGTAAAACTGTTGCGCGTGTTGCAAGAGCAAGAAGTGGTGAGACTGGGCTCTCGCAAAAGCACACCGATCAATGTTCGTGTGCTGGCCGCTACCAACGTCAATCTGGAGCAAGCCATTGATGCAGGGCACTTTCGTGAAGACCTGTATTACAGACTGAATGTTGTGAGCCTGGCGTTACAGCCACTGCGGGAACGGCCGGGAGACATCCTGCCGCTGGCCAGGCACTTCCTCCAGACCTATCGGCAGCGTTTACAACATGGCCCCAAAACGCTGAGCCTGTGCGCTGAAGAGGTGCTCAGGGAACACCCTTGGCAAGGCAATATCCGCGAGCTGGAAAACGTCATACATCACAGCTTGCTTCTGTGCCGCAATCCGACCATCACCGCGAAGGATCTGCGCTTGTCACACTCACGCGGCAGACGATCAGAGCCCGCGATCTTGCCGCAAAGTATCCCGGATACCACGCAGCACTTACTGCAACGCGCCTTTCACAAGCTGTTTGAAGAGGAGCCCGGCGCTTTGCACGAGACAGTTGAGGACAGCCTGCTGCGTGCCGCCTACGAGTTCTGCCATTTCAATCAAGTGCACACGGCAAAACTGCTCGGTTTGAGCCGCAATGTCACACGCACACGCCTGATCAAACTGGGCGCTCTTTCAGTCAACACGCGCCGCGTTGATACACACGCATGCCCGGCGATTTAGCAAGCTCACATTCACAGCGGCAGATAGCAAACGAGGCACACGGTCTATCGCCGCTGCACTGAGTTATCGGTAAGATGGCGTCCTTCCTGCGCGTCAGCGCTGTACGTTCCGTCGAATTAAGCCGATCCCATGCCATTTGAACTCAGCGTAGATGTGACCACCCTCGCCATTCTGGCCGCCGTTGCTTTCGTTGCCGGTTTTATCGATGCCATTGCCGGGGGCGGTGGCTTGCTCACCACACCCGCACTGCTCACTGCCGGCCTGCCGCCCCATCTGGTACTGGGCACCAACAAGCTCAGTTCAACGTTCGGTGCCGCTACTGCCAGCCTAACGTTTTACCGACGCAAACTGTTCCACCCAAGGGAGTGGAAACTGGCGATTTTCGGGACCCTTGCAGGCGCATTGATTGGTGCGGTTGTCGCCCATTACATGCCCGCCGAATGGCTCAATAAAATGCTGCCGGTGATTGTCTTTGGCTGCGGACTGTACCTGTTGTTTGGTGGCACACCGAAAACCCCGATCGACAACGACGCACCGATCAAAAAGAAATGGCAACTGCCGCAAGGCTTCAGCCTGGGGTTTTATGATGGCGTGGCAGGCCCGGGGACGGGTGCATTCTGGACCGTCAGCAGCATGCTGATGTACCCGATTGATCTGGTGAAAGCCAGCGGTGTCGCCCGCAGCATGAACTTCGTCAGCAACATTGCCGCATTGACCGTGTTTATCATCGCCGGACATGTGGACTGGGTGATAGGCCTGACCATGGGGTTTGCCGTCATGGTTGGCGCTTTTTTTGGCGCACGCAGCGCGATCAGTGGCGGCGCCAAATTCATTCGCCCGGTATTTATCACCGTCGTATTGGGATTGACCGTACGGCTAGCTTGGCAGCACTGGTTCGGCATGGCCTAAGCGGCGCGCCACATACAAGTCGATAAGGTAGCGCGCGATTGAGCGCGACGCGGGCAACGGCGGCAAGTGGTGCACATTGAACCACTGCGCATCCTCTATCTCATCGGCTTGAGGCACGATGTCGCCGCCTGCATATTCAGCATGAAAGCCCAGCATCATGGAGTGCGGGAACGGCCAGCACTGACTGCCTACATACTGGATATTCTTGACCTCCAGCTGCACCTCCTCGCGCACTTCACGAATCAGGCACTCCTCGGCAGACTCACCCGGCTCGGCAAACCCCGCCAACGTGCTGTACACGCCCGGCACGAAGCGTGGCGAGCGCGCCAGCAACACTTCATCGCCACGGGTGATCAGCACAATCATACTGGGCGAAATACGCGGATAACTGCGTAAGTCGCAAGCCGCGCAGTACATGGCACGCTCCAGCGGAACTTGAGTCATTGCCTGGCCGCAGCTGCCACAAAACCGATGTTCACGCGACCACGTGCCAATCTGCGCCGCATAGCCCAGCACCTTATAAAGGGTGTGATCACCCTCAAGCATAAATACCCGCAAACCCTGCCAACGACACCCTTCAACCTGTGCCTGCCCTTCCAGCTCCAACAGGTACACAGGTTCGCCGTCCAGATACCCGATGCCGTGCTCGGCCAATACGGGCAGCGCCTGACGCTTGAGCCACTCACGCGCAAAGAGCGGCCCGTTGTCATCCAGCAAAAAACCGTCAGGGCCGCGCACCACTGCCAAGCCGCCAGGTTGCTTTGTATCCAATACTGCCGTGGTCCAACGCGGTGTCATCAAAGGATCCTTGGTCAGGGTGAAAAAATATCAATCCAGAAATTCAGGTTTTTGCTTGGTCATATGCGCCGTCATCGCCAAGCGCAGGTCGTTGGACTGGAGCATGGCTGCGTTCCAGGTCGCTACATACTCCAGGCCATCGTCAACCCGATGATCGCGCATATAGCTGATCATCTGCTTGGTCCCGGCGATGGCAATCGGTGATTTGCCGGCAATCTCCTGTGCAATCGCCATAACCCCGTCGAGCAAGGTCTGTTTATCCGCGAAAACCCGGTTGACCAGACCTATTGCTCGGGCCTCATCAGCAGCAACCATGCGCCCGGTATACGCCAGCTCACGCAGCATACCGTCCCCGATAATGCGTGGTAGGCGTTGCAGGGTGCCGACATCAGCCGCCATACCCATGTCAATTTCCTTGATCGAGAATTGCGCATCTTCAGCGGCATACCGCATGTCGCACGCAGCGATCAGATCGATGGCTCCACCCAGGCAATACCCCTGAATAGCCGCCAGAACAGGCTTTTGGCATTGATCGACAGCGTTGAAAGACGCTTGCATGCGCAGAATTTTGCGTCGTAGCAGCCGCGCGTTACGGCCCACATCTTTGCCCATCTCATTGGCAACAGAGGCAAGTAACATCAGATCAATACCGGCCGAAAAGTGTTTGCCCGCACCGCTGAGCACCACCACTCGCACGGCGTCAATCTCATCGGCCCACTGAAAAATCTCAACGATTTCGGTCCAGAATGCCGCATTCATCGCATTGATCTTTTCAGGGCGATTGATCTGTACATGGGCAATATTGCCCTTTAACTCAACCTGAAAAGCCTGGTAATCGGACATAACCTGAATCCTTTTTGGAGTGCTGCAGCCGGTCAATTAAACGCGGACTATAACAAGCACTGCCGGGGTCAAGCAGGCCGTGATTACGCCAAAACTAGAGAATAAAACGGTCAATGGCCTGCGCAACGCCATCCTCCAGGTTAGTGCCGGTCACCACGTGCGCCTGCGCCCTGACCTCCTCAGGAGCCTGGCCCATAGCTATCGAAAGGCCGGCACGATGAAACATGGCAGGATCATTGCCACCATCACCAATGGCCGCCGTGCGCGACAACGGCACGTTCAAAAACTCGGCAAGTGTCACGAGGGCATTGCCCTTGTTGGCTTGAAGTGCGGTGATATCGAGATAGCGCGCCTGTGAGCGACTGGCCACTGCCAAACCATTCAACAAAGGCTGCAAGCGCTGCTCAAGGTCCATCAATAACGGTGCGTCACTGCAGGTTGCAACGATTTTGTGTACCTGATGCAGATAAGGTTCGAAGCTCTCCACCACCTGAGGTGCATAGCCCAACCCCTCTTGCTCATGGGCCACCATTTCGCCGTGTGGGTCACGCAACAGCCACTGGTCATCGACGAACAGCCAGACTTCTACCTTGTGCTCAGCCAGAAGATCCAGTGTTTTACGTACGGCATCCGGATGGACATGATGGGATTGCAAATAGTCGCCCTGAGGGTTGACCAGCAAACCACCATTGAACCCCGCGAAGGGCAGTTTAATGTCTAACTGACTGATGATTTCGCGCATAGCCCTGGGAGGCCGTCCGGACGCCAGGGTGAAGTAAATACCAGCGGCTTGAAGTGATTTGACTGCCTCACTATTTCGCGAGCTGAGCGTATGATCAGGCAAAAGCAGCGTGCCATCCATGTCACACAACACCAGCTCAATTGCGTCTTTCTTCACGTCTTTCATCCTATTTTCAGCCACACGCGGCCATCACGGGCAAGCAACTCCTTGGCCGCCTGCGGGCCATCCTCGCCAGCCTTGTACGGGTATACCTCGGTGTGTTTACGCCAGGCATCCAGAAACGGCTGAACACCGCGCCAGCCATTTTCGATGTTGTCAGCGCGCTGAAACAGGGTCTGGTCGCCGATTAGACAGTCGTAAATCAACGTCTCATAGCCGGTAGAAGGCTGTACCTCAAAGAAGTCCTTGTAGGCAAAGCCCAATTCGACATTGGCCATTTTCAGACCCGGCCCCGGACGTTTGGCTTGAAGGTCAAACCACATTCCTTCGTTGGGTTGAATCTGGATACGCAAATAGTTGGGCTGCAACCGCTCGACTTCAGTGTCACGGAACTGGGCATAAGGCGCAGGTTTAAAGCAGATCGCGATTTCGGTATCGCGAGCACTCATGCGCTTGCCGGTGCGAAGGTAAAACGGCACACCCACCCACCGCCAGTTATCGATCATCACTTTGAGCGCAACGTAGGTCTCGGTTGTGCTGTCGGGGTCAACGTTATTTTCTTCGCGATAACCCGCAACCGGCTTGCCGCCCGATTCACCCGCGGTGTATTGCCCACGCACCGAATTTTTCAGCGCATCCTCTTTTGACCACGGACGAATCGCACCAATCACTTTGGCCTTTTCACCGCGCACCGCATCTGCGCCAAAGGCGGCTGGTGGCTCCATCGCTACCATCGCCAGTAACTGAAACAGATGGTTGGGCAGCATGTCGCGCAAAGCGCCCGTATGTTCGTAAAAACTGCCACGTGTCTCGACACCGACGGTTTCTGCCGCCGTAATCTGCACATGGTCAATGTAATGATTGTTCCAGAAAGCTTCGAAAAGCCCGTTGGAGAAACGACTGACCAAAATGTTCTGGACTGTTTCCTTGCCCAGATAGTGGTCAATTCGATAGATCTGCTTCTCACTCATCACGGTCAGCAAGCAAGCGTTCAATGCTTGAGCCGACTCAAGATCCGAGCCAAAAGGTTTTTCAATGACTACCCGGCGAAACCCATTCGGGCTTTCCTTGAGCAATCCGCTGGCGCCAAGCCGCTGCACGACCTCACTGAAAAAGCGCGGTGCAGTGGCCAGGTAAAACACCGCATTGCCGGTGCCGCTGGCATTGATTTTCTCTTCCAGCGCTTTATAAGTGCTGTCATCCAGAAAATCGCCTTGAACATAGCTGATGTTTTTCGCCAGCGAAGCCCATAACTCGGGGTTTAAACCCTGGCCGTCAGGATGATCCACTTTGCTGGAGGCCTCATTGCGAATGAAGTCCTCCAACTTTTGGGCGAAGCCTTCATCACTGATTGCATTGTGGTCAACGCCCACAATGCGCAGACCATCGTCCAGCAAACCGTCCCGACTCAAGTTGTAGAGCGCTGGCATCAGCAGGCGCTTTACGAGGTCGCCGTGGGCACCAAACAAAAACAGTGTGGTGGGCGGCGCAGGGTGGGAATCGGACTTGCTGGACTGATCAATCATTTTTTAGACGTCTCCACGTGGCCACCGAAACCAAAGCGCATGGCCGACAGCATTTTGTCGCCATAGAGGCTTTGCTGACGTGAACTGTAGCGGGCAAACAAGGCTTGCGACAGTACAGGTACCGGAGTCGATTGCTCCATTGCAGCTTCAATAGTCCAACGGCCTTCACCGCTGTCTGCAACGGCGCCCGAGTAGCCATCCAATGCTTCGTCAGTAGCCAGAGCATCGGCGGTCAGGTCGAGCAACCAGGACGACACGACGCTGCCGCGACGCCATACCTCGGCGATATCACCCAGGTTGAGGTCAAAGCGCTGATCTTCGGGCAGGTTTTCACCGCCCTTCATTTTCATCAGGTTGAAGCCTTCGGCATACGCCTGCATCAAACCGTACTCGATACCGTTGTGAACCATTTTCACAAAGTGCCCTGCGCCTGCAGGGCCGGCGTGGATGTAGCCACGCTCAGCACGGTCGTCATCTGACTTGCGGTCTTTAGTGCGAGGAATGTCGCCCATGCCCGGTGCCAGCGCTGCAAACAATGGGTCCAGGTGTTTTACCACCTCGGTATCACCGCCGATCATCATGCAATAACCGCGTTCCAGCCCCCACACGCCACCGGACGTTCCGACATCGACGTACTGGATGCCTTTTGCAGACAACGATTGCGCACGACGAATATCGTCTTTGTAAAAAGTGTTACCGCCATCGATGATGATGTCATCCGCGTCAAGCATCTGGCTCAACGCCTCGATGGTGTCTTCGGTGGGTGCACCTGAAGGTAGCATCACCCACACTGCACGCGGTTTGGACAGGCCGTCGACCATCGCTTGCAGGTCGGCAACAGCGGTTGCGCCTTCCTTTTCCAGCGTGTTGACGAAGTCGGTATTGCGGTCAAAAACCACGGTTGTATGCCCATTGAGCATCAGACGCCGTGCGATGTTACCGCCCATACGGCCCAATCCAATAATTCCCAACTGCATGTACTGTTGCTCCCAACGACAAATAAATAGGTGTGCAGCACCTTACTGCAGCATTGCTTAAGGTGCCCGGCTTGGATTAGTCCTAGCGCATGGTGCGTAGTTTCGCACAAGCAGCCACTCAGATTCGCGATTCAATGCGTCCAAAAGACGAACGAACGTGCGCAGACAGCAAAAAATATAAAAGTTCCCTTCGCAAGCAAAAGAAATCAGAATTGGCGCTGACAGTGATCCACGACCCTAAATGGGTCGTTCGGGTACTTGATGAAGACACCAAGGGCTTAACGAACCATGAACACCGTATTGTCTGCACGACCTGCACAAACGCTGTATGTCACCATCCGCCGCGATGAACTGCGCCAGCTCAAAGACGAGCGAGCGCAACTGCAACTTCAGGTCGAACAGCTGCGCCAGCAGCTACTCATCGCCCAGTCAGGTTTAACGCCTTTGCGTTAAAGGCCTTATCGCCTGCACCTCAGGCGTGGCCCGCTGCTATTTTTTGCGTCATCTCACTACAAAGTTTTCACATGGCCTTGGCAATAATGAAACACTTTGCGGCTGCTCATCATCGAAGCAGCCCTCATGTGTTGTGCCGGGCTATTCGGCATTAACAATTCAAGTTGTTATCAGCTGGAGCGCTGTATGGGGATGTTCAAACGCAGTCAAACGTCTGCGAAAGGTTTCGATTGGGCCGGGTTGGGCTGGCTGTTTCTGTTCTTCTGGTATTTTTCCGGCATCACCCAACTGCTTATCCAGCTGACAGGCACTTCCGGGTTTTCAGGCTTTCGCCAAGCGTTCATCATGAGCGCCGTCTGGCTGGCCCCGATGCTGATGTTCCCCAAATACACCCGCACAATGGCTGCCGTAATTGGCGTCGTGCTGTGGGCATGCTCCATGGCCAGCCTCGGTTACTTCTTCATTTATCAGCAAGAGTTCTCGCAGAGCGTCATCTTCATCATGTTCGAATCGAACATCTCTGAAGCGGGCGAGTACATGACGCAGTACTTCGCGTGGTGGATGGTTCTGGCGTTTCTTGCGCATACCGCTTTTGCAATCTTCCTGTGGACCCGCCTGCGCCCTGTTTACATGCCCCGCCCGCAAGCCTGGGCCGCAGCCATCGCCTTGCTGGTCGCGATTGTGGGCTACCCGATCATCAAACAGACGATTAAGCACGACACAATGGCAGCCGCCATGGAAAGCTTCGAAAGCCGTGTAGAGCCTGCTGTTCCTTGGCAAATGGTCGTCGCTTATCGCCGTTATCTTGAGCAACTGGACAACATGCAAGGCATGCTGGCCACTGCCAGCAAGATCCCGCCCCTGACAAACCTCAAGGACAACGAGGCCGGCAAGCCCGCCACACTCGTGCTGGTAATTGGTGAATCCACTAACCGGCAACGCATGAGCCTCTACGGCTATCCTCGAAAAACCACGCCCAATCTCGACAAATTGCGTGATCAACTGGCTATTTTCGACAACGTTGTAACGCCACGCCCCTACACCATCGAAGCGCTGCAACAAGTGCTCACCTTTGCTGACGAAGAGAACCCTGACCTTTACCTCAGCACGCCGTCACTGATCAGCGTCATGAAGCAAGCGGGTTACAAAACCTTTTGGGTGACTAACCAGCAAACCATGACCAAGCGCAATACCATGCTCACCACATTCTCGGAACAGGCAGACGAACAGGTTTACCTGAACAACAACCGTAACCAGAATGCGCGGCAATACGACGGTGACGTGATTGAGCCGTTCAACAAGATCCTGGCCGATTCTGCCCCACGCAAATTGATCGTGATTCACCTGCTGGGTACTCACATGAGCTACCAGTACCGCTACCCTGCGACCTTTGACACGTTCACCGATCGAACAGGCGTACCCGCAGGGCTGACCGATGATCAGGTGCCCACGTACAACAGCTACGACAACGCTGTTTTGTATAACGACTTTGTTGTTTCCAGCCTGATCAAGGACTTTGCCAAAACCGATCCGAATGGCTTTCTGCTGTATCTGTCCGACCACGGCGAAGACGTATTCGACTCGGTGGGCCACAAAACCTTGGGCCGTAATGAGGCCAAGCCGACCGCTCCGATGTACACCATTCCATTTATGGTCTGGGCTTCACCTAAATGGCGTGAGGATCATGCGTGGAACTTCACCAGCGATCTTGACCGCCCTTACAGCAGCTCGCAGTTCATTCACACCTGGGCTGACCTGGCGGGCTTGAGCGCCGACGAGCTGGACGACAAGAAGAGTCTGGTCAGCGATCAATTTGTCGCTCGCCCACTGTTGATTGGTGACCCCTACATGCGTCCGCAGAAGGCTTTGATCGACTTCAGCCTGATCAAACCCAAGCATCCGGCTCCAGGCGAAGTAGCCAAGCAGTAAAACTGCTGCGGGAGAAACACCCGGAATCGAGCATTATTTGTTTGATTGGCCAGTGCCCTGGTCATGGTCATGACGTTATCAATAACTTCATGACCATGACCAAGGACACATCTCAAGCCCTGAGTGAGACCAAAACTGCTTGCTGCGTGCAGATTTGATGGGCAACGCCATCAAAACCTACGACTCTCGCAAACACAGGTAACCCTATAAATACTTGTTCCAGAACAACATCCGCCCGTGTGCCGGATCGAGTTGCCCCTCACTAAAGCCGAATTTGCGATAAGAGCCTTGAGCGACCGGATTACCCTCCAACACCTCAAGGGTGATCTTGCAACATCCGCGCTCACGAGCGATGTCCTCAACCTTGAGCAGCATCTTCTGACTCAGCCCCAAGCCGCGAAACGTGTTAACCACCGACACGTCGTGCACGTTGACCAAAGGCTTGCCAGCAAAGGTTGAAAAACCTTCAAAACAATTCACCAGACCTGCAGCTTTACCACCAACAAACGCCAGCACGCTGAAAGCATGAGGACGCTTGGCCAACTCACCCGGTAGATGCTCAAGCACCTCTTGCGACAAGGCCTCACCACCCCCCATCGGGTCTTTGGCGTAGTGATTCAGTACATCTCTCAGCGCTTGGGCATGAATCGGATTTTTATAGTCTGCTTGCACTACCACGACTTCGGACATTGCTCGTTTTCCTCAACCACACAGGTCATTGGTGCCCATTTGTGACAACGCCAGACATTAGCGCGAGCACAGCGAGACAAACAAGACGTCGTGTCAAAACAGGCGGTTGAGCATCACTGGTGCAGCCCACTGCCCTGTTCGTAATGCTCCAGCACGTCCCCCAGTTGCTCCAAGAAAAGGTGTAACGAGTCGACATTCGCTGTAATCAGGGGTAAGTCCCCCAACCTGCAAGCTGCCTCAAGCTTCTCACAGCAGGTAAACAGCGCCTTTGATCTAATCATTCCGGCCATCCCCTTTACGGTGTGAGCTAACGTCATCAACCCCTCAAAATCGTCATTCACGAATAGCTCAATCAGTCGTTTCAAGTCTTGACGGTTACTGGCAGCCAGCTCACTTATCAGGTTTTTCACAACGGCATCATTTCCCTGACTTAGCTGCTTGAGATAAGTCAGGTCAATTCCATTGGCAGGACCCGGTAATGTCGCGTCATCAAATTCTTCGCTGGAGTGCTCGGGCATTGCGCACGCCAGAGAAACACTTAAATCCTTGAGGCTGATGGGCTTGAACAAGCACTGATCCATCCCGGCCTCGCGACAGCGTTCGACTTCTTCAGGTTGAGCATTGGCCGTAAAACCAAAAATCTGCGACGGTTGCAGGCCGGACGCGCGCTCTTCGGCGCGTACGCTCCGAGCCAGCTCATAACCGTTCATGACCGGCATGTTGCAGTCGGTGATGACCACATCGAAATCATCCGCACGCCATTTACTCAAGCCCATTGCACCGTTTTCAGCGTCAGTCACGCGGTGCCCCAGGTACGTTAACTGCTGGGCCAATAGCAGGCGGTTGGCTGGATAATCGTCCACCACCAAAATGTTCAGCGCACGGGAGTTTGCCCAAGGATTTTGTTCGTCAACATCGCTGGACGCTTCAGGCACAAGCCGTGGCACCTCCAGCATGACCTCGACCTGAGTGCCCTCCCCCAGCGTACTCACAAGAGTCAACCTGCCGCCCATCATTTCGCAGAGTGTACGGCTGATCACCAACCCCAACCCCGAACCACTTCGCGCCGACTGAGTGTTGTTGCTGGCCTGAACAAACGGGCTGAACAAACGCTGTTGATCTTCCTGTGAAATGCCCATCCCGGTGTCTTCAACGCGCAAGCAGATCGACACATTCGGTTCATCGGGGGCGTGCGTCATGACCACTGACAGACGAACCTCGCCCGTGTCGGTGAACTTGATGGCGTTGCTCAATAGATTTGAAACTATTTGTTTGAAACGCATGGGATCAAGCAATACATCTGGTGCCGTCAAGGTAGAACGCAGATCACACTCCAGACTCAGACGCTTCTCACGGGCCAGCCCATCGAACATCCGTACCACAGACTCCACAAGCGTCTGAACATTGGCGCGCTTGGGACTTAATGACAAATGCCCGGACTCAATGCGCGCAATGTCTAAAATATCGCCAATCAAATCCAGCAGCTCGCGGGCTGAGCCCGATGCCACTTCAATTGCAAAACGATCTACAACACCTTCCTCGGCCTTTTTCATGGCCAACTCAAGCATGCCAATCACCGCATTCATCGGCGTGCGAATCTCATGACTCATGGTCGCCAGAAAGGTTGTTTTAGCCCGATTGGCCTCATCGGCACTTTGCTTGGCGATTTGTAATTGCTCCAATAAATGCTGGCGCTTTGCAATCGTTCGCCGCAAGTAGGCAATCCATCCCAAAGCGAACAGCAGCAGGGCTGCGGCAATGGCGAACCCCTGAACAATGGCGCTACGGTTTCGTAACCAATAGCTCTGCTCCTGCGTGTCATCGCGCCAGCGGCTGGTCAGCACACTCATTTCTTCTGGCGTAATGCTCAGCAGCGCCTTATCAAGAATCGAATTCAACAGCGGCACCTGGGGCGAGGTGGCAAAACCAATTTGAGCAGGCTGGGTACCCACTGTACTGGTGATCTGCAACTGCTCGCTGAAACGCCGGGAAATCATGTAACGCGCACTGATCAGCGCATTGACGGCAGCATCCGCCTTGCCCTGCGCCACCATGTCCATGGCCTGGGCTGCATTATCGGCCTCCAACAGTTGAATACGCGGATAATGCTCGCGGATAAACGCCTGCAACACATTTCCTTTGACCAACACCAATCGCTGACCGTCCATGTCATCCAAAGTCGCCGAGCTGGACGGGTGTTTACGTGTGACCAGCACAAAGGGTGTGGTGAGATAAGGACGGGTAAAGTGCAGATGGTTTTCACGATGGCTGCTGGGGGTAAAGGCACCTACCAAATCGGCGTCTGAACTGCCTACCTGTTTAATCATGTCCTCAACGGTGACGGCTTTCACTGCATCGAATGTGAGGCCTGTGAGGGTGCTGATTTTGTTCAGCACATCGGCACTGACGCCCTTGAAAACACCTTGCTCATCAAAAAAAGACAAGGGCAAGTATTGATCGTTAATCACCACGCTCAGACGCGGATGCGCTTCGATCCAGCGGCGCTCCTCGGGTGTCAGGTTCAATTGGGCATGGGTATTGACTTGCGGCCCTTCAGAACTCCAGCGACGCACAATCGTCATCCGCTCACTGGGCGGTATCGCCGCCAGTGCAGCATTAACAATCCGCAGCAATCGCTCATTGGGGCGCGATACGGCAAATGAGAAATGACTGACGTCAATACGCGAGAAGTCAGCCAATTGCACATTGTTGAGATAGTTTTTGTTGATCAGGTAACTGGCACTGATGAAATCCCCCAGATAGGCATCCGCCTGACCGAAAGCGACCGCGCCGATTGCACTTAATGTTGAGGAGTACAGCTTCAAGGTGGCTTTAGGGTAAAAAGCTCTGACGGTCGTCGGGGGTAAATAGTGATCAAGCATTGCCAAACGCTTGCCTGCCAGATCGATCGGTAACACCTCTCGATTATTACTGCGGGTCACTAACGTGGGCGAATCATCGGCATAGGCAAGCGACAGTTTCAACCTGGGGTCTTGTGCCTCAAAAGCGTTGGCGCTACTGAGAAAATCGAGTTCACCACGCTTCAGTGCATCCATTGCCAAGGGTCTGGAAGCGTACCGTCTGACCTCAATTTTTACCTGTAGCATCTCGGACAGGAGCCGCGCGTAATCCGCGGTCAGGCCTTCAAAGTCTTGCCCGTTGGCCGTTATGTCGAACGGTGCGTAATCGGGTGCGGACACCCCCAAATACAACGTTCCTTTTTGCCTTATCCATTGCCAGTCAGCAGGCTCAAGTACCACGCCATAGGCTTCAACACTTGAGCGCCCCAACAGTTTCAGGTGCTGCACCGGTGACTCAGAGTAAGCGTTCTGTTGCCCCAACAAGAGCAACAGCCCGAATACTATCTTTCGTGCGAGGGTGTTCAATTAGATCAAGTCGTTGCGCTTGGCAAAATCTGCCAAATAAACCACAGACTTCATATTGAGCTTTTCGATCAACCTGGCCTTATAGGTGCTGATGGTTTTACTGCTCAACGTCATGTCTTGAGCAATCTGTTTATTACTGGAGCCACGGGCCAACTGTTGCAGAATGCTCAGCTCGCGGGCGGATAAACCCTCGATCATTTCCATGTCAGTCAAGGTGATATCGCTGTTGCGCACTGAACTGATAGCCAGATTGGGAAAGAAGGTGTAGCCATCCATGATCAATTTGACGGCTCTGATCAACTCACAGAGATCCTGCCCCTTTGTGACAAACCCTGCGGCGCCAGCTTTCATGCATCGTTGTGAATAAAACAACGGTGATTGAGACGTCAGTACCAACACACGGCTGGTGACCCCGCTCGCTTTGAGCCGCCCAATGACCTCAAGGCCATCCAGGCCCGGCATGGTGATATCCAGCACAATCAAGTCAGGTACATGCTGACGTGCCAATTGAATGGTATCGATGCCGTTAACGGCTTCAGCCACCACCCTGTAGCCTTGGTTTTGCAGCAGTAATTTCACAGCTGACCGAATAAGCGAATGGTCGTCAGCAATCAGTACGTTAAACATTTGAGCCCCTGCTATAAACCTGAATCACAGTGCGCGCCAGGCGTAGACATGTCTTTTTGAATAGGTTAATCCAGCTAAAGTCTGCGAATGGATATCTCAGGAGCGCCAACGTAATTATAGGATATTTCCTACGTTCGACCTTTTCACACCCCCTACCGACCAATGGCAGCCTGCTGAAGTCCCGTTGAAATTTAGCCGCGAATAATCGCTACTAGACTGCTGCGCACAAGAAGGGAATGGTCTACAGAACTTGTAGGGAATTTCCTAAAGAAGCAGGAATTGGAATCAATACCTGCTTCCTCAGGAACAAAGCACCTTTCTCAGGCTTCTACGCCCGACACGTAGATACTCGTCACTGCCAGCCAAATTTGCGGATATAAAATCCTTTAACGGCTTGGGTCAGCGCCATGTACGCCAACAGAATCATGGGCAAAAACACAAAGTACAGCGGCGGTAATGCCTGCAATTTGAAGTAAGAAGCCAGCGGCCCCATCGGCAGAAAGATACCGACAGCCATGATCACGCCTGTCATGACCATCAACGGCATGGCTGCACGACTCTGCAAGAACGGTACTTTCGGGGTCCTGATCATATGCACGATCAGCGTCTGAGTGAGCAACCCCACGACAAACCAGCCTGACTGGAACAAGGTTTGGTGTTCAGGCGTATTGGCCTGGAATACATACCACATCAGAGCAAACGTCAAAATGTCGAAAATCGAACTGATCGGTCCAAAAAACAACATAAAGCGCCCCACCTCCGCCGGCTGCCAGCGCTGCGGCTTTTTCAGCATTTCCTCGTCGACGTTATCAAACGGGATGGCGATTTGTGACACGTCATACAGCAAGTTCTGAACCAACAGGTGCATCGGCAGCATCGGCAAAAATGGAATGAATGCACTGGCCACCAACACGGAAAAGACATTGCCGAAGTTCGAGCTGGCGGTCATTTTGATGTACTTGAGCATGTTGGCAAAGGTACGGCGCCCTTCCAGCACGCCCTCCTCCAGCACCATCAGGCTTTTTTCCAGGAGGATGATATCAGCGGCCTCTTTGGCAATATCCACCGCGCTGTCGACTGAAATCCCGATATCCGCTGTCCGAAGCGCTGGCGCATCGTTGATCCCGTCGCCCATAAAGCCGACGACATGGCCATTGGCTTTGAGCAGCCGCACAATGCGTTCCTTATGAGTCGGCGTCAGTTTGGCGAACACGTTGGTGGTTTCCACAGCCCGCGCTAATTCAGCATCACTCATGCGCTCAATGTCGTTACCCATTAACAAGCCCTGCTGCTCCAACCCCACCTCGCGGCAGATTTTTGCAGTCACCAGCTCGTTATCGCCGGTCAAGACTTTCACCGCCACACCATGCTCTGCCAGTGCCTTTAACGCAGGTGCTGTACTTTCCTTGGGCGGATCCAGAAACGCCACATACCCAATCAATGTCAGCTCTTGCTCATCCGCCAGGCTATAGGTATCACGCCCGGCCGCCATCGACCGTGCAGCGACGCCGACAACGCGCAGGCCTTCTTCGTTGAATGCTGCCGTGACCTGGCGAATGCGGGCCAGCAGTTCGTCGGTCAGGACTTCTTGCGACTCACCATGGCGAACGTGTTTGCACACTGACAGCACTTCTTCGACCGCGCCTTTGCAGATCAACAGGTGTGGCTGATCCTGCTGAGCTACCACCACCGACATGCGACGACGGGTGAAGTCGAACGGGATTTCATCCACCTTCTGGAATGCCGTCCCCACATTCAATTCGCGATGGACTTCAACGTGCTCCAGCACGGCCACGTCCAGCAAATTTTTCAAGCCAGTCTGGTAGTAGCTATTGAGGTAGGCCATTTCCAGAACGTCGTCAGACTCTTGCCCCCAAACGTCCACATGACGGGCCAGAAATATTTTGTCCTGCGTCAGAGTGCCGGTCTTGTCCGTGCACAACACGTCCATCGCACCGAAGTTCTGAATGGCGTCCAGACGTTTGACAATGACCTTTTTGCGCGACAGAAACACCGCCCCTTTGGCCAGCGTCGAGGTCACAATCATCGGCAGCATTTCCGGGGTCAGACCCACCGCCACCGACAAGGCGAACAGCAGGGCTTCAGTCCAGTCGCCCTTGGTAAAACCATTGATGAACAGCACCAGCGGGGCCATCACAAACATGAAACGAATCAGCAGCCAGCTGACCTTGTTGACCCCCATCTGAAACGAGGTAGGCCCGCGATCAGTCGCCCCTACCCGCTGCGCCAACGCGCCGAAATAGGTGCTGTTGCCGGTGGTCAGCACCACCGCCGTTGCGGCACCGGACACCACGTTGGTGCCCATGAACAAAATATTGTCCAACTCCAGTGGGTTGATGACTTCACAATTGCCCTGGCGTGCGAACTTCTCTACCGGCATCGACTCGCCCGTCATGGCCGCCTGGCTGACGAACAGATCTTTTGCGCTGAGCACTCTGCAATCAGCTGGGATCATATCCCCCGCAGACAGCACGATAAGATCGCCCGGCACCAATTGTTTGATCGGCAGCTCGACGCGCTGCGCGCCCTTGATACGCAGCGAAGTCCCATAAAACTTGCCGAAAATCGGTGCCGCATCGGCACTGAAATCCCGTCGCATTACCGTCGCGGTGTTACTCACCATTGCCTTGAGGGCATCGGCAGCCTTGTTTGATTTGGCCTCTTGCCAGAACCGCAACACGGTGGACAACACCACCATCGTACCGATGACGACAGCCGCTTGAACGTCATCAGTGGCCAGTGACACGGCAGCCAGCAACGTCAGCAACAAGTTGAACGGGTTTTTGTAGCAGTGCCACAGATGGACCCAACGGCTGAGTGGCTGTTCGTGCTCAACCTCGTTAAACCCATGCTGCTGGCGCAGCGCATCAGCTTCGGTCTCACTCAAACCATCGGTATGAGTGCCCAACGTGTCGATCAACACCGCACTGTCGCTGTTGGCCGCGGCCACCAGCGTGTGGGCCAGCGTAGGCGGTACTTCTCGGCTGACGGTGGTATCCGTCAGGCTGTCCAGCACTGCGAGGCGTCGAAAGTGCCGGGCAATGTGGCGGTTACGCAGAAAGCCTGCGAAAAATTCTTTCAGGGTGAGCTTCATGATGGTTCTCCTGCGCCGCCTGCGCTCACCCTTCAGGGTTTACGCAGGCGGCCTTAATCTTGTGCCGTCATTCATGGTGATCAGTCTCGTGTGCGAGCCGGCTGGCCGCGTTCAATGGGCAATCGCACGCCACCCGGCAAGGCGGGACGATGTTGGCGGCGGCGGATTAGCTTAAAAGTGTGACCCATAGTCATTCCCCTGACGATTTGCATCAGCGGTGTTCCACAGCAGGTACAGTCGAGCACTGGGCCAAATGCCATTAAGGCAAGGCACACGTCTGCGCTCTGTTGCGACCACACCCTTGTCACAGGTGCAATCACACAGCTCTGAGTATCGATGAGAGGACTTCAAAGGTCGGGTCATCAGTGACCCGATCAGGATGCCGCTTCTCGCTGTTTGGCAAGAAAACGACAGGGGAATCTGCGCGTTAGCTTGCCGAGATGATGCCGGTTATCAGAACCGGCCCACTACTGTCACTCGAACTGGTACCCACTGAGGGACTCCGCTATTGATTAAAACGTGGGCAGCTTACGCCCGACATTCCGGGGAGTAAACCGCAGAATGACGCCGATTTGAGGATTCAGAAACGGCTTCAGGAAACGTTCAGTTTCACCTCATGAATGCCGGAAAAACCCGGCATTCATAGGCGCATTTGCAGATTCAGCCAACATTGGCCAGTGCACGATCAGCCATTTCCAGAAGTTTGCTGCGGCTCTTGTCGCAGGCATACAGTGATGCCGAAATTTCCTCGGCGCGAATCGGCAACACGGACAACAGTGTGTCACTCAGACCATGGCTTGCCTGGCTGAAACCCTGCATGTAAATACCGGCCTTGCAGCGCGGATCGGTGACAATGCGGTAATCGCGGTCCACTTCAAAGTCACCCAAATATTCAGCCAGCGGGGCCAGCAGATGACGGTGCATTTGCCGTTCGTAGCCTGTGGCCAGTATCACCGCGTCGTAGTGCTGCTCGACCGACTCGCCGTTGGCCGTGTTACGTAAAGTCAACTTGATGCCCTGCCCGTCTGCCACTGCACGTTCAATGCGGGTGAGGCTGCGGAACGTATGACGTGCTATTCCCGACACTTTCTGACGGTAGAGAATGCCGTAGATACGCTCAATCAGATCAATGTCGACCACCGAATAGTTGGTGCTCTGATACTCGTTGATCAGCCGCTCACGCTCTAGCGTGTCCTGTGCGAAGACCAGGTCGGTGAACTCCGGTGAAAACACTTCATTCACGAACGGGCTGTCATCAGCAGGTTTAAGCGCCGAGCCACGCAGGATCAGATCCACCTGGGCAGATGGAAAGCTGTCATTCAAATCGATAAACGCTTCGGCAGCGCTCTGCCCGCCGCCAATGATCGCGATGCGCATGGGCTTGCCGCTCACACACGGCTGCTTGGCCATGCGTTCCAGGTATTGCGAGTGGTGGAACACCCGGCTGTCGTCTTTGAAGGATTTGAACGGCGCAGGAATGCGCGGCGTACCACCGGCACTGACGACCACGGAACGCGTAGTACGAACGTGCTGCAACCCTTGGCTATCACGGGAAATCACGCGCAAAGCTTCAACCTGTTGCTGATGCAACACCGGCTCGATGGCCAAGACCTCTTCGCCGTAGCGGCTTTGCGCCTCAAAGTGCGATGCCACCCAACGCAGGTAATCATTGAACTCCATACGACACGGGTAAAAGGTCCCCAGATTGATGAAATCAACCAGACGCCCGTGAGCTTTCAGGTAATTGACGAAGGAATACGGACTGGTCGGGTTGCGCAGCGTGACCAGATCCTTGAGGAAAGAAATCTGTAACTCACTTTGCGTGACCAGTGTATTGCCGTGCCAGCGGTAGTCAGCCTGCTTGTCTAAAAACAGCACGTCCAACGGACCTTCGATTTGCCCACGCTCTTCCAGGGCGATGGCCAAGGCCAGATTGGAAGGTCCAAAACCGATGCCGATCAGATCATGGACGACGGCCGAAGCGATAGCCTGTGTCATTTTCAGTGTCCTCTGGATTGCCCCTCAACAGAGGGAAGAAAAAGCCCATGACACGACCGCTCTATAGCAGGGCAGCCGATCACCTGTTGAGTAGGAACGAGGCTACAGAAATGAAATTTAGGCGTTGTCCCACAGCCGAATACGATTTCGGCAATGCTTCATGGCATTAACGATGTGCTTCTCAACCACACTGCGCGAAACCCCGAGGCGCTCAGCGATTTCGGGATGTGACAAGCCCTCCAGCTTGCGCAGCAAAAAACTCTCTCGACACGCCACCGGCAATTCTGCCAAGGCCCGCTGAACCATTTCAAGGCGCTGACCATGATCCATCGATGCGTGGGGCGAAGGGCTGAAAAACCGTTCATCGCAATCCAGCACCTCAAGAGGTTCTACTTGGCGCAAAGTATTGCGCCGGTGACCGTCGATGACCAGATTCAAGGCCGTGCGATACAAAAAAGCACGAGGCTGCTCAATCGGGTCATCGGCGCTACGCTCCAGCACTCGCACGTACGCGTCATGCACCACATCTTCGGCTGCATGAGCATTGCCCATCCTGGCGCTTAACACGCTGACCAGTTCGCGATAGTAGTTTTCCAACATGACTCCTGGCCGCAATAACTGCGGCAACTTTCCATGAGCGCTGAAACATGGCCAATTGGCATAGCGGCATGATGATGGCACTTTTGCCGATGTAATTTATAGTAATTCTCATATAGATTTAACTTTCTTGGCGTAAAACATCCGAAAAAACTTACGAATTATTCAGTAACCCCCCAGCCTGACCCTCAGTAAATTCCTCGCGCACCGTTTCGTTTACTCAGCAGCTCCCCGTGTCTGTCGCTGCGTCGACAACGTTGTCTCTTGGGCTTTAAGTGCTCAACTGCTAAACGACGGGCCGATCCCTTTTGGCCGGAACCCTGCATGAAACGCCCCCGACAGACCCGCCGCGCGCTGCTCATTTGCCTGTTTTTACTGTTGGTTGCCAGCCTTGTAGCCTGGCTTTTACTGGCTCCCGGCCGCGAAGCGTACGACACGGTGCCGGTGACCCGTGGCGACATTGAAAACAGCGTAACGGCCCTTGGCACCCTGCAACCTCGGCAATACGTTGACGTAGGTTCACAGGCGTCGGGGCAAATTCATAAAATTCATGTCGAGGTCGGCGCCGAGGTCAAAGAAGGCCAGTTACTGGTAGAGATCGACCCGTCAACGCAAACGGCCAAACTCGATGCCAGCCGCAATGCCATCGATAACCTCAAGGCCCAGTTGCAAGAACAACGCGCCCTGCACGACTTGGCCACACAGAAATATCAGCGCCAGCAAAACCTTGTCAAAGGCGGTGCCACGCGCGATGAAGACGTTCAAATAGCCTTGGCCGAAGTACGCACCACACAGGCCAGAACCGACATGTTCCAGGCTCAGATCCGTCAAGCACAGGCCAGTTTGCGCAGCGATGAAGCCGAGCTGGGCTACACCCGCATTTTTGCCCCAATGTCAGGCACCGTCGTGGCCATTGACGCGCGCGAAGGGCAAACCCTCAACGCACAGCAACAAACGCCTCTGATCTTGCGTATTGCCAAACTCTCACCCATGACCGTCTGGGCTGAGGTTTCTGAGGCCGATATCGGTCACGTCAAACCCGGCATGCAGGCTTACTTCACCACCTTGAGTGGCGGTAGCCGCCGCTGGAACAGCACCGTGCGGCAAATCCTGCCCGTGCCACCCAAGCCCCTCAACGAAGCCAGCCAGGGCGGCGGCAGCCCCGCCAGCTCAGGCAAAAGCGGCAGCGCCCGTGTGGTGCTTTACACCGTGCTGCTGGACGTGGACAACACCGATCAGGCGCTGATGGCCGAAATGACGACCCAAGTATTCTTCGTCGCCGATCAGGCAAAAGACGTGCTGCTGGCCCCCATCGTAGCGCTGCAGGGCACAGCCACAGGGGATCGCCAGACCACATATATCGTCGCCAAAAACGGCAAGATCGAACCCCGAGAAATCCGCACCGGCATCAGCGATCGCCTGCGCGTGCAAATACTTGAAGGGTTGAATGAAGGCGATCACCTGCTGATAGCCCCAGCCACCGGCAACGGCAACGGAGGCTGAATGCCTACTCCCTTGATCGACCTGCAAGACATTCGCAAGGTCTACGGCGGCATCGACACGCCTGAAGTTCATGTACTCAAAGGCGTCAGTCTGTCGATCCATGCCGGTGAGTTTGTGGCCATTGTCGGCGCCTCAGGGTCGGGCAAATCGACGTTGATGAATATTCTTGGCTGCCTGGACCGGCCTACCTCGGGCCGCTATTTATTTGCTGGCGAGGATGTCGCCCACCTCGACTCCGACGCGTTGGCCTGGTTGCGCCGCGAAGCCTTTGGCTTTGTGTTTCAGGGTTATCACCTGATCCCCTCGGCCTCAGCTCAGGAAAACGTCGAAATGCCTGCCATTTATGCCGGCATGCCCGCCGCCGAGCGTCACGCCCGCGCGGCCGCCCTGCTTGACCGGCTAGGTCTGGCCGAACGCACAGCCAACCGCCCGCATCAACTGTCAGGTGGCCAACAACAACGGGTGTCCATCGCCCGCGCCTTGATGAACGGCGGGCATATCATTCTCGCCGACGAACCCACCGGCGCCCTCGACAGCCACAGCGGCGCCGAGGTCATGACCTTGCTTGATGAGCTGGCCAGCCAAGGCCATGTGGTGATTCTGATTACCCATGACCGCGAAGTCGCAGCGCGTGCCAAACGCATCATCGAAGTACGCGACGGCGAGGTCATCAGTGATAGCGCCAATGGCGACCCGGCCCCCACTGACAACCCGCAGGCGCTGCAAGCCCTCGACCTGCGCAAGCGCCTCGAAGAGGGCAGTGAAGCTCGTGGCGCGTGGAAAGGCGAATTGGTGGACGCAGTGCATGCCGCCTGGAGAATCATGTGGATCAACCGCTTTCGCACTGCCCTGACCCTGCTCGGCATTGTCATTGGCGTCGCCTCGGTGGTGGTGATGCTGGCCGTGGGTGAAGGCAGCAAGCGCCAGGTAATGGCCGAAATGGGCGCGTTCGGTTCCAATATCATTTACCTCAGCGGCATGTCCCCTCGACCACGAGCGCCACTGGGCATCATCACCCTGAGCGATGTGGCTGCGCTGTCGACCTTGCCCCAAGTAAAAATGATCATGCCCATCAATGGCGCAGAGATTGGCGTGCGTTACGGCAATGTTGATCACACGATGTACACCGGCGGCAACGGTATCGATTTCTCGGCCATCTTCAACTGGCCTGTGGTGCAAGGCAGTTTCTTTACCCAGGCCGACGAAGATGCCGCCGCTGCTGTCGCGGTTATCGGAAAGAAGGTGCGCGATAAAGTACTCAAGGATGTGCCCAACCCGATAGGCCAATACATCCTGCTGGAAAACGTGCCGTTTCGCGTCGTCGGGGTTCTGGCCGAGAAAGGCGCCAGCTCCGGCGACTCGGACAGCGACACGCGCATCGTGGTGCCCTACTCCGCCGCCAGCGTGCGCCTGTTTGGCACGCACAATCCGGAATACGTAGTGATCGCAGCGGCAGATGCCAGCAAGGTCAATCAGACCGAAAAGGCCATCGAACAGCTGATGCTTAAACTGCACCACGGCATGCGCGATTTTGAAATCACCAACAACGCGGCGATGATTCAGGCCGAGGCCAAGACGCGCAACACCCTGTCATTGATGCTGGGCTCAATTGCAGCGATCTCACTGCTGGTCGGCGGTATCGGTGTCATGAACATCATGTTGATGACCGTACGCGAGCGCACCCGTGAAATTGGTATTCGCATGGCCACCGGCGCCCGCCAGCGCGACATCCTGCGCCAGTTTCTGACTGAAGCCCTGATGCTTTCGGTCGTGGGCGGCGCAGCCGGCATCGCTCTGGCCTTTGTGGTGGGCGCGGTGCTGTATCTGTGCGATGTAGCCGTCGCCTTTTCCTGGGTTGCCGTGCTGGGCGCATTCGCTTGTGCACTGGTGACCGGCGTCATTTTCGGCTTTATGCCGGCCCGCAAAGCTGCCCGGCTTGATCCGGTCACGGCCCTTACCAGTGAATAAACGATTGATGAAGCCGTCTTTGAGTCTGTTGTCCCTGTGCATGCTGCTGGGCGCTTGCAGCACGGGGGTCACCCATGACAATAACCCTGTGATCGTACCGCCTGCCTGGCAGATGGCTCACGGGATGAGCCGCCAGCAAAGTACCCAGCAATGGTGGCAGCAATTTGGCAGCCCTGAGCTGGATCAACTGATCGCTCAAGCCAAAACCGGCAGTTACGACCTGGCGGCAGCTGTTGCACGGGTGCAACAAGCACAAGCCAGCGCCGTGATTGCCGGGGCGCCATTGATGCCCGAAGTCAAATGGGACGCTAGCGGCAATCGTCAGAAATTGTTGCGTGGCAAAGGCTATAGCCAACTGGATGCGACGGATGAGAACAAGGCGGTGGATTACTTTGAGGCCAACTTGACCGCCAGCTATGAAGTGGATTTTTGGGGGGGCAAAGCCGCCGCCCGGGACAGCGCCGAACAAGCGCTCAAAGCCAGTCAGTATGATCGCGACACGGTCGAGCTGACCTTGCTCAGCAGCGTCGCCAACAGCTATGTCCAAACCCTTGCTCTCAACGAACAACTGCGTATCGCCCGGCTTAACCTGAACAATGCACAGCGGGTGTTACATGTCGTGCAAACTCGCCATGACGCAGGCTCTGCTACAGCGCTGGAACTGGCTCAACAGAAAAGCCTGGTGGCTGCACAGCAACGTCAATTGCCGCTGATGGCACAGCAGGCACAAGATGCACGCATTACCCTAGCGGTATTACTGGGCAAACCGATTAACACCCTTGCTGCGAGTGATACCCCCTTCTCACGGCTGCGCTGGCCCGATATTGGCAGCGGCGTGCCCAGCGAGCTACTCACCCGGCGCCCTGACATCGCCAGCGCCGAAGCCAAACTGGCGGCGGCTCGTGCGGACGTCAGCGTCGCCCGCGCTGCCATGTTGCCCAGCCTGACATTAAGCGCCAGCCTGGGATCGGGAGCCGACCGGCTCAGCGATGTGTTACGCAGCCCGTTTTATAACCTGACGGCGGGATTGGCCGGGCCGATCTTCAACAACGGTCGCCTCAGTGCCGAGCGTGACAAAGCCACGGCGCGGCAACAGGAACTGCTACAAACCTACCGTTCGAGCATCATCAGTGCCTTTGCCGACGTCGAAAAAGCCCTGAACAGCGTCACAGGTCTGGATCAACAGCGGCAGTGGCAAGACGAAGAGCTCAAGCAAGCGCAGCAGGCTTTCGACATTGCCGAGCGCCGCTACAAGGCCGGGGCCGAGATGTTGCTGACCGTGCTTGAGACTCAAAGAGTGTTGTATGCGGCCCAAGACCAGCACGTACAACTGCGTATGGCGCGACTGCAGGCCAGCATCGCGATGTACAAAGCGCTGGGCGGGGGCTGGAACACCCAACCTTTGTAGCCGCTCTATTCCTGTAGGAGCTGACGAGCTCTGCGAGGCTGCGATCGGCGGCGAAGCCGTCGTAGCACCTGACACACCGCGCTGGCCCAATCTTACGAGCGCTACGCGCTCGAACGCAGCCTCGCGCTGCTCGTCAGCGGCTACAAAATGTGTGTGTTGCGCTTGACCACCAGATGCCGCGCGTACCACGGGCGACGCGGTACGCGCTGAAACAGATTGCCCATCTTTTTTTCATCGCCAAAGGTGATACGCAGCGCGAGCTTCATCGTCTCGGGATCCATTTCAACGGTTTTTCCCGTCGCCAGTCCTGGCGTGGTACTACAACCGTGAGTCACTGGGCCCAGCCACGGATCTTCCACTTCCACCCAACGACCCGCCGCAAACCAGGGCACACCATTGATCTCTTCGCGCTGGAGCTGCCCTGGATGAAAACGCTCATGGGCACGAAACCAATCCTCTAAACGATCATCGATCCAGCCATGAAAGCTCCAGAACACCGGATTGACATGAGAGGAGAACGGATCGCCCAAAAAGTCATTTTCGGCCTCGTACCAACGCGCCGCGAAGTCGGCTGGATCACGGGCCATCGGCACGGGTGCGCCGTTTGAGGGATCACGTGGCACCGAGGCCCAGCGCATATGCAACCAGTCATGCAGGCCCAGTTCAACCTCGGAACCGAACTGGCCCAACGTCAGCGTCGACAAATAACGCGGGTCGCGATAGCGCGATTCCCACACCTCGAAGTTGGAATGAAAAGTTTCAGGCTGTTTGATATCACTCAGCCATTGGGTATACACCGCATCGCCTTCAGCCAGCCACGTCGGCGGCAAGGCACTGCCGTCGTGATTGTCAAAGTAGCGGGCAAAACCTGCACGGTCGCGTTCAAGTTCAGGTTGAGGCAACGGGAACGCCGTCCACGACGGTAGATCCTGCATCGAACGAGCGGCCCGCAACATATGCCGATGCATAAAGAAAAAATCGACCCCGGAACCATTTCGGTCCTTGCGTGGCCCTCGCGCATCCCGCTCCCGGTCTCTCTGGCCGGGTTGCCAGCCGAGTCCACGCAAGGCGTTGCGTTTGTCATCCGAGAGCTCATGCCAAGTGTCGCGCGAAGCGTGCCATAACTGATGGAATAAACGATGCTCCGGCGCCACCAGCCAGGCCAGTAAATCTGGATTTAAACCGATGCGCTCCCGCGCCTCTGGGAAAGTGCGCTTAATCGCAACAAATCGGTTGTCTTGTTCAGGCAGTGCCAAGGGCCGGTCCAGACGTTGCACAGTACCGCTGAGGGTGCCACTGCCAGCATTGCCGTACATACCCCAGACTTCGTCCAGACTAAAACTGAACTCGTAATCCGCCTGACCGTTGGCAGAATCACTGCGGGTGATTCGCCAGTGCATCCTTTTAGGGTCGGGCTCGACCAGATCCCCCAGAACGCGGTAACGCGGCGTTTGCGTGCTGTTCAATACCGCGGCACTGTCCAGATAACCGCGAACACCTCGGCCACGCGGGGCAATGTCGAGCCACACCTCAAGGCCTTCTTGAGGCACCCCCTCCAGCCCGCCATCGGCGCCACTGAAAGAAATGCTCCAAAGCCCGCGTAATTGATCAGCCAGTTGCTGCCCCGCCGTGTCTGCCAACTCGACCGTTGCCTCACCCGGCGTGATGGGCTCGTCCACCCGCGTCAACTCGCGATGCCCATAGAACACTGCTGGCGCTGCTGCGCCGGTGATCGCTAAGCCAGCGATGAACCATCGTCGAGAAATCGTCATTGCCCTACCTGTCCCGGCCTGAATGCAGGCGTTATCCAAGCTAGAACGTACTGTGCGCGCTCAAATTTAGCCTGAGGGCCTCAGTTGAATTCATGACGTGCAGTCAAGACTGCTTTGCGTGAGCTACGGTGTTTCGTGCGGCTCAAGGCGAGGATACTCGACCTTATTCTTACAGCACTCCAGGAGTTATCCATGACAGTTCCAGCATTCGGTCTCGGTACATTTCGCTTACAGGGCCAAGTCGTTATTGACTCGGTCAAAAATGCGCTGGACGTAGGTTATCGGGTGATCGACACCGCGCAGATTTATCAGAATGAACCAGAAGTCGGACAGGCGATTGCCGAAAGTGGCATCGACCGTGAAGCGCTGTATATCACCAGCAAAATCTGGATCGACCATTTTGCCGAAGGCCAGTTGATCCCGAGCCTCAAAGACAGTTTGGCCAAGTTGCGCACCGACCATCTGGACCTGACACTGATCCACTGGCCATCACCCGACAACGCCGTGCCGGTTGCGGTATTTATGAAGCAACTGCTGGAGGCAAAAAAACTGGGGCTGACCCACGCCATCGGCGTGTCCAACTTCACCATCGCACTGATGAAAGAAGCGATTGCTGCGGTCGGTGCCGAGAACATCGCCACTAACCAGATTGAACTGCATCCCTACCTGCAAAACCGCAAAGTGGTGGAATTCGCCAAGAGCCAAGGCATTCATATCACTTCGTACATGACGTTAGCCTACGGCGAAGTGTTGAAAGATCCGGTGATCAATCAGATTGCCAAGCGTCATGACGCCACAGCCGCACAAGTGACACTGGCGTGGGCCATGCAATTGGGTTATTCGGTCATTCCGTCCTCAACCAAGCGCGCCAACCTTGAAAGCAACCTCAAGGCGTGCGAACTGATGTTGAGCGAAGACGACATGGCGCAGATCGCAGCCCTGGATCGCGGCCATCGCCTGACCAGCCCTAAAGGCCTTGCACCTCAGTGGGATTGATTGTTGCGGGTGTGCAAAATGCCGCTGACGAGGAACGAAGGCTGCGATCGGCGGCGTAGCCGTCGTAAAACCTGACACACCGAGTCATCCCATCTTGCGACCGCTTCGCGCTCGATCGCAGCCTTCGGCAGCTGCTACAGGTTAACGTGTCGCTGTGAGCAAGGCGCGTAGCCGCCGTAAAACCTGACACACCGAGGCGTCCCATCTTGCGACCGCTGCGCGCTCGATCGCAGCCTTCGGCAGCGGCTACAGGTTAACGTGTGGCTGTGAGCAAGGCGTGTAGCCGTCGTAAAACCTGGCACACCGAGGCGTCCCATCTTGCGACCGCTTCGCGCTCGATCGCAGCCTTCGGCAGCGGCTACAGGTTTACGTGTGGCTGTGAGTAAGGCGTGTAGCCGCTGACGAGGAACGAAGGCTGCGTTCGGCGGCGCAGCCGTCGTAAAACCTGACACACCGAGTCGTCCCATTTTGCGGCCGCTTCGCGCTCGATCGCAGCCTTCGGCAGCGGCTACAGGTTTACGTGTGGCTGTGAGCAAGGCGCGTAGCAGCTGACGAGGAACGAAGGCTGCGTTCGGCGGCGTAGCCGTCGTAAAACCTGACACACCGAGTCGTCCCATCTTGCGACCGCTTCGCGCTCGATCGCAGCCTTCGGCAGCGGCTACAGGTTAACGTGTCGCTGTGAGCATGGCGCGTAGCAGCTGACGAGGGACGAAGGCTGCGATCGGCGGCGTAGCCGTCGTAAAACCTGCCACACCGAGTCACCCATCTTGCGACCGCTTCGCGCTCGATCGCAGCCTTCGGCAGCGGCTACAGGTTAACGTGTGGCTGTGAGCAAGGCGCGTAGCAGCTGACGAGGAACGAAGGCTGCGTTCGGCGGCGCAGCCGTCGTAAAACCTGGCACACCGAGGCATCCCATCTTGCGACCGCTTCGCGCTCGATCGCAGCCTTCGGCAGCGGCTACAGGTTTACGTGTAGCTGTGAGCAAGGCGCGTAGCAGCTGACGAGGAACGAAGGCTGCGTTCGGCGGCGCAGCCGTCGTAAAACCTGGCACACCGCGGGGTCCCATCTTGCGACCGCTTCGCGCTCGATCGCAGCCTTCGGCAGCGGCTACAGGTTAACGTGTGGCTGTGAGCAAGGCGCGTAGCAGCTGATGAGGAACGAAGGCTGCGATCGGCGGCGCAGCCGTCGTAAAACCTGACACACCGAGTCGTCCCATCTTGCGACCGCTTCGCGCTCGATCGCAGCCTTCGGCAGCGGCTACAGGTTTACGTGTGGCTGTGAGCAAGGCGTGTAGCCGTCGTAAAACCTGACACCCCGAGGCGTCCCATCTTGCGACCGCTTCGCGCTCGATCGCAGCCTTCGGCAGCGGCTGCAGGTTAACGTGTCGCTGTGAGCAAGGCCGCTGACGAATAACGAAGCCGTCGTGCATGACTCGTCAGCGGCTACGAAACTGGATGCTGCCTATCAGACCCCGAACCGCTGCAACTGCATTTCTTGCAGGCGGCTCAGGGTGCGGCGAAAGGCAAATTCCAGATAGCCTTGTGTGTATAGCTGTTCCAACGGAACGTGCGCTTCAATCAAGACCGGGACCTTGCGGTCGTAGCACTCATCGATCAGGGCAATAAATCGCCGCACGCTGTCGTCGAAACGTGACAGCTGCGGTAATTCACGATCCCCTGCCTCAACTTTCACCGGGCCGTCTTCAGTCCCCCGGGCAATCTTGCCTTCACGTTGCTCAGCGCTCATACAGGGCACGTCACTGAGTAAAATCGCCTGATAGCGACCACAAAGGTCCATAAACTCGATGGCGGCCAGCGGCTGTTCGCACAATTCATGAAAATTGCACCACAGCACACGTTCACTGGCCCGCACCACGCTCAGTGAACGGTGCGCAACCGCAATCGGCTCATGAGAAACCGACTGCCCCTGGGCCAACTGCGCGAATACGTCCCCAAATACACTGGGCTGCCCCGTGGGTGTCACCCAAAAACGCTGCTGCGCAATCCCGGGGTGCAAACGGTGATCTTCAACCCCATCCACCGACACCACGTGCATATGCTCCACAATGGCGGTGATCGCAGGCGCAAAACGCTCCTTGTTATGGCCTTGGCTATATAACTGCTCAGGGGGCTGGTTAGAGGTACATACCAGCACCACGCCTTCGTCAAACATCACTTTGAACAACCGGCCGAGAATGATCGCGTCACCAATGTCATTGACGAACAGTTCGTCAAAACACAACACCCTCACCTCTTTGCTTAACGCTTTGGCGATCGTTTCAAGCGGGTCAGAGGTGCCGGTCAGTTGAAACAGTCGCTGGTGCACCCATTGCATAAAATGGTGGAAGTGCTGACGCCGTGCAGGCACCCGCAGACTCTTGTAGAACTGGTCCATCAGCCAGGTTTTGCCCCGCCCAACCGGCCCCCACAAATACACACCCTCAGCGGTCTTCTGGGCTTCGTGCAGCTGCTCATGACAATGCTGCAACGCCTGTACCGCCCGCGCTTGAGCCGGATCGTGAACAAAACCGTGCTGCTCGATGGCCTCTTTCCAGGCATGGAGGGGTGACTCGACATTCATGCTGTTGACTGACTCCGGAAGGGAATTGGCAGTATGCCAGCAAGGCAATCGTCCAGCACCCCTTGAAAATCTCACGGGAGCCACCACATTGTTACCCGGGCGGTAATAGAGCATTTTGCCATTAGGTCTTTTTCGATGAAGACATCGGCGTATACTTGGCAGCATGTAAAAAGCTTTACCGAACACGGAATACATAACACGGAACTTCGTACGGCTACTTGATCATTGAAACAGGTGCCGTAACTTCTTCCCGCCGTTGGCAAATGAAGTCAGTCAGCTTTAACTCTTGATTACTTTAGAGGCCACCACAATGAAAACTTTAATTGCTTTAGTCCTGGCTGGTAGTGCATCGATTGCCTTTGCTGGTGAAACAACTGCCGCCACTTCAGCACCGGCTGTAGAACAATACTCTTATGGGTCGACACTGGACATCGCTAAAGTTATCAGCCTGTCCGACATCCCCAAAGTGTGCAAAGTTGTACCGGCGCAAATGACCTATGAAGACCATCAGGGTCAGCGCCACACGGTTGAATATCAAGTGATGGGTGACGGTTGCAGCACTCACTAACTCAACGCTTTGAGCATCAGGTTGCCCGCAAGGATGCGACCCCAGGCCCTCTCTTCGGAGGGGGCTTTTTAGTGAGGGTGCTGGGACAGATTAATTGTTACCGATTTGGAAAGGCTTATTGTCAGTCTTTTGACTTCAATCATTGATTTAACACCGTATGATAGCGACATCCCTTACCAAACATTGAAACATTAAAACAGGGCACGGTACTTCGTGCGGCATCTTCCTTCGAGAACAACGCCGCAACTTCGACCGCCCACTGGGCAACTGAAGTCAGTGAAACGTGATTGTTTTGAGGTGTGAATAATGAACCGTTTGATTGCTTTTGCTTTGTTAGGCTTTTCTACATTGGCAGTGGCTGAAGAGGCTAAAGTTGCACAGGCTCAACCTGTTGTCGAACATTACACTTACTCCACTGACCTCGATATCGCTAAAGTTATTAGTGTTTCGCCCACCCAGGATGTGTGTGAAGTGGTGCCAGCGCAGATGACCTACGAAGACCATCAAGGTCAACGCCATATACTGGAATACCGCATCATGGGTAACGGCTGCTCGAACGGCTAATCGCTGCGCAGCCTTGCAGAAATGCCGAGCCCCCGTTTTTACGGGGGCTTTTTGTATGGCGGCTAATAAGGGTTATGCTCAAAACCACATTCACGGCAAGGAGCGCCCGTTCATGCAACAACCTCCCACGCTCAAAACCTCACGGCTCTTGCTCGAACCACTGTGCATTGGCGACGCGCAGGCCATTCAGGAGCGCTTCCCCCACTGGGAGGTCGTGCGCTATCTCAATGCGTGTGTGCCTTGGCCGTACCCGGACAACGGAGCCCTGAGCTACCTGCAAGATCACGCATTGCCGGCCATGGCACTCGGCAAGGAGTGGCACTGGACGATCCGGTTGATTACAGAACCCGAGGACGTCATCGGTTGTATCAGCTTGATGGACCAGGACAACAACAACCGCGGGTTTTGGCTGTCTCCGCCATGGCAAGGCCAGGGCTTGATGGGGGAAGCGTGCGAGGTGGTGGACAGGTATTGGTTTCACACACTGCAGCGTGACTGCATGCGGGTGCCCAAGGCTGCACCTAATGAGGCTTCGCGCAGAGTATCGCAACGGGGCGGGATGACATTAATCAGCCGCTCACAGGCTGAGTTTGTCAGCGGCTCGTTCACCAACGAGATTTGGGAAATGACCCGTGAACACTGGTTGGCGCAACGAGGATAAAGGCGTTTAAAAAAAGCCCGACTCTGCGTAGGCAAAGTCGGGCTTGAAGCGCTCAACGAGCGCTTCAGGTGCCGAGTATCAGTCTTTCTTCTCGGAAAGCACTTTGCCAGTGTGGTCGATTGTGGTTTCTACCTGAACTTCCACACCGTCGATTGTCTTCACACCTTCAGCTTTCCAGATACCGGTCGCCGGGTTTTCCAGCTCGATGCTCTTGATGGTTGTATAGCCAGCCTTGTTTTTGAAGACTTCGATCGCCTCCTTGGAAAACGCCCAGTTCGGGTCTTGTGGGGCTTGAGCCATAGCAGCCCCGGAAGCCAGCACAACAGCAGCGGTGATCACAGCAGCAAAAGTTTTCTTCAACATGTTCTTAACTCCATTAATTGATGTTGCGTCTGGTACTTGAATGCCGAGATAACCCTAGCAGAGAAAAATCACCTCAGAAGGCTAAATGACATGCTTTTGACATGGCTCATGTTCTCGTATCCCCAAGCGCAGGGTTAGAATGCATCGCACCAAGGAGAACTAATGAGCGAAACACGCCTCACCGAAGCCCAATACGATGCCATCACTGAGGCCGCTGCTCAGTGGTGCATGCGCGTGCACGAGCCTGATTGCACCGACCGGGAACGTGAAGCGTTCGCTGAATGGTTAAACGCCGACCCGCTGCATGCGTTTGAATATGAGGCCATGCTGGACATCTGGGACGTCAGCGAACACTTGCAGCAGCCCCTGCCTATGGCGGCTGGGGTGGTGCAAAAGCTGCCAGTGGCCCGCCGCAAGCGCTGGCAAACATTGGCCGTGGCAGCGGCCATCACCCTGATCGCAGCGCCTGTTGCGGCCTACAGTGGCTGGCAACTGGGGTGGGTACCGAGTTCCTATCAACGCCTGCAAGCCGACACGCAATTGAAAACGGTGACCTTGCCGGACGGCAGTGAAGTGGAACTCAACCTCGGTACGCAGCTGACATTTGCCAACTATAAAGACCAGCGTCGAGTCACCCTGAACAAGGGTGAGGCCTTTTTCAAGGTGAGCCACGATGTCACGCACCCCTTTTTCGTCAGGGCGGGAGAAGGCCAGGTGCGCGTCACCGGCACCCAATTCAATGTGTGGACGTATGAAGATCAGGTCAAAGTGACGCTGCTGGAAGGTTCGGTGCTGGTGACCAGCAACAAGCGCCTGAGTGGCGAAGGCCTGCGCCTCGAACCGGGCATGCAGGCGCGTTACAAAGCGGGCGATTACGCCCCGCAGATCAACCAGACCTACGCCAACGCCCAAGATCTTGCCTGGCGCAACGGCAAGTTGGTGCTGGACAATCTGTCTCTGAGTGATGCATTACCGTTGATCAACCGTTACCTGGATACGCCGCTGGTTCTAGCCGACAGCGCAACCGGCAAGTTGCGCATTGGTGGTGTATTCAACACTCAGGACATTGATCGTCTGGTGACCTCACTGCCCAAAGTCTTGCCGGTCTACCTGAGCATCAGCCAGAACGGCAATCCCGTGATAAACGGGCAGCCACAGGGTTAAGCGCCCTATTTCGCAGCAGTTGCCGCAGGCCACGTCCGATTGCGAAGCGATAGTAAGGCTGCATCGCCGGACTCAGCCTGCGCCAGCGGCTACGGATGTTGGGACTTTATCTGCACACGCTGATAGCTCGGATCGGCCTTGATCTGTTCTTCGGCAAAGGGCAATTTTTGCCACTGCTTATTCGAAAAGGCCCGCGTTTGATCCTGTGAATGTGGGGACGCCGGATCACTGGAAATCGAGAACGCCAACACGCCCTGCGCCTGCGGCCCGTGCTCATCGAATGTGACGGTTTGCAAATAGCTGGTGCCACTGACCACTTCGCGCTTTGCGCCCTCACCCGCAACACTTTGCATCGCGTTGTACACACCCAACGCCGCCGGACCACCATGTATTGGCGTGTGCTGTGTACCCCTGCTGACTTGCTGAATATCACCCCACGTGACGTCTGCGCTCAAACCCGCTTCAGTCACCGCCGCTGCCGAAGCCAGCAATGCTGTACGCACCGCTTCACGCACGGCCGGTTGCTCCACATCCAACCCACGTGGCGTGTGCTGCGGGTCGGACGGGTCAAACGGCACACGCCACACATTCTCTACCTCAAGCAACGGCACCATGATGTTCTGGAAATGCACCAGACCAATGCCACTGTTCAGATTGGCCTGTTGATCCCAATTCTTGAGGCTCGCGCACACCTGCGTCAGTGTGGGCTTATCCGCCGCAGAGGCTCCATCGCAGACCTTGAGCAGGTCAGGCAGTACTTGCCCGGCCAGATACACCCGGTTATCCATCACCATGCCTTGCAAGTCGTTAATACTCAGCCGCCCCGGTTGTCCGAGCCGTTGCAGGGCAAAACGGGCACGCAGCCCCAATGGCTGACTGTCTTGGCTGATCAACGGCGAAAAGCCGGTCTGCGGTGCATTGGGGTTGGCCATCCAGGCCGAGTCATTGGCATGCTGTACGTAATCATTGCGGCGCATTTGCGGCAGTTTGCTTGCCGGGTAGATCCCCTTTTGTGCCGCGCTCGGATCAATCGTCCACGCGCAGGCACTGCGACTGCCATCCAGCAAAATCATCTCAAGGCCTGCACGCGGATCACTGCACGCCGCCAGCTTGGCCGCATCGACATAGGGCACCACCGACGCGTTCATGTACAGCGCTTGCCCCTGGTCATCCACCGCCAATGTATTGACCCATGGAATACCTTGAATCTTGCTCACCGAGGCTTGCAAGGCATCGAGGCTGTTCGCCTGATTCATCGCATACCACTGCTGCAGCACACGGTCGTTTTGCAGATTGGCATCACGCAGACTGAAGGCTGTGTGGTCATTCCAGTCGAGCTTGCCCGGCCACTGCACAACCGGCCCGAATACAGAGCTGTAAATCACCCGCGACACAGGCTGAACGCTGCCATCTGCCTGTTTCACATTCACCGTGACCGTCTGCTTCGTCAGGGGTGTTGACTGGCCGTCCAACAGATAACGTGTCGGGTCTTTGGGGTCGAGTTCCAGGCGATACAGGGTGAAATGCTTCGACGTATCGACCGTGTGAGTCCAGGCCATATGCTGGTTGAAGCCAATATTGATCAGCGGCAACCCAGGCAACGCCGCCCCCATCACATTCAGCTTGCCGGGTATGGTCAATTGCATTTCGTAGAAGCGCATACCGCCCACCCACGGAAAATGTGGGTTGGCCAAAAGCATTGCGCGTCCCGTTTGCGAACGTTCGCTGCCAATGGCCACCGCGTTACTCCCCCGGTCCAGCGCAAAGCGCTGCATGCGCTCAGCTGCGATTTCGAATTGCCCAGCCCGAGTCTCGACCTGTGCTGTGGCCTGGGGTGGCGCAGCAGCAACCAACGCTTCGGCAAACTGACCGACGCCACCTTCGACCAGCAGACGACGGGTCAACTTGACCAGATCCTGCGGTGTGAGAGGCCGAACGGAAGCGTTGTCGCACTCCGCGGGCAGGTTTTTACGCTCACTGAGCTGGCGGTTATACCCGTCCACATAACCTTCGATCAGGTCTCGCACCTCAGGGGTTTGTGCCTGCCAAAAAGCCGCGACCGCCTCGGGCGTGTTCAGCCAGTTGAAAAACACATCACTGGCCAGATTGTCTCGCTGCTCAAGGGTCAACGCCTGAGGCCCAAAGTATTTCGAACGTTCGCCATTGACCGTGACCACTTCGTTGGCCAGCAAGCACAGGTTGTCCTGAGCATAGGCATACCCAATGCCGTAACCCAGACCGCGCTCATCGGCGGCGCGAATATGAGGCACGCCAAACGTCGTGCGCCGAATCTCTGCACTGACATCACTGACGGCGGGCTGGGCCAAGGCTGAAACACTCAGCCCCAGGCACACGGCGCCAAGACACACTTTGCTTAATGGCCGGTAATTAATCACGCGTACTCCTGCTGGATCGAGGGATAAGCCAGGCAGCGTGATCGAATTGAAACCCACCCCCCGGCCCCCTTAAGACGAAGCCGGTGAAAAAAATTTAATCACGGTGTAAACGCCCGTATAGAAAGGGCCGGTGACGGATACAGCACTCGCCATAACAGAATTTCTACACGTAAGGGTTCATGATTTTCACCGCTCATACGTCTAGTTAACTGAGAGCATTTTTTATTTTCCTGATCAGGCTCTGAAAAGGAGTTTTTTGCATGCACAACTCGCAAATACCAACGGATGGTAGTCAACCACATTGCGAAACCGTGTTTCAGCCGAACTCAGGTTTGCTGAAAACGCTCACGCCTTTGCAAGGCAACGAACGCATACGCCACCTGCTTAAATATTTCGGGCTACGTACCAGCCTGGTGCGGCTCAAGGTCATTGATGCGCTGCTGACAGCCGCTGGAAACGATCGACGATTGGGGGTCAGGGGGATGCACAGCCACTTGCAGGCGCTGGATATTCCGCTGTCATTTCTGAGTGTGCGCGAAGTGTTGAAGCGCTTATGCAGCGAGGGTGTGGTGGTGCTCAACAGCGATAAAAGCTACAGCCTGCATCCGCAGGCCGAGGCTGTGCTCATGGGTAAAATCGAGGCTTAAATCTTGGTTTTACGGCGCATCACGCCATTGATCACAACAACCACTACCGCCACACCGATGGCGATGTACTGGAACATTTTCTCGGAGATCATGCCGTGGTTTTGCATGTACGAAAGACCAAACATGATCCCCAGAACCACCAGTGAGATCAGAATCGAGTATTTCAAGCGCTGCGAAGGGGTCATTACCGGTTCCTGAAAGTAAGGCTGAAAATATGCTGAAAAATGTAGCAAACATTTCGTGACTGCGGGTTGGCCCGCGTTGATTCGGGGGCCATGTTACACCGCAAAAAGGCTACAGGGTCTGTTCCCGTTTCATTGCCGCCGGGCGGTTTGCACTGCAAGGGGAACAGATCCTAGCTGGATTTAGCTCGACGAAAGCCGCTGGCTGGACGTGAACAGAGGTCCACCAACCAGTCTACAAACACCCGAACGCGCGGTGACAATTGCCGATGCGCTGGATACAGGGCGGTCAATGCCAGAGGCGGCGGCTCATGCTCGCTCAAGACTTCTTGCAAACGCCCTTCACGTACCAGCTGAGCCACGTGATAGTGCGGTGATTGCACCAGCCCATAGCCCGCCACGCAAGCCGCCAAGTAGCCTTCTGCGCTATTGACCGAGACCTGTTTGGGCAGATCGATCAAACGCACCTCATTGCCGAATTTAAATTCCAGCCCGTAGCGTTTTCCCGATGCGCTGGAAAAGTACTCCACGACTTGATGACCGCTCAACTCGTCAGGGGATTGCGGTATGCCGTGAGCGCGCAGGTAAGCCGGGCTGGCGCAGGTCACCTGATCCATCTGCACCAATGGCCGCGCCACCAGCGAATCATCCATCGTTAACCCGCCGCGAATGACGCAATCAATCCCTTCGCGGATCAAGTCCACGGGGCGGTCATTGAGGCCGATCTCGAGATTGATCAACGGGTAACGCCCGGTAAATTCGGGCAAAGCCGGGAACACCACCAGCCGCCCAACCGCTGCAGGCATTTCAACCCGCAAGGTGCCCTTGGGTTGGTTGCTGCGAAACAATCCTTCGGCCTCTTCCAGATCGGCCAGCAGATGGACACACCGTTGGTAGTAGGCAGCGCCGTCCAGCGTGGGGCTGACTTGGCGTGTGGTGCGATGCAGCAACTGCACGCCTAAATGCGCTTCCAGTTGCTTAATCAGCACGGTGACCGATGCACGGGGCATTTGCAGGCTGTCGGCGGCTTTGGCAAAACCGCCCAACTCAACGATACGGGTGAACACCAACATCGCGTTGAATCGATCCATGAAAGCTCCACTGTCTGGGTTGGATGAACGCAGCTTTCAGATAAAAGCTTCGGACCTGTAGCTTGTAGGTAAGCGGCTGGCGAACACACCTTCCGACCCAGAGTATTAAGGACGATTGTGTCCGCATAAGCGGACACAATCACCATTAATCTCAGGATCGCCAGGTGCCAATGTAAGTCCTGTCCGAAATCCTTCAAGGCCCAAGTCGTTCAAGCGAGCGAACAGCGGATTTTATAGCACTGGGCCATTACACCGGCCTGAAACCCATAAACGCCTCGATCAACGCCTGCAGCACCGGCTTCAACCGCGCCACCCGCTGATCATCCAGCGCATACGGCGGCACTTCCTCCATGTAGCCACGCTGCGCCAGCTCCAGCTGCACGGCGTGCACGCCCTGCGCAGGGTTACCGTACGTGCGAGTGATGTAGCCGCCCTTGAAGCGATCGTTGAGTACGGCGGGCAGGTCGGGCATGCGTGCCTGGGCCGTGGCCAGCAAGCCTTGAGCAACGGCTGGGTCGCAGGAGGCGCCGTCTGCGGTGCCGAAGTTGAACACTGGCAACGTACCTTCGAACAGCCGCGGTATCACCGAGCGTATCGAGTGCGCTTCCCACAGCAGCGCATAGCCGTGAAGCGCCTTTATGCGCGCCAGCTCTGCCTGCAGGGCGTTATGGTAAGGGTGCCAGTAGAGCGCCAGGCGGCGCTGGATTTCGGCTTCATCCGGCTCGCAGGCTTCGCGGTATAGGGGTACGCCGTCGAAGGTGGTCAGCGGGCACAGGCCGGTGGTGTTCTGCCCGGGGTACAGGTTGGCACCGTCGGCGGGACGGTTCAGGTCGACCACGTAGCGCGAGCAGGTCGGCTGCAGGTACGAGGCGCCCAGGCCGATAGAGAAGTCGTAGAGTGCCTCGATGTGCCAGTCGGTGTCGTCGACTGCCAGCCCGGTCTCGCTCAGTTGCGGGCGGATGTCGGCGGGCAGATGAGTGCCCACGTGGGGCATGGAAATCAGCAGCGGGCCTGTGCCTTGCTGCAGGCTGAAAACTGTTTCGTCGTTCATGGGGCCTCCGGGTTATGCGGTTTCATTCAGTAGGTCGGCCAAGGTTGCGCGATACCCTGCGCGGGCCTGCTCTTGCAGGGCGTGCTGGCCGTTATCAATTACCTGCTGACCACCCACGAACACATCGCGCACCGGGTTGCCACCGTGCTCGCAGAACACCAGCGCCGACAGCAGCAGGCCGTGTGGCCGATCGCCGATATTCGGGGCGTCGCGGTCGAGCACTACAAAGTCTGCCCGCTGGCCGGCGGCCAGCCCTGCCACGTTTCGGCCGGTCGCCCGGGCGCCGCCCGCCAGTGCCTGACTGAACAGGCGGTCGGCTACCACTGGGGTGGCCTGGTCGGCCAGCACATTGCGCCGGCGCTGGCTCAGGCGCTGGCCATATTCCAGCAGGCGGAACTCGGCAAATGGGTTGACGCAGGTATTGCTGTCCGAGCCGACGCCCCATTGGCCGCCGGCCGCGAGGTACTGGCGGGCGTCGAACAGGCCGTCGCCCAGATTGGCTTCAGTGGTCAGGCAGAGCCCCACGGTGGCACCGCTGCGGGCTACCGCGGCGTATTCACTGTCGTCCATATGGGTGGCGTGCACCAGGCACCAGCAGCTGTCTATCGCCTGGTGTTCCAGCAGCCACTGCACCGGCCGCTGGCCCAGGTTGGCGAGGCAATCATCTACCTCGCGGGTCTGTTCGGCGATATGGATGTGAATCGGTGCCTGCGGGTCAGAATGCTGCAGCCCTTCGACCAGTGCTTGCAGGGAGGCCTGCGATACAGCGCGCAACGAATGCGGAGCTACGCCATACCGGCGATTGCCGTTTTCCGGCAAGGCCTGTTTCATGCGTTCGCGCAGGCCCAATATCCACTCGGGCGAGGAAATAAAACGCTGCTGATGTGCCAGCGGTGCGCTTTGGCCGAAACCGCTGTACTGGTAAAGCACCGGCAGCAGGGTCATACCGATGCCGACTTCCTCGCCGGCGCGCACGATCTGTTCGGCCAGCTCTGCCGGGTTGTCGTAGGGCTGGCCATCGGCGCCGTGGTGCACGTAGTGGAATTCACACACCGAGGTGTAGCCGGCCTTCAACATCTCGATGTACAGGTGCCGGCCAATGGCGTGCAGGTGGTGCGGCAGCAGGCGCTGGGCAAAGCGGTACATCAAGGTGCGCCAGCTCCAGAACGAGTCGGCCGGGTCACCCAGGGTTTCGGTCAGCCCGGCCATGGCGCGCTGGAAGGCGTGCGAGTGCAAGTTGGGCATGCCGCTGACCACTGGGCCGGCGGCTCTTGGCGTGCCTACCGGGGCTGTAGCCCCCGAGCGGACTTCACACAGGTCGCCAGCATCGTCCCAGCGCAGCATGACGTTCTCTTGCCAGCCTCCGGGCAGCAGGGCGACTTCTGCGAACAGGCTGCGCGCGGTTGTGGTGTTGTGGGGGGCGTGGGTGTTCACGATAACCTCTGGCAATGAGCGATTCACTTCTTGTCGATATGCACCGCGAGCACCACGGCGTCGGTGCCGCACTGCAACTGCGGCCTTGCCTGGCCTTCGCCGAAGCACACCCGGTCACCCGCGCGCAGGCGCTGCATACGGCCATCTGCATCGGTCAACAACGCCTCGCCCCGGGCAACGAACAGCAGGCTGGCATTGGCTGCCAGCAGCAATTGCTGCGGGCAGCTGTACACGGCGATGCTGCCGGTAGCGGCGCAGCGCCGTACCATCAGGTTGAAATCCCGAGTGGCCCCGCCTTGCACCGTTGCCTGCACCTGCAACTCACCGGCGAAGGTAAACGGCTGATAGGCGCTGGTAAGCGGGTGCAGCAGCCCACCCGGAAGTTGTAGATGCAGACCGCTGCCGTTGAGCAAAACGATGGTGCGATCAATGCCGTCGAAGGTCGAAAACGCAGAGTCGGCCGCCACTTCGGCAACGCTGACGCGCCAGATGAATGTGTTCAGGTCACTGCCCGGCGGCTCGATACACAGCTCGCGGGTAATGCCGGCGTGGTTCTTCCAGGGCACAGCCGGGATGTCGGCAAGGGCCAGCACTTCAAATGGCATGGGACGCCTCGCGGGCCAGGATGCCCTGCAGGAAACTGCGCGTGCGCTCCTGCTTCGGGGCACTGAACAACTGCGCTGGCGGTGCGGCCTCGACGATAACGCCCTGGTCCATTACCACCACAATGTCCGCCACTTCACGGGCAAAGCCCATTTCGTGGGTCACGATGATCATCGTCATGCCCTCGGCGGCCAGGTTTTGCATCACTTGCAATACTTCGCCGACCAGTTCCGGGTCGAGCGCCGAGGTGGGTTCGTCGAACAGCATCACCTTGGGCTCCATTGCCAGCGCCCGGGCAATCGCCACGCGCTGTTTCTGCCCGCCAGACAACGTGCCCGGGTACACATCGGCCTTGTGCCCCAGCCCGACTTTTTCCAGCAGCTGCATGGCCAGGGCATGCGCCTGCTTGCGTGGCGTGGCGCGCAGCGACATGGGTGCCAGGGTGATGTTTTCCAATACGGTGAGGTGCGGGAACAGGTTGAAGGACTGGAACACCATGCCGACTTCGCTGCGCAGGGCGTCGAGTTTTTCTTCGCTCATCATGCGGCCCTGCTCGACCACGGTGTGCCCGCAGGCGACCAGAGTGCCGCCCTCGGCGGTTTCCAGGCCGTTCATACAGCGCAGGAAAGTGCTTTTGCCAGAGCCGCTGGGGCCGATGATCACCACCACCTGGCTGGGCTGGACACTGAAGTCGATGCCGCGCAATACATGGTGAGTGCCGAATGACTTGCTCAGGTTGCTGATATCAATAATGGGCGCGTTCATCAGACTCTTCCTTCAGCACGAAGCAGTTTTTCGGTGTGGCGCAGAATCAGCGTGGTGGTGCCGGTGAGCACCAGGTAAACCGCCGCAATGGCCAAATACACTTCGAGGGAGCGGTACGACACGCTGATGATCTTTTCGCCCTCATGCATCACGTCGGCAATGGTCAGCAGCGACACCAGCGCGGAGTTCTTGATCAGTGCGACAAATTCGTTGCCCAGTGCCGGGATCATGCGCACAAATGCCTGCGGCAGGATCACCTTGCGCATCGCCATCTTGTAAGGCAGACCGAGGGAGCGAGCTGCTTCCATCTGGCCTTTTTCCACCGACTGAATAGAGCCGCGAACAATCTCCGAGACATAGGCCGCGCTATAGATGCCCAGGCCGAAAATGCCGCAGACATAAGCCGGCAGCTGGATGCCGAAGTGCGGCAGGCCGAAGAACAGAATAAACAGTTGCACCAGCAGTGGGGTGCCGCGTATCAGCGTCAGGTACGTGGTGCACACGCCATAGATGATGCGGCGCTTGGGGTTGAGGCGGCCAAGGCCGATCAACAGCCCGAGCACGCAGCCGAGTATCAGCGCCGCCAGGGTGATTTCAATGGTAACGGCGGCGCCGGAAGCGAGCGCGCGCCAGCCATCCCACACCGGGGAAAAATCGAGATCCATGGTTTACTCCGCAGGTAGTGCTTCAGGGAAACACCGGGCGTAATCGCCCGCTGCCGTGGTTATTCCTGGGTACCAAACCATTTCTGAGTCAGCGCGGCGTATTCGCCGTTACTGCGAAGGGTTTGCAACGCGGTATTCATCTGTTGCGCCAGTTCGGCGTCGTTCTTGCGCAGGGCGAAACCGTACAGCTCGGTGGTCAGGCCTTCATCCAGCACGCGCACGCGCGGCTCAGACTTGGCGAACTCGATGGCGGCCGGGCGACCGGTCACTGCGGCGTTTACCCGGCCGATGGTCAGCAGGTCGAACATTGCCTGGTTTTTCTCCACCTCCACCACGCTGGCAGTGGGGTAGTTGTCCTTCAGAAACGAGATGGATTTGGTACCGACTTGAGCAGAGACTTTTTTGTCGCCGCTCAGGTCCGCCGGGCTATTGATGCTCTGGTCATCCTTGAGTACCACTACCGCCAGGCCGCCACGGAAATACGGGTCAGTAAAGTTGACGACCTTGCGGCGCTCGTCAGTCATGTAGATGGCCGACGCTGCCACATCGAAACGGTTGGAAATCAGACCGGGGATCAGCCCCTTGAAGCCGATATCGATCCATTCGACCTTCTTGTTCATCTGTGCGCCCAGCGCTTCGATCAGCTCTACATCGAAGCCGGTGCGTTTGCCGTCCTTGATGAACTCCATGGGCGGGAAGGTGGCATCGGTGCCAACCCGCATCACGTCACCCGCCGCGGTGGCAGCCATCGGGATGGTGGACAGCAGGGTGAATGCGGTTGTAACGGCCGCGAGCAGCCTGGAAAACTTCATAAGGTGTTCCTCGAGATTCTGAGTGGGCCAAATCGTGATGTAACCGGCAGGTTAGAATCGGTTGCAGATGCGGCTGGCCGCTTTTATTGTCATTTTTATAAGCTCTTCTTCCCTGGCGCCTACGCGTAGCGATGGCGCCATCAGGGTTATGGTTCCTTCCAGGCGTTCATTGTCGGAAATCAGCGGCACGCTGATCCCCCACACGCCCTGGTCCACTTCACCTTCGCTGGTGGCGTAGCCCTTCTTGCGGATCTCGGCGACCTGCTTTTCAAGGGCGTCCACGGCGACCGGGTCATGGCCCAGCTGTTCTTCGATCAAGCGTTTTTGCAGCAGACGGGGCAAAAAAGCCAGCAAGGCCTTGGCCGACGCCCCGTACATCAGTGAATGCGCACGGCCCTTGGTAAACGAGCAGCGCAATGACAACGTACTTTCTTCCATGGCGATGCACACCACTTGTTCGTTGGTGTACACCAGCAAGCCGACACTTTCGCCGGTGCTTTCTACCAGCGCGCTGATTTCGTCGCGGCTTTGGTTGATCAGGTAGGAGTTCTGGTCAAACCCCCTGGCCAGTAGCACCCCCGTAGCGCCGGGTTCGTACAGCCCCGTGGCCATGTGTTCCTGAACCAGGCCCCACTTTTTCAGCGCGCCAAGGTGCCGGTAGACGGTGCTCAACGGCATACCAACCTGGGCGGCGATACGTTTGGCGCCGATCGGATGGCCGGCCTTGGCGATACACACCAGGACATGCAATACGCGATCTACGATGCTTTTGTTTTCTGGGTCGGTCATGGCCGCACTATAGGGCATGATTCTCAGACTGTGGTTTTGATTCCCATCCAGCGAGAAAATTGACTGGTTTTTTCAAGGTTCGCAGTGTCAGGGCTCTTAATAGTTCCCTCGCTCCGGCCCCGCTCCGTGGGCACAACACGGAGGCCCCTCACAGGAGGCTGAACGCAGGTGCTGTTATGGGGGGGACGAGGCAGGACGCCGAGCCAGCCTAGGCGAGCTCGGCCGTATGGTAGGGCGCAGACCTTTTGGGTATTTTTGGGATGGTCCGACACTCGGCGTTTGCCAAAAGTACCTCGCCGTAAGGGCGAAACCCGTAGAAAGAATTTACACATCCAATGGATATGTACTCAGTGCTCCAGTTATATAAACCGCGTACATATCCATTGGATGTAATAAGACTTTCTACGGGTTCCGCCCTTACGGCGGCTCACTTTTGGCAAACAGCCCCAAAAGTAAGCAAAAGGTCCTTGCCCCTGCGTACGGCTTTCGCTGCGCTCAAGTTCCCTCGCTCCGGTCCCGCTCCGTGGGCACGCTGCGACGGGCCATCCTTGGCCCGATCGCAGCTCTCCCGGCATCCATGCCGGTCGACCCACTACGCAGAACCTCCACTCGGCCTACCGAAAGGGGCGGCAGATCAAGATCAAAAACCAGATCAAGATCTACTGCAACCGCAACTGCAACTGCAACTGCAACTGCAACCGCAACCGCAACCGCAACCGCAACTGCAACTTCACGCCTTCGGCGTTAGAAATCGCGCTTGTAGAAAATATCCAGCGAACTGGCTATCCCGCTCGCCACTTCCACATATACCCGTTTGCTCAATTTATAACGCAAGGCAATGGTGCTGGCCGGCTCAAACACGCCCACGCCATAGCGCACGCTCAAGCGATCGTTGATCTTGCCACTGGCCACGACCGACGTGCTGTCTCCGCTGCCTTCTGTGTCCAGTTCAAAATCCTTGAGTCCCAGATGGTTCGCCAGGCTGGTGGTCACGCCCGAACTGCCCATCAGGCCTAACCCCAACGCAGCTTGTGCCAGCAAGTTGTCGTCTTCGCCACTGCCCGTCAGAGGGCGACCCAGAATCAGGTACGACAAGGCCTGTTCCTGGCTCATGGCCGGTTCAGAGAAGATTTGCGTTGTAGGTTGCTCAGGGCTGCCGGTCAGTCGAATTCCGGCGATCACGTCATCGGTCTGGCGAATCGCTTCGATGTCCAGGTAGGGCTGATCTATCGGCCCGGTAAACAACAACCTCGCACGGCGAATGGTCAACCGCTGGCCATAAGCCCGGTAGCGACCGTTGTTCAGCCGTAACTCACCACGGGTGTCCATGTTGTTGCCAATGTGCACTTGCCCTGCGATGTCCGCGTTCAGGCCAAAGCCGCTGAAGGTCAGTAGCTCCTGCCCCACCACGACGTCGATGTCCATGTCGATCACCATGGGCGGCTCGCTCTCGGTCGCCTGCTGGCCAATAATGACGGTGTCATCCGACACCTTGACCGTCGATGGTGGTAATTCTCGTACGGTGATTTCACCTTTCGGGATGTTTACCTTACCCGCAACCAAGAGCGTGTTATCAGGTTTTAGCGTGATTCTCAGGTCAGGGGCTACGTCCAGTTTGGCGTAAGGTTCAACCGTTACAGGCAGGTTATTACCCTTGACCAGCACGTTAACGGACATCGCTTTGCCCCACGCAACGTCGCCGCTGATGCTGCCCTGCCCTTGTTTGCCGCTGGTCCAGCCGCCATTGAGCAGCGCTGTTTCACCGTTGATCACGGCGCTCAATTGCAAGTTTTCAAAGTTGGTCGGTAACTGTGGCCCGGAAATCTCACCACCGCTCAACGCGACATTGCCGTTGATATGGGGCGCGAGCAGTCCACCAGAAATAGTCCCTGAACCGTTCAACTGGCCGGTGAGTTTCTCGACCATCGGCACAAAAGGACGAATCACAGAAATATCCAGACCGCTCAGTCGGAAATCACCCGTCACCGGCTTGCTTTGGGGCAACGGATTAAGCCGTGCATTGAGCACCAGTTGGCCCAGTTTGCCGCCATTGAAGTTGAACTGAGTATCGACGCGGCTCGGGGTTAAATTGCTGGTGAGTTTCAAGGTCTGGTACGGAAAATCCAGCCACTGGCCTTTATCTTTAATCCGCAAGGTGCCACCGCTGGCATCGACCACGACCTGACCTTTCGGGCCACTGGCTGGCACGTCCAGCAGAAGGTCGGCGTTAAGTTGCCCTTGCCATTGGAAGTCTTTGGGGAACCATTGCGCCAAGCTGTCGAGAGGGAACTGCTTGAGGTGGAAGCGCAGCTTGGGATCCGGCATCAGCCGCTGATCTTCACTGCACAAACTGGCCGGGCCAGAGGTCCAGCACTGCGCGCCCAAATTGATTTTGCCGTCGGCCAGTCGCTCCAGCCGCGCCGGGTTTTGCAGCACCCAATCTTGTCCACCCGCCTTCACGTCGCCGCGGGTCAGTCGGCCCCGCCAATTGTCGTTATCCAGTGCGCCTTCCAGCGCCAGCCCAAGTTGAAGCATCGGCCCTTGCAGCGCCAATTGCAGTTGCTGGCGTTTGATGTCACCGCTAGCACCCACCGTCAATACACCCAGCTGGGTGTCACCCGCCTGAATACCGCTGCCCTTGAGGTCAAGCCGGCCACGCTGATTGCGATCCAGTGTGGCGTCCAGCGTCAGGCTTTGCAGGCGATTGTCGGCAAACGCCAACTGCTGACCTTGCAGCGCTACTTTGCCCTCAGGGGCCTTGAGCGTGCCGGCCATGTCCACTCGGCCTTTAAGCTGACCGCGCAGGTCGGGCCATAACTGGCCCAAACGCGGCAGGTTCAATTCCAGCTGCGCTTTGAGTTGCTTCTGCAAATTGGCCGTGCCATTGATGCGGTTATCACCCAGACGAATGTCCAGCGTGCTGACCGTCCATGCCTCGCCAGCACCTTGCGCCTTGGCTTGCAGCAGTGCCGGCAACCCACGTAAACGCCCTTTGAGATCAAGGTTGGCGTCCAGTTCCAGCCGCTCATTTTTAAAGGAGCCTGTGCTGCGCAACGGGCCTGCCAATGTCCCCGGCAATTCAGCCACCCAATACGCCGGGTTGAGCGCACTCAAATCCAGCGCCGTATCCCACGCCACGCCGTCGGTGAACTTTACGTTAACGTGCCCCTCAGCCTTGCCCTGCCCTGCCACCAGTTTTAGCTCTGGCAGGAAGATTTGCCCCAGGTCACCACTGAATGGGCTGGCGACACTGAAAGCACCTGCCGGGCCATCCAGATCCGCCTTGAAGTTGCCCAGGTACTTGCCGTCGGTGTAAGACACTTCACCGTTGAATGTGCGCAGATCCACGTCCGGTTTGGCGATCACGGGGTACAGGTCATGCCAAGGGAACTCGAGCCAGTCGATGGTGGCTTCGGCGCTCAGCCCTTTTTGCCAATCCACTTTCCCGGCTAGCTTTAAACGCTGCTGAGCACTGGAGGTCAGGTCAAGCGCTGAAACCTGTGCGCCTTTGCTGTCCACTCGACCTTCAAGCAACACACTCACCGGGCTGTTTTCAGCAGGTAAGCTGGCCGTGCCCTTCAAGGCATAGCCGGTCTTGAGATCACCTTTGGCGGTGAGCAGCAATTGATTGAGTTGCAAGGTATCAGGCAGATCCGGGCTGGCCTTGAACGCCTCGGAGGTAATGCTCACCTGCGCGGGCAAGTTTTCCGCCAAGGGCTGAACATCGCCCTTCAGGTGGGCGTTGAGATAACCACTGCTGTCAGCCGTCAGGTTCAAGGTTGTGCGTAAATGACCCTCGACGTTCAGCGCCAGCGCCCAGGGCTGTTTGTCCGGGGATGGCAAATTGATCGTCCCCTGTAACGCCAGTGGCCAGTCACCATTGGGTTGCAACAACCCCGACAGGTTCACGCTCAGGTCTTCACGTTCGACCTTGACGGCGTCGATCTGCAAACCTTTGGCCGTCCACTGCGCCGCCATCTGCAAGCCTTTGAGCTGCTCGATACCGTTAAACAGCACGTTGCCGACTTTAATCACACCGACTTCAATAGCCAGGGGTAATTTCAGTTCCGGCAAGCTGACCGGGCCGCTGCTGCTGTCTTCGCTCGGCGGGAATTGCAGGCTGACTTGATCCGCCTGTAGCTGGTCGATGCATAAGGTCATACGGGTCAGGCAGCCCGGCGACCAGGCGAAAATCGGCCGGGTCACTTCTACGCGGCTGGTGCCTTGCTCCCACAACAGGTGATCGGCGCTCCACTGCGCACCCAGACGGCCGTTAAAGTTGTCCACCTGCAGACCCGGTACTTGAGCCAGCACCCAACGGCTGCCCGTTTGCGTACCCAAAATAACGCCGAGGCTGACAACGACCAGCAACACCAACACCAAGACGACAAAGCCGGCAATTTTCAAACCACGAATCACAGTTCAGGCCCCATCGAGAAGTGCAGTTGGATACCACCGTCATCGTCCAGCGCATGAGCCAGATCGAGTCGTATCGGGCCTATCGGCGAGATATATCGAATGCCCACGCCTACGCCCGTCTTCAAGCTGGGCAGTTCCAGATTATTGAATGCATTGCCTTGGTCAACGAACGTGGCCCAGCGCCATTTCTCTGCGAACTGGTATTGATACTCGAGGCTGCCCGTCAACATGTAGCGCCCACCGATGCGGTCACCTTCGGAGTTCTTGGGTGACAGACTCTGATAGGCATAGCCCCGCACGCTTTGGTCACCGCCCGCAAAAAACCGCAAGGAAGGCGGTACTTGCTTATAGCCGTTGGTGGCGCTGCCGCCGAATTGAACTCGCCCCAGAAAACGGTGTTTTTCCCACAAGGTGGTCAACGCCTTGAATTGCACGTCACCGTGTAACAGGTTGGTGTCCGACATCAGGCCTTCTTTGGCCACTTCTATGCTGGAGGTCACGCTGTAGCCGTGGCTCGGGTCTATACGGTTATCACTGCGCACCACCGAAAAACTCACCCCCGGCAGCAGCAACGTGCTCAACCCCGAGTCATCCCCCAGGCGGTACTGTTCATGTTGCCAGCGCAGGAACACTACCCGCGTCCAGCCGTTGTCCATTTTGCTGTGCCATTCAGGGCCCAGGGTGAGCAACTTGCTCAACGTGTCGGTATTGGCGATTTCTTCGTATTGATAGCCTGCAGCAAAGCGCAATTTATCGGTCAGAGGCGGGTCAAGCGGGATGTCATACCAGGCCCCGACGTTCTGCTTGGGCTGAGAAATTTCGGACTCAAAACCATAACTGTCGCCACGGGGGTTGTCCCAATGGCGCGTCCAGCTGGCTTTGCCGCGCGGCCCCATGTCGGTCGAATAGCCCAGACCCAACGTCATGGTGCGCGGTTTACGGGTATACAAATCGACGTCAACCGGAATGACCGTACCGACGGCCGTACTCGGCGCGGCACCCACTTGCACCGTTTCAAAATAGCCACTGCTTTGCAGGTTTTGATTGAGCTCTGCAATCAGTTGGGAGTCGTAGGGAGTATCGGGTTTGAAAGGCACCAGCCGATCAAGCAAGGTCTGATCAAAGGGCGCATTGCCCGCAAATGTGACCTTCCCGAGTGTGTAACGGGGGCCGCTGTCATACACAAGGTTGATATCGGCAAACCCGCCTTTGGGGTCTACCAGCAATTCGTGCTTGAGGAATTTGCCATCGAAAAAACCATAGCGCAGCGCACGGTTGAGGATCATGCGCTTGGCGTCTTCGTAGTTGCCTTGATTGAGCACAGCGCCCGGTTTCAGGTCATCACTGGCCGGTATTTGAAAGGCCTTGAGTGATGAAGCCGGGCCTTCGACACGCACATTGACGTTGCGCAGATGCACCGGCTCGCCGGGATCAATGTTCAACTCCAAACGCGGTGGATCGCCGGCTTTAACCTCGGCATCAATGGTGGGTTGATAATAACCCAAGGCCTGGGAGGCTTTCAGGGCCTGCTCTATCGCGCCACGCTTGAAGCGCAACAAGGCCTCCTCGTCGCGATCGCCGAGGCTGCCGATATAGCCTTCCACATTGGCCTTGAGGGCATTGTTTGCGGGTTTGACCCTGACCACCAGTTCGCTTTGGGCAAATGCCGCGCAACTGCTGATCAACAGGACAAAAGCACTGGTGAATCTTCCTGGAAACTTCATAGGCGCGGATGCTATCACGGACAAGGCTGGACTTAGAGCGCGCCACGGAGCATAAACGCGGGCTTATGCTGTTGCAGTGTGTAACACCTGAGGGTTGGCATGGAAAAATACATGCTCCACGACCGGGCCTATGGCCACCTCTCCAATCTGGACATAACCCTGACGCTTATAAAATTCCAGATAGTGTTCATTGCCGGTGTCGAGCACTACACCTTCGGAATGTTCATCCGCTGCGCACCAGTTATGAACGGCTTCCAACAATTGCTCGCCATAGTGCAAACCCTGAAACTGCGGGTGAATTCCGAGCAGCGGTAACATATGCACGGCATCACCGGGAATGCACGCCAGCACGGCGTTATGGTAGTTCAGATAACGGCGCGTGCCACGCAGACCGGCCGTGAGCAACATGCGCAGTTGCCATGCCCAACTTTCAGTGATGCCCAGACGCCTCAGGGGCGGTGCAATCAAGGCAATACCCACCAAGCGATCATCGACCAAAAGCCCCAAGGCCGGTAAGTCCTGAAAGAAATGCTGTTTGACCAATGCCCGAATGGTTGCCCGCATCCGTCGTTCATAGCCCGGGCGACTCGCTTCGAACAGGTACTGAAACGTCGGTTCCTGACGATACGCCTGATACAGCAGCGCACGTGCTTCCTTTGAATAGCCGCTGTCCAGCATCTGAATCTGGCATGTGGCGTTCGACGCTTGTGTCATGAATGTCCCCTCGGTGGCGCCTGGATAGCGACACGTCTTAATGAGTACGAGCCCCCGAGGCGCATAACAGTTCAATCGGGGCTGCGAGTTTCCTACGTTAGCAGTGCATTTGCCCCACTGCACGCTGACCGCTAACATCGCAGTTTTATTCAGGACTGCCTGCCCATGAAAATCGTTTCATTCAACATCAACGGCCTGCGCGCTCGGCCACATCAGCTGGCAGCGCTGATCGAAAAACATCAGCCCGACGTCATCGGCCTGCAAGAAACCAAAGTCCACGACGATCAATTCCCCCTCGCCGACATTCAGGCGCTGGGTTATCACGTCTATTTCCATGGTCAAAAAGGCCATTACGGCGTCGCCCTGCTGTCGCGAAAAGAACCCCTTGAGTTGCACAAAGGCTTTGCCACCGACGAAGAAGACGCACAGCGCCGTTTTATCTGGGGCACTTTCGCCGACGAAAATGGCCAGCCCGTGACCATCATGAATGGTTACTTCCCACAGGGCGAAAGCCGCGACCACCCCACCAAGTTCCCGGCCAAACAACGTTTTTACAGTGACCTGCAACAACTGCTCGAAAGTCAGTTCAGCAATGAACAACCGCTGGTAGTTATGGGCGATATCAATATTTCTCCGCAAGACTGCGATATCGGTATCGGCCCGGACAATGCCAAGCGTTGGCTGAAAACCGGCAAATGCAGCTTCTTGCCTGAAGAGCGCGAGTGGATGGAGCGCCTCAAGGGCTGGGGCCTGGTGGACAGTTTTCGCTACCTGCACCCGGACGTCACAGACCGCTTCAGCTGGTTCGACTATCGCAGCCGTGGCTTTGAGGACGAGCCAAAACGTGGTCTGCGCATCGACGTGATTCTGGCCTCCCAAGGGCTGGTGCACCGCATCAAGGACGCGGGTGTCGACTACGACCTGCGCGCCATGGAAAAGCCGTCCGACCATGCACCTGTCTGGCTTGAATTGAGCTGAGTTGCAAGCACATTAACCTCCACCGTCATGCGCCGGTAACACACCTGACTTAAATTGCTGGCTCATTTCTGGCTCCAGGAAGGTGGCCGCTGATGCTGCGATTGATGGTGTGGATGGTGGTGTGTTCAATAACCGGCATGGCCTTTGCGAGCGACTTGCGCATTCAAGGGTCTAATACCATTGGCGCCAATCTCGGCCCGGCACTGGTGCGCGCCATGCTGGCCGAACAGGGCCTGCGCAACATTCACAGCGTGCCCGCCACGCCCCCTAACGAGCACAGCATTGTCGGCACCAACGCCTTGGGGCAGCAGGTTCGCGTGGATGTTTCGGCCCACGGTTCAGGCACCGGCTTCGCGGCACTCAACGCAGGGCTGGCGGATATGGTTGCCTCCTCACGCCCCATCAAAGACGCTGAACTGGTCGAGCTTGAGGCGCTGGGTGACCTGAAAAGCCCGGAAGCCGAACACGTCATCGCCATTGACGGCCTGGCAATCATTGTTCATCCCGGCAACCCGCTCAATCAACTCACGACAGAACAACTGGCCGACATCTTCAGTGGCCGGGTCAGCACCTGGGAAGCACTGGGTGGGGTCGGCGGGACAATTCATCTCTATGCCCGCGATAATCAGTCCGGTACATGGGACACCTTTAAAGAGGTGGTGCTTAACCGCGCGAATCTGAGTTTAAGTCTCGCGGCGCAGCGCTTTGAGTCCAGTGAGCAGTTATCCGATGCGGTCAGCCATGACCCGCAAGCGATCGGCTTTATTGGCCTGCCGTACATTCGTGCGGCCAAAGCCGTAGCGATTGCCGATGGCCCTTCGCAACCGATGTTACCGCTCGACAGCCTGATCGCCAGCGAAGATTACCCACTGTCGCGGCGCCTGTTTTTCTATCTGCCGCCAAATAACCCGAATTCGCTGGCCCAGTCATTGTTCAACTTCACCCAAAGCCCTCAAGGGCAAGCGATTGTCGCGCAGAACGGTTTTATTGCGCAGAGCGTGCAAGCCAATCGCGTAGTGGCCGGGGAACATATGCCCGAGGACTATCAGTCACTGACCAAAGAAGCTCAGCGCCTGTCTGTCAATTTTCGATTTGAAGAAGGTAGCGCGACACTCGACAACAAGGCCCGTCAGGATTTAGTCCGTGTAGTCGACTATTTGAGAACCCATGACAAGCTCACTCAACACATCACCTTGGTAGGTTTTGGCGATGCCAAAAACGACACCGAGCGCGCGCAACTGTTGTCGAAACTGCGGGCGATGACCGTGCGCCGTGAGCTGGTCAAAAGCGGCGTCGTATTACGTGAAATTCGTGGCTACGGCGCGCAAATGCCTGTGGCCGATAACGCCGAGGATGAAGGCCGCCTCAAAAACCGTCGCGTTGAGGTGTGGGTGTATTAAACCCATGGGGTGGCTAAGTTTGACCCAGCGACGCGGCTTGCAATGAAACGGCAACAGACCCTAGGCGTACTTGTCCAGTTCCAGCTTGCCGACTGCTGCTCTGTGAACTTCGTCCGGGCCATCGGCCAGTCGTAACGTGCGCTGCATGGCATACATGTAAGCCAGCGGCAAATCCCCAGAAACCCCCGCCCCGCCATGCATCTGAATGGCTCTATCAATCACCTTCAACGCTACATTCGGCGCGACCACTTTGATCTGCGCAATTTCACTGCGGGCGACTTTGTTCCCGACCGTGTCCATCATGTACGCCGCCTTGAGCGTCAACAGCCGTGCCATGTCGATCTCCATTCGCGAGTCGGCAATCTTGTCGATATTGCCTCCCAATCGAGCCAGCGGTTTGCCGAACGCATGACGCGCCAGCGAACGTTCACACATTAATTGCAACGCACGCTCAGCCATGCCAATCGAACGCATGCAATGATGTATACGCCCCGGGCCAAGACGACCTTGAGCAATTTCAAAACCTCGCCCCTCACCCAGAAGTACGTTTTCGTACGGCACCCGGACATTATCGAACAGGACTTCGGCATGACCATGGGGCGCATCGTCATAACCAAACACCGGCAACGGGCGCACGACTTTTACCCCCGGTGTATCGACCGGCACCAGAATCATTGAGTGCTGTTGGTGGCGAGGGTTTTCAGGGTTGCTCAGGCCCATAAAAATCAGGATTTTACAGCGAGGGTCACAGGCGCCCGAGGTCCACCATTTACGGCCATTGATCACCCAATGGTCGCCATCACGCAGCGCCCGAGCGGCCATATTGGTTGCATCGGATGAAGCCACATCGGGTTCAGTCATCGCAAACGCCGAGCGAATGTCCCCGGATAGTAACGGCTCAAGCCACTGCTTTTTTTGCGCCTCACTGGCGTAACGCACCAGCACCTCCATATTCCCGGTATCAGGAGCCGAGCAATTAAATGGCTCCGAGCCGAGCATCGAGCGCCCCATGATTTCGGCCAATGGTGCGTATTCCAGATTGCTCAGTCCCGCCCCTGCTTCAGACCCCGGCAGAAACAAGTTCCATAACCCTTGCGCTTTAGCCTTGCGTTTAAGGTCCTCCATGATCGCAGTCGGTTGCCAGCGATCTCCCTCAGCCACCTGCTGTTCGAAAATGGCTTCTGCCGGGTACACATGGGTGTCCATAAATGCCGTCACACGCTCGCGCAACGCTTGAACTTTCGGGGAATAAGCGAAATCCATTGAGGGTTACCTGTTACCGGGAAGACTGGAATAAGTACTCGCCGATGCTAGATCAGCCTTGCTTCATTTGCGTTGTCTATTTACAGCGTGTATTACCATTCATAAGCAATATAGTTTTGCGACCTCGTATGACCCGATAACAAGAGCGAAGCGCCATGAACCTGAACAAGGTCGATCTCAATCTGTTTGTCGTCTTTGACGCGATTTACACCGAAGCCAACCTGACGCGCGCGGGCCAAATACTGGGGATTACCCAGCCTGCAGTGTCCAACGCACTGGCCCGCTTGCGCGAAAGCTTCAACGACCCGTTGTTTGTGCGCACCGCTCAAGGCATGGTGCCCACGCCTATGGCTCAGAACATCATCAGCCCGGTGCGCAGCGCATTGGCCCTGCTGCGTGTGTCGGTGCAAGAAAGTCGGATTTTCAATCCGTTGCAAGCCAGCAAAACATTTCGGATCAGCATGACTGACCTGTCTGAGGCGGTGATCCTGCCGCCCTTGTTTCAACGTTTGCGTCGCCAGGCACCAGCCGTCGTGGTTGATAGCTTCCTCGCCCACCGGCGCGAAACCACCAGCGATCTGGCCGCGGGGCGGCTGGATTTCGCCGTGGATGCACCGCTCAATACCGACCCGCAAGTGCGTCACGTCAAGTTGATGGAAGATCGTTACGTGTGCGCAATGCGCCAAGGGCATCCATTTGCCGGCAAACCCAAAATCAGCCTCGATGAGTACTTGGCGCTGACCCACATCCACATTTCGACGCGACGTAACGGCCTGGGCCAAGTCGACCTGGCACTCGGAAAAATCGGTCGCCAACGCAAAATCACACTGCGCTCGCAACACTATCTGATGGCGACCAATGTGCTGCAGCAAACCGATATGGTGATGACAGTGCCCGAGCGCTTTGCACGGCGCCACGCCTTGCATTTTGTGGCGTTGCCCCTCCCTGAGTTGCCCAATGTAGAAACCCATTTGTACTGGCATGAAAGCACCGAACAAGACCCGGCCAATCGCTGGATGCGTGAGCAATTGATCGAGGTATGCCAGCAGCAGATTGCGCTGGAAAATAAATCCGCCAGTGCCAGTGCGCTTGACGTAAACGTCAAGCAGCCAGTAGCTTAAGCCCAAGATGAATCAAGAGCGCGCCCATGAGCAGCCAGACGTACAGTATTTCCGACCTGGCCCGTGAGCTGGACATCACCACCCGCGCCATCCGTTTTTATGAAGAGCAAGGCTTGCTCTCCCCTGAGCGACGCGGCCAGGAACGAGTGTATTCGGCCCGCGACAAAGTCAGCCTGAAGCTGATATTACGCGGTAAACGCATCGGCTTTTCACTGGCCGAGTGCCGCGAATTAATCGAGCTTTACGACCCCGCCCAGGGCAATCAAAAACAACTGAACAGCATGCTGGCAAAAATTGCCGAGCGCCGTGAACAACTGGAGCAACAGTTGCTGGACATACAGCAAATGCAGCTTGAGCTGGACACTGCCGAAGAGCGCTGCCTCCAGGCATTGGAGCAGACCATTAAAAGCCAGGATGCAAGCTGACTGCACATGCAGCCATGTGCTGACCCACACCTCTCTCTGTCTACACGGTGACCCCATGAACCTCCCCACCCATGTGCGCCTGGTTGAAGTTGGCCCTCGCGACGGCCTGCAAAATGAAGCCCAACCCATTAGCGTGGCGGACAAGGTGCAACTGGTTGATGCACTGACGGAGGCGGGCTTGAGTTATATCGAAGTCGGCAGCTTTGTCTCGCCCAAGTGGGTGCCGCAAATGGCGGGCTCGGCAGATGTGTTCGCGCGCATTCAGCGCAAACCGGGCGTGGTCTACGGTGCTTTGGCGCCCAATCTGCGCGGTTTCGAGGATGCTGTGGCCGCAGGCGTCAAAGAAGTAGCCGTGTTTGCTGCCGCCTCCGAGGCCTTTTCACAACGCAATATCAATTGTTCAATCAGCGAAAGCCTGGCGCGCTTCGAGCCCATCATCGAGGCTGCCCGCCAACAGGGTGTCAGCGTGCGTGGCTACGTGTCCTGTGTGCTGGGCTGCCCTTATGAAGGCCAGGTCAGCGCGCAACAGGTCGCGGCTGTTGCCAAAGAACTCTACGCCATGGGCTGTTACGAAGTTTCACTGGGGGACACTCTCGGTACCGGAACCCCAACGGCTACTAGGGCAATGTTCGAAGCGGTCACGGCATACGTCCCTCGTGAAAAACTCGCCGGTCACTTCCATGACACCTACGGTCAGGCGCTCGTCAACATCTACGCCAGCTTGCAGGAAGGCATCAGCGTCTTCGACAGTTCAATTGCGGGGCTGGGCGGCTGCCCTTACGCGAAAGGCGCCAGCGGTAACGTCGCCACCGAAGATGTGCTGTATATGCTCAACGGGATGGGTATCGACACCGGCGTGGACATGGACAAGCTGCTGCTGGCCGGAGAGTACATCTGCAAGGTTCTGGGCCGTGTTACGGGGTCACGGGTGGCCAAAGCACGACTGGGCTGAAAAGTGTGGCGCAGTGTTACCGCACGCGCCTGCAAACGAGTAACACGGAAACAAACCGGCCCACACAAAGGCCGGTTTTTTTTCGAAATTTTCCCAACCCATTGATTTTTATAGCTTTTAAAAAGTTGGCACGGCTCCTGCTATCTCTATGGCATAACAAGAATAAAAAATGCAGCAACACAATAAAAACAATACGAAACGACTCTGACATAACAAAAACAACACGGCAGAGACGCAGCTAACAGATTTTTTTGGAGAAGGTTTACTTTTCCGGGGAGCTTAAGAGCCACCTCGCAACCGGGCAGAGAACAATAAAACTACCCTCAGGTAGCACCCGTTCAGGTTGGATCACAGGTTTGATAGCCGGTGATAAAAGTGGATCAGCGCTCAAAAAAATACGTTTGCTCTTGACCCTGAATGGGGTCGCACACAACGCAGCAAAGGGTGAGTTCCAAAAACAACAATACACCGCCCTTCAATAATAAAAACAGTGCAAGCATCGACACATTAAAGGGGAGCTTCGGCTCCCCTTCGTGCTGAGTAAAATTCATGCACCGGAGGGAGCGAGCGCACGATAACTCCCCCCCACTCGGCTTAATAGGCTCTTAGCGTGTATTTACCGAGGTATTCATAACCCCAGCAAAATTCAAATAATAGCTTCCACCAATACTATAAGAACGGATATCAGTCATGTGTGGAAACACCGTTACGGATTTATCACCAATATCGAACGTTTCGGCAGGCAACTCAAATAGAAATTCATCAATGTCGCCGACCACGTCTGTGACATTACTCACCATTGCGCCCCCAACTTCAGACGCAATCATTTTTGCCAAGCCCGGAATCAGGTTCTCATACAGAGCCGCCCACTGATTGTTTGCCACAAGATCAAAACCGGGGAAATGGGTCTCGTCGTACTTGATCCTGATTGTTTTATCTTCCGCCACGAACACCTTAAGACGCACATCAAGAGGCGCTTTAAAATCGACTGACCATTCAGGGTCAAATCCAGGTACGTCGGCTCTTACGCGGCCGCCCAATTCAACCATCAATGCAAGGTAATCATCCTCCATTTCCAGGTTAAAACTCAGCAGGCGAATAAGTGCACCCTCTTCAGCAAATTCTTTGGGCATCGGATCCCAGAACTTTTCTGTGATCACTGTCTCCAAAAGATGATGGCTTATTTGAACACGAAAAACATCATCATATTCACCTCGTTCTGACTCGACCGACTCGTGCAGCCCTAAGACACGCGACTCATTATCGCCCAATGTGTGCTGGGCAATATTGTTGCGAAAATAAAATGATCGAAGAGCAAAACCGGTAGCCGCGGGCGCATTATATGGAAAAGAATGTATATACATCGGTGGCATTGTCGTGAAAAAATCAGGAACATCCCGAGGAATCAGGACTACAGAAAGAATTTTATTTATCACACTTATAACATCACTCATCTTGTTCTCGAGTACAATCAGCAGAAACTCGTCGTTAGGGAAAAGTTGAATGTATGGCGACCCAGAAAATTTCAGAAAATACCCATTTGATTTTTCAAAGAAATACAAATGATCATGTAGGTAAACAACGGCACCTGCTGTCTTTTTACCCTCCACTTCCACACTGATAACCAAATAACATACCATCTCAGGCGAAGCTTTTGGACTAATTAATTCAGGCTCTTCAGACAACTCCCACGTCAGCGTAGCACCCAACTCTTCATCAAAGAGAGTGCCACGTAGCTCGGATTTAATTTTAGGGAAAATATCTGCAAAGCATCGATTAATAAATGCATTAGGCAACCTGATTGCATAATCCGCTGCGGGGTCATCTGATGCATGCACGACGGGTTGGTTGTCACACTGATTATCTAACATCTTATAATTCCTGACTTAAGGTTTGCTTTGGGTTCAATAAATCTACGTCAGGTCAAAAAATATTCTTAAAACGTCAGTACCAGTACTCTCAAGTAAGACAGTAAAAACAGAAATCTACTACAGCACTCACTACTCACTTCCCCCCCCGCATTGCGGATCTCCCAAAGCCTCACTTCGAGAGGACCCGGTCTGCACATAACCCCTTTTCGGGCACAGCAGGTTTGATAAAGGCTCAGATCAAGCAGGTCATCCTTGATCAATACGAACGTCAGGGCCACCCCTACTACTCCAGCACCCGCTTGTGGGATGACGGCATCTTCGACCCCGTCCAAACCCGCAAAGTTTTGGGACTGGGTTTGTCGGCCGCATTGAACGCACGGATAGAACCCACCCGCGTCGGTGTGTTTCGAATGTGAGTTGCACAGGGCTTTTGCTTGAGACCCCAGCCATTAAGGGCTGACGGACATGATCGAATTTACTGCCCTCGAACTGCACGCCGACCCTCGGAGTTTCGCCACGTTGTGGCTGAGTCGCACGCCAAAGAATAATGCCTTCAATGCCGACATGATCCTCTAGCTGAATACCGTATAAAAGCGATCCCCGCCTGCGTTTTCTGGTTTAGCGCGGACGGGGCAAACATTTTAGCGCCGGTGCCGATCTGGCCTGATGCAGCAATCACCCGAACTGCCTTAATAGGCTTTTAGCGTGTATTTACCGAGGTATCCATGACCCCAGCAAAATTCAAATAATAGCTTCCATCGATACTATAAGAACGGATATCAGTCATGTGTGGAAACACCGTTACGGATTTATCACCAATATCGAACGTTTCGGCAGGCAACTCAAATAGAAATTCATCAATGTCGCCGACCACGTCTGTGACATTACTCACCATTGCGCCCCCAACTTCAGATGCAATCATTTTTGCCAAGCCCGGAACCAGGCTCTCATACATAGCCGCCCAGTCGTTGTTAGCCACAAGATCAAAACCGGGGAAATGGGTCTCGTCGTACTTGATCCTGATTGTTTTATCTTCCGCCACGAACACTTTAAGACGCACATCAAGAGGCGCTTTAAAATCTACTGACCACTCAGGGTCAGGCAATCCAGATACATCGACTCTTACGCGGCCGCCCAATTCAACCAACAATGCAAAGTAATCATCCTTCATTTCCAGGTTAAAACTCAGCAGGCGAATAAGTGCACCCTCTTCAGCAAATTCTTTGGGCATCGGATCCCAAAACTTTTCCGTGATCACTTTCTCCAAAAGCTGATGGCTTATTTGAACACGAAAAACATCATCATATTCACCTCGCTCTGACTCGACCGACTCGTGCAGCCCTAAGACACGCGGCTCAATATCGCTCAATGTTTGCTGGGCAATATTGTTGCGAAAATAAAATGATCGAAGAGCATAACCGGTAGCTGCGGGCGCATCAAATGGAAAGGATTGTATATACATCGGTGGCATTGTCGGGAAAAAACCAGGAACATCCCGAGGGATCAGGACTACACCAAGAATTTTATTTAGCACACTTATAACATCACTCATCTTGTTCTGGAGTACAATCCGCAGAAAAGGGTCATCAGGGGAAAGTTGAATGTATGGCCCCTGAGAAAATTTCAGCAAATACCCATTTGATTTTTCAACAAAATACAAACCATCATGTAGATAAACGACGGCACCTGCTGTCTTTTTACCCCCCACTTCCACACTGATAACCAAATAACATACCAGCTCAGGTAAAGCATTTGGACTAATTAATTCAGGCTCTTCAGACAACTCCCACGTCAGCGTAGCACCCAACTCTTCATCAAAGAGAGTGCCACGTAGCTCGGATTTAATTTTAGGGAAAATATCTGCAAAGCATCGATTAATAAATGCATTAGGCAACCTGATTGCATAATCCGCTGCGGGGTCATCTGATGCATGCACGACGGGTTGGTTGTCACACTGATTATCTAACATCTTATAATTCCTGACTTAAGGTTTGCTTTGGGTTCAATAAATCTATGTCAGGTCAAAAAATATTCTTAAAACGTCAGTACCAGTACTCTCAAGTAAGACAGTAAAAACAGAAATCTACTACAGCACTCACTACTCACTTCCCCCCCCCACATTGCGGATCTCCCAAAGCCTCACTTCGAGAGGACCCGGTCTGCACATAACCCCTTTTCGGGCACAGCAGGTTTGATGAAATAGAGTTGACGTTTACGTCAAGGTCGTTGACAGCACTCAGGTCCAGGCTTACGTTAACGTAAAGGTTATGAGCCGCATCGCTAACAGCTTTTTCCCACAAGAATAATGATCAAGGTGCCAAGATGAGCTACCCGACTTTGAACTTCGCCCTGGGCGAAACCATCGACATGCTGCGCGATCAGGTACAAGCCTTCATCGCCGCAGAACTGGCGCCACGGGCGGCGCAAATAGATAAAGACAATCTTTTTCCGGCGGACATGTGGCGCAAATTCGGGGACATGGGCCTGCTGGGTATCACGGTTCCGGAAGAGTATGGCGGCACCGGCCTCAGCTACTTGGCCCATGTGGTTGCGATGGAAGAAATCAGCCGTGGCTCGGCATCCGTCGCTCTGTCCTATGGAGCCCATTCCAACCTCTGCGTTAACCAAATCAACCGAAACGGCTCACATGCGCAAAAGCTCAAGTACCTGCCTAAGCTGATCAGCGGTGAACACGTTGGCGCATTGGCCATGAGTGAGCCCAACGCGGGTTCTGACGTGGTGTCCATGAAGCTGCGCGCCGATAAACGCGGCGACCATTTTGTGCTGAACGGCAGTAAAACATGGATCACCAATGGCCCCGATGCCACTACCTATGTGATTTACGCCAAAACTGATATTGAAAAAAACGCCCACGGCATCAGTGCATTCATTGTCGAGCGAGACTGGAAAGGCTTCACCCGCAGCAAGCATTTCGACAAGCTCGGCATGCGCGGCTCTAACACCAGCGAACTGTTTTTTGACGACGTTGAGGTGCCCCAAGAGAACTTGCTTGGCACGTTGAACGCCGGCGTAAAAGTGTTGATGAGCGGTCTGGACTACGAACGCGTGGTGCTTTCGGGGGGCCCCACCGGGATCATGCAGGCGTGCATGGACTTGGTCGTGCCCTATATTCATGACCGCAAACAATTCGGTCAAAGCATCGGTGAATTTCAGCTGATCCAGGGCAAAGTCGCCGACATGTACACCCAGCTCAATGCCAGCCGTGCCTACTTGTATGCCGTCGCAGCCGCCTGCGAGCGTGGCGAAACCACCCGCAAGGACGCTGCCGGGGTGATTTTGTACAGCGCCGAACGCGCCACCCAAATGGCCCTTGATGCCATCCAGATTCTGGGCGGCAACGGCTACATCAATGAATTCCCCGCCGGACGATTGCTGCGTGACGCCAAGCTGTATGAGATCGGCGCGGGCACCAGTGAGATTCGACGCATGCTGATTGGTCGCGAACTGTTTAACGAAACTCGCTGAGGAGCGCGCGCATGTCCATTTTGCAGACGGTGATCAACTCGCGTTCTGCCGAGTTTCTCCACAACCGCAGCGCTATGCTTGAACAGGTCGAACAGTTGCATACCCTGCTCGACCATGTGCAGCAAGGCGGCGGAATCAAAGCGCAAGAACGTCACACCTCACGCGGTAAATTGCTTGCCCGTGAACGCATCAATCGTGTGCTCGACAGCGGCTCCCCTTTTCTGGAACTCAGTCAGTTGGCCGCATACCAGGTGTACGACGAAGACGTACCAGCCGCCGGAATAATCGCAGGCATTGGCCGGGTCGAAGGCGTTGAATGCATGATCGTCGCCAATGACGCCACCGTCAAAGGTGGGTCTTACTATCCCTTGACCGTCAAAAAGCACCTGCGGGCGCAGACTATTGCTGAACAGAATCGTCTGCCCTGCATTTATCTGGTGGATTCGGGCGGGGCCAACTTGCCACGCCAGGATGAAGTTTTCCCGGACCGTGAACATTTCGGACGAATCTTTTTCAATCAGGCCAACATGAGTGCTGCGGGTATCCCGCAAATTGCCGTGGTCATGGGTTCCTGTACGGCGGGCGGGGCCTATGTACCCGCTATGGCAGACGAAGCCATCATGGTGCGCCAGCAAGCCACTATCTTCCTTGCCGGGCCGCCGCTGGTCAAAGCCGCCACTGGAGAAGTGGTCAGCGCTGAGGACCTGGGAGGAGCCGATGTGCACTGCAAGGTGTCAGGGGTTGCCGACCATTACGCCGACAGCGATGAACACGCACTGGCGCTGGCACGGCGCTGCATTGCCAACCTGAACTGGCGCAAACTGGGCCACCTGCAGCAACGCAAAGCCTTGGCGCCTTTGTACGATCAGGATGAACTGTACGGCATCATTCCGGCGCAGGCCAAACAGCCCTTCGATGTTCGTGAAGTCATTGCACGACTGGTGGATGGCTCGGTATTCGATGAATTCAAAGCCCTGTTCGGCACCACACTCGTGTGTGGTTTTGCGCACTTGCACGGCTATCCCGTGGCAATACTGGCGAACAACGGCATTCTGTTTGCCGAAGCCGCCCAAAAAGGGGCTCATTTTATTGAGCTAGCGTGCCAACGCGAAATTCCCCTGATATTTCTGCAAAACATCACGGGGTTCATGGTCGGGCAAAAATACGAAGCCGGTGGAATCGCCAAGCACGGGGCCAAACTGGTGGCCGCCGTAGCGTGCGCCAAGGTGCCGAAGTTCACGGTGATCATTGGCGGCAGTTTTGGTGCCGGTAATTACGGCATGTGCGGGCGTGCATATGACCCCCGTTTTCTATGGATGTGGCCAAACGCACGGATTGGCGTGATGGGCGCAGAGCAAGCGGCCGGGGTGCTCGTGCAGGTCAAACGTGAACAGGCCGAACGCAATGGCCTGCTGTTTACCGACGAAGAAGAGGCGCAGATCAAGCAGCCCATTCTTGATCAGTACGAACGCCAGGGTCACCCCTACTACTCAAGCGCCCGCTTGTGGGATGACGGCGTCATCGACCCCGCGCAAACCCGCGACGTTTTGGCACTGGGTTTGTCGGCCGCGTTGAACGCACCGATAGAACCCACCCGCTTCGGTGTGTTTCGCATGTGAGCTGCACCGCGTTTTGCTTCACCCCCAGCCATTAAGGACTGACGGACATGATCGAATTCACCACCCTCGAATTGCACACCGACCCTCGGGGTTTTGCCACTTTGTGGCTCAGTCGCGCGCCAAAGAATAATGCCTTCAATGCCGAGATGATCCGCGAACTGATCCTCGCGCTGGACGCCGTACAAAGCGATCCCCGCCTGCGCTTTCTGGTTTTGCGCGGACGCGGCAAACATTTTAGCGCCGGTGCCGATCTGGCCTGGATGCAGCAATCGGCCGAACTGGATTATCACACCAACCTTGATGACGCCAGGCACTTGGCTGAGCTGATGTACAACCTGGCCAAACTCAAAATCCCGACACTGGCAGTGGTTCAAGGCGCGGCCTACGGAGGAGCGTTGGGCCTGATCAGCGCCTGCGACATGGCCATAGGCGCCGAGGATGCACAATTCTGTTTGTCCGAAGTCCGGATTGGCTTGGCACCTGCGGTCATCAGCCCATTTGTGGTGCAAGCCATTGGCGAACGTGCTGCACGCCGTTATGCCCTGACAGCTGAACGTTTCAGCGGGGAACGTGCTCGCGAGTTGGGTTTGCTCTCTGAGTGCTACCCCGCGAGCGAACTCGAACAACACATTGCTCAATGGATCGACAACCTGTTGCTCAATAGCCCGCAGGCCATGCGCTCCTGCAAGGACTTGTTGCGTGAAGTCAGCCATGGCGCGCCGACCACAGCCATACGTCGCTACTGCGAGAATGCCATTGCCAGAATCAGGGTCAGCCCTGAGGGCCAGGAAGGCTTACGCGCCTTTCTGCAAAAACGCGCACCCAGTTGGCAAAATGCAGTCTCACAGCAGGAGGTACGACCTTGAGCGCACCTCACCTGACCTCGATATTGGTGGCTAACCGCGGCGAAATTGCCTGCCGTGTGATGCGTACTGCAAAGGAACTGGGCCTCACCACAGTAGCTGTTCACAGCGCTGCGGATCGCGATGCACGGCACTGCCGTGAAGCCGACTTGTGCGTGGACCTGGGCGGTAGCAAAGCCGCTGACAGCTACCTCAAAATTGACAAAATCATCGCTGCGGCCAAGGCCAGCGGGGCTCGGGCCATTCATCCCGGTTACGGCTTTTTATCCGAAAACGCAGGATTTGCACGCGCCATCGAGGCCGCCGGGTTGATCTTTCTCGGCCCGCCCGCCTCGTCCATTGAAGCCATGGGCAGTAAATCCGCGGCCAAAGCCTTGATGGAACGCGCAGGCGTGCCTTTGGTGCCGGGTTATCACGGTGAAGACCAAGACCTTGAGACCTTCCGCGTTGAGGCTGAGCGCATTGGTTACCCGGTGTTGCTCAAGGCCACGGCAGGCGGCGGCGGTAAAGGCATGAAAGTGGTCGAGAACGTCACTCAACTGGCCGAGGCGTTGGCCTCTGCCCAACGTGAAGCGCTTTCCTCGTTTGGCGATGCGCGCATGCTGGTTGAAAAATACGTGCTCAAACCACGCCATGTCGAAATTCAAATATTTGCCGACCAACACGGTAATTGCCTCTACCTCAACGAGCGCGATTGCTCGATTCAGCGCCGCCATCAAAAGGTGGTAGAGGAAGCCCCCGCTCCCGGTCTAAGCGCCGCGCAGCGTCAGGCCATGGGCGAGTCCGCCGTGCGCGCGGCACAAGCCATTGGCTATGTCGGCGCAGGCACGGTGGAATTTTTGCTCGACGCGCGTGGTGATTTCTTCTTTATGGAAATGAACACGCGCCTGCAAGTCGAGCACCCGGTGACCGAAGCCATCACCGGACTGGATCTGGTCGCGTGGCAAATTCGCGTCGCCCGTGGAGAACCGCTTCCCATCACTCAGGCTGACGTCCCCTTGCGCGGCCATGCAATAGAAGTAAGGCTGTATGCCGAAGATCCGGGCAATGATTTTCTACCGCAGACCGGATGTTTGCGGGTGTACCGCGAATCGGCCGCGGGCACTGGACGACGAATCGACAGCGGGGTTAGCGAGGGTGACGAGGTATCGCCCTTTTATGACCCCATGCTGGGCAAACTGATCGCTTGGGGCGAAGACCGCGAACAAGCCCGTTTGCGGCTACTGGCGATGCTCAATGAGTTCGCCATTGGTGGCCTGAAAACCAACCTGAGTTTTTTACGCCGCATCATTGCTCACCCTGCTTTCGCAGCCGCCGAACTGGACACCGATTTTATACCCCGCTATCAGGAGCAGTTGTTGCCACCGCCACAAGCATTACCGCCAGCTTTTTGGTCTGCGGCGGGTGAAGCATTCAGACAAAGCCTCACACCACACGTGCGTGACGACGACCCCGACTCACCCTGGGCTACATCTTCGGGCCTTCGCTGCGGTTTGCCTGCACAGACACTGCTGGCACTGGAATCAAATGGTGAGCGACAGGTCGTCACACTGACCACACCCTCAACGGCTATGCGCCATGAGCAATTGATTGTTGAAGAAGACGGCGTGCAACGCCGGCATTTGGCTCTACGTCGTGAAGATACCCTGTACTTTTACTGGGAAGGTGAGTTGCACACTGTGACACGCTTCGATCCGGTGCTTGCCGTGGGCAGTGGCCACGACTCACAGGGCGGGCTTAGCGCCCCCATGAACGGCAGCGTTGTTCGTATCTTAGTCGTGCCGGGGCAGGCTGTGGCAGCTGGTACCGCGCTGGTAGTGCTCGAAGCCATGAAAATGGAACACAGCCTGCGCGCACCCCACGACGGGGTGGTGAAATCATTGTTTTGTCAGGAAGGTGAAATGGTTAATGAAGGCAGCGTGCTGGTCGCGCTGGAGTAACGGCTGAAAAAAGCGGGGCTGGTGATGCGGCTCCGCTTTTTTCAGTATTGGCAAAAGCCTGGGTTAAAACTTGTAAGTGGCTTGCACGACCACCCCGATAATCCGGCAATCCTGATCAAAAACCGTCTTGGGATAGGTTGGATTCAGTGGTTTCAGATAACGCTGACCACTCTCTTCAATCAATTGGCGAAAGGTCGCTTCTTCTACCCCGGGAATACGGGCAATAACCATTTTTCCGGGCACGGCACAAATGTCCGGATCAACCAATATCATCATGCCTTGCGCAACGCTGATGCCCACCGGGGCCGTCATGGCATCGCCCGTCACTTGCAGCCAAAACGCCGCACCCTTGGCGTAATGATCTGTGACCTCAAATATCATGCCCGCCGGGTAAGCCCCATCAGCCGATGGCTCGCTGACCTGCTCTGCCAGCGCCCAGTCTCTGACGGGGTAACGAAAGGCCGAAGTTATGTCATAGACGGGCTCATTGGCCGCAGAGTCATCGACATTTTCGTTACGCTCACGAACCACTACAGCGACTTCAAGGTGCTCCAGCCCTAAGGCTTTAAGCACTTTGTTCATCGTCTCCAGGTCTGGTTCACGACGTTTATTGAGCCAATGCCCCACACCGCCCTGGGATGCCCCGACGCGTTCTGCGAGTTTTTCTTGCGTGAGTCTGAGCTCGCGCAATTTGAGTCTGACTAAAGCGATCCATTTATCCATCTGCCGAACAATACGGATTGAAATTCAGGCAACAATACACATAACGTATTATTTATTCTCTACGTGCAAATACAATGCGTACTAATCTGGCGTTGGTTGATTCGATTAATCTCATAAACGCAGGTAAATCATGACTCCGATAACAAAAATCGCACCGGATAACGACACCGATATTGAGCTGGAGGCCCTCAAAGACAGCGCCGCTAGCCAGCGGGCACTCGACTATTATTTGAAACCAGCTGTTTCCCCGCACTGTGTGGAGAAAAAAATCTTCGTGGTCCGTAGCGATTTGAGCCATGAAGAAGCCTTGGTCAATGCGTGCGATTACCTGCGTTGTGCATTAGCTGTGGCGCTAGGCGGTGCCGAGAGTCAACAAGGTGCTCAACGCGACCTTTTTCTTGGGGTGGCTCACTTTGTTGAAAATGCCAAGATGTTGTTGGACAAAGCGCTGGACGCGCGATAACGCTTCATTTGGAGTCATGCGCACTGCAGCTGGTAAAAGCCGCGGAATCGAAATTGGTGGGGGGAGGTGCAAAAAAGAGAGGTTAACCGAGGAAAACAGTTGACCTTCAAATAAGAATGATTATTATTGCATGCAGCTGGTCGCGAGATCAGCCGATAATTCAAAAGACCTTAGGTCGGTTTTTTGAATTACCTCCTCATCAGGCTAATCACGGTTATTTGACCCGGCTCATGGCCGGGTCTTTTTTTTGTGGCCAGTTATCTGGCTCAGCGTGCTTCAGGCTAATGAAGTCTGGTGTGCGGTCTTTCTGGGTGACCGCTACGATGCGGGCGATGATAGCAAAAGAACATCGACTAACGGAAGCCTGAAGACCGCGACTATGGCGGTAATGGCGATTTAGCACTTGAGAATCAATCGCAAGTTAACTATTCTTGCGCCGCGTCAGGGATGACGCCCCCCTTCTGTCTGCGAATTTCCTTACCTATCGATCCCCAAAATTCCGTATTGGCTAGTCGCCGTTGCGATGTAAAGTAGCGCCAATAATGATCAGATTCCGGAATTTTGACGATGACCGTGGCGCCCTCTTCAGTTCAAATCAGCAGCGACTTTGACAGCGGCAATATTCAGGTACTGGATGCCAGCGATCCACTGCACATAAAGCTGGCGATCAAGCCGGATACCCGCAGTCAGCATTTTCAGTGGTTCCACTTCAAAGTGGAGGGTCTTGCAGCCGGCCAGACTCATCACTTCCAGTTAAGCAATGCTAGCCAGTCTTCCTACAACAAAGCGTGGGACGGTTATCAAGCCGTGGCCTCCTACGACCATGAACACTGGTTCCGCGTGCCCACCGAGTTTGACGGGACATCGCTCAACTTCCACATTGAAGCCGTGCAATCTCCTGTCTGGTTTGCTTACTTCGAACCTTACAGCCGTGAGCGCCATGAACAATTGATCGTGCGCGCCACGCAGCCTCAAGCCGGCTGTAGCGTGTTAAGCATTGGTAAAAGCGTTGAAGGACGTGATATCCAATTGCTGCGCAAGGGCACGGGCGCCAGTCACAAGCGCAAAATCTGGATCATCGCCCAGCAGCACCCGGGCGAGCATATGGCCGAATGGTTTATGGAAGGGATTATCGACCGTCTGGAGCAAGGCAGCGATCCGCAACTGCGTAAGCTGTTAGACTTCGCCGACCTCTACTTGATCCCTAACATGAACCCGGACGGCGCATTCCACGGACACTTGCGTACCAATGCCAACGGCCAGGATCTTAACCGCGCGTGGCAAAACACTGACCAGACTGTCAGCCCGGAAGTATTTTTTGCCCTTGAGCAAATGAACAAATTCGGTGTCGACTTGTTTCTGGATATCCACGGTGACGAAGAAATCCCTTATGTGTTCACCGCGGGTTGCGAAGGTAATCGTGGGTACACTGAGCGCCTGGCGAACCTCGAAGAGCGCTTTCGTACGCACCTGAGCCAATTGACCCGAGACTTCCAAACCCTTCACGGTTATACCCGCGACGAACCCGGCGAGGCCAATATGACGCTGGCCTGCAACAGTGTCGGCCAGCGGTTTGACTGCCTGTCGTTGACCCTCGAAATGCCGTTCAAAGACAACAATGATGCCCCCGACCTCCACTCGGGCTGGTCAGGCAAACGTTCGAGCCAACTGGGCAAAGACGTATTGAGCACACTGTCAAGCATGGTCCGCGAACTGCGCTAATGCAAAACAGGCGGGGCCCGGCGTACAGAGGGCCCCACTGACCAACCATTTTCAAGAGTATTAAAAGCCTGTTTATGGATACCCTCGCAAAACTGCGGGCTGGCCAATTGGCAGGCCTCACACGTTTGGACCTATCGTGCGGGCTGACTGAGTTTCCTCAGGAAATTTTCCAGTTGGCTGACTCGCTGGAAATTCTCAATTTGAGTGGCAACGCACTCACCCGCTTACCCGATGACCTTCACCGCCTGACCCGTTTGCGCATCCTGTTTTGTTCGGACAATCAATTCACCGAACTGCCCACATGCCTGGGGCAATGCGCACAACTGAGCATGATTGGCTTCAAAGCCAATCAGATTGCGAGCGTGCCCGGCGAAGCGCTGCCACCGCTGTTGCGCTGGTTGATCCTGACAGACAATTGCATCAGCCAATTACCCGAAGAACTGGGTCAGCGCCCACGGCTGCAAAAGTTGATGCTGGCAGGTAACCGCTTGCACGACCTGCCGAAGAATCTGATTGACTGCGAGCGTCTGGAGTTGATTCGGCTAGCTGCGAACCAATTCACCGAGTTGCCTGAAACCGTCCTGACGCTGCCCGCTTTGAGCTGGCTGGCGTATGCTGGCAATCCGCTGAACGACGACGCCAGCACGCTGCGCCCAGCCGACAACACCCCTGACATCCAATGGTCGCAACTGGAGCTTGAACAAAAACTGGGCGAAGGCGCCTCAGGGATCATCCACCAGGCTCGCTGGGCCCGCCCCGGTCAAGCCCCACAGTCTGTTGCGGTTAAGCTGTACAAAAGCAGCATCACCAGCGACGGCTCTCCGCTCAATGAAATGAATGCCTGCATTGCCGCTGGCGAGCATCCGAACCTGATTAAGGTGCTGGGCCGCGTCGCGGGTCATCCCGATAATCAGGCCGGCCTGGTCATGGAGCTCATCGACCCGTCTTTCAGCAACCTGGCGGCCCTGCCCAGCTTCGACAGTTGCAGTCGCGACGAGTACGCCGGCAGCACGCGCTTTACCTACGCCAGTGCATTACGCATCGCCCGCGGCATTGCCTCAGCTGCCAATCATCTGCATGCCCGAGGCATTTGTCATGGCGACCTGTATGCGCACAATATTTTGTACAACGCTGAGGGTGACTGCGTATTGGGGGACTTTGGTGCCGCATGCTTCCATGCCACCGATGACAGCCAGCAGAGCCGAGCCCTGCAACGCATTGAAGTCCGGGCATTCGGGATTTTGCTGGGTGAGCTGCTGCAAAGAATCGATTCAGGCTTGAGCGATCAAGGACGAGACATGCTGCAAGACCTGCACAACCGCTGCATGCAGCCTGAAGTACTGAAACGGCCAGGGTTTACAGAGGTTTTACAGTTATTGCATTAAGGCAGGCTAACTCTGTAGCCCCTGCCGCAGGCTGCGACGGGGGGCTACAAAGTCGATTGCAGCTCATGACTTCTTTATGTTTACTCCAGCGCCACAAACATTTCCTGCACGTCATCCTGCTCTTCAAGTTTGGCCAGAAACTCTTGAACTTCGGCCATCTGCTCATCACTCAAACCACTCACCGGATTTTTTGGCAAGTAACCCAGTTTGGCCGACAACACGATGAAACCCTGTTCTGGCAACGCCTTTTGCACAGCATCCAGGTCTGTAGGCTCTGTGATGAACAACGTTGTACCTTTTTCCTCGCCGTCCTCAAAATCCTGAGCGCCAGCTTCAATCGCTGCCATCTCAGGATCGGCGTCCGGGGTTTCTGGCTTCGCTTCAATCATGCCCACATGGTTGAAATCCCAAGCCACCGAGCCCGAAGCACCCAACTGGCCTTTACGGAAGGCAACACGAATCTCAGCGACGGTGCGGTTGATGTTATCGGTCAGGCACTCAATGATCAGTGGCACTTGATGCGGGGCAAAACCTTCATAGGTCACGCGATGGTATTGCACGGCTTCAGTACCGATACCCGCGCCTTTATTGATCGCACGCTTGATGGTGTCAGCCGGCATCGAAGCCTTTTTGGCTTGCTCGTACACCAGACGCAAGTGCGAGTTCATGTCCGGATCGGCGCCGTTGCGCGCAGCAACCGTCAGTTCTTTGGCCAGTTTGCCAAAGATCTTGCCACGGCTGTTGGCGGCGTCTGCTTTGTGTTTAACCTTCCACTGTGCGCCCATTGCTTACCCTCTCAATCTGCTATATCGCGGCGGCGTCACCGCCAAATGGCCGCAAGTTTATACGCCAAGGACTCGCCAATCGACCAAAAAATAATGAGGCGCTTATTTTTATCATGGCGCCAACGTCATAAATGCATCGATCAGACGCAAATCGGCCCGACGCTCCAGGCAACCCAGCATGTGCCTGTTAATCAGCCCTTCCCCCTTGATCGGCATAGCCTGAACACGGGGGTCATGGCTCACTTCGGCAGATGACACAATGCCGATTCCCAATTGGGCAGCCACGGCTTCGGTCACAGCTTCACGGCTGTCCAGTTCCAGTAATACCTTGGTCGTGACACCCGCGGTTTGGCAGGCCAGGTCAAACGTTCGTCGGGTAATGGAAGTGGGTTCACGCAGCACCATGATCACGTTATCCATCTGCGCAATATCAATGCCTTGCTTCAATGCCGACCATGGATGCTTGGCCGGTACCAATGCACAGATACGGGATTCATCAATTTGGCGCAGGGTTAAGCCTTTGCGGGGCTCAACCTCTGTCAGAACGGCCACGTCGACGTGCTCCGCAAGCAGCGCAGCCAATGTCTCCTGAGCATTACCCAAGCGTAAATTGACCGTGACCCCAGGATATTGCGCGCGCAGTTTCGCCAACATGGGCATCACCAGATGCGGCCCATCGGCGGCCACTTCAAGACGCCCGGTGAGTAGCTGACGATTAGCCTCAAGCATCACCTGCGCTTCATCGACCAATCCGAAAATGGCCCGCGTGATGGACGCCAGGCGGGTGCCCTCTTGCGTCAGCTCAACGCGCCGCGCCGTGCGCCGCAGCAAAGTGATCTGGTAGTGGTCTTCAAGCGCCTTGATATGCCCGGTCACGGCTGGCTGGCTAATAAACAATCGGGCAGCGGCACGGGTAAAACTGCCCTCTCGGGCAACGGCATCAAATGCCCGCAATTGAAATAAATTCATTCGTATAAGCCTCACTGATAACTAGCATAACAACAAACAATTTGATTGATAACACCTCAAACTGCAATTTATGCCGTGTATTCAGTAGCCATCCACGCGTTTGAGGAACCACGAATGAGCACAGAAGCGCCGATCCTGCTGACCCCTGGCCCGCTGACCACCTCACCACGGACTCGCCGCGCCATGATGGTCGACTGGGGATCGTGGGATGACGGCTTTAACCAATTAACGGCCCGCGTGTGCCAGCAGTTGGTGTCCATCGTTAACGGCACTGACAGCCATCACTGCGTGCCCTTGCAAGGCAGCGGCACCTTCGCGGTCGAAGCGGCCATCGGCACATTGGTGCCACGCGATGGCCATGTACTGGTACTGATTAACGGCGCTTACGGTAAACGCCTGGCGAACATCTGTGAGGTACTGGGCCGCCGCTTCAGTACCTTTGAAACGGCTGAAGACCAACCCACCTCGGCCAGCGACGTTGAACGTCTGTTACGGGCAAGCCCAAGCATCACTCATGTGGCATTGATCCATTGCGAAACCAGCACGGGAATTCTTAATCCGCTAGCTGAAATTTCTACTGTCGTTGCTGATCACGGTAAAGCCCTGATCATCGATGCCATGAGTTCCTTTGGCGCCTTGCCCATCGACGCACAAAAAATCCCTTTCGAGGCGCTGATTGCTGCGTCCGGCAAATGCCTGGAAGGTGTCCCGGGAATGGGCTTTGTCTTTGCCCATAAAACTTCGCTCGCCAACGCTGCCGGCCGTTCGCATTCATTGGCGATGGACTTGCACGACCAACAGGCCTATATGGCGAAAACCGGACAATGGCGCTTCACCCCGCCCACCCATGTGGTGGCCGCCTTGCATGAAGCGCTGGTGCAATACCACGAAGAAGGTGGTTTGCCCGCTCGTTACAAACGCTATGCCAGTAACTGCCAGACACTGCTTGACGGCATGGCCAGACTCGGCATCCGCAGCTTTCTACCCGGAGCGATTCAGGCGCCGATTATCGTCACCTTTCACGCCCCAAAGGATCCGCGCTATCAATTCAAGGCCTTTTACGAGCGAGTCAAAGCCAAAGGTTTCATCCTCTATCCAGGCAAATTAACCGAAGTCGAAACATTTCGCGTGGGCTGCATCGGACACTTCAGCCAGGACGATATGCAGGCCGCCGTGAACGCCATCGGCGAAGTTTTACATGACATGGAAGTGCAGCACTTCTAATCGCATTGCCTCTTGCAGGGCATCTTTTTCCGAACAGCACAGCCCGCTCACACAGGACTTACCGACATGAACTACACGAACCCCAGCAAGCTTCAAGCTGCCATCCTCGACTGGGCGGGTACTGTGGTCGATTTTGGCTCGTTTGCACCGACACAGATTTTTGTCGAAGCCTTTGCCGAATTCGACGTGCAGGTTTCTATTGAAGAAGCACGAGGCCCCATGGGCATGGGCAAGTGGGACCACATTCGAACCCTTTGTGACCAGCCGCAGATTACCGAGCGCTATAAAAAAGTATTCGGCCGTGCGCCGACAGACGCCGACGTTACCGCGATCTACGAGCGCTTTATGCCGCTGCAGATCGAAAAAATAGCCGAGCACTCGGCACTGATTCCCGGCGCACTGGAAACCATCGCAGCACTGCGTGAACAAGGCATCAAAATAGGTTCGTGCTCGGGTTATCCGGCACAAGTGATGGCAAAAGTCGTCGAGTTGGCGGCTACTAACGGCTACATGGCCGATCACGTCGTGGCCACCGACGAAGTACCGAATGGTCGCCCCTGGCCCGCTCAAGCATTGGCCAATGTGATCGCACTGGGCATTGATGACGTGGGTGCCTGCGTCAAAGTCGATGACACCGCGCCAGGCATCCTCGAAGGACGCCGTGCTGGCATGTGGACTGTGGCACTGGTGTTCTCCGGCAACGCACTGGGGCTCACCTACGAGCAGTACCAGGCGCTGGATGCCCAGACGCTGATCGCAGAGCGCAAGCGCATCCATGCGCTGTTCCAAAGCTCTCGACCGCACTATTTGATCGACACCATCACCGATCTGCCACGGGTGATGGCCGACATCAACAACCGGCTCAGCAATGGCGAAATGCCACAGAGCAGTTGACTTAAAGGGCCGCTACACGCTGCAAGTTCAAAGCCCGCAGCTTGTAGCAGGCCCCTCAGCCCTTATGCTGGCGCTCAACCCACTGGGCGAATTCGTCGATGAATTTTTGTAGAAACGGGCGGGTTTTCTCTGACAATTTGCCTGATTCGTCAAAGGCTGCACCTGCACCGCCCAAATAAGCTTCTGGCTGCTGCATGCACGGCACATCGAGAAACACCAACGATTGGCGTAAATGATGGTTAGCCCCAAAGCCGCCGATTGCCCCCGGCGAAACGCTGATCACAGCACCCGGCTTAGCACCGAAAACGCTTTGCCCATAAGGGCGAGAGCCCACATCAATGGCGTTTTTTAACGCAGCTGGCACGGAACGGTTGTATTCGGGCGTCACAAAAAGAACGGCATCGGCGCTGCGTAACTGATCACGAAAGGCGGTGTAAGCCGCTGGTGGTGGCGTGACATCAATGTCTTCGTTATACAACGCCAACTCGCCAATTTCGACGATGTGCAGTTTCAGAGAGGGCGGTGCCAGTTCAGCCAGCGCAAGGGCGACTTTGCGATTGATGGAATCCTTTCTCAAACTGCCGACCAATACGGCCACGCTGTAGACCTTGCTCATGAAATACACCTAGTCTGTGGTTGTAGGACGTTAGTTATAGATGATCGGACGCATTTCTTGCACCCCAATTCACCCGATCAGCCCACAAGCCTGTAAAGTAGCCAGACTATTTTTTTCACATGGCTAAACTTCCCCTACTGATCAACGGTCTACAGAACCGCAAATTGGGTGTTTATCTCCAGAGGTTCTCTACAAATGGCGGCAGTTCTAGTTGGGCAATTTCATGCAAGAGACGCGGAAGGTCGTGTCTATTCCGTGCATGAGTTCGAAAATACCGAAGCGACAGGTGAACAACCCGCAACAACCTACAAATTGGCCATTGGCGATCGTGTCAAAAAGATCGATGAGGATCATTACGAACTGGTTCAATCGGGCGTTAGCCTGATTCGTGACCCGGCTCCAGTGATCACGGCTTAACCAGTTTGTCCGGCATAGCGCTGAAGTCACAGGATGAGACTTGGGTCAGGCTTCGCAACGCTGAAACCTCATCTGCTGAACATGGACTTCACGCATGCGCTTACGCCATATCGAAGTGATTCAGGCTATTTTGCAAACGGGCAGCCTCGCCCATGCCGGCGAGTTGCTGCAATTGCCGATAGCCACCGTCAGCGCCACGCTGCAAGAGGCCGAGCAACAGCTCGGCCTCATGCTGTTCGCCAATGTCCGCGGCCGGCTTCAAGCCACCCGTGAAACCCTTCAGTTACAACCCCTTGCCAACCAGCTTTATCTGGATTTCGAACCTTTGCGCAGGCTTGGCGATGCATTGCGTCAACCTATGGAAGCGCCATTGCGCGTGGTCTGTAGCGAGACATTGACGCAACCCTTACTGCCTCAAAACATCGCTGCGTTAAGACGCCGTTTTCCTGATACCCCAACGACCCTAAGCAGTCAGCCACTGACTGAAATGGTACGCCGCCTGCTGATGGATGAAGCCGATGTCGGTTTTAGCCTCCATGCCTGCGAGCATACGGGCATCGACCATCACACACTGGCTCACGGCAAAGTACAGCTGCTGGCCCCCCATGGTTGGTTATCCCCCAAGAAAAAGTACATTGCCCTGCACGATCTGGCCGGGCAATCGATGATCGGCTTGCTTGAGCCCGATCCCCTGAGCCGTTTGCTCGATAGCAAACTGCACGCCTTGCACCCCGTGCCGGCGATCAACATTCGGGTACAGAGCTATCAGATGGTACGCAGCATGGTAGAAGCCGGCGAAGGGCTGGCACTGGTTGACCCGTTTACTGCCATAGGCGCTAAGAACAATGGGCTGGATGTTTGCCCGCTGTCACCCGCCATACCGGTGACCCTGTATGCACTGACACGCAAAGACAGGGTTATCAGCCCCGCCCTGTCAACCTTGCTGGACATCGCAGGGCAAAAAGCAGAAAGCTTGCTGGCCGATCAGGGGCTGGTAACGCTTTGACATGCGAATGATGGCAAGCACCAACCCATAGTCGCTGTCGATCAGCGCAAGGCTTCGATGGCTGCCGAATATAAGCTATTTCGGTGATCGGCAAACCCGTGCCCGAAGGAGTAGAAGCAGCCTGCACAACCTTCATTTTTGCAGCGCTGAACGATCGATTCTGAATCAGCTCGAACTTTTAATTAAATTTCAGAATTTTCTTACAGCTCAGGTAATGGCCCATGAGTTAGCGTTCAACCTTAACTTAAGGGATGAACCAGCATGCCCTCCTTAACTTGGCCAACTTCATTTCAGCCTGAATATTCAAGGATGTTCACATGCCTTGCTGACCCTGGGGTTTATGGGCGACAAGGGGCACTCATGAACCGGACACTCAAAGTTCTGGGTGCATTGACCAGCGCAGCATTGTTGGCTGGTTGCACGTTAGGAAAGTCTGAGACATTCACCTTTACCGCTGATTTACCGCCGAATTTTTATTATCGAGCGGATGCCATTTATATCCCCGCCAAAGGTGAGACATGTAGCGTCCCCGGTGGTAAGAATACATGGGTCGAATATAACAGGCATTGGCGCAAGGTTTACAAACCCGAATCGACTGTGGCGCTATATCGCACCGTCAGTGGGTGCCCGCTGGTGATTAGTCGGCTAATAGTGGAGATCTACGGAAAGTATGGAGATGACTTTGGCGATTTTGGAAGCGACAGTGCAACCCTGGTAATACGTGAAGAATTACCCGTTGAATACAAAGACACATTCAACCAGCAAAATGAAAGCACTTTTTATGGACAGTGCGAATGGTTATTTAGAACGTCAGGAGGTAAACGCCGCATCGTCAAAATACTCGACTGTAAAGATACCGATGCCAGCGGCACTCTGAATATAGGTCGTCCTGTCGCGGGTTATACGTTCGACCAACTGCCGGGAAAGACTGTCAAAATAATAATAACGTTGAACACTGATGAGAGACCCTATATGAAAGACACGTGGGTAAAGGTTCCGAATGGCTGGAAACGCTGCATGGGGAAATCTTTTAAAGATCAATCTGCGTTCTGCTACGGAAACTATAAAGACTTCAGTAGCTTCATGATGCCTGACGGAAAACAGTGCACCATTTACCCTAGCTGCACAGAATAAAAAGGGCTAACAAATGAGCATTCAAGACAGCCTGAAAAACATCAATTTTAAAGATCGCGTTTTAGCCTGCCCAGCAATGGGAAAGACAACCCGCTTTCAATTAGTCGATGAGTTCGGTTCAGGTGAGCCCTATGCCGGACTGGCTTTCGAAGTTACGGATTCAGAAGACCTAAAGTACAAAGGTTTTTTAAATGCAAACGGCACAGGCGAAGTAAAAAATCATTGCGCAGGGGCCATCGCACTTACATTCAACACGGTCTATCACGGAACCATTGAAACTTATACAAACCTGATGGGGCGAGAGCACTATCCCCTTCCGATTACCGAGCTACAAGTCAGAGCTGAACAGACCCGTTACTTTAAAAAAGACGGTTCACGCACCCATGTAAAACCTTTATCCATCAGTGGTACAGATGAATACTGCCAGGTCGAGGTTCGTCAGCTGGTCAAGCACGTGTCCCACCTGCCGCCTAAGGTGCAGTGTCACTTTCCATTGAACGTGGCAGATCGTCGGCTCATGGGCAGGTTTGGCACCCAAGGTGTCTGTATCGCGCCGCAGCGCCTGACGGTGCTTGAAGTGCGCCCCTTACGGGCCTTGCACCCCCTGCTTTCCACAACGCCTGAATTTTGCGCGCTTAATCTGTATCAACTGGCCCTGATGGCCACCTTGAGTTACTGCCCCTTCGGCCAGGAACCTGATGAGCAACCCGTATCCACACCCCGCGTCAGCTTTAAGCATGAGCCGAGCGTGGGTAACTGGTTTGGGGACAAACTGGCTGCCTTCATGGAGAACTGGCAAGTCAACCCGGAGCAAACCCAACCCTACTACCCATTCTATAAAGAGGTGCCTTACTCCGAGCGACTGGAGATCGTGCCTTTCGACCCGGCCCTATACCCCTCCAACAATCCATTATTGGGCTCGGCTCAAGAAAATCCCGCCAACATCCATTTCTTGGACGATACCTTACGCGGGAACACAGGCACGGACACCCAAGCCTTCGTAACCCATAACCACAGCATCATCCTGATTGCTGTGCGGGGCACCAGTGCCGGGCCGGACTTCTTGCGCGATGCCGATGCACTTCAAGTGCCCTTCGAAGAAGGAGAAGGCAAGGTGCATCGCGGGTTTTATGAAGCGGCGAAAGTAGCGTCGACTTTCATCTTGAAGTACCTCGACAGATTTCACACCGGCCAAAAAGTTCTGATCTGTGGCCACAGCCTTGGCGGCGCGATTGCGTTACTGCTCTCGCAAATGTTGCTTTGCCGTAAGGGGTTCGACTACGACGTGCTCCTCTACACCTACGGCGCGCCCCGTGCCGCCGATGCCACCTTTATCAACGCCGCCGCGTCCTTGGTTCATCACCGCATGGTTAACCATAACGACCCGATCCCCAGTGTTCCGGCCACCTGGATGAACACCAAAAGTGCCGTTTACGGCTCCGGCGCGGTTTTGGCCTTTGCCAATGCGCCTGCCGGCCTTTCATTGTTCGCCTCAGGGTTGGCCAATCTGACCGGTGAGCCCTATCAGCATCACGGCACGTTGCGTCACTTTATGCCGGTGGATTTTGGTCAGGGCACGGTCTCGCACATCATGTGGCAACCGCTGTGCGATACCGCCGTCCAGCACGCGGTGTGCAGTGTGGCCGTAGGCTATAAAGACGGGCTGCCCGAGCGCGGCACCTTTTTGCGCCAGCTATTCGACATGGCTCAGCACTACATGGTCGACAGTTACATCCCGCGCTGCTGGGCCGCATTGAAGCGCTACATGGAGGCTCTGGAAACCCAAAACCCGCTGGTGACCAGAGTTGAATACACCTTCGTGTCCCGTGGGCTTGAGCAGATCCAGCACGACTTGCGCGCCGCTTTTAAAGACTCACAAAATCGCCCGGACAAATACCGGGAGGCGCACAAAGACATGAATTTGCGGCTGATAAAAGAAGTCGAAAACATCACCCACACCGTCAAACGCTTGTACCCCTTGAGCCTTAAACCGGTGACCGGCGCTGATGTATACGGGCACTTTGCCGAGCAGCCCGAGCACCTCAATGAGTGCGTGGAACGCTGGCTGGCTCACACTGAAAACCACCGCACCGAACAACTGGCGATGCTGCCTGAACCCCGCAAAGAAATGTTCAGGTTCTCCTCGCTGAAAGACCCGCTGCTTAACGCTGAAACTATAACGGGCTGTTTTACCGGCGACATTCTGGATTTAGGTTAGTGCGCGTTCACTCGAACAATAAATACCAAAAAATCGCCACCTCGCGAGTCTGCGGATCAATGCCTCGGTAGCGTAAACCATCAATACCGCCCACCTGATACCCGCAACGCTCATACAAGCGACAAGCGCCAATGTTGTTGTTTTGGGTCTCAAGCATGATGCCGGGAAGGTTTTTCTTAAGACTCCAGAACTTGACCACATCCAGCAATGACTTGGCCACGCCATGGCGGCGGGCACGGGCCGCAACAGCCAATTCATCAACATGGGCAAAACCATTCCAGTTGGTGCTGACCACCACATGCCCCACCGCCTGGTTGTCCAGATAAGCCATGAAAATCGCGCTGTCTGAACCACCGAGGTAAGCCGCAAATTCATCAGGGTCTATGCCGTAGCACTTGCGGTAAGGGGTGATCATCTCCAAGGGCCAATGTTCGACCTTTTTACCCTGATCAACCTGTGCATACGCTTTCACATCAAAGCTGAAATCGTTGCCCCACACATAGGGGGCAAACCCTTCATCTGCAAGCCGTACTGAAACCTCAGGGTCCTTAGGGTGCATAACGAGGTACATGAACAATCCTTTTCTGTCGCCAAACACTGCCCTGGATTCAGCTCAAGGCTATTGCAACGTTTGCCCTTTGGCTTCGAGAAGTTGAGCCCATAACGAAGGCGCACCCGCCGATTTTGCAATCACTTCGAGACGTGCCGCGTGCTCTGCCAGCTCCGCATCGCTTGCACGAATGATCCGGCCTGGCTGACGATCGGCCGCCAAGCGACGAATTTCGGTGGCCTGATTGCCCGAGCCCTCGCCAGAACCATTACCGTCAGAGGCGTTACCCGCCAGCGACAGGCTGGTCTGGCCGCCCGTCATGGTCAGGTAAACGTCTGCCAGAATCTCGGAGTCGAGCAACGCGCCGTGCAGTTCACGGCCCGAGTTATCTACACCATAGCGTTTGCACAACGCATCCAGGCTGTTGCGCTGCCCTGGGTGTCGCGCTCGGGCCATCATCAACGTGTCGAGGATGGTGCAGTGTTGCGTGAGGTCAGCGCGGTCGGTCTGACCGATCAGGGCAAATTCGTTATTCAGAAAGCCCACGTCAAACGCAGCGTTATGAATGATCAGTTGCGCGCCTTTGATGAAATCAAAAAACTCGTCGGCCACTTCGGCAAATCGCGGTTTACCCACCAGAAACTCATTGGTAATACCGTGAACGCCAATCGCACCCTCGTCGCTTTCGCGGTCAGGCTGCAGGTACACGTGGAAGTGCCTGCCTGTCAGGCGACGGCCCATCAACTCGACGCAACCGATCTCGATGACCCGGTGGCCGTCGGTAACCGGCATACCGGTGGTTTCGGTATCGAGTACAACGCTACGCATGCTTGATGCCCCTCATTTCGTCCACACCGCGGTTGGCCAACTGGTCTGCGCGCTCGTTGCCGTAATGGCCGATATGACCGCGCACCCACTCCCACTTCACGGTATGACGATTGACTTGCTCATCGAGCATTTTCCACAAATCGGCATTTTTAACCGGTTCTTTGGCGGCGGTTTTCCAGCCGCGTTTTTTCCAGTTGACCATCCACTCTGTGATGCCTTTCATCACGTACTGCGAGTCGGTTACCAGTAACACTTCGCACGGACGCTTGAGTTCCTCCAGGCCACGAATGGCTGCCATCAGCTCCATTCGGTTATTGGTGGTGTTAGGTTCACCGCCCCACAACTCTTTCTCGACGCCCTGACACACCAGCAAAGCCCCCCAACCCCCGGGGCCGGGATTACCCTTGCAGGCACCATCGGTGAACATTTCAACACTATTGCTCATTACAAACTTTCCAGAAAAGGCTGCTACGGCCTGCCAATCAAGGATCAGCAGCACCCGGGGCCGAGTGAATTCGACCCGACATGAAATTAGGGTTCAGTATGACGCCGAGTGACCTTGGCCATCGGCAGCGGAATCAGCTTGCCCATCGGCTCGCGGCGCATCGGGTTGACCGGACGCAGGCCCACCACTATTTTGCGCGCAACCAATACATAGAAGCCGCCACCGGCCAATTGCCAGCTTCCCGCCTTGCGCTCCCAGCCCGCCAAACGGCTTTGCCAGGCAGCAGATGCCAGCGGCGGACGATAGCACCCGAAGCGACGTTTCTCCAGCGCAAAGCCCAGCAAATTCAGCCAGTCAGCGACCCGAGAAGGCGAAATACAACGCGCCCTGGACAGCGCATCCTTGGCAAAAACATGCCTCAGGCCCCAACTGCTCCAAGGGTTTATGCCCACAATCAACAAGTGCCCGCCAGGTCGCACACTACTGGCCGCTTCACGCAACAAGCCATGGGGTGACAGGCAAAAATCCAGGCCATGCTGCAACACAACGACATCGGCAGCATGCTCACATAAAGGCCAGGCCTGCTCTTCACAGATGATTTCGACGCCGGGCAGCGGCGCCCCCAAACGCACATTACGCTGTACTTGAGGGGCCTTGGGCGGGGTGTCGGCACCCGGGCCGTAATGCACCAGATAACCGCCGAAAAACCGCCCCAGCTCGTCCTCCAGCACCCGCTGCTCATCTTCGAGCAGCAATTGCCCGTGGGGGCCAGACAACCATTCCCGCGCCGAACTGATCAGCGCCAGCCATTCCGGATCGGCCTGAGCCAATACTTTATCGGTCATTGCTCCTCCAATTCGCCATGTGGGTATCACAGGACCTAAGATGCGCCTTTGTTTCAGACATTGGAATTGCGCCATGTTACAGATCGACGCCCTGCCCGCCTTCAGCGACAACTACATCTGGTTGTTACAAGACACAACGAATCAACGTTGCGCCGTGGTCGATCCGGGTGACGCCGCCCCTGTTCTGGACTGGCTGGCCCAACATCCGGGCTGGGAGCTCAGTGACATCCTGATCACTCACCACCACGCCGACCATGTGGGTGGGGTTTTGCCGCTGCTTGAACACACTAACGCGAAGGTCTGGGGGCCTGCACTTGAGAACATTGCGGGCCGACAAGTGGCGCTCAATGACAATGATGCTATTGAAGTGCTGGGCCTTAAGTTCGACGTACTGCTCGTTCCGGGCCACACACTGGGTCATATCGCCTATTACCACCACGATGCGTCGACCCCCTTACTCTTCTGCGGCGACACCTTGTTTGCGGCAGGTTGTGGGCGACTGTTCGAGGGCACTCCCGAGCAAATGCATCACTCGCTTAGCCGCCTGGCGGTGTTGCCACCGCAAACTGCAGTGTTCTGCGCGCACGAATACACGCTGAGCAATCTGCGCTTTGCCCAAGCGGTAGAACCCACCAATACAGATATTGCAGCCCGAACCTTGCAAGTCCAACAATGGCGAGATCAGGGTCGTATCAGCCTGCCTTCTTCTATTGCACTCGAATTACGCACAAATCCGTTTCTACGGGTTACCGAAACATCTGTTAAAGAAAAAGCTGACGAATGGAATAAGCGCAACAACAACTCGCCCAGTGCGGTATTTGCCAGCTTGCGAAGCTGGAAAGATAAGTTCTGATCAAGCTCGCGGTTAACCCTGAAATTCTGAACAGTTGACCGCGCCCCACCTGCTTTCTAGAATCGCCCGACATTTTTGCCCGAACTTTTCTTTAGCCAATGTCATCATTCAAAGGTAACTCCATTAATTCAGATGCATTGACGCGCTTGGTTAAAGCCATCGCGGTAGCTGTGTCCGCCACCCTCGCGGGCTGCCAATCCATGGATCACTCGGCCCAACCCTCCGAACGGGCCAGTCTCAAAATCACCAAACGTATTCCTCAAGAGCCCCTCTGGCTCAGCTCCAAACCCAGCCCCGTTGCGCCACAAGATGTGTGGGAACGGATGCGCCAGGGTTTCAAATTGCAAGATGGCCAGAACGTTAACCCCCGCATCGAACAGCAGCGCCTTTGGTTTGCCAGCAACCCATCTTTTCTCGAAAATGCCGGCGAACGCGGCAGCCTCTATATCCACTACATCGTTGAGCGCCTCGAAGAACGCAACATGCCGCTGGAGCTGGCCTTACTGCCGGCTATCGAAAGCGCCTACAATCCGCTGGCTTACTCCCACGCCAATGCCGTCGGGTTATGGCAGTTCATCCCCTCAACAGGGCGCTACTTCAATTTGCGCCAGACCCGCGCCTACGATGGCCGTCGTGATATTACTGCCTCGACAATCGCCGCTCTGGACTACCTGAACCGCCTGCACGACATGTTTAACGGTGACTGGTTGCTGGCGCTGGCAGCCTACAATGCAGGCGAAGGCACAGTCAGCCGAGCCATTGAACGCAACGAAAAACTTGGCTTGCCGACTGACTACTGGAACCTGCCTTTGCCGCAGGAAACCAAAGATTATGTCCCCAAGTTACTGGCACTCTCCCAAGTGGTTCTGGCCCCTGAAGCCTATGGCATCAACTTGAACCCGATTGCCAACGAACCCTACTTTGAAACAGTCGAAATCAAACAATCGATGGACTTGTCGCGCGTCGCTGCGCTGGCCGAGATCGATGAAGACGAGATGTTTCAACTCAACCCGGCCTACAAACAACGTGCAACCACCGAGGGGCCACAGCTTTTGCTGGTACCCACGGCCAAAGCCCAACTGCTAACGGCCAGCCTGTCCAACCTCAGCTCCGACCAGCTAGTCAGTCTGCGCCCCAACAAACCGGTGTTCGACAAAGTTGTAAGCACATCGACCGCGCGATTGAACCGCAAGTACCGGGTTAAAAGCGGCGACAACCTGACCCTGATTGCGAAAGCCAACAAGGTCAACGTCAAAGACTTGCAACACTGGAACAAACTCAGCGGCAACAACCTCAAGGCCGGCCAGATTCTGGTCATGCAAGACACACGCAAGCCAACGGCCAAAAAACCTACACGGTACAAAGTTAAAAAAGGCGACTCGCTGTACATCGTTGCCAAGCGATTTAACGTTGAGATGCAACACCTCAAACGCTGGAATCCGAACAGTGCCAAAGCCCTTAAGCCCGGACAAATGCTGACGGTATCCAAACCGCGCTAAGCCGAAAGTTGGGCCCGCCACGGGTAAGTAGAGTCCTACTAACAAGCAGGACGCTACTTACCCGTAGTGCTTTCCAGTGCAGCCTTTTTCCTACAGATACAAGCTGTTACTGTACGGAAACCCTAAGCCCAATGCCTGGATCGGATCTCTGCCTTGATGCGTCCCCTCCTCCCGCTATTCATCAGCCTGGCCTTGAGCTTTCCCGCAAGCGCTGCCATCAGCGAAAGCCACGGCTATGCGCAGTTCGGCACACTCAAGTACCCGGCCACCTTTACCCATTTCGACTGGGTGAACCCCGACGCCCCAAAAGGCGGGACGTTGAAAGTCATGGCGTTTGGCACCTTTGACACACTCAACCCCTATACCTTTAAAGGCACAAGCCCGGTTTCGACTGCCAATTTCCTGCAATACGGGGTCAACGAGCTTAACGAAACCCTGATGGCCGGCACAGGACAGTACGCCCCCTCAGGTGACGAACCGACCTCCAGCTATGGCCTGATCGCACAATCGGTGGAATACAACGAGGACCGCAGTTGGGTGGTATTTAACTTACGACCTGAAGCGAAGTTCCATGATGGCGCACCGATTACCGCCTACGACGTCGCCTTTTCATACAATCTCCTTCTCAAAGAAGGTCATCCTCAATACCGGACCAACCTTCAAGAAGTTCAGCGCGTGGACATTCTGGGGCCCAAGCGCATTCGCTTTGTATTCAAACGCTCGGGCAACCCGCTGTTGATTTTACGGTTGGGCGAATTACCGGTTCTGCCCCAGCACTACTGGGCAACGCGTGACTTCAAAGCCACTACGTTTGAGCCACCACTAGGCAGCGGGCCTTACCGTATTACCAAGGTCACACCGGGACGACAGCTGGTTTTTGAACATGTTAAAAACTGGTGGGGCGCCAATTTGCCGGTCAATCGTGGCAAATATAACTTCAACCGTGTCGAAGTTGAGTTCTATCGCGACAGCGACGTGGCGTTCGAAGCGTTCAAGGCGGGTGAGTTCGACATCTATATCGAGCATCAGGCCAAGAACTGGGCCAATGGCTATAACTTCCCGGCCGTGCGCCGGGGAGAGGTCATAAAAGCTGAAATCACTCACCAGATTCCGACTCAAACCCAAGGGCTGTTTATGAATAGCCGACGCAGCACCTTTGCGCAGACAAAAGTCCGCGAAGCGCTGGGCTTGATGTTTGACTTTGAATGGACCAACCGTGCGCTGTTCAACGGTGCCTATAAGCGCGCCCTCAGCTATTACCCCAACAGTGAATTCTCGGCCAGCGGCCTTGCCCAAGGTCACGAGTGGTTGATGCTGTCACCATGGCGTAGCCAACTGCCGCCCGAACTCTTCGCCCAGGCATTTGCCTTGCCGCGCACCGAAGGTCAGGGCATCCCCCGTGAAACCCTGCGCCATGCCCTGCAACTACTGAGTGAAGGCGGCTGGAAGCTGTCACAACAACGCTTGCTCGACAGCGACGGCAACCCGTTGCGTTTCGAAATACTGCTGGTAAATCCCAACCTTGAGCGCATATTGCAGCCTTACGTTGAAAACCTGGCCAGTATTGGCATCGATGCACGGCTGCGTACCGTGGATCGCGCCCAGTACAAACAGCGGCTGGATCAGTTCGACTTCGACATGATCCTGATGACCCTCGACCAAACCTTAAGCCCCGGCCTTGAACAGTGGCAGTACTTCCACTCAAGCCAGGCCAACGTCAAGGGCAGCAAAAATTATGCAGGGGTTGCGAATCCGGTCGTCGATCAACTGCTTGAACGCCTGCTGGCTGCACAAACCCGTGAAGAACAATTGGCCGCGGGCCGGGCGCTGGATCGCGTCCTGCTCTGGCAGCACTACAGCATCCCTAACTGGTATCTGAATTATCACCGCCTGGCGTACCGCAACCGGCTCGCCTTCGTGACTACGCCCCCCTATACATTAGGCCTCAGTGCGTGGTGGCTAAAGACTACGGAGAAAACCCAATGATGCCCTTGCGTACGTTACTCAAGCCGTTGAGTGGCCTGCTACTGGCCAGCCTTGCCTGTGCGGCACTGGCGGCCCCGCAGCATGCGTTGACACTCTACGATGAGCCGCCCAAATACCCGGCCAACTTCAAGCATGTCGATTACGTCAACCCGGATGCACCCAAGGGCGGAACCTTTCGAAAATCATCGCTGGGCAGCTTTGACAGCCTCAATCCGTTTATCAACAAGGGCGTGCCGGCCGACGATATTTCATTAACGTTCGACACCCTGGCACGGCAAACCCTGGATGAGCCATTCACCGCCTATGGTCTGATCGCTGAAAAAATCGAAAAAGCCCCTGACAACAGTTGGGTGCGTTTTTACCTGCGCCCAGAAGCCAAGTTCAACGATGGCCATCCAATCCGCGCCGAAGATGTTGTCTTCAGCTTTGACACCCTCATGAAAAATGGCTCGCCCCTGTTCAAGGGCTATTACAGCGACGTCGATCAAGCCATCGCAGAAACCCCACTGCAGGTGAAATTCACCTTCAAGCACACCAAAAATCGCGAATTACCGTTAATTCTAGGCCAGCTTCCTGTGCTACCCAAGCACTGGTGGGAAACGCGCGACTTTGCCAAGGGCAGCCTTGAAGTGCCGGTGGGCAGCGGCCCATACACCATCACCGAGATCAAGCCTGGACGCTTTATTCGGTATGAGCGCAACAAGGATTACTGGGGCAAAGACCTGCCTATCAACAAGGGCCTGTACAACTTTGACACGATCACCGTCGATTACTTTCGCGACAACAGCGTGGCCTTTGAGGCACTCAAGGCCGGGCAGTTTGATTATTGGCTAGAAATCAGCGCCAAAAATTGGGCCAGCGCCTACAACGCGCCTGCATTTACCCAAGGTCGCTTGAAAAAAGAAGAAATCCGCAATCACAACCCGACCGGCATGCAGGGTTTTGTGTTCAACCTGCGCAAGCCGATGTTCCAGGATGTGCGGGTGCGTGAAGCGCTTAGCCTGTTGTTCGACTTTGAGTGGGCCAATAAGCAACTGTTCAGCGGCGCTTACGCACGCACCGGCAGTTATTTTGAAAATTCGGAAATGGCTGCCAAGGCACCGCCCAGCGAAGCAGAGCTGGCGATTCTGGAACCTTTGCGCGGGCAGGTCCCTGACCAAGTGTTCACTGAGGTTTTCAAACCCAATGTCACCGACGCCAGCGGCATGATCCGTGACCAGCAACGTCGTGCTTATCAACTCTTGCAAGAGGCCGGCTGGCGCATCGTCGATGACAAAATGGTCGATGCACAGGGCAAACCGGTGAAAATCGAGTTCCTGTTGGCGCAAACCGAGTTCGAGCGAATCCTGCTGCCCTACAAACGCAACCTCAGCGACCTGGGTATTGACCTGCAAATTCGGCGGGTCGACACCTCTCAATACCTCAACCGTCTGCGTTCGCGCGATTACGACATGATTGTAGGCAGCTTCCCGCAATCAAATTCACCCGGCAGCGAACAACGTGAATACTGGGAGTCGCAGAGTGTCGACAAGCCCGGCAGTCGAAACTTCATCGGCCTCAAAGACCCGGCCATTGATCAATTGACTGAAGGCCTGATCAATGCCGAATCCCGACAAAGCCTGATCAACCATGCCCGCGCACTCGACCGCGTACTGCAATGGGGCTTCTACGTGATTCCCAACTGGCACATCAAGACCTGGCGCGTAGCTTATTCCAGCCACATCGGTCATCCCGAGATCACGCCCAAGTACGACATCGGTACCGATACCTGGTGGGCGAAACCGGATTCACAACCTGCGAAACCCCCTCAACCTGAAAGCGCGAGCCAGGAGCCTTAAATGCTGGCTTATATCATCAGGCGACTGCTGCTGATCATTCCGACCTTGTTCGGGATTCTACTGATTAACTTCATCATCATTCAGGCCGCACCGGGCGGCCCGGTTGAGCAGATGATTGCCAAACTCGAAGGCTTTGATGGCGCCACCAGCCGTATTGCCGGCGGCGGCTCCGAAGTCTCGGTGGCGGGGGCCAATTACCGGGGCGCACAAGGGCTGGATCCGGAGCTGATCAAAGAAATCGAAAAGATGTATGGCTTCGACAAATCGGCACCGGAACGCTTGTGGATCATGATCAAGAACTACGCGCAACTGGACTTCGGCGAGAGCTTTTTCCGGGATGCCAAGGTGATCGACCTGATCAAGGAGAAGATGCCTGTATCCATCTCGCTGGGTTTGTGGAGCACGCTGATCATGTACCTTGTGTCGATTCCGCTGGGCATTGCCAAAGCCACACGACACGGCAGCCGCTTTGACGTCTGGACCAGCTCGGCGATCATAGTGGGCTATGCGATCCCGGCATTCCTGTTCGCCATCCTGTTGATTGTGGTGTTTGCCGGCGGCAGTTACCTGGACTGGTTTCCACTGCGCGGTCTGACCTCCAACAACTTTGACGAATTGAGCCTGACCGGAAAGATTCTCGACTATTTCTGGCACTTGGTATTGCCTGTCACGGCGCTGGTGATCGGCAACTTTGCCACCATGACCCTGCTGACCAAAAACAGCTTTCTGGATGAGATCAACAAACAATACGTGGTCACCGCCAAAGCCAAAGGACTGACCAATCACCGTGTCCTGTATGGGCATGTATTTCGCAACGCCATGCTGCTGGTGATTGCAGGTTTCCCTTCCGCCTTTATCGGGATTTTCTTCACCGGCTCTTTGCTGGTCGAGGTGATTTTCTCACTGGACGGTTTAGGCCTCATGAGTTTTGAAGCTGCAATCAATCGCGATTACCCGGTGGTATTTGGCACCTTGTTTATTTTTACGCTGGTCGGCCTGATCGTGAAATTGATCGGCGACCTTTCTTACACCTTGGTAGACCCGCGTATCGACTTCGAAAGCAGGAAGCATTGAGATGAAATTGTCCCCCCTCAATCGACGACGTTTCGAACGTTTTAAAGCCAACAGACGCGGCTGGTGGTCGTTATGGATCTTTCTTGTGCTGTTCGGGCTGAGCCTCGGTGCAGAACTGATCGCCAACGACAAACCCCTGGTTATCCACTACGAAGGCGAATGGTTTTTCCCGGCCCTTAAACGTTACCCGGAGACAGACTTTGGCGGCGAGTTCCCACTCGAAGCCAACTACAAAAGCCCGTACATTCGTGAACTGCTCGCCAAAAAAGACGCCTGGGTTCTGTGGCCGCCCATCCCGTACAGTTATCAGAGCATCAACTACGACCTGAAAGTCCCGGCCCCTGCCCCGCCTTCTGCCGAAAACTGGCTGGGCACTGACGATCAGGGCCGGGATGTACTCGCACGGGTTATTTACGGCTTCCGAATATCTATTCTGTTCGCTCTGACGTTAACAGTGCTCAGTTCAATAATTGGCGTGATTGCCGGGGCACTTCAGGGTTTCTACGGAGGCTGGGTCGACCTGGCCGGTCAACGCTTTCTGGAAATATGGTCCGGGTTACCGGTGCTGTATCTGCTGATCATCCTCGCCAGCTTTGTGCAACCCAACTTCTGGTGGCTATTGGGAATCATGTTGCTGTTCTCATGGATGAGTTTGGTCGATGTGGTACGCGCCGAGTTTCTGCGCGGCCGCAACCTGGAATACGTGCGCGCCGCCCGAGCGCTGGGCATGAAAGACATGGCCATTATGTACCGCCATATCCTGCCCAACGCGATGGTGTCGACCATGACCTTTATGCCTTTTATTTTGACCGGCGCCATTGGCACCCTGACCGCACTGGACTTTTTGGGCTTCGGCCTGCCACCCGGAGCACCGTCATTGGGCGAGCTGGTGGCACAGGGCAAATCCAATCTGCAAGCGCCGTGGCTGGGCATAAGCGCCTTTGCCGTGCTGGCCATCATGCTCAGCCTGTTGGTGTTTATCGGCGAGTCCGCTCGCGATGCGTTCGACCCGAGGAAATGAGATGACGCAGGACAATCTGATTCAAGTGCGTGATCTCTCCGTCGAGTTTGTCAGCGGTGAACACCCACATCGGGTGGTGAAAGGCATCAGCTTTGACATCAAACGAGGTGAAACCCTGGCACTGGTTGGCGAAAGCGGCTCAGGTAAATCGGTGACCGCGCATTCGATTTTGCGCCTGCTGCCCTACCCGCTGGCACGCCATCCCACGGGCAGCATCCTGTATGACGGTCAGGATCTATTGAGCCTCAATGAAAAAAAGCTTCGGCATGTTCGCGGCAATCGCATCGCCATGATTTTTCAAGAGCCCATGACTTCGCTCAACCCGCTGCACTCAATTGAGAAACAAATCAACGAAGTACTGGGCATCCACAAAGGGCTGACCGGCAAGCAAGCCACTGCGCGCACCCTGGAGCTGCTTGAGCTGGTGGGCATACCTGAGCCTCACAAACGCCTTAAAGCGCTGCCACACGAGCTGTCAGGCGGGCAGAGACAACGCGTCATGATTGCGATGGCCTTGGCCAACGAGCCGGAACTGTTGATCGCCGACGAGCCGACCACTGCGCTGGACGTTACCGTGCAGTTGAAAATCCTCGATTTGCTAAAGGATTTACAAGCCCGCTTGGGCATGTCCCTGTTACTGATCACCCACGATTTGAACCTGGTTAGACGAATTGCGCACCGAGTATGTGTCATGCAGCGAGGTTCAATCGTCGAACAAGCATCGTGTGAACAGCTGTTCCGTTCACCGCAGCATCCGTACACACAGGAGCTGCTGAATGCGGAGCCCAGCGGAGACCCGGCCGCTACCGTGGCAGGGCCGACATTGCTGGAGGTCGACGACCTGAAAGTCTGGTTCCCGATAAAAAAAGGGCTGATGCGTAAAACCGTTGATTACGTGAAGGCGGTCGACGGCATAAACTTCAGTCTGCGTCAGGGTCAGACCCTGGGCATTGTAGGGGAAAGCGGATCAGGCAAATCGACACTCGGCCTGGCGATTTTGCGTTTAATTGCCAGCAAGGGTTTGATCCGTTTTGAGGACAAACGGCTAGACTGCATGTCTCAGCAAGAAGTCCGACCTTTACGTCGGGAAATGCAGGTGGTGTTCCAAGACCCGTTTGGCAGCCTCAGCCCACGCATGAGCGTCAGCGAAATTGTCGGTGAAGGCTTGCGCATTCACCGCATGGGCACTGCCGAGGAGCAGGAAACCGCAATTATTGAAGCCTTGCGGGAAGTAGGTCTGGATCCGGAAACCCGGCACCGCTACCCTCACGAGTTTTCAGGTGGGCAACGGCAACGAATCGCCATTGCCCGCGCACTGGTTTTAAAACCGGCGTTGATTTTGCTGGACGAACCAACCTCAGCGTTGGACCGGACCGTACAACGCCAGGTTGTTGAGCTTTTACGCTCACTGCAAGTCAAGTACAACCTGACGTATTTGTTTATCAGCCATGACCTGGCTGTCGTCAAAGCGCTGAGCCACCAGTTGATGGTGGTCAAGCATGGCCAAGTGGTCGAACAGGGTGATGCGCAAAGTATCTTTGCCTCACCGCAACATCCATATACACAACAGCTGCTGGAAGCCGCCTATTTGGCACCAGTGGCTGTCGATTAATCTGATAGAGGAACAACACATGGGTTTTCTCGCCGGTAAGCGCGTCCTGATCGTCGGTGTCGCTAGCAAATTGTCCATCGCTTCTGGCATTGCTGCCGCCATGCACCGTGAAGGCGCTGAACTTGCTTTCACTTATCAGAACGAAAAGCTTAAAGGCCGCGTAGAAGAGTTCGCAGCAGGCTGGGGCTCAAACCCTGAACTGTGCTTCCCTTGCGACGTTGCCAGCGATGAAGAAATCGCCAAGGTCTTTGAAGACCTGAGCAAAAAATGGGATGGCCTGGACTGCATCGTTCACTCCGTAGGTTTCGCTCCGGGCGACCAGCTGGACGGTGACTTCACCGACGCCACTACCCGTGAAGGTTTCCGCATCGCTCACGACATCAGCGCTTACAGCTTCGTGGCGCTGGCCAAAGCTGGCCGCCCAATGATGAAAGGCCGCAATGGCAGCCTGCTGACCCTGTCTTACCTGGGCGCAGAGCGCACCATGCCGAACTACAACGTCATGGGTATGGCCAAAGCCAGCCTGGAAGCCGGCGTACGTTATCTGGCAGGCAGCCTGGGCCCTGAGGGCACTCGCGTTAACTGCGTATCGGCTGGCCCGATCCGTACCCTGGCAGCTTCGGGTATCAAGAACTTCCGTAAAATGCTGGCGGCCAACGAAGCGCAGACTCCACTGCGTCGTAACGTCACCATCGACGAAGTCGGCAATGCCGGCGCCTTCCTGTGCTCCGATCTGGCATCGGGCATCAGCGGCGAAATCATGTACGTAGACGGCGGTTTCAACACCACCGCAATGGGCAGCCTCGAAGAGTAAACCCTTCGTTAAAGCCGCTTCTCAAAACGCCCGGTGCAGTCTATGCACCGGGCGTTTTGCATTTATCAGACAGTGAAACTGTTACTCCTCGTCCCTGCTACAGGAATAAGGGTAAAAGGTAAAAGCATGCAAAAAAAATGGCCGCTCAAAGAGCGGCCATTTTTAGTGAAGCAGGCAGAACGCTTAGTAGCGCTCAACCTTGGCTTCGTTTTCCAACTGCTTGCGGTACGCGGCAAAGTCTTGCTGACCTGCACGCGAGGAGAGATAGCGACGGTAGTCTGCTTTCTCTTCTTCAGTCGGCTTCGCAGCATCGTTGACGCCATTGAGGCGCAATACAACAACGGTGCCATCGGCCAACGTCACACTGGCAAACGTAGGCTTGTCAGCGGCGACAGGCTTAGGCATGCGGAAGACCGCTTGCAGTACAGCCGGGTCAATACCCTCCTGCCCACGTGCAGCTGCTTCCTGAACCTTCCACGACTGACCATCCACAGGCTGATTCAACGGCAGCTTGCCATCGCGCAGCTCTTTGATGATTTCATCAGCACGCGTTTTCGCTGCCGAGCTGGCGTGCTCCTTGACCAATTGCGCACGAATGCTTTCGGACACAGCTTCAAGAGGCAATTGCTCAGGCTTGTGATGCTCTTTGACACGCAACACTACGACAGTCTCAGGATCGAGTTCGATCGCGGTGCTGTTGGCACCCTCATCCATCACCTCAGTGCTGAAAGCAGCCTGGATGACGTCACGATTAGCTGCAATGCCCTTGCCGCCCTGACGACCAAACGGCTCGGAGGTATGCACGGTCAACTTGAGATCTTGTGCCGGCTGAGCCAGGTCAGACGCTTCAAACGCAGAGTCTTCCAACTGCTTGGTCGCATCCACAAAGAGGCGCTCAACCTGCTGGGTTTTCAAGTCACGCGTCAGCTTGTCTTTCAGGCTGGCAAAGCTTGGTACTTCAGGCGCTTCAACGCCCAGCAACTTGATCAGGTGATAGCCAAAGCTGGTGCGAACCGGCTCCGACACCTGATCCTGTTTCAACGCATAAACAGCTGCTTCAAACACAGGATCGTAAACACCTGTTCCAGCGAAGCCCAAATCACCGCCATTGGCAGCAGAGCCCGGGTCTTGCGAGAACTCTTTGGCCAGGGCCTCGAAGCTTTCACCCTTGGCCAGACGCTGCTGAATCTCAGCGATCTTGGCTTTGGCTTGTTCGTCGCTGACCTTGTCATTGACTTCAATCAGGATGTGCGCAGCGCGGCGTTGCTCAGCCAGGTTGGCAATTTCCTTCTGATAAAGCGCTTGCAGCTCATCGTCCTTGACCGCCACCTGATCAAAGAAGGAGGACTTCTTCAACTCGATGTAGTCGATCACGACCTGATCGGGCGTCATGAATTCCTTGGCATGCTCGTCGTAATACGCCTTGATTTCATCGTCGCTCACTTTCACCGCAGCCGGGTCGGCTTTGATGTTCAGCGAAGCGAAATCACGGGTTTGTTTATCGAGACGGGCAAAAGCGTTCACTTGCTCATCGGTCACAAACCCACTGCCGGCCAAACCGGCACGCAGTTGACCGATCAGCATTTCCTGGCCCAGCATTTCGCGGAATTGCAGACGACCGTAACCCAGCTGACGAATCACCTGATCAAATCGTTCAGGGCTGAACTGACCGTTCTCCTGAAACTCAGGCGTCTGCAGGATAACTTGATCCAGAGCCGCTTCAGAGAAGGAGAACTTCGCGTTATTAGCGCCCTGCAACAGCAGCTTGCGATCGATCAACCCTTTAAGGGCCGCTTCACGCAGCATTTTTTCATCGAGCAGTGAAGCATCGAAATCCTTGCCAAGCTGTTGCATGAGCTGACGACGTTGCATGTCGACAGCCTGACTCAGCTCAACTTGCGTGATCTCTTCGCCGTTAACCTTGGCCGCATCCTTGCTGGTTGAGGTGGCTTGAAAAATGGCATCGAAACCGGTCAACGCCATTAACGCGACGATGACTCCGATGATGGTCTTGGCAATCCAGCCTTGTGAATTGTCCCTGATATTTTGCAGCATGCTTCCCCCAGAAACGGTCTTGCACAATGAGCAACCGTGGAGCGTGGGTAGAGTCCGGATAGAAGAAAGGCGCATCCGAGGATGCGCCTTTTCTTAACTGGCGGAGCGGACCGGGCTCGAACCCGCGACCCCCGGTGTGACCTGCCAATGTTGCCATCGACTGCACTACCGCTCCGCTGCCAAGCCTGGCGTGCGCCTGACCCGGTTGGGTAAAAAGTGTTGCAGAAACTTAGTTAACGGCTTCTTTCAGTGCTTTACCGGCTTTGAAGCCTGGTTTTTTGGCAGCTGCGATTTTCAGCGCTTCGCCAGTCTGTGGGTTACGGCCCGTGCGAGCAGGACGATCAGTCACAGAAAAAGTACCAAAACCAACCAGTACCACAGAGTCGCCAGCCTTTAGAGCGCCAGTGACGGATTCGATTACTGCGTCCAGCGCACGGCCGGCTGCAGCTTTCGGGATATCAGCAGATGCAGCGATAGCATCAATCAGTTCCGACTTGTTCACTCTAAGTCCCCTTATATCTATTTGAGTATGTTTCTAAAGTTTTTGGTAAAAAGCAAGACGACTGCTGAAGCGCTTATTGAGACTGCATGAGCCGCTTTATAACAAGGGCTCTAAACAGCGTCAACAAGCCCTTCAGGCAAAGCCATATTAATGCGTGCTAATTCTTTCCTTAGAGTCAGACTCTCGCTTGTCGTCCTTGGCAACAATCTCGGGAGCCACATCCGGCAAGGGCTCCGGCGCGTATTGCAGCGCAATTTGCAGGACCTCGTCAATCCATTTAACCGGTTTGATCTGAAGATCCTGTTTTATGTTGTCAGGAATTTCCTTCAGATCGCGAACGTTTTCTTCAGGAATAATGACTGTTTTTATACCGCCTCGGTGAGCAGCCAGCAGTTTTTCCTTCAAGCCCCCGATAGCCAGAACCTGGCCCCGCAGCGTAATTTCACCTGTCATCGCAACATCGGCGCGTACCGGAATCAGCGTCAAAGCAGAGACTAAAGCGGTGCACATACCGACACCCGCGCTCGGCCCATCCTTAGGTGTCGCGCCTTCCGGCATGTGGATGTGAATATCGCGTTTCTCGTGGAAATCCAATGGGATACCGAGGCTTTTCGCGCGGCTACGAACCACAGTCAGTGCAGCGGTAATGGACTCCAGCATCACATCGCCAAGCGATCCAGTCTTGATCAACTGACCCTTGCCCGGCACAACTGCGGCTTCGATAGTCAGCAATTCGCCGCCAACCTGCGTCCACGCCAAGCCGGTCACTTGACCGATCTGGTCTTCCTGCTCAGCCAAGCCATAGCTGAATTTTCTTACACCCAGGAAGTGCTCCAGAAGCTCAGGCGTCACCGTGACGGCGAAGCGTTTTTCCATAGCGTGCTCTTTGACTGCCTTACGACAAACCTTCGCAATCTGGCGCTCAAGACCTCGCACACCCGCTTCACGTGTGTAGTAACGAATGATGTCGCGGATGGCTTCGTTGTCGAACGCCAGCTCCCCTTTCTTCAGGCCGTTGGCCTCAATTTGCTTGGGTGCGAGGTATTTGACAGCGATGTTGATTTTTTCATCTTCGGTGTAACCCGGCAGTCGAATGACTTCCATCCGGTCCAGCAACGCCGGCGGAATGTTCATCGAGTTCGAGGTACACAGGAACATTACGTCAGACAGGTCGTAGTCGACCTCAAGGTAATGATCATTGAAGTTGTGGTTCTGTTCCGGATCAAGCACTTCAAGCAATGCAGAAGCGGGATCGCCGCGCATGTCGCTGCCCATCTTGTCGATTTCATCGAGCAAGAACAGCGGATTGCGCACGCCTACTTTTGTCATTTTTTGAATCAATCTACCCGGCATCGAACCTATGTAGGTACGACGATGGCCACGTATTTCGGCTTCATCACGCACGCCACCCAAAGCCATGCGTACGAACTTTCTGTTTGTTGCGTGGGCAATAGACTCTGCAAGAGAGGTTTTACCGACACCAGGAGGACCTACAAGACACAGAACCGGGCCACGAATCTTCTTCACGCGCTTTTGCACAGCGAGGTATTCGAGAATCCGTTCTTTAACTTCCTCCAGACCATAGTGGTCAGCGTCAAGAATGTCTTCGGCACGCTTGAGATCAAGGCGAACCTTGCTCTGCGCCTTCCACGGCACCTGTACCAACCAATCGATGTAGGAACGCACCACAGTGGCTTCAGCGGACATTGGCGACATCTGCTTGAGCTTGTTCAGCTCAGCCTGGGCCTTGGCCATGGCGTCTTTAGGCAAGCCTGCCGCATCGATTCGCTTTTTCAGCTCTTCGATTTCGTTGTGACCTTCGTCACCGTCACCCAGCTCTTTCTGAATAGCCTTCATCTGCTCATTCAGGTAGTACTCGCGCTGGCTGCGCTCCATTTGCTTTTTGACACGGCCACGGATGCGTTTTTCAACTTGCAGCAAGTCGATTTCAGCGTCGAGCAACGCCAGGACATGCTCAACCCGGGCTTGCAGGTCGAGAATCTCAAGGATTTCCTGTTTCTGTTCGATCTTCAGCGCCATGTGGGCGGCCATCGTATCGACCAGACGGCTCGGCTCATCGATGCTGTTGAGCGATGAGAGCACTTCTGCCGGGACTTTCTTGCCCAGCTGCACGTACTGCTCAAACTGCGAGATCAGGCTACGGACAAAGACTTCGGATTCACGCTCAGGGGCGGCCACTTCATCAATCAAAGAGACTTGCGCGCTCAGATAGCCGTCAGCCTGACCAAACTGCTCCACAGCACCACGCTGCTCGCCCTCAACCAGCACCTTAACCGTACCGTCAGGCAGCTTGAGCAATTGCAAAACGGTAGCAATGGTACCGACACGATAGAGCGCGTCTTCACCCGGATCGTCGTCAGCAGGATTTTTTTGAGCCAACAGCAAAATTTGCTTGTCGCCCGTCATCGCAGCCTCAAGGGCCTCGATCGATTTCTCGCGTCCCACGAACAGTGGGATAACCATGTGCGGATAAACCACAACATCACGCAATGGCAGGAGAGGCAATTCGATGGTTGTCTTCATGATTTCGCCTCTACGGCGGCCATAAGGCCGTAATCAGATGGATATAAGCTTGAAGCCAAGATGGGGGCAGTTCCGAAAAAAAACAAGCGTTTAGCGACAGGAAAAACAAAGGGGCCCGTAGGCCCCTTCGTCAACACGTCACGTGCAATAAGCAGTAATACACTTACGCGTCAGGTGCAGCCTTTGCAGTCGCTTCGTTGTTTTCGTAAATCAACAACGGTTTGGACTTACCTTCAATAACGCTTTCGTCGATCACCACTTTACTCACCTCGGACTGCGAGGGGATTTCATACATGGTGTCGAGCAGCACGCCTTCAAGGATCGAACGCAGGCCCCGTGCGCCAGTCTTACGCTCAAGCGCACGCTTGGCCACGGCTTTCAAAGCGTCAGTACGGAATTCGAGATCAACACCTTCCATCTCGAACAGTTTGCCGTACTGCTTGGTCAGCGCGTTTTTAGGCTCAGTCAGAATCTGCATTAACGCTTCTTCATCCAACTCATCCAACGTCGCCAACACAGGGAGACGACCGACAAATTCAGGGATCAGACCAAACTTGACCAAATCGTCAGGCTCGACTTCACGCAGTGACTCGCCAACCTTCTTGCCTTCTTCCTTGCTGCGCACTTCAGCACTGAAACCAATGCCACCACGCGTGGAGCGAGCCTGAACAACTTTCTCAAGGCCCGAGAACGCACCACCACAGATAAACAGAATATTGCGGGTATCAACCTGCAAGAATTCCTGCTGCGGGTGCTTACGACCACCTTGAGGCGGTACGGAAGCCACTGTGCCTTCAATCAATTTCAGCAATGCTTGCTGCACACCTTCACCGGAAACATCACGGGTGATGGAAGGGTTATCAGACTTGCGTGAAATCTTGTCGATCTCATCGATGTAGACAATGCCCATCTGGGCCTTCTCGACGTCGTAATCGCATTTCTGAAGCAGCTTCTGAATGATGTTTTCCACGTCTTCACCGACGTAACCCGCTTCAGTCAGCGTGGTTGCATCAGCAATGGTGAACGGTACATTCAGCAGACGCGCCAAGGTCTCTGCCAACAGGGTTTTACCCGAGCCGGTAGGGCCAATCAGCAAAATGTTACTTTTGCCGAGCTCGACGTCGTCGTTCTTCTTGTCGCGCTGGTTGAGGCGCTTGTAGTGGTTGTACACCGCTACAGCCAAAACCTTTTTGGCACGTTCCTGACCAATGACGTATTGATCAAGGATGCCGCTGATTTCTTTTGGCGAAGGTAATTTATGCGCGCTGCTTTCGGCCTGGGCTTCCTGCACCTCCTCACGGATGATGTCATTGCACAGGTCGACGCATTCGTCGCAGATAAAGACCGAGGGGCCGGCAATCAATTTGCGCACTTCATGCTGGCTTTTGCCACAGAAGGAGCAATAGAGCAATTTGCCGTTGTCCTCGCCGTTGCGGGTGTCAGTCATTCGATCGATCCAAATCCGATAGGCTTGCAACACAAGATGAAGGCAACTGCGGGCTTTTTCAAGCCCGCAGGTGGCCGGAAACCCCAACCACCTACATTTGAGCTACTTAAGCGGGCATTTGACGCTTGCTGAACACAGAGTCGATCAAACCATATTCGGTTGCACGCTCAGCGCTCATGAAATTGTCACGCTCGGTGTCACGCTCAATAGTCTCCAGAGGCTGACCGGTGTGGTGAGCCAACAGCGAGTTCAAGCGATGACGGATGTTGAGGATTTCTTTGGCATGAATGTCGATATCCGACGCCTGCCCCTGGAAACCGCCCAACGGCTGGTGAATCATCATGCGCGAGTTAGGCAGGCAGTGACGCTTACCCGGTGCGCCGCCAGCCAGCAGGAAAGCACCCATGCTGCAGGCTTGACCAATACAGATGGTCGACACGTCCGGCTTGATGAACTGCATGGTGTCGTAGATCGACATGCCCGCAGTCACCGAACCGCCCGGTGAGTTGATGTAGAGATGGATGTCCTTGTCCGGGTTTTCGGCTTCAAGGAACAACAGCTGCGCCGCCACCAGGTTGGCCATGTAATCTTCGACAGGGCCTACCAGGAAGATGATCCGCTCCTTCAGGAGGCGCGAATAAATGTCGTAGGAGCGCTCGCCACGGGCTGACTGCTCAACAACCATCGGGACCAGGCCGCCAGCGGCGTGGATGTCAGAGTTCTGCTGAATATAAGAATTGCGGGACATGTCCGGCAGTCACTCCCAAATAGTCTTGTCTGAAATACGCATAAGCCAGCTCGAGGCTGGCTTATGGTTGTGTTTTCTAACGAGTCAGAAATCAGTCGGCTTGTGGTGCTTCTACCGGCTTGACTGCTTCTTCGTAAGAGACCGCTTTATCGGTCACCTTAGCCTTCTGCAGAACAGTATCCACAACTTGCTCTTCCAGCACAACCGAACGAACCTCGTTCAATTGCTGATCATTTTTGTAGTACCAAGCTACAACCTGCTCAGGCTCCTGGTAAGCGGAAGCCATTTCCTGAATCATTTCGCGAACGCGATCTTCGTCAGGCTTGAGGTCGAATTGCTTGACCACTTCAGCCACGATCAGGCCCAGCACTACACGGCGCTTGGCTTGCTCTTCGAACAGCTCAGCCGGCAGCTGATCAGGTTTGATGTTGCCACCAAACTGTTGAACAGCCTGAACGCGCAGGCGATCAACTTCGCTCGACAGCAGTGCTTTTGGCACTTCAATCGGGTTGGCAGCCAACAGGCCTTCCATTACCTGATTCTTGACCTTGGATTTGATTGCCTGGCGCAGCTCACGCTCCATGTTCTTACGAACTTCAGTGCGGAAACCTTCCAGACCTGTTTCCTTGATACCGAACTGTGCGAAGAACTCTTCGTTCAGCTCAGGCAGCTTAGGCTCGGAAACAGTGTTCACCTTAACAGTGAACTCGGCAGTTTTGCCGGCCAGATCAAGGTTCTGGTAGTCCTCAGGGAAAGTCAGGGTCAGAACGCGCTCTTCGCCCGCTTTAGCACCCACCAGACCTTCTTCGAAGCCAGGAATCATGCGGCCCGAACCCAGAACCAGCTGAGTACCGGTGGCGGAACCGCCAGCGAAAACTTCGCCATCTACCTTGCCAACGAAATCAATGTTCAGTTGATCTTCGTTCTGAGCGGCACGATCAGTGACTTCAAAGCGGGTGTTCTGCTTGCGCAGCACGTCCAGCATTTTGTCCAGGTCGGCATCAGCCACTTCGGCGCTCAGGCGCTCGACAGCGATAGTGTCCAGACCGGTTACTTCGAATTCAGGGAATACTTCGAAAGTGGCAACGTATTCCAGGTCCTTGCCCTTCTCCAGCACTTTTGGCTCTACCGAAGGCTGGCCAGCAGGGTTCAGCTTTTGCTCAACAACGGCTTCGTAGAAGGACGCCTGGATGACATCACCCACGGCTTCCTGGCGCGCATCAGCTTCATAACGCTGACGGATCACGCTCATAGGAACTTTGCCCGGGCGGAAGCCCGCGATCTTGGCCTTTTGGGCAGTCTGCTGCAGACGCTTGTTGACCTGGGTCTCGATGCGCTCAGCTGGCACGGTGATGCTCATGCGGCGCTCAAGAGCAGAAGTATTTTCAACAGAAACTTGCATGGATATTCCTCGTTGCACAGACATTAGCCGGCCGTTTCCGACCCCATAATCAAGGGCATGCATTCTAGTGGGTCAAACTCAAGAAGTCACCCTACCGCATTCATACTCAGAAACAGCTGGCACATTATTAAGCGCAAGCAATGATTTGCTTAAACACCTCAATACACAAAAATCTTTATACAGCCCCCTTCAGAGCCTTTTTCTTCTTATATAGAAGCCGGAAAAAATGTCGCTATTTCGACAAAGGAAAAAGATCCAAGGCGCGCATTATCTTGCAACACAGTGACGCTGCGCGGCCGATAAACACCTGACCGACGAAAACGCACCCTTTTCGGGTGGTGCGCCTGCTTAAACAAGGGGACGGTAACTGGAGGGAGAACAGACAGAGGAGGCTTGAGCGCTCACTCTTCAAGACGCTGAAACCCAAATCCAGTGCGGCAACTCATCCCACTGCATCTGCATTTCAAATTTTTGATGCAAAAACGCCAGATTATTAATCTGGCGTTTTTTAAATATGGGGTGGACGAAGGGGATCGAACCCTCGACAACGGGAGTCACAATCCCGTGCTCTACCAACTGAGCTACGCCCACCATATTGCATGAATCTTTAAAAGAACAAAGCCGCTATAGCGGCTCTATTCCGCGGACCTGTAACGTAAATAACGCTACAAACCCATATTTGGTGCGGACGGAGAGACTCGAACTCTCACACCTTTCGGCGCTGGAACCTAAATCCAGTGTGTCTACCAATTCCACCACATCCGCATTTCAAACACTTGAAGCAAAGACGCCAGATGATTAATCTGGCGGCCTTCTAAATATGGGGTGGACGAAGGGGATCGAACCCTCGACAACGGGAGTCACAATCCCGTGCTCTACCAACTGAGCTACGCCCACCATATTGCCTGTACCACTTTACTTGTGCCAAAGCTGCCTAATGGCGCACCCGGCAGGACTCGAACCTGCGACCATCCGCTTAGAAGGCGGATGCTCTATCCAGCTGAGCTACGGGCGCCTTAATAATCTGTACTCTGTGACGACTACAAACTAAGTGCTTTCAGTATCACCAAGCTGGACAACAACTTCGCTCCACTTTCATAACCAGTGCTAGGCTGTGCCCGACAAGTGCGACGAATCTTATAGACGACCCCGTAGGTCGTCAACTCTTTTTTAAAAAAAGTTCAGAAATATAAAGGAGTTAGGGGAATAAGCAGACCAAGCGCCTTTGCCCTCAGGCCACGGCATGCGAGAATGCTCGTCCTTTTTCCACCCTTTACGATGGTTAATCACGCGTAATGACTGCACAACTAATCGACGGCAAAGCGATCGCCGCCAGCCTGCGCCAGCAGATTGCCAAACGTGTTGCCGAGCGTCACGAGCAAGGCCTGCGAACGCCCGGCCTGGCAGTGATTCTGGTCGGCAGCGATCCTGCTTCCCAGGTTTATGTTTCGCACAAGCGTAAAGACTGCGAAGAGGTAGGCTTTCTCTCTCAAGCCTATGACCTGCCTTCAGACACGACACAGCAAGCGCTGACCGACTTGATCGACCGTCTTAATGAAGACGCGAACATCGACGGCATCTTGCTGCAATTGCCGCTGCCCGAGCATCTTGACGCCTCCAAATTGCTGGAGCGCATCCGCCCGGACAAAGACGTTGACGGCTTCCACCCCTATAACGTTGGCCGTCTTGCGCAACGCATCCCGCTGCTACGCCCCTGCACGCCTAAAGGCATCATGGCGCTGCTGGAAAGTACCGGTCAGGATTTGTACGGGATGGACGCGGTCATTGTTGGCGCCTCCAATATCGTAGGCCGCCCCATGGCCATGGAGCTACTGCTGGCAGGCTGCACCGTGACCGTGACCCACCGCTTTACCAAGGACTTGGCTGGCCACGTTGGCCGTGCCGATCTGGTGGTAGTGGCAGCTGGCAAGCCGGGGCTGGTTAAAGGCGAATGGATCAAAGAAGGCGCCATCGTGATTGATGTCGGCATCAATCGTCAGGCAGACGGCAAGCTGGTAGGCGACGTGGTTTACGAGACCGCCCTGCCCCGCGCGGGCTGGATCACGCCAGTTCCAGGCGGCGTAGGCCCGATGACTCGCGCTTGCTTGCTGGAAAACACCCTGTACGCAGCCGAAACACTGCACGACTAACGCGTAACGCCCGCACACAAAACGGCGCCCACGGGCGCCGTTTTTTTATGCGTGCAAACATTACCGGACAAACAAAAGCCCGCACGAGGCGGGCCTTTGTTAACGCAACAGACAACCTAGTCAGCCAAGCGCCAGGTTGTGCCACCTTTACCATCTTCAAGCACCACACCCATTGCTGAGAGCTGATCACGAATACGGTCTGACTCGGCCCAATCCTTGCCAGCACGAGCTGCCAAACGCGCAGCGATCAATCTTTCGACTTCAGCAGCATCCACTTTGCCTTCAGCGCCCGCCTGCAAGAAATCATCGGCTTCAAGCTGCAAAATACCCAGCACATCAGCGAGCTCCTTGAGACGCGCAGCCAAACCGGCAGCTGCTTGCACATCGCTGTCACGCAGACGATTGATTTCACGCACCATTTCGAACAGCACGGCACACGCTTCCGGCGTGCCGAAGTCGTCGTTCATCACTTGAGTGAAACGCTCAACGAACGCTTCGCCGCCCGCCGGGGCCGCTTTCGGCAACCCTTTGAGGGCGTGATAGAACCGCTCAAGAGCCGCTTTCGCATCCTTGAGGTTATCTTCGGAGTAGTTGATCGCGCTGCGATAGTGGCTGGACACCAGAAGATAACGCACCACTTCCGGATGATATTTCTCCAGCACATCGCGAATAGTGAAGAAGTTGTTCAAGGACTTGGACATCTTCTCGCCATTGATGCGAATCATCCCGCCGTGCATCCAGGTATTGGCGTAGGTTTTACCCGTCGCCGCCTCGCTTTGGGCAATTTCGTTCTCATGGTGCGGGAACTCAAGGTCATTGCCCCCGCCATGAATATCGAACGTCTCACCCAGGCAGCAAGTGGACATTACCGAGCACTCAATGTGCCAACCCGGACGACCCGGGCCCCACGGTGACTCCCAGCTCGGCTCGCCTGGCTTGACACCCTTCCACAGCACGAAATCCAGCGGGTCTTCCTTGGCCTCATCGACTTCAATGCGTGCGCCGATGCGCAGATCTTCGATCTTTTTGCGCGACAGTTTGCCGTAGCCCACGAACTTGGCGACGCGGTAATACACGTCACCGTTACCCGGCGCGTAGGCATAGCCTTTGTCGATCAGGGTCTGGATCATGGCATGCATGCCGGGGATGTGATCGGTGGCACGCGGCTCCATATCCGGCTTGCGGATATTGAGCCGGGCCTCATCCTCATGCATCGCGGCGATCATGCGCTCGGTCAGCACCTCAATCGCTTCACCGTTGTCACGAGCGCGATTGATGATCTTGTCGTCGATGTCCGTGATATTGCGCACGTAAGTCAAATCGTAACCACTGAAGCGCAACCAACGGGTCACCAGATCAAAGGCAACCATGCTGCGACCGTGGCCCAAGTGGCAGTAGTCGTACACGGTCATGCCGCACACATACATACGCACCTTGTTGCCATCCAGCGGCTTGAAAACTTCTTTGCTCTTGGTGAGCGTGTTGTAAATCGTTAGCACGGCGGCTTCCTTTAAAACTTGATCACTGGCCCCAGGAGTCACGCAGGGTCACGGTACGGTTGAATACCGGATGACCGGGCTTCGAGTCCTTGATGTCGGCGCAGAAGTAGCCTTCGCGCTCGAACTGGAAGCGGTCTTCCGGCTGTGCATTGCCCAACGAAGGCTCAGCACGACAACCGGTCAGCACCTGCAACGAGTCAGGGTTGATGTTTTCGAGGAAACCCGCGCCGTCTTCAGCCTTTTCAGGATTAGGCGAGCGGAACAGACGGTCATACAAACGCACTTCGCACTCGACGCTGGCCGCAGCTGGCACCCAATGCACCACCCCTTTGACCTTGCGACCTTCCGGATTTTTACCCAGGGTTTCAGGATCGTAGGAGCAACGCAGCTCGATAATGTTGCCATCGGCATCTTTGATGGCTTCATCAGCCCGGATCACGTAGCTGCCACGCAGACGCACTTCACCCGCTGGCTCAAGGCGCTTGTAGCCTTTTGGCGGCTCTTCCATGAAGTCATCACGGTCGATGTAGATTTCACGCGCGAAAGGCAGAACTCGAACACCCATGTCTTCTTTAGGGTGGCAAGGCAGCTCAAGGTTCTCGACCTTGTCCTCCGGGTAGTTGGTAATGATCACCTTCAACGGACGCAGCACGCACATTGCACGGGGAGCACTGTGGTCCAGGTCGTCACGGATGCTGAATTCCAGCATGCCAAAGTCCACCACGCCGTCTGAACGGTTGGTGCCGACCATGTCGCAGAAGTTGCGAATCGATTTAGGCGTGTAACCGCGACGGCGGAAACCCGACAACGTCGACATGCGCGGGTCATCCCAGCCATTGACGTGCTTTTCATCAACCAGTTGCTTGAGCTTGCGCTTGCTGGTGATGGTGTAGTTGAGGTTCAGACGGCTGAACTCGTACTGACGCGGGCGCGACGGTACCGGCAGGCTGTCGAGGAACCATTCATACAGAGGACGGTGACTTTCGAATTCAAGGGTGCAGATCGAATGCGTAATGCCTTCGATAGCATCCGACTGACCGTGGGTGAAGTCATAGTTCGGGTAGATGCACCATTTATCACCGGTCTGGTGGTGATGGGCATGACGAATGCGGTACATGATCGGATCGCGCAGGTTCATGTTAGGCGACGCCATGTCGATCTTGGCACGCAAAACACGCTTACCGTCTTCAAACTCACCAGCCGTCATACGCGCGAACAGATCCAGGTTCTCTTCGACACTACGGTCACGGAACGGGCTGTTTTTGCCAGGCTCGGTTAAGCTGCCACGGTATTCCTTGGCTTGCTCCGGGGTCAGGTCGCAGACATAGGCTTTACCTTCTTTAATCAGGTAAATCGCCCACTCGTGCAGTTGATCGAAGTATTGCGACGCGTAGCGCACTTCGCCAGCCCACTCGAAGCCCAGCCACTTGACGTCGCTTTCGATGGCGTCGATGTATTCCTGATCTTCTTTTGCCGGGTTGGTGTCGTCAAAGCGCAAATGCGTCACGCCGCCGAACTCTTGAGCCAGCCCAAAGTTCACACAAATGGATTTGGCATGACCGATGTGCAGATAGCCGTTTGGCTCCGGCGGAAAGCGGGTCACGATCTGTGTGCATTTACCCGAGTCTAGGTCCGCCTGAACGATTGGACGCAGGAAGTTAGCCGGGACAGCAGGGCCAGCCTTTGAATTCAGAGTGGGGTCGACAGTGGGCTTGCTCATAGGATCCTTGAACGTAACAGGTGCGCGGCCTGGGTCGGCCGACTAAATCAAAGCGCCTATCATAGCCGATGCTGTCAAGTCCCTGACAGAGCAGGTGCTCAATCAAAGCGATTGAAATGCCGGCTTTTAACCCCCATATGGCAAAAACACCATCGAAATGCACTGCGAGCACGCTAAACTCCGCCCGCGGCTGTATCTACCCAGCCAGTCCGGGACCCGATGCGCGTATCCCCCAGACCCTACGAATTCCCTGATAGAGCGATATTGATCATGACCCAAGTAAAATTGACCACTAATCACGGCGACATCGTGATCGAACTCAACGCTGAAAAAGCACCGATCACCGTTGCCAACTTCATCGAATACGTGAAAGCCGGCCACTACGAAAACACCATTTTCCACCGTGTCATCGGCAACTTCATGGTTCAGGGCGGCGGTTTCGAGCCTGGCATGAAAGAGAAAAAAGACAAGCGCCCAAGCATCCAGAACGAGGCAGACAACGGCCTGTCGAACGACAAGTACACCGTTGCCATGGCACGCACCATGGAGCCGCATTCGGCTTCCGCCCAGTTCTTCATCAACGTGGCTGACAACAGCTTCCTGAACCACAGCGGCAAAAACACTCAAGGCTGGGGTTACGCGGTGTTCGGCAAGGTTGTTGAAGGCCAGGACGTTGTAGACAAGATCAAAGGCGTTCAAACCACCTCCAAAGCCGGCCATCAGGACGTGCCTGTTGAAGATGTGATCGTCGAGAAAGCCGAGATCATTGAGTGATACTGCTGATTTCAGATTTGCATCTGGAAGAGGAGCGCCCGGACATTACCCGGGCGTTTCTGGATTTCCTGGCCGGGCGTGCGCGCTCGGCTCAGGCACTGTACATTCTGGGCGATTTTTTCGAAGCCTGGATTGGCGACGATGCGATGACACCCTTTCAGCGCTCAATCTGTGAAGCGCTGCGATCATTAAGCGACAGCGGCACTCAGATTTATCTGATGCACGGTAATCGCGACTTCTTGCTTGGCCAGGCGTTTTGTAAGGCGGCTGGCTGCACACTGATCAAAGACCCGAGCGTGGTCGACTTCTATGGCGAGCCGGTGTTGCTGATGCACGGCGACAGTTTGTGTACCCGCGATGAAGCTTACATGCGCCTGCGACGTTACCTGCGCAACCCTGTGACGCTGTGGGTGCTGCGCCATCTACCGCTGAGCACGCGCCATAAGTTGGCCCGCAAGCTGCGCAGCGAGAGCCGCGCGCAGACCCGCATGAAAGCCAATGACATTGTGGATGTGACGCCCGAAGAAGTGCCACGAATCATGGCGCACTTTGGTGTGCACACGTTGATTCATGGCCACACCCACCGCCCGGCGATTCACAAGTTGCAAATCGGCGAGCAGGCAGCCAAGCGAATAGTGCTCGGTGACTGGGACAAACAAGGCTGGGCCTTGCAAGTGGATGAACACGGCATGCAACTGGCGCCGTTTGATTTTGCGCCGCCTTTGATGTTGCCGTCGGCCTAGAAGCCCCTCACCCCAACCCTCTCCCAGAGGGAGAGGGGCAGATTGGTGGCGTTGCTCGAATCTGCTTTTGCCTTTAGTCCCCTCTCCCTTTGGGAGAGGGTGACCCATCAATGCCCGCTCGCCGCTGGCCCCGCCTTCGCAGCAAACGGCGGTTTGGCCAGCCATACCAGCAAAATCAATCCCATAAATAGCCAACCCATCATGGTGAAGTAATCCACGGTGGAGAACATATAGGCCTGACTGGTCAGTATCTTGTCCATCTGCGCATAGGCCGGTGTACTGGCGCCGCCCAGACTCTCCAGCGTATGCCGAGTGACCGGATCATAGGCACTGATGCTTTCACTCAGGTAGGCATGATGCTGGTCCGCCCGACGAATCCAGATCCATGTGGTCAATGACGCCGCAAAACTACCACCCAACGTTCGCAAGAACGTGGCCAGCCCCGCACCGTCGGCGATTTGATGGGGCGGCAAGTCCGACATCAAAATACTCAGCGTCGGCATAAAGAACAGCGCCACGCCGATCCCCATAAAGAGTTGCACCATCGCAATATGCTGGAAGTCCACCTCGTTGGTGAAGTCCGCACGCATAAAGCAACTGAGCCCGATCGCCAAAAATGCCAGCCCCGCCAGCAGACGCAAATCGAATTTGTGCGCGTACTTGCCCACAAAAGGTGACATCAGCACGGGCAAAATACCAATCGGCGCCACCGCCAACCCGGCCCATGTCGCGGTGTAGCCCATCTGAGTCTGCAACCATTGCGGCAAGATCAGGTTGATACCAAAGAAACCGGCGTACCCCAGAACCAGCACAATGGTGCCAATGCGAAAGTTGCGGTGAGCAAACAGGCGCAAATTGACAATGGGGTGCTTGTCGGTCATTTCCCAAATGATAAACGCCGCCAATGCCACCACCGACAATGCCGTGCCCAGCAAAATGAAGTTGGATTCAAACCAGTCGAGATCATTGCCTTTATCGAGCACGATTTGCAGCGCGCCAACGCCAATGATCAGGGTAATCAAGCCCACATAATCCATCGGTTGACGGGTAATCACCACAGGACGGGCTTTTAATTGCTGGCGAACCACCATGACCGCAAAGATGCCAATCGGGATATTAATAAAGAAAATCCACGGCCAGCTGTAACTGTCAGTGATCCAGCCACCCAATATGGGACCGGCAATGGGCGCAACCACCGTGACCATCGCCAGCAACGCCAATGCCATCCCCCTTTTTGCCGGCGGATAGACGGCAATCAACAGCGTTTGCGTCATGGGGTAAAGCGGGCCAGCCACCAACCCTTGCAGTACCCGAAAGCCCACCAACTCAGGCATGGACGTTGAAATACCGCACAGAAATGAGGCCAGTACGAACAGAATCGTGGCCCACAGAAACAACTTCACCTCACCAAAGCGCCGACTCAACCAACCGGTCAGCGGCAAGGCAATCGCATTACTGACCGCGAATGAAGTGATAACCCAGGTGCCCTGCTCTGAGCTCACCCCCAGATTGCCGGAGATAGTCGGCAAGGCGACGTTGGCAATAGTGGTGTCGAGCACTTGCATAAAGGTTGCCAGCGACAGGCCAATGGTGGCGAGGACCAGGCTGGGCGGAGTGAAAGACGCGTTTGTACTCATCGCTAATCCTTTAAAACCGGGTGTGCAGCCCCGCCTGTTGAGCAGGGCTTATGGATTGGCGAATCAGCGCTGGGCGGTAGCGGCGCTGTTGCTGTCAATCAAACGCGTGATAAGCGCTTCGGCTTCAGCCAATTGCTGTTCGTAGACATTGGTTGTGAACATGGCTTTTTGCGGCGGTTGCTGCGCCAATACCGGGCCACTCTGGTCATGCAGATTCACATCGACCGTAGTTGACAGGCCAACACGCAGGGGATGCTCGGCTAATTGGTCGGCATTGATATGAATGCGCACCGGCACACGCTGGACGATCTTGATCCAGTTGCCCGTGGCATTCTGCGCAGGCAACAAGGCAAACGCGCTGCCGGTGCCCGCACCGATGCTGTCGACCGTGCCGCTGTATTTCACGCTGCTGCCGTAAATATCCGACTCAATGTCTACAGGCTGGCCAATGCGCATCTGGTGCAGCTGGGTTTCCTTGAAGTTGGCGTCGATCCATAGCTGATTCAGCGGAATAACGGCCATAAGGGCCGTGCCCGGCTGCACACGCTGACCCAATTGCACGGTACGTTTGGCCACATAGCCTGTGACCGGTGCAATCAAGGTAGTGCGTGCATGCTCCAGATACGCCTGGCGCACTTTCGCAGCAGCGGCCATCACATCCGGGTGGCTGGCCACGGCGGTGTTGTCCACCAAGGCGCTGGTGGTATCGAGTTGTTGCTCGTTATTGCGCAAGGCGCTCTGCGCCGAGGCCAGATCATCCCGTGCATGGGACAGTTCTTCCTGGGAAATGGCCCCACCCACCGCCAGACTTTTACGACGGTTGTAGTTGTCCTGCGCTTTTTGTACTTCGATTTTCTGTGCAGCCACCTGCGCCTTGGTGCCGTTTACATTGCTGAACAGGCCGCGCACCTGACGCACGGTGCGCGCCAGATTGGCCTCAGCACTCTGCAAACCCACCAGCGAATCGCTTGGGTCAAAATTGAGCAGCACCTGCCCTTCGTGAACCAGGTCGCCATCATCCGCGCCAATGCTCACCACGGTGCCAGTGACCAGTGGCGTGATTTCCACCACGTTGCCATTTACATAAGCGTCGTCGGTGCTTTCGCTCCAGCGGCCATACAGTTCGTGCCAGCCCCAGACGCCCAGACCAACGAGAATGACCAACAGCGCCAAAGCGCCCAGCCAGAGTTTGCGTTTACGCTGATTGCCAGCGTCCTGATCGTTTTGCGTTTGATTCGGTGTGTGTTCAGTAGCCATGACAAGTACCTAAATTATTCTGCCGGCGAGGCTTGAGTGGGAACGGCCGCAGCCGTGTTGCCGGGCTCATAGCCGCCGCCCAGGGCTTGCATCAGTTGAATCGAAAGGTCGATCTGCTCGGCATTCAGGTCAGCCAGCTGACGCTGGGCCTGAAGCAGTTGCTGCTCAATGCTGAGCACATCCAGGTAGTTGCCGATACCCGACTCATAGCGCTGCAATCCGGTGTTGTAGGACTCTTGAGCAATATCCGCAGCGCGCTGTTGAGTGCTGATTTGCCGACCCAGAGCACTGAGCTGATCAAGGCTGTCACTGACATCACCCAGCGCTGCCACCAGGGTTTTGTTGTACTGCGCGACGGCCAGATCGTAGTTGGCATCCTCGGCATCCAGCCCGGCGCGCAAGCGCCCGCCATCAAAGATCGGCAGCGAGACTGCTGGCGCAATATTGAAGAAGCGACTGGCTGAACCAAACAGCGCATCCCCCAACAATGACTGAGTGCCTGCTGCGGCAGTCAGGTTGAGGTTGGGGTAAAAGCGGGTTTTAGCTGCGGCAATATTCTTGCTCGCGGCTTCAACGCGCCAGCGCGCCGCGATCAGATCGGGACGACGGCCCAACAACTCGGCGGGCAATGTGCTGGGTACAGCGACCGCTGCAGGCAGCAAAACGTTGGGCCGAGCGATATCAGCGCCGCGATCCGGCCCCTTGCCCAGCAAAACGGCCAGTGCGATGCGTGCGCTTTTCAATTGCTTTTCAGCGTTGATCAACTGCTCCTGGGAGCTGGCTTCAAGGCTTTCGGTTTGCTGGTACTGATAGTGACTGTCGATACCGGCTTGCAGCCGACGCTGGCTCAGCTCAAGCATCTGCCGGGTGCGCTTCAAGTCATCATTGGCCAGATCACGAACGCTATAGGCGTGCGCCAGATTGCTGTAGCCGCGCGCCACATCGGCCGCCAGCGTCAGCCGCGCCGCCTGACTGTCGACTTCAGCTGCTCGGGCCTGACCCAAAGCGGCTTCCCAGGTGTCACGCTGGCCGCCCCACAGGTCGAAGGTGTAATTGAACGTCAGATTCAGGTCACGCTCAGTGCTGTAACGCCCCCCCTGCCCCGCAGGATCTTGCGCGCGCGCCAGGCGCGAACGCGATACATCAGCCCCGGCGTCCAGTGTCGGCATACGCGCCGCATCCGCTGCACCCGCCGCCGCTGCAGCCTGATGGGCACGGGCGGCGGCCATTTGCATGTCCGGGCTGTCGCGCAAGGCCTCATCAATCAAGCCATCGAGCTGGGTATCACCCAAGCGTCGCCACCAGTTCTTCTCGGGCCACGCGGCCGGCGTGATGTTGACGCCTTCGAGCGATTGACTCGCCTTGAGGTTTTTCTCGTCAAGGCGCTGACCTTCGGTGGTCAACCCGCTATAGCTGGCGCAACCTGCCAGCACCATTGACACAAACACCAGGCTCAGGCCTGTACTTAGCGTTTTGTTGCTCATTTTTCACCCAAGCGCATGATGGTGATGGGGTCACCCGCCGCCAGCAGTATTTTTTTGAGAATCTGTTCCAGGCTTTGCAGCTCTTCGGGGCTGATATCACCCGCCAACTGGTTCATGGCGTCAGCCCCTATTTGCGGCAGCAGGTTTGCCAGCGCTTGACCGTCTTCCGTGAGAACCAGACGTACCTGGCGCCTGTCGGCCTCGGAACGCTGGCGAACCAGCAGGTTCTTCTGTTCAAGCCTGTCGAGCATGCGGGTCATGGCGCCGCTGTCCAAAGACAGGTGACGACACAGCTCGGCCGGAGTATCCACAGCAAACTGAGCCATGATGATCAGCACTTTGAACTGCGCCGCTGTGATGCCGTAAGGCTCCATATGGCGGTCAATGATGCGATCTTTAAGCATTGCCGCACGGCCCAACAACAGACCCAGGGTGCAGTTTTGAAAATTATCGGGATGAAAGTGCTTCATCGGGTCACCAGAACGCTGCCCTGAGAGTAATGTTTCAAGATATTACTGCTTAGGCAGTTAATGTCAAGGCGAACATTAGCTTGCTATCTATTTGATTACGAATTCGGGGAATGGGGATCAATGCATAGCCGCCGAAGGCTACGTTCGAAGTAGCCTTCGTGAATTCGGGTTAGGCGATTGCTTCGCAACCGGACGCAGCCTTCGCCAGCTGCTACGCGAGGTTAAGCGGCAGTGGGCACGCCACTGTGGAAACGGAATTCCACATCGGGGGATTCAATCAGTTCTTGCTCGGCAGCCCTCACGCGCTCGATCACGAGAGCAATGTCCTTGGCGTCACCGTACTGATAGGCCAGTTTCAGATACCCCTGAAAATGTCGGGCTTCACTTTTGAGCAAGCCGAAATAGAACGTGCCGAGTTCTTCATCCAAATGTGGCACCAGTGCTTCGAAACGCTCGCAACTGCGCGCTTCGATGAATGCCCCAACTACCAGGGTATCGACCAGTTTGACCGGTTCATGGTTACGCACCACCTTGCGCAAACCCGAGGCATAGCGGCCTGCCGACAATTGGCGCAGTTCAATTTTGCGCTTCTTCATCAACCGCATGACCTGCTCATGGTGCACCAACTCTTCACGAGCCAGACGCGACATCATATTGATCAGATCCGTATGCGAGTGGTATTTGGCAATCAGGCTCAAGGCTGTACTGGCCGCCTTGAATTCGCAGTTCTTATGATCGATCAGCATGGTTTCCTGATCAGCCAGCGCAGCCTGAATCCAGCCATCCGGCGTGCGGCAACCCAAAAACTCATGAATTTCAGGAAGGTTCATGCGCACTCTCCTGTCCATTGGGGGTTGCATAGCAGACAGGCAGTGTTTTGAGGAATCGCAGACATGAGGCTCACTAAGGCGGGAGAGAGGCGTGGCAAAAGCGGCTGATTATACGGGGGCATGGTGCACGGCACCAACCGCCAGATTTGACCTGCATCAACATGGCATTTTGCACCGAACAACTATAGTGAGCGCCTGCATCTTCATTCTTGACGGAGTTATCGGTCATGCAAAACACTCGCAAGCTGCTAGTGGTGATAGACCCCAAGCACAATGACAGCCCGGCCCTCAAACGCGCCAAACAGATCGCCGATAAGACCAAAGCCCATATTCACTTGCTGATATGCGACAAAGATAACGATCATCTGGCGCTGTTAAACCTGCTTCAAGAAGGACTGGTCAAGAGCGGTTACAGTGTCAGCACTGAATGCGCCTGGCACGGTAGCGAGCACGAAACCATCATCAATATCCAGCAAGCCCTTAATTGCGGGCTGGTCATCAAGCAACACCTTCCCGAAAATCCGATCAAAGCCCTGCTATTGACGCCAGAAGACTGGAAACTGCTGCGTATGTGCCCATGCCCGGTACTGATAGCCAAACACAGCAGAGCCTGGGAAGGTGGCGTGGTATTGGCCGCAGTGGACGTGGGCAATACCGAGCCCGAGCACCGGCAACTGCACGAAAGCATTGTCGACAGCGGTTTCAATATTGCCAGCCTCATCAAAGGCGAACTGCATGTGGTCAGCGCTTTTCCACCCCCTATGCTGGCCACGGTCGATGCTGTCTACCCCATCGTCACCGACTATGAAGCGAGTTATCGCGCAGCCTGCAAAGAATTTCAGAGCACCAGCGACATCAGTGACAGTCGCCTGCACATAGAACAAGGCCCGCCTGACGTCATTATTCCGCTGCTGGCCGAGAAACTGAATGCAGTCGTGACCGTTTTGGGGACTGTCGCCCGCACGGGCCTGTCCGGCGCGCTGATTGGCAATACGGCCGAAGCAGTAATCGATGCGGTCGAAACCGACGTTCTGGTGATTAAACCGCAGGACAGAATTCAGCAGCTGGAAGCTGAGCTGAACGCAAAAATCTGATTGCGCAGCGACAGACCGATCGCGTCGCAGTTGCGCTGAGCAACTGCGACGCCGCCAGCGTGCCCGAAAGAGGCGCTATTCGCCCATCACATCGCGCAGGAAACCCGGTGCGATATAGCGTTCGTAGTGAGCTTCGGACAGGAGGAAAAATTCCCGATCGATGGCGTCCCGAAGCTCAGGTAAGGGCCAACCGCGGAACTCAGGCAACAACACCATGCCGTACATTTCCAACTGGTTGATCACCCGTGCCCCGCGGGCAATCAATTGATATGCCCAGCAATATTCCGACTGATGCGGTACAAAACGGATTTTACGCATCACCAACTGGTCACGCAGCGCGGCCGGGTCGAAGACTTCCACCTTACCCGCCATGACCTGCACCAACAGTTGCTCAAGCCTCAGCCAGACAGCGCGCTTTTGCTCATCGTTGTAGCCATTCCAATGGATCACTTCATGATGGAAACGTTTGCAACCACGGCACACGAGATCGCCATAAACCGTTGAGCACAGGCCGATGCAGGGAGTCTTGATGGTTTGATTGGACATGGCGCAATAGAGCACTTGAGAACGAAACAGGCGCCCATGTTAGCCCTTTGTCTAACGCATATCACCCCTCAACCTTCAGGGCCTAACTTACCTTTAACAAGTTTTTACCGTAGAATCAGCCTGCCTTTTAAGGCGCCAATGTCCGTTGGAAGCTGTTTTCAAAGCGTCACGAGCACAGTTGATCCCCAAGAACGGTGTTGGTGATGGGCCTTTGTCATGCAAATGCCCACACCAACCTGCATCACCTCCCCGTTCCGAAGGCGTAAAACTTTGAAAACAGCTTCTGTTGGGAATCCTTGAAACTCTGGCTAAGCGGCTCAAAAAGCCCCGCAGCGCATGAGAACTTGGCATTCCTGGATGAGCGTCCCGGACACCCATTTGGGACCAATGATGAGGGTAATAACTGTGCTTGAAGCCTACCGCAAACATATCGAAGAGCGTGCAGCCCTGGGTATCGTTCCCCAGCCGCTTAACGCCGAACAAACCGCAGGCCTGGTCGAGCTGCTGAAAAACCCGCCAGCTGGCGAAGAAGCGTTCCTCGTTGACCTGATCACCAACCGCGTTCCACCTGGTGTTGACGAAGCTGCCTACGTGAAGGCCGGCTTCCTGTCCGCCCTCGCCAAAGGCGAAGTGACTTCCCCCCTGATCGACAAAAAGCGCGCTGTTGAGCTGCTGGGCACCATGCAAGGCGGCTACAACATCGTGACTCTGGTCGAGATGCTGGACGACGCAGAGCTGGCTCCGGTTGCCGCAACGCAACTCAAGCACACCCTGCTGATGTTCGACGCCTTCCACGACGTTGCTGAAAAAGCCAAAAACGGCAACCCCCACGCCAAAGCAGTTGTGCAGTCCTGGGCTGACGGCGAGTGGTTCAAGAACCGTCCGACCCTGGCCGACAAAATCAGCCTGCGCGTATTCAAGGTTACCGGCGAAACCAACACCGACGACCTGTCGCCTGCTCCAGACGCCTGGTCGCGCCCTGACATCCCGCTGCACGCCCTGGCCATGCTGAAAATGGCCCGCGACGGTATCGTGCCGGACGTGCAAGGCTCCATCGGCCCGATGAAGCAAATTGAAGAAATGCGCGGTCAAGGCTTCCCTATCGCTTACGTCGGTGACGTAGTCGGTACTGGTTCGTCGCGTAAATCGGCTACCAACTCCGTACTGTGGTTCTTCGGCGACGACGTGCCTTACGTGCCGAACAAGCGCGCTGGCGGTTTCTGCTTCGGCAGCAAAATCGCTCCGATCTTCTACAACACGATGGAAGATGCCGGCGCACTGCCAATCGAGTTCGATGTTTCCAACATCAACATGGGCGACGTGATCGACCTGTACCCGCACGCTGGCAAGGTCTGCAAGCACGGTACTGACGAAGTCATCACCACCTTCGAACTGAAAACTCCGGTTCTGTTGGATGAAGTTCGCGCTGGCGGCCGTATTCCGCTGATCATCGGCCGTGGTCTGACCGAGAAGGCTCGCGCTGAACTGGGCCTTGGCCCATCCGACCTGTTCAAAAAGCCGGAAGCACCGATCGAAAGCACCAAGGGTTTCACCCTGGCGCAGAAGATGGTGGGCAAGGCTTGCGGCGTTACCGGCGTACGTCCGGGCACTTACTGCGAACCGAAGATGACCACCGTAGGTTCTCAGGACACCACCGGTCCAATGACCCGTGATGAACTGAAAGACCTGGCGTGCCTGGGCTTCTCCGCTGATCTGGTGATGCAGTCGTTCTGCCACACCGCGGCCTATCCAAAGCCGATCGACGTGACCACCCACCACACCCTGCCTGACTTCATCATGACCCGTGGCGGCGTTTCCCTGCGTCCGGGCGACGGCATCATCCACAGCTGGCTGAACCGCATGCTGCTGCCGGACACCGTCGGTACCGGTGGTGACTCGCACACCCGCTTCCCAATGGGCATTTCGTTCCCTGCAGGTTCGGGTCTGGTGGCATTCGCCGCAGCCACTGGTGTAATGCCACTGGACATGCCGGAATCGGTTCTGGTTCGCTTCAAAGGCGAAATGCAGCCGGGCATCACCCTGCGTGACCTGGTTCATGCCATTCCTTACGTCGCCATCCAGAAAGGCCTGCTGACAGTAGAGAAGAAAGGCAAGATCAACGAGTTCTCGGGTCGCATCCTGGAAATCGAAGGTCTGAACAACCTGAGCATCGAGCAAGCGTTCGAACTGTCCGACGCCTCGGCAGAACGTTCGGCTGCTGGCTGCACCATCAAGTTGTCCAAAGAATCGATCACCGAATACCTGAACTCCAACATCACCCTGCTGCGCTGGATGATCGGTGAAGGTTACGGCGATGCACGCACCCTTGAGCGCCGCGCTCAAGCGATGGAAGCCTGGATTGCCAATCCTGAACTGATGGAAGCCGATGCTGACGCCGAATACGCGCACATCATCGAAATCGATCTGGCTGACATCAACGAACCAGTGCTCTGCGCGCCAAACGACCCGGATGACGCCCGTCTGCTCTCTACCGTTGCCGGTGAGAAGATCGACGAAGTGTTTATCGGTTCGTGCATGACCAACATCGGCCACTTCCGCGCTGCCGGCAAGTTGCTGGACAAGGTCAAAGGTCAGCTGCCAACTCGTCTGTGGCTATCGCCTCCGACCAAGATGGACGCTCACCAACTGACCGAAGAAGGCTACTACGGCATCTACGGCAAAGCGGGCGCTCGCATGGAAATGCCAGGTTGCTCGCTGTGCATGGGTAACCAGGCACGTGTAGAACCGAACTCGACTGTTGTGTCGACGTCGACCCGTAACTTCCCGAACCGTCTGGGTGACGGCGCGAACGTTTACCTGGCTTCGGCTGAGTTGGCGTCGGTTGCCTCGATCCTGGGTCGCCTGCCTTCCGTTGAGGAATACATGGCCTACGCGGCAGAGATCAACACCATGGCAGCGGACGTATACCGCTACCTGAGCTTTGATCAGATCGCCGAATTCCGTGAAGCGGCAGCCAATGCCAATATCCCGGTTATTCAAGCGTAAGTTGATGCTGTAACGAAAAAGCCCCGGCTGCGAAGTCCGGGGCTTTTTCATGTCTGGCGTTCAGCGACTCACAGCAGCGGCGCGACCGCTTGCTGCTCACGCGGCCAGGCGTCAAGTACGGCCTTGAACAAGGTCGCCAGCGGGATTGCAAAAAACACCCCCCAGAAGCCCCACAACCCGCCAAACAACAGCACGGCGCAAATGATTGCCACCGGGTGCAGGCTCACTGCCTCGGAGAACAACAACGGCACCAGCACGTTGCCATCCAGGGTCTGAATGATCCCGTACACCGCCATCAGGTAAATGAACTGATCGCTCCAGCCCCACTGAAACAGCGCGATCAACAGCACCGGCACCGTGACGACCACCGCACCCACATAGGGCACCACCACTGAAACCCCCACCAGCAATGCCAGCAAAGCCGCGTAATTAAGCCCCATCGTCACGAAAGCGATGTAGGTCACACCGCCGCAAATAAAGATTTCGATGACCTTGCCGCGAATGTAGTTGGCGATCTGGCGGTTCATTTCTTCGGCGACACGGGTAATCAGCGCCCGCTCACGAGGCAAGTAACCCCGCGCCCAACGACCAATCAGTGAGCGGTCTTTAAGAAAGAAAAACACCAGAATCGGCACCAGCACCAAATAGATCATGATGTTGACCAACAGTGGCAAGCTGGACAGGGAAAAGGTCAGGGCCAATTGACCGAATTTTCCTATTTCGCTGCGGGCCACTTCGATGACTTGCAGGACTTGCTCATCCGATACCAAATGCGGGTAGCGCTCCGGCAACAGCAGTAACAGCGACTGCCACTTGGCAAGCATGCCAGGCAGCTCGTTGAACAGCGTGATCAACTGGTGCCACAGCAACGGCAACACCACCACCAGAAACACCAGCAACAACCCCATAAACAGCGCAAACACCAACCCGACAGCCGCCGCTGCGGGCACTCGCAGGCGCTCCAGCGCAACCACCAGCCCCTGCATCAAATAGGCCAGTACCATACCTGCCAAAACCGGCGCCAGCATGCCACCCAAAGTCAGTACAGCGGTGAAGGCCAGCACCAGAAGTACCGCCAGCACCACGGCCTCCTCATCTGAAAAGTAGCGCTGAACCCAACCACGTAGCACTTTGAACATCAGTTTTCCTCAGAAGAACGCTGCGCAGGCTTCAAGCCTTTCGCAGCCAATAACGATAAGTGCCGGCATCGACATGTTCATGCAACATCTCATGCCCGGCCAAACGCACGAACGTACGAAAGTCGCGCACAGAGCCTGCGTCGGTAGCGATGACTTTAAGCGTCTGACCACTGAGCATTTTGTTCAGGGTCATCTTGGCTTTGAGCAATGGCAACGGGCAGTTCAAGCCTGACGTATCCAGCTCAACGTCATGGGCGAAGGTTTCATTCATGAAGGATTCCTCTGAAGTGGGCCTTTTGCGGCCGGCTAGAATACCCCAAGCCGAGCCGCTACTGGTCGCCAGCCACGTGTGCAGCTACAGTAAGCGCTTTACCGACCAGAGCTTTGTGCATGACTTTTCTGCGCCCGACCTTGTTGACGCTCGCTTGCCTGCTCGCATCACCGAGTTTCGCCGACGATTTACCGTCTCTGGGTGACGCCAGCTCGTCCATTGTCTCCCCACAACAAGAGTACCAACTGGGCCGCGCATGGTTGAGCATGCTGCGCGGCCAGGTGTCGCAACTCAACGATCCGCAGCTCAAGGATTACGTTGAAACCAGCGTTTATAAGCTGGTTGAAACCAGTCAAGTACAAGACCGCCGTCTTGAGTTCATTCTGATCAACAGCCCGCAGCTCAACGCCTTTGCCGCACCGGGCGGAATCATCGGGGTCAACGGCGGGTTGTTTCTCAATGCTCAAACCGAAGGTGAATACGCCTCGGTACTGGCTCACGAATTGGCTCACTTATCACAACGTCACTTCGCGCGCGGCGTGGAAGCCCAACAACGCATGCAGCTGCCGATGATGGCCGCCCTGCTGGCCGGGATCGTGGCCGCCGCTGCAGGTGCAGGTGACGCCGGCATTGCCGCTATTGCCAGCACTCAGGCCGCAGCCCTGCAAGAACAACGGCGTTTCTCGCGACAAAATGAACAAGAGGCCGACCGCATCGGCCTGCTCAATCTGGAAAAAGCCGGCTACGACCCGCGTTCCATGCCCACCATGTTTGAGCGCTTGATGCGTCAGTATCGTTTTGATTCAAGGCCGCCCGAGTTCCTGCTGACTCACCCGGTTACCGAATCGCGTATCGCCGACACCCGCAACCGTGCTGAGCAAGCCCGGCCCGGCGGTACGGAAGACAGCATGCGTTACCAGTTGATTCGCGCACGCGTGCAGCTCAATTACGAAGAAACGCCCGGCATTGCGGCCAAACGCTTTCGCCAGCAGCTGGACGAAAATCCGAAAAACGATGTTGCCCGTTATGGTCTGGCGATCGCCCAAATAAAAGGCAGCCAGTTCAACGATGCGCGCGCCAATTTAAAAGTGCTGTTGGACAAGTCACCCAACGACATCACCTACAACCTGGCGCAAATCGAGCTGGACATGGCCAACAACCGACTGGATGAAGCTCAGCAACGGGTTGATCGCATGCGTACGTTGTATCCGGGCAATTACCCGCTCAACCAGATGCGCGTAGACCTGTTGCTCAAGCAAAACAAACCGAAGGAAGCGGACAAGGCGCTGGAAGCCCTGCTCAAAAGCCGTCCCGACGACCCGGATGTCTGGTACTCGGTGGCTGAAACACGAGGTTTGTCGGGCAACATTATTGGCTTGCATCAGGCGCGGGCAGAATATTTTGCGTTGGTAGGGGATTACCGACAGGCCATTCAACAACTGGATTATGCCCAGAAGCTGACGAACAACTTCCAGCTGTCAGCAAGGCTGGATGCGCGCAAGCGCGAGCTGATGGATCAGGAGCGGGCGCTCAAAGAAATGATGAACTGACTGGAAAGCCCCTCACCCTAGCCCTCTCCCAAAGGGAGAGGGAACTGATTAGTGTCGATCTTAAGCCCCCTCTCCCTTTGGGAGAGGGTTGGGGCTCAGGCATTCCCCGCCAGTTTCAAACGAGCAGCCTGGGTAAAGTCCAACATCCGTTTAAGGGGTCGCACAGCATTCGGCACCAAGGCCGGATCGACAAATATCTCGTTCGTCCCCTGCTGCAGACACTCAAGCGTGCGCTCAAGGGTATTCATGGCCATCCACGGGCAATGCGCGCAACTGCGGCACGCTGCGCCGTTACCGGCCGTGGGCGCTTCAATGAACACCTTGTCCGGGCACAGCTGCTGCATTTTGTAAAAAATGCCGCGATCGGTCGCCACGATAAACGTCTTGTTCGGCAGGTTTTGCGCCGCTGCGATCAACTGACTGGTCGAACCCACCGCATCGGCCAGATCAATGACCGCCTCCGGTGACTCCGGGTGCACCAGAATCGCAGCATCAGGGTACAAAGCCTTCATGTCTTCAAGCTGCTTGGACTTGAACTCTTCATGGACGATGCACGCGCCATCCCACAGCAGCATGTCGGCGCCCGTCTGACGCTGGATGTAACGGCCCAAATGCTTGTCCGGGCCCCAGATGATGGTTTCACCGTTGTCCATCAGGCTTTCGACGATTTCCAGTGCACAGCTTGAAGTCACTACCCAATCAGCACGCGCTTTAACCGCCGCCGACGTATTGGCATACACCACCACCGTGCGCTCAGGGTGCTGGTCGCAAAAAGCCGAAAACTCTTTGACCGGGCACCCCAGATCCAGCGAGCACGTAGCTTCGAGGGTCGGCATCAGAATGCGTTTTTCAGGGGTCAGGATCTTCGCTGTTTCACCCATAAAACGCACACCGGCCACCAGAATCGTCTTGGCCGAATGCGCCGCACCGAAACGCGCCATCTCAAGGGAATCGGACACACAACCGCCCGTCTCTTCGGCCAGGGCCTGAATCACCGGGTCACAGTAAAAGTGGGCCACCAGCACCGCGTCGCGGGCTTTGAGTTCAGCCGCAATCGCAGCGCGCAGTGTGGCCTCTTGAGCCTCAGTCAACGGTTTGGGTTGCTTGGCATCCAGATGGGCTTGAACCAGAAGTCGTTCAGAAATTTGCGTCATGTTCGCAAGACCTGCAAGCGCTAGTGCGCGAAAGTCGAGTGTACCACCGGCTCTGGACCTTTCGAGTCCGGCCGGGAGAGTGTGTGTTATCAGGCACGGATGATCTATTGCGCGCGCAAGGCTACAGAATATGCAGGCGATTCAAAAGTTTAATGTGGTGTAGACGAAGGCTTGAGGGTCGCTGATGCCGACAGACGTCGTCGGCATCAGACAAAGGGAATGCAGATTTATGAAAGGGTTGCCAATACGAGGTCAGCCACGGCGCCACCCGAAGCAGGATTCTGGCCCGTCACCAAGCGCTGGTCTTCAAGGGCAAACGGGGCCCACGGCTTATCGGCTTTTTGATAGTGAGCGCCGCGTTTGACCAACTCTGTTTCGGTCAAATAGGGCACCACTTTATCCAACCCCACCAACGCTTCCTCTTCGTTGGAGAACCCGGTTACCCGCTTGTCCTTGATCAGCAATTGGCCGTCGGAGAGTGTGATATTGAGCAAACCGACAGCGCCATGGCACACCGACGAAACCACACCGCCTTTTTCGTAAATATGTCGACTCAGCGCCTGCAACGGTTCGTTGTCCGGGAAATCCCAGATCACGCCATGACCGCCAGCGTAATAGATCGCCACGTAGTCGTCCGGCTTGACCTGGTCAGGCCGCAGCGTCGCGCCCAGGCGATTCATGAAGGCTTTGTTGTGATACCACTCCCAATCCATTTCAGACGTCATGTCTTCGGCCAGGCTGTGCGGATCGATGGGCGTGTAGCCACCTTGCGGACTGACGTAATCGACCTCATACCCGGCCGCTTCGACCTTCTGCACAAAATGCACCGCTTCGCCCAGCCACAAGCCCGTGGGCCGCTTAAGGTCGGGGTATTTTTCAACACTGGTCAGTACCACGAGTATCTTCTTGCTCATCGTTAGCCTCCTGAGTTTCGGGTCTGATCCCGCCGAAGAGCCCACCGGCAGGTGTGGCTCTGGAGCATAGACCACCGGTAGACCCCACTCGGATATTGGCGTTCCCCCCGCCCGGCCACACAGACGCCGAGATACACACAAAACCGTCGAACAATGCGCGGGCCGTGCGGATCAAGCCGCAGCCGACAAGCTGCCCATCGTGCAAGCGCAACTCCACGGAGAACTCGCCCGTCGGGTGTTCGATCGAAAGACGCCTGACGTCACCCTCGCCCGCATCCGCCAGATCCGCCGCCACGCCCCCCTCAATCAAACATGCCGAAGCTACGCTCACTGCACCAAACACCCCAATACTGGTATGGCAACGGTGAGGGATAAACGAACGTGTACTCAGCGCTCCACCCGCCTGAGCCGCCGCCACCAAACACATTTTCGGCACGTTGCGCTGGCTGACATTCCCCAGGTTCATCTGTGGCCCGGCCTGCAAGCGAATGGCTTCAAGGCGCGCCTTCAACACGCTGTCCGCCTCAAGCTGTTGTGGGCTTTCGTAGCCGCTGCAACCGACATCTTGCGCGCGCAGCATCACCACCGGCATGCCATTGTCGATACAGGTGACTTCGACCCCGTCAAACACATCGCGTGCATGGCCCGTGGGCAACAGTGCACCGCAACTGGAACCAGCAATGTCTTCAAACTCGACGATCAAGGGCGCCGCCGTCCCCGGAACGCCGTCGATGCGCGTAGCACCCGTGTACACCACCTCACCCGCCGCCGTCGGAACGTGGGCGACCGCGATCTGCCCGGTGTTTTGCATAAAAATACGCACCACCGTCCGCTCGCCCGTCACCGGCACCAGCCCGCGCTCAATGGCAAACGGCCCAACCCCGGCGAGAATGTTGCCGCAGTTCTGCCCGTAATCGACCCGGGGTTCATCCACCAACACTTGCCCAAACAGGTAATCGACATCCGCGTCCTGACGCAGCGATGGCTGGATGATCGCCACCTTGCTGGTCAGTGAATCCGCGCCGCCGATGCCGTCAATCTGGCGTCGGTCCGGCGAGCCCATGACCGCCAGCAGCACGCGATCTCTAAGGTGGGCCTGCGCGGGCAGGTCTGCGGCCAGAAAGTATGCGCCCTTGGAGGTGCCGCCCCGCATCAACACACAGGGAATACGGGTTTGCGCCATGCTCAGTCCCCAAGCTCGTCGAGGCTGTCGATATAGCGCAAGCCCTTCTCGGCCAACCGCTCGCGCATGTTGTAAATATCCAGCCCCAACTCGCCCTTGGCCAGACGCAAAGCCTTCTGGTCTTCCAGCTCGGCACGTTGGCGACTGGCTGCAACCACCTGCGCCACCTCGGCGCGACGCACAATCACCACCCCGTCGTCATCCGCCACCACCGCATCGCCGGCATTGACCAACTGGCCCGCGCACACAATCGGCAGGTTGACCGAGCCTAACGTTTCCTTGATCGTGCCTTGGGCACTGATGGCCCGCGACCACACCGGGAAATCCATGCCGCGCAAGGTGTGGGTGTCGCGCACCCCGCCGTCGATGATCAGGGCACGCACGCCACGGGCCTTAAGTGAAGTCGCCAGCAAGTCACCGAAATAACCGTCGGTACATGGCGAGGTCGGCGCCACCACCAGAATATCGCCGGGCTGGCATTGCTCCACGGCCACATGAAACATCCAGTTGTCACCCGGCGCGACCAGTACCGTCACCGCCGTACCGCTGATCACCGTGCCCCGTTGAATCGGCGTGATGGCCGAGGCCAGCAAGCCTTTGCGGCCTTGCGCTTCATGGATCGTGGCGACACCGTAACGGCCAAGTTCGTCCACCAGCGCCGCCTCGGCACGCTGGATATGGCGCAACACAATGCCGGTTTTGCCGATCAAATCACTCATGCCAGATTCTCCGTCACTCGCGGGAACAGGCTTTGATAGCCCTCGCCGTAAACAATGTTGCGGCTGGACGCGATGCCCACGTTACGTTTGGCCTGCACACCGCGCTGCAACGCGACACGGGTGTAGTACTCCCACAGATGCTCCTGACCGGCCATGCACTGAATCGCCGCGTACTTTTTGTCCCACACCTCGGTGATGTCCAGCAGCACATCCGGGCGCCACTCGCACTGCTCGGGCTGATGCGGCTCGAAGCTGTACACGGGCGGGGCGCCAATGATGGTTTCGCCCGGACGATAACCTTCCGCCTGCGCAATGATCCGCGCCTCCTGGGCTAGGTTCATGGCCAGCGGGTGATCATAGTTGTACGGGTCTTTGATCGAATGGCTGAGGACAAATTCCGGTTGCACCCGGCGATACACATCGGCCAGACGGAACAGCGTGTCCTTGTCGGCGCGCATCGGGTAATCGCCGATGTCAAAAAACTCCACCGAGGCACCCAGAATATCGGCGGCGCGCTGCGCTTCTTCGCGGCGCGCATCCTTGACCAACGGCTCGGTCATTTCGCCTTTGCGCCACAGCTTGGCCGACTCGCCTCGCTCACCGAACGACAGACAGACGATATGCACCGCGTAACCCTGTTGCGCATGCAGGGCGATGGCACCGCCCGCACGCCAGACAAAATCGGCGGAATGAGCGCTGACCACCAGCGCGGTTTTCGGGTTTGAGTTCATTGACAGGCTCCTTCAACAGTGGTCGAAGGATCGCACCCCCGGGCTGCGCCGCAGTAATGCGTAAGCCTGTTTCAGGTATGCGTTTTATTTATTGCCAGACCAAGGCACCAGAGGCATAGTCCGCCTCACACGCTGACCTGCGAGCCGACCTTTATGCTAACCCGTGAACTGCCGAGCCTGATGCACGTGCGCGCCTTTGTCCGGGTGGCCGATTTCGGCAGCGTGTCCAAAGCCTCTGAGGCGCTGTTCCGGGCGCAGTCCGTGGTCACCCGCTCGATTGGCGAACTGGAAACGCGCCTCGGCGTGCCCATGTTTGAACGTCACGCCAACGGCATGCGCCTGACCGATTACGGCACCCGCTTGCTGCCTCGGGCGCGGCGCGTACTGGCCGAGCTGGAATCGGTGCCGGCATTGCTGGCTGGGATCGACAAACACCTCAACGAGCCGCTGTATCTGTTTCAGGCCAGACGCTTGCAGGTGTTCGTCAAACTCTGCGAAACCCACCATATGCAGACCGTGGCCAGCTTGCTGGGCCTGAGCCAGCCCGCCGTTAGCTCAACCCTCAAAGTGCTTGAAAGCGGCTGCGGCAAAACGCTGTTCGAGCGCACGCCCCGTGGTTTGCTGCCGACGCGGGCCAGTCTGGACATTCTGTTCCCGATCCGCCGGGCGCTGAACGAGCTGCGCCACATTGAAACTGACGTCACAGCCATTCGCGGCCGCTTGCAAGGTGTTGTCCAGGTCGGCGCCCTGCCCTTGGGCCGCACCCGCATCCTGCCTGAGGCCATTGTGCAATTGATGGCGTTGCACCCCGGCATTCAGGTGATCACCAACGAAAGTCCGTTTGATTTACTGGCGACGGAACTGCGTGCAGGCGACGTGGATTTTATCTTCGGCGCCTTGCGCTCGACGGCGTACGCCAGTGACCTGACAGGCGAACCGTTGCTGACGGAGGAGATGGTGGTGCTGGGACGGCGCGGTCATCCGCTGACTGAGCAAGGTGCGTTAGCGAGTGAACTGAGCGGCGCTCAATGGGTATTGCCGCGCGCGGGATCGCCCGCCCGGCATATGCTGGATGATTGTTTCAGCGCGTTCGGCATCGCACCGCCACGTCCTGTGGTTGAAAGTGGCGACATGGCGATCATTCGCGGCTTGTTGTTGCGCTCAGACATGCTGGCGGCGGTGTCGGCCCACCAGCTTGAGCCGGAGATCGCCAGCGGCGAACTGTGCATCCTGCCACTGGAACTCAAACACACCACCCGCCCAATTGGTTTGACCACACGCACCGCCAGCCTGCCGTCGCCGGCGGCACAGGCCTTGATGGACATGATCCGTCGAGTGACCAAATAACCCCCGCATCAAAAGCGCGACCCCTGCGGGCTCGATCGCAGCCTTCGGCAGCGGCTACAGGATATTGAGGGGATAGCTGACGATCACCCGCGTTTCGTCAAACTCGTTGGTGCTGTAGTCCCGACGCATGGTGGAGTTGCGCACTCGCACGTTAAGGTCTTTGAACGTACCCTCCTGCAACACATACGCCACCTCGGTTTCACGTCCCCATTCCTTGCCGTCTGTGATTGTGCCCGTGTGTACGTTGTCGCCGCTGATGTAGCGGTTCATTAACGTCAAACCCGGTACACCCAGCGCCGCAAAGTTGTAGTCATGACGCACCTGCCAGGATTTCTCTTTGGCACTGTCGTAGCTGGCGTTGAACGAGTCGTTGGCCAAGGTGCCGCCGCTGGTGCCGTTGACCCGCATCCAGCCATCGTCGCCACTGACCTTTTGCAGGCCGACATAGAAAGTACTGGCGCCATACCGAGCAGAAAGCAGCGCCGAAATCGTGCGGTTGTCCAGGTTGCCGGCTTTGGCGCTGCCGTCTTCGCTGCCGCGGAAATAACCCAGATTGGCGCCCAGCGTCCAGTCGCCCAACGACTGGCTGTGGGTCACTTGCAGGTATTGCTGTTTGTAGATGTCCTTCAGCTCGGCATTCCACAGCCCGATCAGCGTGCGCTTCTCATTGAAGGTGTATTCACCCCCGACAAAGTTGAAGCGATCGGACGTGACCGCGGCGTTGCCCTGCATGAACATGTCCTCCATGCTCGAATCGTTACGCGGGCTGTTTTTGCGGAACTGGCCGCCATAGAGGCTCAGGCCGTCGATGTCCTGCGACGTGACTTGAGCGCCTTCAAAGGTTTGCGGCAATGAACGGCCATCGTCGGAACGCAAGATCGGCAGCACCGGCATCCATTCACCGACTTTAAGCACGGTCTTGCCGATTTTCATTTTGCCAGCCACCGCCAGACGCCCGAAGTCGTCAGCCGGGCGCCCGTCGCTGCCCACCGGCAACAGTTGGGTGCCGCCGCTGCCTTTGCCGCCATCGAGTTTGATCGAGTACAGCCCCAAAGCATCCACGCCAAAGCCAACTGTGCCTTGGGTGAAGCCAGACTTGGCGTCCAGAATTAAGTTCTGTGTCCACTCCTGCGCCAACCCTTGGGCATTGCCGGGGTTGGTGAAGTTGCGGTTGATGAAGAAGTTGCGCAGGTTGAGGTTGACGCTGGCGTCATCGACAAACCCGGCAGCCTGAATCGGTAAAGGCAGCGCGCAGGCCAGCGCCAGCGCGCAACAGGTGCGAACGTTCAGGGTGGAATTCATTGTTATTATTTTCCGTTTTTGGGTTGAGCAGATCGGTTTAATGCGCCGGAATCAGCGCTTGGCTTTGCCCGCCACTGAATAGAGCACTTGCTGGTTGCGGGTCTGGATAAAGTCTTCAAGGCGCTCACCACGCATCGCGGCATACACTTGCAAGTTGGGGATGCCCAGCACCGCCGCGAGTTTTTCCAGCACGAAGAAAATCACCCCGTAATGAATCAGCCCGCGCCAGTCACGACGACGCAACAGGTCGCGCTCTTCGTCACTGAGGCCAGCCTCGCTAAACAGCACTTCAGGCTCGGCCAAAAAGCGTTCCCGCCACTCTGGCTCGATCATGCGGTGCAGGAATTTGTTGAGCCGATAACCCTTGGCACTGCGCTCCAGGGTGAACGGATAAGTGCCTTCGAGCTTTTCAATGCCGGCCAACTGGTGCTGCATGTGCGCCAGATGCCGCGCGTTGACCTCGGCGGGCACCGGGCGGTCCTGATTTTCCAGCAACAGCGTGGCAATCCCGGTCATGGACGGCAGGTAATAGTCTTGATGGAGGTTTTTCACGGTGGCCGACAACGCACCGCGCATGATCAGCCAGGTGATCACTTCCGCACCTTCCAGCCCGCCCAACGTGGCAAATTCGGCCAAGGTCATTTCGGTCAGACGCACCGGATCATTGACCAGCAGATCCACGAACTGCGCGTCCCACTCGGGGTTGTTAAAACCGCAGCGCTCGCCGTGAACCTGATGCGACACCCCGCCCGTGGCGACGATGGCCACTTTCAAATCCTCGGGGTAGCTTTCAATCGCCCGGCGCAGCGCCAGCCCCAGCTTGTAGCAACGCAACGCACTGGGAATGGGAAACTGCAACACGCCAACCTGCAACGGTACGATCTCTACAGGCCAGTCCGGCTCGTGGGGCAGCAGCGCCGACATGGGCGAAAAGAAACCGTGGTCCAACGGTTTGTCACGGAAAAAACTCATGTCGAATTCGTCGGCCATCAGGCTTTCGCCGATGTGCCGTGACAAGGCCGCGTGACCGCCAATGCCCGGCAACGAACGCGGGTTGCCGCCCTCGTCGGCCACTTCATAACGTTCATCGACGCCCAGCGCGAACGCGCCGTAGTGGTCGAAGAAGAACGAGGTCACGTGGTCATTGAAGATGTAAAACAACACGTCCGGTTGCTGCTCTTTGAGCCACACCTTGATCGGCTCGAAGCCTTCAAAAATGGGTGCCCACGCCGCTTCATGCTGCTTGTCGTGATCGACGGCGAAGCCGATGGTCGGGGTGTGAGAGACAGCGAGGCCACCGATAATGCGTGCCATGACGAGTTCCTTGAAATAAACGAATTAGTGCGCCAGCGCTGCGCGACTGATGGCGCGGCGACGTGCCCGGCCATTGCCCAAAATCGCCAGCGCGGCAAAAAAGGCCGGCACCGAGAGCATCGCAAACAGTAACGGCAAGCTCAGCCCAAGGCTGAGCACGGCACCGCCGATCAGCGAGCCGAAGATGGCGCCGAAGCGGCCAATGCCGAGCATCCAGCTGACCCCGGTGGCGCGGCAATCAGTCGGGTAAAAACCCGGTGCGAAGGCGTTAAGCCCGGTCTGCGCGCCGCTCATGCAAAAGCCCGCAGCAATCACGCCCACGGCCAACAGGCTGGACTCCAGACTGAACGCGCCGAGCAGCAGAATGAATGCGCCGCCCAAGGCATAGGACGTGGCGATCACGGCGTTGGGATTGTGCCGGTCCATCGCCCAGCCCACCACGATGGCGCCCACGGTGCCGCCAATCTGGAAAAGCCCGGTGATGGTCGCCGCCCGTTCGATGGACAAACCACCGTCGCGCAGCAAGGTCGGCATCCAGCCCATGGTCAGGTAGATCACCAGCAGGCCCATGAAATACGTCAGCCACAGGGCCAGCGTGCCAAAGCGGTATTGATCGGTGAACAGCATGCGTACCGGCGCCTTGTGTTGCACCTGAGGCTCGGACATGACAAAGCGCGTGGCCGCAGTAAAGGTGCCGCCCAGCTTGTTCAGCACCTTGGCGATTTGACTGGCCGAGGCATTGTGCGCAGCCAGAAACCGTGCGGATTCAGGCAACAACAGCCACAGGAAGGGCAACAGCAACAGCGGCATGATCCCGCCAAACAGCAACACCGACTGCCAGCCGTGGCTGGAGATCAACCACGCGGCGACAAAACCGCCCAGCCCCGAGCCCATATTGAAGCCGGTGAACATGATGGTGATGAACAACGCGCGGTTGCGCTCAGGCAGGTATTCGGCCAGCAGCGTGGTGGTGTTGGGCAACGCGGCACCCAGCGCCACGCCGGTCAGCAAACGCAGGAACGCCAGTTCATAGGGGTTGCGGGCGAAGGCGCAAGCCAGGCTCAAGACGCTGAAGCCGGTGACCGCAAACAGCATGATTCTCTTGCGACCCAGACGGTCCGCGTAGGGGCCAGCGGTCAATGCGCCGATGGCCAGACCGACCATCCCGGCACTCATCACCGGGCCAAATGCAGCCCGCGACAGGCCCCACTCCTGAATCAGCGACGGCGCGACAAAGCCCATCACTGCCACATCAAAGCCGTCGAACAGCACCACGAAAAAACACAGTGCCAGAATCAGCCACTGGTATTTGGCCACGGGCCTGTCGTCTATCCAGGCTTTTATATCGACCGTTTCGAGAGTCATAGTGTTCACCTTATTATTTTTGTAGTCATACCGATGAGTGCAGACACCAACGCGACTTCAGACAGCAGCCACACCCTCGAATCCTGGGCGTGACTCTAAAGCCGCACGGGCCTTCCCCGCCTCTGGGAAATCCTTAAGCGGGTATCGGTTTTACTTATCAGGTGATGTTAAGCGGTTCCCTCACGTCTCGGCCCTTCCCCTCAGCGTTGCAGCGGCGCATAGGGGGTAAAGAAGTCCGAGCCCATCCATTGCGGTGTTTTTTCATCCGCGCTGGCCTTACCACGTACGAAACTGTCGGCTGATTTCACATCGCCCTTACCGTCATACACCGCCACATCCGGGTACGGAAACACCAGACGCGTGCGCCCTTTGTTGGCCGGGTCTTGCGCCACCTCAGGTATCAGCAGTTTTTTCTCGGCATTGGCCGGCAGGTTGGACGGCGCGCCGAACTCGCTGGCGCCCGACTGTTTACTGCTGGCTTGCAGGGTCACGATGGCACCCGGCGCTTGGCCTTTTTCAACCCATGACATCATCGGCGTCAGCAGGTCGAGCAGGCTTGGGCCTTCACCACCGGCGCAGTGGTAAACGCCCGGCAACAGGTACAAGCGCTCAAAGGACTCGGCCTTCGATTTACCCATCTGCACCTCTAACGCTTGGTGATAAGCGATGGTGTTCAGCGGCGAGATATGCGGGTCGGCCCAGCCGTGCCACAGGATCAGCTTGCCGCCACGCTTCGCGAACGCCGACAAATCCGGGTTGGTGGCGTCGTACAACGGGTGCAGCGGGCGCAGTTGATCAAAGGTGCTGCGATCGAACTTAACGTCCGCCAAGCTGAAATCCGCCCCCGGGTTGTGCTCAAAAGCCAGATTGCGCAACGCATCCAGCGCCATTTTTTCGCTGTTGATCGGCTGATCGACGCTGTTCGGTACAAACACCCCGGCCCACGCCAACTCGGAACCTGGCTGCGGCCCGGCGATGGTCAGGCGTTCGCCGCTCGCAGGGTCACGCGGGCCTTCATAAAAGCGCCGCGCCGCGTTGACTTCTGTGGTCGTCAGGCAAGCCGAGGTGTCCGTGGCTGAAGCCTTGCACTTCACCACGCCGGGGTCAAAGTGGCAGGCCCGAGGGTCGCTGATCAGGCCATCGACCTGACCGTCCAACGCGTCGCACTGCTGTAATACCGCCTTGTGCAGGATCGGCAAACGCGACGCGATCAAAATCGCCTTGCCCTGCTCGTCCGTATTGGAGCGCGCCTGCCAGGCGTGATAGATCGAGTTCTGCACCTGAAAATTCAGCGCCGGGGCCCCGGCGATAATGCCATTGAAATCGTCCGGGTAACGCTGGGCTTCCATCAAGGCCTCGCGCCCGCCATCGGAACACCCGGTGAAATAGGCATACGTCGGCTGTTGCCCGTAGAACGTGGCGATCAGTTTTTTCGCCGCCAGCGCCGTCAGGTGGACGCCTCGGTGGGCGAAGTCTGCGCGCTTCTGCGGGTCGTCGCCCCAACTGTTGTCCATACCTTCATGGCCCATATCGGTGGCCGCCAGAACAAAGCCGCCACTGTTGAGTGGCGCACAGCTGTCAGCCGCGCCCACCTGCATCGAAATTCGCCCGCACAGACCGCCGCAGCCGACTTGCAGGTAGCGCTGAGTCCAGGTGTGGGTCGGCAGGATGACTTTGAAACCGATGCTGGGCGCCAGCGTGCCCTGCACTTCGCAGGCGGTGATGCCGTTGGTGGTGGTTTCGCTGGCCGAGAGCACCTGACTGCCTTTACCACCGATGGGCTGCAAGTCAGTCCGGGTCAGGGCCGCGCAACTGATGGCGGGTTTGACCACGGGCAGCGCCGCGATGGGCGTTTGGGCATGGGCCAGACTCGGCAATTGCAGAAGGAGCACTGTGCTGGCGAGTAATAACCGGCGCAGGGTTTGGAGGGCGATCATGACAGCTCCTCTTCAATGAAATATCCGGTGTTAAACCTGTAGCCGCTGCCGCAGGCTGCGATCGGTTGCGCAGCGACCGTAACGACGGCTTCGCCGCCGATCGCAGCCTGCGGCAGCGACTACAGTCATGTTCAGTTCCAGCCACCGCCCAGCACTTTGTATAACGTCACGCGGTTGCTTTGTTCGGCCAGTCGCAGGGTGATCAGGTCCTGTTCGGCGCTGTACAGCGAACGCTGGGACACCAGCGCTTCAAGGAAACTTTGCGAGCCACTCCGGTACAACGCATCCGACAGCTCGTAGCTTTTGCGGCTGGCTTCGGTCAACGCTTGCTGGGCGCTCAGGCGCTGGTCCAGAGTGCTGCGCACCGCCAGTGCATCGGCCACTTCCTTGAACGCGGTCTGCAAGGTCAGCTGGTAGGTCTGCTCCTGTATTTCTCGCTCCATTTTGGCTGAGTCCAGCGTAGCCCGATTACTGCCCGCGTCGAAGATCGGCAGACTGATACTCGGCGCAAAGCTCCACGCGCCGCTGCCGGCCTTGAACAGGCTCGACAGGCTGGTGCTGGCTGACCCAGCACCGGCGGTCAGGGTAATGCTGGGAAAGAACGCCGCCCGCGCCGCGCCAATGTCGATGTTGGCTGACATCAAGGTATGTTCAGCGGCCAGTACGTCCGGGCGACGCTGCAACAAGGTGGATGGCAACTCGGCGGGCACTTGCACCAGCATCGCCGCCGATTCCAGGCTGTCGCCCGGCAGCAGGTTGGCCGGGATGTCGCTGCCCACCAGCAGACGCAACGCATTCTGATCTTGCAGCACCTGGCTGGCGTACTCGGCAACATCGACCCGCGCCGACTCCACGGTGGTTTGCGCCTCAGAGACCGCCAGCCCCGATGAACCGCCCAAACCATGGCTGCGCTGGGTCAATTCGTAGGTGGACTGCTGGCTGGCCAGCGTCTCTTGCGCCAACTTCAGGCGCTCGTTATCCGCCGCCAACGTCAGCCACGCGGTGCCCACTTCGGCGACCATGCTGATCTGGGTGCTGCGCCGGGTTTCGGTCAGCGCCAGATAGGATTGCAGCGCTTCGTCCTGAAGGTTTTTGACCCGCCCGAACACGTCCACTTCATAGCTGCTCAACCCCAGTTCGGCGCTGTAGCTGTGGCTGGTGCTGCTGTTGGCCCGGCTGGAACTGCCGCTGACGCTGGCGTCGATCCCCGGAAACGAGGCGGCACGCTGGATGCGGTATTGCGCCTGAGCCTTTTCGATATTCAGGCTGGCCACCCGCAGGTCGCGGTTGTTGGCCAGCGCCAATGTTTGCAACTGCGCCAGACGCGGATCGGTGAAGAACTGCTGCCATTGAATGTCCGCCGCCACCTGCCCTTTGGGCGTGCTGGCACCCGGCAGCCATTGCTCGGCCACCGGGGCTTGCGGGCGCTCGTACTCAGGTGCCAGATTGATGCAGCCAGCCAGCAGAGCGAAAACGGCCACCAGCGGCCAACGAAAGCGACTCATGCTTCACCTGTACGGTCAGTGGTGGGGGTCGACACGCGGCTGAAATGGCGGCGAATCAACACGAAGAACAGCGGCACAAAGAAGATCCCCAGCACCGTGGCGCTGAACATACCGCCCAGCACGCCGGTGCCGATGGCCTGACGCCCGGCCGAACCTGCGCCGGAACTCATGGCCAGCGGCAACACGCCAAACATAAAGGCCAGCGAGGTCATCAAAATCGGCCGCAGGCGCTGGCGCACCGCGATCAGCGTGGCGTCGATCAAACTGTTGCCCTGCTCTTGCAGGTGCTTGGCGAACTCGACGATCAAAATGGCGTTTTTCGCCGCCAGCCCCACCGTAGTCAACAGCCCGACCTGGAAGTACACGTCATTGCTCAAGCCGCTGAAGCGGGTGGCCAACACCGCGCCCACCACGCCCAACGGCACCACCAGCATCACCGAAAACGGCACCGACCAGCTCTCGTACAACGCCGCCAGGCACAGGAACACAAACAGCACCGAAATCGCATACAGCAACGGCGCTTGCGAGCCGGACAGACGCAGTTGATAGGACTGCCCCGTCCATTCGTAGCTGATGCCTTCCGGCAGTTGTTTGATGATCGACTCCACAGCGTCCATCGCCACCCCGGAACTCACGCCCGGTGCCGGATCGCCCACCACTTCCAGCGACGAACTGCCGTTGTAGCGTTCCAGCAGTGGCGAACCCGAGGTCCATGAGCTGCTGGCGAACGAGGAGAACGGCACCATTTCGTCATTGCTGTTGCGCACAAACCAATGATCAAGGTCGTCAGCCTGCATCCGCGACGAGGCCTGCCCTTGCACATAAACCTTTTTCACCCGGCCCTGATTGAGGAAATCATTGACGTAACTGCCGCCCAACGCTGTGGATAACGTGGTGTTGATGTCGCTGGTGGTCAGGCTCAGCGCCCCGGCCTTGCGGTCATCAATTGTCACCTTGAGCTGCGGCGTATCATCCAGACCGTTGCTGCGTACGCCTTGCAGGCGCGGGTCCTGTTTGGCCAGTTCGATCAATTGTTCTCGCGCTGCGACGAGGGCTTCGTGCCCCAGACCGGCGACATCCTTGAGTTGCAAATCAAACCCCGAGCTTTGCCCCAATCCGCGCACGGCTGGCGGCTGCATCACGAACACATCGGCATCGCCAATACTCGACAGCGCCTGCGTGGCGCGCTGGGCGATGGACGCCGAATCCTGCCCGGCACCGGTGCGCTCGCTCCAGTCCTTGAGCCGGATAAAAGCGCGCGCCGAGTTCTGGCTGTTGCCGCCCATGCCCATGCCAGAAATGCTGATCATGGCCTCGACTTCCGGCTGTTGCAGGATGTAGCTCTCAAACTGTTTGAGCACTGCCTGGGTGCGGTCGTCGGTAGCACCGACGGGCAACTGCAATTGCGCCATGAGGATGCCCTGATCTTCATCGGGCAGGAACGAGGTGGGCAATTTGGTGTAGCCCACCGCCATCGCGGCGACCACTAATACGTAGACCATCAGGCTGCGGCCACTGCGCTGCAAAATCTTGCCGACGACGGCTTGATACGCTTGAGCGCCGCGCTCAAAAGTGCGATTGAACCACCCGAAGAAACCGGTCTGCGGGCCGTGCCCGTTAGGGTCAACCGGCTTGAGCAAGGTTGCACACAGGGCCGGGGTCAAGGTCATGGCCACCAGCACCGAGAGCACCATCGCCGACACAATCGTCACCGAAAATTGGCGGTAGATAATCCCGGTCGAACCGCTGAAAAATGCCATGGGAATGAACACTGCGCTCAGCACCAGAGCGATGCCGATCAAGGCGCTGGTGATTTCATTCATCGACTGGCGCGTCGCTTCCAGCGGCGACAAACCCTTCTCGCTCATCACCCGCTCGACGTTTTCCACCACCACAATGGCGTCATCCACCAGCAAGCCGATGGCCAATACCATGGCAAACATGGTCAAGGTGTTGATCGAGTAACCAAACATCGCCAGCACACCAAAGGTGCCCAGCAGCACCACCGGCACGGTGATGGCCGGGATCAGCGTGGCGCGAAAATTCTGCAGGAACAGGAACATGATCAGCACCACCAGCACGATGGCCTCGCCCAGCGACTTGACCACTTCTTCGATGGACAGGCTGACAAACGGCGTGGTGTCGTAGGCGATCACGTTTTTGAGCTGCATTTCGCTCGGGTAGTACGGTTCCAGCTCGGCGAGCTTGGCCTTGACCGCTTCACCTACTTTCAGCGCATTGGCGCCCGTGGCCAGTTGCACGCCCATGGCTGCGGACGGTTTGCCGTTCAGGGCCGAGTTGACGTCATAGCTGTCACTGCCCAGTTCCACCGTGGCCACTTCGCCGAGTAACACCACGGCACCAGCGCTGTTGGACTTGACCACGACATTGCGAAATTCTTCGGCGGTTTGCAGCTTGCTGCGCGCGGTGATGGTGGCGTTGAGTTGCTGCCCGGCCGTTGCCGGTAAAGCGCCGAGCTGGCCCGCAGAGACTTCGGTGTTTTGTGCTTGCAGCGCCGTGCTCACATCGGACGGCATCAGCGCGTATTTTTCCAGCAATGCCGGGTCCAGCCAGATGCGCATGGCGTAGCCCGAGCCCATGGCTTTGACCTCACCGACGCCGTCGATGCGGCTGATGGAGTCGAGCAAGGTGCTTGAGATGTAATCGCCAATCTGCGTGCCGGTCACGCTCGGGTTATCCGAGGCCAGCGCGGCAATCATCAAGAAATCCGAGCCGCCCTTGGTCACGGTCAGGCCTTCGCTCTGCACCGAACTGGGCAGGCGCGATTCCACTTGCTGGAGTTTATTTTGCACCTGCATCTGCGCGACGTCGGGGTCAGTGCCAGCCTCAAAGGTGAGGTTGATGCTGGCGGTGCCCGCCGAGCTGCTGGAGGCCGACATGTAGGTCAATTTGTCGATGCCGGTCATTTGCTGCTCGATCACCTGAGTGACCGAGTCCTCGACCGTCTTGGCCGAAGCGCCGGTGTAGGTGGCGGCGATTTTCACCGTGGGCGGGGCGATGTCCGGGTATTGCTCAAGGGGCAATTGGGTGATCGACAGCGCGCCCGCGAGCATGATGACAATGGCAATCACCCAGGCGAAAATCGGCCGATCAATAAAGAAACGCGCCATGTTCAACCCTCCTTGGCAATTGCAGTGGACGCCGCACGGGTCGGCAGCGAACGGGTTTCGCTGTTTTGTGCCAATACCTCGTTACCCACCCGGACTTTCTGCCCGCCCTCGACAATCACCTGATCACCGGCATTCAACCCGGAGGTGACCCACCATTGATTGCCCACGGCACGGTCAATGGTCAGCACGCGCTGTTCGACCTTGCCCGAGACCACCACCAGCACCGAGGTCACGCCACTGGCGCTGCGGGTGACGGCTTTTTGCGGGATCAAAATGGCTTTGTCGTCGATGGCCTGATCCAGCACGGCGCGCACATACATGCCCGGCAACAACAGGTGATCGGGGTTTGGGAACACGGCGCGCAGGGTCACGGTGCCGGTGCCTTCAGTGACGGTGACGCCGCTGAATTTGAGGCTGCCTGCGTGGTTGTAGGTGCTGCCATCATCGAGCTTGAGCAGCACCGGGGTTTCGCCCTGACCATTGTTTTGCAGGGTGCCGCTGGCCAGATCGCGTTTGAGGCGCAGCAACTCGCTGGTCGACTGGGTGACGTCGACATAGATCGGGTCCAATTGCTGCACGGTGGTCAGCGCGGTGTCCTGACTGGCCACCACCAAAGCGCCGGGGGTCACGGTAGAGGTTTCGATGCGGCCACTGAGCGGAGAACTGATGCGCGTGTAAGCCAGATTGATGCGCGCGGTTTCAACGTCGGCCAAGGCCACTTGCAGGTCGGCCTCGGCGGTTTGCAGGCTGACCTGCGCGTCTTCATTGTCTTGTTGGCTGATGGCGTCGATCTTCGCCAGTTGTGCGTCGCGTTTGGCCGTGGCCTGCGTCGACTTCAGCGTGGCGCGGGCCTTGGCGGCGGTGGCCTGCGTCTGGGCAAAGGCCGCCTTGTACGGCGCCGCGTCAATTTGATACAGCGCCTCACCGGCCTTGACCTCGGCCCCTTCGACGAACAGGCGCTGCTGCACAATACCGCTGACCTGCGGACGGATCTGCGCAACCATAAAGGCTTGCGTGCGCCCGGCCAGTTCAGTGGTCAGCGCTTGAGATTGCGGTTGCACGGTCAGCACCGACACCTTGGGCGCCTGCGCCACCGGCGCGGAATCACCCGCTGAACAGCCGCTCAGCACAATAAGCAGCAGTAACGACACCACCACGGCGGCGGTGACCAACGATTTGGTAAAGAGTTTGAACGACATATCTGCCTCTGCATGACGGGGGGCGTTAGCCATGACCCATGCTGCGAGACAAATGTGCAGGAAAATTGAAGATTGCCTGCACGTCTTGAATCTTCTTCGTCCGGGGGCCTAAATGAGCGGGTCATTCACCGACCCGCACGAGCCCATGAAACTGAGTATCTCCACCAAATTGTTTAGCGCGGTTCTGGCCAGCGTGTTGTTTGTGATCCTGAGCATGGGCCTGGCCACCAGTTGGAGCTTTACCCGCGGCTTTCTCGGCTACCTCAATGAGCAGGCGCTGGAGCGCATGGCGCCGGTATTGCCGCGTCTGGCCAGTGCTTATGAGCGCGAAGGCAGCTGGGAGTTTTTGCGTAACAAGCCTGACCGCTGGTTTGAAATCATGCGCCCTGACCACACTGATGAGCCGGCGACCCATGACTTGCGAATCCCTTCCGCCTCCGACTTGACCGGCGCGCTGTTTCGCATCGCCCTGCTCGATCAGGACAAAAAACGCGTGACGGGCTACCCGTCCATTGCCGATGACGCCCTGCTGCGCCCTATTGAAGTGGACGGCAAAGTCGTGGGCTGGCTGGCCGTTACGCCGTTTCAAAGCGTGACCGAAGCGGGTGGTTCACGCTTCCAGCAATACCAACTGCAAACCAGCCTGGCGATGGGTTTTGTGTCGCTGCTGCTGGCGATGCTGATTGCCTGGTGGATTGCCCGAACCTTGCTCGACCCGGTCAAACGCGTGGCCGCGGCGACCCATAAACTGGCCGCCGGGGAATACAGCAATCGGGTACAGGTGTCGTCCAATGACGAAGTGGGCCAATTGGCCCGCGACTTTAACCAATTGGCCTATACCCTGGAACGCAACGAGAAAATGCGCCGCGAGTTTATGGCTGATGTGTCCCATGAGCTGCGCACCCCACTGTCGGTGCTGCGCGGCGAACTGGAGGCCATTGAAGACGGCGTGCGCAGCCTTGATCACAGCTCCATGAAATCGCTGCAAGGTGAAGTCGGCATGCTCAGCAAGCTGGTGGACGATTTGTATGAGCTGTCCCTGGCCGACGTCGGAGCGCTGACCTACCGTAAAAGCCCATGCGACCTCAATGAGTTGTTGGAAACCGTGGTGGCAATGTTTCAGGAACGCTGCAACGCGGCCGGGTTGAAAGTTGAACTGAAACTACCGGAGCAGCCGTTGTTGCTTGAGGCGGATGCCAAGCGCCTGCAACAACTGTTTGGCAACCTGCTGGAAAACGCCGTGCGTTATACCGATGCGGGGGGCCAGTTAGTGATCAGCGCCAGCGCAGACGGCGACGACGTACTGGTCAGCCTGATGGACTCGGGCCCTGGCGTCGACCCGCAGCAACTGCCGCGCCTGTTCGAGCGTTTCTATCGCGGCGAGGCTTCGCGCAACCGCGCCAGTGGCGGTGCCGGTCTGGGGTTGGCGATTTGTCACAGCATCGTCCTCGCCCACGGCGGCAGCTTGACGGCCGATCATTCACCGCTGGGCGGCCTGTGGCTTAGCCTGCGTTTGCCACGCAAGGTGTAAGCATGGAAGAGCACGCAGAGATTCTGATTGTTGAAGACGAACCGAAACTGGCGGCGCTGATGCGCGATTACCTGTCAATGGCGGGGTACGCCGTGCATTGTCTGGAGAATGGCCTTGAGGTGATCCCGTGGGTGCGCAGCCACACGCCGCGACTGATCCTGCTCGACCTGATGCTGCCGGGGCGTGATGGCCTGGACATTTGCAAGGAACTGCGCGGGTTCAGCGCCGTGCCGGTGATCATGATTACGGCGCGGGTTGAAGAGGTGGACCGTCTGCTGGGGTTGGATATTGGCGCTGACGACTACATCTGCAAACCCTTCAGCCCGCGCGAAGTGGTGGCCAGGGTCAAGGCCATTTTGCGTCGCAGTCCGCAGCTGGAAGTGGTGGCACAGGCCCGTATCCACATTGATGAAGAGCACTACCGGGCGTCTTTTGATGGCGTGGCGCTGGATTTGACGCCGGTGGAGCTGCGGCTGCTGAGTACCTTTGCAGGGGCGCCGGGCCGGGTGTTTTCGCGGGATCAGTTGCTGGACAAGCTGTATTCCGATCATCGCGTGGTGACTGACCGGACGGTGGACAGCCATATTCGCAACGTGCGCCGCAAACTGGCGCAGGCGTGTCCGGGGCAGGATCCGATTCAGTCGTTGTACGGGGTGGGGTACAAATTGGAGCTTTGAGGGTAAGGAGCCCCTCACCCTAGCCCTCACCCGGAGGGAGAGGGAACTGAGCGTGTGAACTTCGATTTCAAGGCAGTCACCCTGCCCTGCGCCAAGCCGCTCATCAGCCAAGATTTGGCGCGCAAAAATGTAACGAATACACGACATGGATTACCAAACTGTCTGCCTTAAAGTCGGTTCACAGGTTCGCGATCTGCGTAAACACCGCGGGCTTAAGCAGGCCGACCTGGCCATGACGGCGGGGATTACCCGGCAAAAAGTCATTGAAATAGAAAAAGGCAGCCCTTCAGTCGCCCTGCAAGCGTACGCCCGAGTCTTTGCCGCGCTGGGCTGTGAGTTGCGGTTGGTGCCCGCCACGCGGCCAACGCTGGACGAAGTCGAGGAGCTGTTCAAGTGACTATCGACAACCTCGTTGTTCATACGCCTCAAGGTCACAGTGGCCGCTTGTTTATCGGCGCAGACAACCACTATGTGTTGCGCTACGACCCTGAGGTCAACCCCGGCTGCGCAATCAGCCTGCTGATGCCCTTGCGCACCAGGAGTATCGCAGGCGCGAGCTGCACCCGATTTTCCAGATGAACCTGCCGGAAGGGTTTGTGCTGGAACAACTGCGCAATCGCCTGGCCAAGACGGTCAACGTCGACCCAATGCTGATGCTGGCTCTATCGAGCAGCTATTCGCCCATTGGGCGCGTATTTGTCAGCACACCCAAGATCAACGAATTGATTCAAAAGCACGATAGCCAAGCCTCAGGAGAACGGCTTGACGAGATTTTGGCGTGGGATGGCAAATAGGATATTTTCTTCGAACTGGTTGACCGCTATATCTTGCGGGCGGGTATCTCAGGTGTTCAGCCCAAAGTGCTGGTGCCTGAAAAGTCGGAAGTTCCCGCTCAACGGTTTACCTCCAAAACGTCTGAATTGATTATCAAAATAAAGGGATCAGTGCGACAACGTATAGCGCCCGGTATTTTGGCGAATATCGGGCTTTATCGGCCCCGATTGCTGACTGAACACAAAGGTGCCTCGCCGGCCGGTCTCACACACCAGTGTCAGGGTGTAATGCACAGGCTCGCCTTGATAGACCTCCTGCATGACCAACTACCCCAGGTCATGGGCATATTTGCGATACACATAATCACCGCTGGACATCACCTCCGTGCCCAGCACTTCGAGCTGGTAACGCCCCTCATCCAGCTTCAACCGCAGCAAATTACCGGCGTTAGGGTTACTGGGGGAGTAGTGAGGGTCGGCCACATTGATCATGGTTTTACCCACCAGTGAAGCCGGCACGTCGCAGTTGGCCGCTGCCTGTGAAGCGAATGAAATCAGGAGTGAGCAGGTAATAAGGCGAGTTAGCATTGGAAAATCCCCACGGCTTGAAAAGAAGCAGCCTATGAGCCAACGCGACTGTCGTCGCGCTGGAAGTGTTTACCAATCGTAAAATCCCAAACCCTTGCCCCCTTTGTTCAAGGCGCTATGCAGACTTTTGCGGCAGCGGGGTCTTTCGGCACAAAGGAGTCCTGCGCGCCCGGTTTCAGCACCACATAGCCACGACGCCATGGCTGGTCGTCGACCATCTTCCAGCGATGGCCTGAGCCGGTATTGTCTTCGGCCACCAGCACCTCACCCGGGTGCAAGGTGAATGTCTCACCGCCGCGCGTCTCGAATGCCAACGTGCCCGATAATGTGATGACGTATTGCGGCTCGGGGTCGTTGTGCCAGTCATAGGCCGCATGCGCCGGGGTCTGCTTGAAGTGAATCGAGGTCACGTCATTGCGCATGTTCTGGTCAATGGTGCCCTCCACAACATGCGAGGCTTTATCAGCCCCCGTACAGAGTTTGAACGCCTTGATGGTGTCAGTCCCGGAGGGGGCCGCTTGAGCACCACTCAAGGCGGCAAAGGTGAGCGCGATAACCCCCGCCGTGCTCAGGCCTAACCGCTGAATGGAGAAATGCCGGGGCGAGTGTCTTAGTGGCTGCATGGGACGGGGTTGCCTCGTGTGTGGATGAATATTCGCTATCGTCGTCTCGGGCCAGTATCGGGACAACTAACAAATAATTCATTAAACGAAGTGTTCCCCGAGCGCCGGCATGGGCGCGCACAGACCCCAAGCTTGAATCGCTGACGAGGGCACGGGCGGTTGCACACCCGGCATCGATTTCAGCCCAGCAGTTCAGTAATCCACCGGGCCTGTTGAGCAACCTCGTGCACTTTCACGTCTGGCACGGCCTGCCGCGCCTTGGCGAACTGCGCCAGGGTCTGCTGTTTATGGCGCAATATGCGCTGCCACTTGCTCAGAAACACAGGGCTACGCGCCTGCATCTGCAAGGGCCCGAAGTACAACTCCTCGGCGCTATACACCACCGGCCCGGCACGCTCGGCGACGATGATTTCGTAGTAGAAGCTGTTCTCACTGAGCAGTTCTTCGCTAACGATGCGGTAACTGTTTTCCATCAACCATTGGCGCAAAGGCTGCTCGCCGCCGTTCGGCTGCAGGATCAAACGCTCCTGGCCGCTCAGACGCGCTTTGCCGTTTTCAAGGATGTCGCGGATAGTTTCACCGCCCATGCCGCACAGACTGATCGCCGTAATGTCGTCTTGCGGCTCAATCGCCTCAAGACCGTTGGCCCTGCGCACAGTGATCTGCTTTTCGAGACCGTTGTCGCGCACGGTGCGCTGCGCTGCGTGAAACGGCGTCAAAGCCACCTCCCCTGCCACCGCCGCCGCAATCAGTCCCCGGCGCATTAAGGCCACCGGCAAATAGCCGTGATCCGAGCCGATATCTGCCAACCGCGCACCGGCTGGCATATGTGCCGCCACCCGCTCAAGGCGCATGGACAAGGTGTGTTGATTCACAGCAAATCCTTAATGTTCACGAATGTCTGACATCACCACCATCACTTCAGCGTCAGCCCCGTCGTCACTTTCTGACAGGTAAATATGGCCAATGGCGCTGTTGAAATAAGCCGTTTCACGGTTACCGATGCTGACTGACTCTCCGGTTTCGAATTGAATGCGCACTCGCCCGGCAAGGACAACGGCAAACTCTTGCCCGGGATGACGGATGAAGTCCTCGAATTGCGTCATATCCCGGGCACTGATCCGCGCATACATGGGCGTCATCGTGCGAGCCGGAAAATCCCCCGCCATCGGGTAATAGTCGTAAGTCCCCGTGCTGTAACCCGCCGCGCTGTCGATGGTCGAGCAGACCACTGTCGGCTGTGCGGCCCCTGGCGCCAGCTGAATCGGGCTGAAGAGCTGAGCAATATCAACACCCAGGGCACGTGCCGCTGCGGCGAGCTTTTCGTAACTGACCGACACTTGCGCCAGTTCCATTTTCGATAAGGTCGACAACGCTACGCCGCAGCGCTCGGACAATTGCTTGAGCGTTAATTTCTGATGTTTACGGATATCGCGCAATCGCGCACCGACTTGCGTGCGATCTATCGGTGGCTGGGCCTGATGGCCCGAAGCGGACGAGTTTCGATCAGAACTCATACGAACTCTCCAGGGTAAAAATAGCCGCACAGTATATAGCCGATCCGGCGCGGGCCGCATGACCTAGGGATAAGGGTTGACTGGATAATTCTCATATCTTACATTTCTCTCATATGAGAATTTAAGCGCCTACCCGTAATCTTCTTCTTGCCCCCCTTGACCGAAGGAAATAGTTGGCATGCATGACAGCGAGTGTTTCGATTTCGCCGTAATCGGCGCCGGTATCGCGGGAGCCTCAGTGGCGTATCGCCTGGCAGCCCATGCCCGTGTTGTGGTGTTGGAGCGCGAAAGCCAGCCGGGTTATCACTCCACCGGTCGTTCCGCTGCGATGTTTATGGAAAATTACGGAACGCCGCAAGTCCAGGCATTGACCCGCGCCAGCCGGGGTTTTTATGAACAGCCACCGGCCGCCTTTACTGAGCACGCCCTGCTGGAGCCACGCGGCTGTTTATATATTGCCGGCGCAGAACAACGCGACTTATTGGACAAGGCTTACCAAGCCAGCAAAGCCCGAGCAGGCAAGGTGTCATTGATTGATACCGCCCAAGCATTGGAGTGGGTTCCGTGCCTGCGCCCGGAAGCCGTCGTCGGCGCGATGCTGGAAACCGAGGCCCGAGACCTGGATGTAGATGCGCTGCATCAAGGCTTTTTGCGGGGCATGAGCCGTAGCGGCGGTGTGTTGCAGTGCAATGCACAACTGACTGGCGCTATCCGGGCCAACGATCACTGGCAATTGACCCTGGCCGATGGCCGTCAAATACGGGCGCGTAATCTGGTCAATGCCGCAGGTGCCTGGGCCGACCAAGTGGCTGTGCTGTGTGGCGTCAAACCCGTGGGCTTACTGCCTTGTCGGCGAAGTGCTTTTACTTTCGACGGGCCTGAAGGAGTGGATTTCTCGCGCTGGCCGGCCGTTATAGGGATCGACGAGAGCTTCTACTTTAAGCCCGATGCCGGTCAGCTCCTGGGTTCCCCCGCCAATGCCGACCCCGTGGTGCCCCACGATGTAATGCCCGAAGAGCTGGACATTGCCACCGGAATTTTCCACATCGAAGCCGCCACCACCTTATCTATCCGCCGGCCACGACACACATGGGCGGGGCTGCGCTCATTCGTTGCCGACGGCGATCTGGTAGTGGGTTGGGACAATCACTGCGAAGGTTTCTTCTGGCTGGCCGCACAAGGCGGCTACGGCATCCAGTCTGCGGCTGGGGTTTCGCAACTGGCGTGCGCCCAACTGCTCAATCAACCCTTGCCGCAAACCCTGCGCGAACACGGGGTCGACCCGCAGCGCATGGCCCCTGCCCGACTGCGTTAACCATTCTTTCTAACCGAGGCTCACCATGTCTGACCATCTTCAGCGATTCCCTAGCCACCTGCCTTACCCGTTTTCCAAAGCGATCCGGGTGGGTGATTTCCTCTTTCTGTCCGGCCAAATACCCATGAACCCCCAGGGCGAGGTCGTGCATGGCGACATCGGTGAGCAAACCGAAGCGGCAATGGCGCGTATCGGAGAAACCCTGGTCGAGTGCGGCGCGGGGTTTGATCAAGTGGTCAAGACCACGGTATGGCTATCGGACATGAAGCATTTCGCTGGTTTCAACGAAGTTTACAAGCGTCACTTCCAGAATGGCTTCCCGGTGCGCTCCACCGTCGGTGCGCAACTGGCGCTGGGGGTCGATGTGGAAATCGAAGTCCAGGCGTGGGTCGGCACGCGCTAATCCTCTTTGCCCATTTGCCATTGCGATGGCCCGTGGCGCTGCAAGTCCCCACAAAAACAACTCAAGGGCAATCGCATGAAAGACAGCGTGAAAATAGCCGGCGCATTCGTCGGTGTAATCGTCGGCGCCGGGTTTGCATCCGGCCGCGAGTTGCTGTTGATGTTCGCTAACTTCGGTGTTTGGGGATTGCTCGGCGCAGTGGTCAGCGCTGCGCTGTTCACGTTCCTCGGCATGGCGCTGGCGGGTATGGGCAGCCGGCTGCGAGCCCAGTCACATAAAGATGTCGTGTATGCATTGTGTGGACGCCACCTGGGCGCCGGCGTCGACATCATGATCACCTTCTTCATGTTTGCGGTGACGGTGGTCATGCTGGCTGGCGGCGGCGCCTTGCTGGAGCAGCAATTCGCCATTCCCGCCCTCTACGGCAGCGTGGCGGTCACAGTGATCGTGGTCACTATCGTGTGCCTGGATGTGCACAAGGTCATTGGCCTGATCGGCGCGGTGACACCGTTCTTGATTCTCACGGCAGTGGCTGTAGCGCTATATGGCGTGGCTACTCGCGACCTGAGCCTGAGCGCCCTGAATCAGCTGGCAAGCCAACAAGAAGCAGGCGCAAGTCATTGGTTGCTGGGGGCGTTACTGTACGTGTCTTATAACATCGTGGCCGGGGTGCCTATTCTGGCGATCATGGGGGGTGCGGCTAAATCCGAGAAACAGGCCGTCTGGGGCGGACTACTAGGCGGGGGGCTACTGGGGCTGCTAATGCTTGTCATGAGCCTGGGATTATTATCGCGCCTGGACAGCGTGGCAGACTTGCCGATGCCGATGCTTTCAATCGCCACTGAAGTCTCCCCGATCCTTGGCCTGATCATGGCTGTGATCATCTTATTGATGATTTTGAACACGGCGGTCGGCACCCTATATTCCTTCTCGGCCAGACTGCTACCCGCTGGCACCCGGCAATTTCGCATCGGCACAGCAGTGGCAGGGGTTCTGGCGTTTGTTGGCAGTCTGGTGGGCTTTATCAGTTTGGTCGGGCAGGTGTACCCGTTGTTTGGTTACCTGGGATTTTTTCTGATTGCCGCAGTCGTCGTGGGGTGGCTGCGCGCAGGACGCTTGGCTGAAAAAGTATCCTGCACCTGACCACTGCAGGTATTGGCTCGCCAAAATCACCAGCCCGCTGGCGCGTGAATACCAAGGAGAAGGCAATGAGCGGTTAACGATCATTGCCTTCTCTCGATACAAATACGGAGCAATGTTTCAAACTGTTATGATTTGAGCCTTAGCAATGCCGGACAGCACACATGAATCGCCGTAAAAAAATCACTCAGCTTCTAAAAGCTCACGCCAAAAAGGCCAGCGCCAAACTGGCGCCAAAAAACAAAGTGAAATACATCAGCAAAGCAGACCGCTTAAAACTGGCCGTTGAAGCTGAGCCAGAACAAACGACACCCACCCAGAGCTGATCGTTACTGCTGGGGGATCAGCCCCGGGGGTACGTCGCAGTGGCTTACAGCAATACACCGCGGATGCGGGCGCCCAGGCGCCAGCACCGCTGCGCGATTAGCCCGTCATGATCGCTGAAACCTGACCTTGTGGGTTTGCCCCCCTCACAGCCAGTACCACCACCAGCATGCCAAGGCCGCATACAGCAGCCGAGATGACAAAGGCCACGTTGTAACCACCGCCATACTGCACAACCAGCCCCGTCAGTGAGGGCGCGATGATGCCCGCCAGATTCGCCAACAGATGAACAAAGCCCCCAGTGCCGCCGACCCGATTCTTGGGCACGATGTCCTGAATCAGGGCCCAGCAGATTTGCGGGGTCACAAACAGGAAAACGCTGGACACCGTGATACAGGCAACGGCCATGCCCAATGAGGCCACTTGGGTGGTGATCAGCACACAGATCGCCGCCACCCCCAACCCCACTGTGAGCATGATCTTGCGGGCCAGAATCACGTTATTGAGCTTTTTCGCCAAGGCGTCAGTCAGGAAACCTCCCCCAAGAAATCCCACCGCAGCGCCCAACCAAGGCACCATCCCGACGATGCTCATGCTTTTGATATCCAGGTGCTGGTAGTCCATCAAATAGCTTGGCAACCAGGTGAGGAAAAAATACAGCACGTAGTTAAAGCAGAAAAATGCCGTCGCGACGGCCAGCACCGGGGCGCTGAAAATATAACTGACCAGGCTGCGACCTTCCTCAACATGCTCAACCAGCACCTCCTGACGGCTGGTGCGAATCAATTCACGCTCAGCCTCGCTGACTTTAGGGTGTTGCTCGGGGGTGTCCTTGAAGATCATCAACCAGGCCACCAGCCACAATGCTCCCAGCGCAGCGATGACCAAAAACGAGACTCGCCAGCCAAAATTGAAGGCCACCAACCCCACGACCGGCCCCGCCAATGCCGCACCCAAGGGTTGACCGCAATTGGTAAAGCCCAATGCACGGCCCGCTTCTTCTCGGGGAAACCAGTTGGTAATCGCCTTGTTGGTCGTGGTGCCCATCGGCCCTTCGCCCATGCCGAACAACACCCGAAACACCAACAACTGAACGTAACCGGTGATGACTGCGGTTAAACCGCAGAACAACGACCAACTTCCTGCTGCCCAGGCAAACACCCTTTTGGGGCCGTATTTGTCCGCCGCCCAACCGCCAATAAAGCACAGCGCGCAGTAACCAATAAAAAAGGAGCTGAAGATAAAGCCCATTTGAGCGTCATCAATATGCAACTCGGTTTTGAGCAGCGGTGCGACCACCGAGAGCGCTGCACGATCCAGATAATTAAGCATGCCGGCAAAGAACAACAAGCCTGCAATGCTCCAACGGTATTTGCCTTTCATTTTTATATGGCCTTTTTTATGAGTGGGTACAACTGAGGGCTTACTCGATCAACGCGCGGTCTACGCAATAATCTTCAATCACCTGCACATCCGGACTGAAACCCAACCCGGCAACACGGGGCAGCTCCATGCTCGGTTTAAAAGCCAGTGCCGGGTATAGCAGCCGCTCGAACTCAATAAAGGGCACTTCCAGAGCCACGTCAGGGGGGAGTAATGTGCACAGGTGCGCCACCGCCAACAGCCCCGGGCCAAAGTAAAAACAATGCGGCACAACCTTCACCCGATGGTGTTTAGCCAAGGCAAATACCTGGAGCATGGCGCCGATGCCGCCGATTTTCGCCACGCTAGGTTGTACGATGTCGATCGCTTGTTGCTCAAGCAACGCTTTGATGCCTTCTACCCCCGCCGCATTTTCACCGGCGGAGACAGGCACGCCCACGCGTCGAACTTCAGCCAGCCCGGCGACGTCATCAGGCGGCCAGACGGGCTCCTCCAGCCAGGTCAACTCAAGGTTAAGCAAGCGTTCTGCGATGCTCTGCGCTTGGGCCACAGACCACGGACAGTTCACATCCACCATTAACTCACCCGCAGACACAGGCAGCGCCTCACGGGCCGCCTCAATGGCTTCAACGCGGGTTTCGTGGAGTTTGATTTTGCGAAAGCCCTGCGCGCGGGCGCGGGCAACCTGACGGCGAACTTCGTCAGGATCGTTGCCGTAACTGACCAGGCTGGCGTAAACCTCAAGCGTTCGCCGGGTACCGCCGAGCAGTTGATAAAGCGGCATATCGGCGCTCTGAGCCGCCAGATCCCACAAAGCAATATCAATGCCCGAGAGTGCATAGACCATCGCTCCAGTGGAGCCAAAACCATGGACGGCACGACGCGCCTTTTCCAGGGTGAGCTCACGGTCTTCAAGCCGCGTGCCGATAAACAGAGGCGCTACGACGCTCTTCAACGCCTCAAATGTCACCCCATTGCTACCATGCCCGAACGCCTCACCCCATCCCACCTTTCCTGTGTCGGTGGTGACTTTCAGCATCAGGCTTTGCATCGTGCGATGACTTGGCGACGCCGCATTGAAGGCGTCATCGTCCTTGGCTTGATTGGGCTGCTGTGGCCGCTCAGAGCCAGCCGTGAACGGGATACTAAGGCGTAAGATTTCGATACTGCGAATATTCACAGGTCGGTCCCCCCATTATTATTGGATGTGCGGGTCTGCCGAAAACACAGGTACGTTATCGTACAACATCAAAAATCCAGGGTGAAACAATTTATAACAAGTTGCGTTCACAACCTGCTGCACCGGCTGGTTTTAACGGGGGTTGCAGGTCAGCCCACCGGGGCCGGCTGACCGTATAGGGTTGCCCTTCAGATCGACCGCTGATTGACACGGGCCATCAGTTGCTCAGCCGTTTCCTTGCGCTCTGAGTAACGGTCCACCAACGTTGCCTGCTGATCACGCAACAACAGGGTAAATTTAACCAGCTCTTCCATCACATCCACGAGCCGGTCGTAAAACGGTGATGGCTTCATCCGGCCGCTGTCGTCGAACTCCATATAGGCTTTGGGTACCGAAGATTGATTGGGAATAGTGAACATACGCATCCAGCGGCCCAATACACGCAGTTGGTTGACCACATTGAAGGACTGCGAGCCACCACAGACTTGCATCACCGCCAGGGTTTTGCCCTGTGTGGGACGAACGGCACCCATCTCAAGCGGTATCCAGTCAATCTGTGCCTTGAAAACGGCCGACATTGCGCCATGCCGCTCCGGCGAGCACCAGACCTGACCCTCCGACCACAGCACCAGCTCGCGCAGCTCTTGTACTTTCGGGTGCTCGACCGGGGCATCGTCTGGCAACGGCAAGCCCGAGGGATTGAAGATGCGCACCTGAGCACCGAAATGCTCAAGCAAACGGGCGGCCTCCTCCACCATCAGACGACTGAAAGAGCGTTCGCGGGTTGAGCCGTACAACAAGAGAATGCGTGGCGGGTGATCAGGCCCGGCCGAAGTCGGCAGGCCTTCGAAAAGGGATACATCGAGGTTGGGCAGGTGTTCTGACATGGCTCCTCCTGAAGAGCGTCAAGCATTAAACAGGCGGCGAATGGGTGGGCTCGTCAGCAGCGGGATGCTTCACGAACCGGGCGGCCTTTCATGTGTTGCAGCCGCGAAGTGTTGTCCTCAAGCCATTGCGTATTGGCTTCAAACGTTACGTGCAGGATCTCGCGAACCCACTCGGGAAGATCCGGATTGAGACGGTAATAAACCCACTGACCTTGACGGCGATCCAACAAAAGGCCGCTGCTGCGCAGCTGTGCGAGGTGACGGCTTATTTTGGGTTGGCTGTCGTCAAGCGCGCACATCAGTTCGCACACACACAACTCACCTTGATGAGCTATCAGCAAGGTGGCGCGGGCGCGGGTTTCATCGGACAAGCTCTTGAATACATCGCAGGGTGTGATCATCAGAGGCTCTTTACATGCGGATAACCGAATATACGGATATCCATATATATCTGGCAACCCCTGCGATTCAAACCCCTAGTTCGAACAGACGATGTGGCCCATAGCATCGCCCAGCACAGTTTCTTCATCTATTCGCCTGCCCTTGCAGCGAACGACTGATGACGGAGACAGCATGGGAACGCTTGAAGACCGAGTGGCTATTGTGACCGGCGGCGCCGCGGGCATTGGCCGCGGCATGACACAAGCCTACGCTCGCGCAGGTGCGTATGTGCTGATGGCTGATATCAATGTAGCGGCGGGCGATGAGTGCCTGAGCAACTTGCCTGCCGAGCTGCGCAAGCGGGTCAGTTTCATGCAGGTGGATGTCAGCGATAAAACGCAGGTACAGGCGATGGTGGCTCAAGCGGTCAGCCGTTTTGGGCGTCTGGATATTCTGGTCAACAATGCATGGCGCGGCTCGGGGTTTGCTCGCCTGGAAGAGCAGACCGACGAACAACTGCGCGGTGCTTTTGACATGGCTGTGATGGCGGCCTTCTGGGCCATGCAAGCCGCTCTCCCGCATTTCAAGCAGGCGGGTGCAGGGCGAGTGATTAACCTGTGCTCGCTCAACGGTGTGAATGCACACCTGTACAGCGCCGATTACAACGCCGCCAAAGAGGCACTGCGTACGCTGACCCGTACCGCTGCGCGTGAGTGGGCGCAGTATCAGGTGTGTTGCAACGTTATCTGCCCGGGTGCAGCCAGCGACGCCTATCAACGCTTTGCCCGTCACCATCCTGAGAATGCAGCCGAGATGGCCAAGGCTAACCCCATGGGGCGAATAGGTGATCCGCTGACCGACATTGCTCCGGTGGCGGTTTTCCTCGCCAGTGACGACAGCCGCTACCTCACCGGCAATACGTTGTTTGTCGATGGCGGCGCGCATATCAATGGGGTTCAGTGGGCGCCAAAGCTGGCGTGATACAGGCGGTCGAGATTCACCTGCCGCGTAGCCGCTGACGAGGAACGAAGGCTGCGATCGACGATGCAATCGTCGCAAAAGCTAAACCCCGTCAATGCGAGCATGCCTGATGTACCGAATTGAATGAATTTGCGACGGCTACGCCGCCGATCGCAGCCTCGCGGAGCTCGTCAGCGGCTACACGGACTTAGCACATCCTGACGTGGCTACCGACACAAATAGATACCTGTTTCATTGAACTTTCGCCAACTCACCACGATCCGTTCCTTAGCACGTTAGCGCGACCTTAAGGCCAGTGCATACGCACTGAAACCGGCGGGTCGTACAACAACAAGGAGCCGTCGTGACCGTTTCAGCCCCCCTTACCTTCCGCTGCACGCCCTCGCCACTGCACGCCACCCTGCTGGCCGGGACCGTGCCGCTGTTTATGGGTGCAATGTTCAGCGACATTGCCTACTTCAATTCCTTTCAAATTCAATGGAGTAATTTCGCCGCTTGGCTGATCGCGGGAGGATTGTTGTTTGCCGGCCTGGCCCTGCTGTTTGCCTTGGTCAATCTGGTCAGGGCGCAGCCCAAAAGCGGCCGTCCGGTGATCTATTTTCTGTTGCTGCTGTGCACCTGGGTACTCGGGTTAGTGAACGCGTTTGAACATGCCAAGGACGCCATGGCGACCATGCCGTATGGCTTGCTTCTTTCAGTCATTGTCACCGTGCTGGCCTGTGTGACCACGTGGGTCGGCCTGACCGGTCTGCGTTCGGGAGAAGCGAAATGAAGCCTGAAAATGCACTCACAGTGATCGCCATGGCGGTGTTGTTAAGCGCATGTGGCGGTGAAGCCGACAGTAAGCTGGCGGTGGGCCCGAATCCTAATTTGCCCGAGCCACAACGTGGCCTGTTGCCCAGCATGAAAATTGCCGAGCCGGTGCAATGGGCCGAGCAAAAGCCCACCGTGCCCAAGGGGTATTCGGTCACGGCGATTGCCACTGATCTGAAAATCCCGCGTCAAACGCTGGTGTTGCCCAATGGCGATATTCTGGTGGCCGAAGGCCGCGGCGGTAATGCCGCCAAGCTCAAGCCCAAGGATGTGATTGCCAGCTATATCAAGGCGCAAGGCAACACTCAGGTCAAAGGCGGCAATCGCTTGACCTTGCTGCGTGATGCAGACGGCGATGGTGTCTACGAGGTCAAGTCGGTCTTCGCTGAAAACCTCAATGCGCCCTACGGACTGGCCTACGCCGATGGCAAAATCTACGTTGCCAATCAGGACGCACTGGTGCGTTTCGATTATGAAGACGGTCAAACCAAGGCCAGTGGCCCCGCCATCAAGCTGACTGACCTGCCCTCGGCCATCAACCACCACTGGACCAAGTCACTGACCATCAGCCCGGACGGCCGCTCGTTGTACGTGGGTATCGGTTCCAACAGCAACATCACCGAACGCGGTCTGGAGGTCGAAGCCGACCGCGCGCAGGTGTGGCAGATCGACGCCCAAACCGGCGCCCACAAACCTTATGCCACGGGGCTGCGCAACCCTACCGCGCTGACCATTGAGCCCAATACCGGCAAGCTCTGGGTTGTGGTTAACGAGCGGGATGAACTGGGCCCCGACCTGGTACCGGACTACCTGACCTCGGTGCAGCAAGGCGGTTTCTACGGCTGGCCGTATAGCTATTGGGGGCAGCACGCAGATCCCCGTGTGCAGCCGCAAAATCCGCAAAAAGTGGCCGCTGCCATCAAGCCTGATTACAGCCTGGGTTCACACGTGGCTGCACTGGGCGTGGATTTTTCCATCCCGCAACTGGGCACGCAATTCGCTGAAGGCGCCTTTGTGGGTGAACACGGCAGTTGGAACCGCGATAACCCAGTGGGCTACAAGGTGATTTTTGTACCCTTCAAAAATGGCAGCCCGGCGGGTGATCCCGTCGACTTTGCCACGGGCTTTCGTGACGCTGACGGCAAAACCCGCGGGCGACCAGTCGGCGTGACGGTTGATCCAAAAGGCGCCTTGATCATCGCCGACGACCTGGCCAATACGGTGTGGCGCGTTACGCCTGATAAATAATTGATGCACCGGCAGGGCGGACTGGGCCGCCCTGCTCTGGTGAACTCAGGTGGCTTTTTTACGGGCCGGGCTGCGCCGATTGGTGGCGGCCACCGGTTTTTTCTTGCTGGGTGCCGAGGTTTTCCCGGCCTCACGGGCAGGCGATTTTTTACTGTTCAAACTTCTTTTCAGCAGCTCGGTCAAGTCAATCACATCGGCCGATTTCTGCTCATCTGCATCCCCCGGCGTCTCGACATTCTCGATCTTGCCATCCCGCGCTTTGGTTTCAACGAGTTGCATGATCTGGTCTTGAAACGTATCGACGTATTCCTCTGGCTGCCAATCAGCCGACATGTCCTTGACCAGTCGCTTGGCCATATCACGTTCACTTTTGTTGAGTGTGACCTCGGTAACAGCCTCGGTCAGCTCGAGCGTGTCCAGACTGCGCACCTCTGCTGGCCAACGCAGCAGAACCAATACCAGCGCCGATTCAACCGGCATCACCGCTGCGAGATGTTGCGTGGTACGAATGACGACATGAGCCAAGGCGACTTTGCCAGTGTCTACCAAGGTTTGTCGCAACAACGCATACACCTTCTCACCTCGCTTCTGCGGCGCCAGGTAATAAGGCGTATCGATGTTCACCAAAGGGATTTGAGCACTGTCGACAAAGGCAAAAATATCAATGGTCTGTGTTGAATCGGGGTGCGCAGCGCGTATCTCTTCTTCGCTGATGACCACGTAACGACCTTTTTCAAAGGCCACACCTTTAACGATATTTTCCTTGGTGACTTCCTTGCCGGTCGCTTTGTTGATGCGTTTGTAACCGACCGGGTCCATGCTGCGCTTGTCCAGCCAGTCGAAGTCCACACCTTGTTGGGAGGTGGCAGACACCAGCCCCACGGGGATGTGAACCAGTCCAAAGCTGATAGCGCCCTTCCACAGAGTTCTCATCATCACGACTCCCTTATTCGTCCAGACCGATGGTTTTACGCATGTTTTTGGTGATCATCTGCCGGGTCTTTGCGTAATCGGCCCAGGGGTCCTTTGAAAGCGATGCCAGCCGTTTGGGCAACGTTTGAATCGTCCACGCATTGGCGCCCTTGATGTCGCTCAGTTCGTCTTTGGCAATGGGCACCGACACGGGCAAGCCCTCCCGTGCACGAACGGAATAAGCATTAACAGTGGTTGCCCCTTTGCCGTTGCGCAGGTAATCGATAAAAATCTTGCCCACCCGGTTTTTGGGCCCGGCCACCGCCGAAAAGCGCCCCGGCATCAGCTGAGTCATGTACTTCACCAGCTCATGGGTGAAGGTTTTAACCCTCTCCCAAGGGTCTCTGCGCGTCAGCGGCACCACGATATGCACGCCTTTGCCGCCGCTGGTTTTAATAAACGAAGTCAAACCCAGTTCATCGAGCAGGGTCAGGATCAGCTGAGTCGCTTCGACCATGCTTTTCCACGGCAAAGCCGGGTCAGGATCCAGGTCGAGCACAAAGCGGTCGGGACGCTCAAGCTCAGGCACTTTCGCATTCCAACTATGGAACTCCACCGTGTTCATCTGCACCGCCTCAAGAAGCGCATCAGCGTTGTTGATGACCATCACAGACTCGCCCTGGGGAGCGTCGACACTGGACAGAGGCAAACCGTGGGCGTTTTTCTGAAAGAATAATTCTCCTGCGATGCCCTCCGGCGCGCGCACCAACGCCACCGGGCGATCTTTTAACGTGGGCAGGATCCAGTCCGCCACACTGACGTAGTACTCCGCCAACTGGCGCTTGGTCGCGCCACTGCTGGCATCGATGACCCGCTCTGGATGAGTGAGCTTGGGGTGATTGCCCGAAGGTGTGGGTTTGGCGACATCGCGGGTGATGTTTTTGACCGGCTTGTCATGGCGCAGCCCTTGAAATACCGCATGGCGAACAGCGCCATCCTGAGTGATTCCTGCGTAGGCGATTTGTGCCAGTTGTTGCGGTTTTAACCAGTGAACCCCCTTTGCCTCAAACCCGGTCGGCGGGTTCACAACACTGGGTTTTTTAATTTCCAGCGGCTTGAGTTGTGCATGCACCGATTGCAGGGTCTTGCCATCGAATCCCGTACCCACTTTGCCGGCATAGCGCAGCTCACCACTGTCCTGGTCATGCAGCCCCAGCAGTAAAGCCCCAAAATACTGGCGACTGCCTTTGGGCTCGGTGAAGCCCACCACGACGAACTCCTGCCCTTGCTTGCATTTGAGCTTGATCCAGTCGTCCGAACGCTTGGACACATAAGGGCTGCCCGCGCGCTTGCCGATCAAACCCTCCATATTCATTTGGCAGGCACTGCGCAGCAGGCTTGGGGCATCTTCGCAGAAATCGTCGGAATAACGCAGGGCGGTATTTTTATTGCTTTTGAGCACTTTTTGCAGCGCTGACCGACGCGCTTCCAGCGCCACGTTGCGCAGGTCTGCTCCATTGAGATAGGGCATGTCGAAGAGATAAAAGATGATGTCGCTGCTTTTATCAGCGTCGAAGGCATTTTGAAGCTGCTGGAAATTGGGGACGCCCTGACTGTCGAGTACGACCACTTCACCGTCAAGCCAGGCTGACTCCAGTTTCAACGTCGCGATGGCCTTGGCCAGCTCGGGCAACTTTGCAGTCCAGTCATGGCCATTGCGGGTGAATAGCTTGACCTCACCTTTATCGACCCGGGCCAACATGCGATAACCGTCGAATTTGATTTCGTATAGCCAGTCGCCAGCGGGCGGGTGTTCAACCAGCGTCGCCAGCTCAGGTTTCATGCTGTCAGGCTGCGGGCCGGCTGTGGCGCCAGTCAGTTGCCCAGTTGCGATGGGCTTGGCAGGTTTGGACGCAGGTTTGCTGGCCTTTTTTTTGCTCTGTGTAGCAGCCGCCTTGGGCTTTTTCTCACCAAGGGTGCGGTCGCTGAGCACTGAATCTGGCATTGCCTGGGTCACGTCAAACTCAGACGCCGGCCTGGCCGCATCGTCCTGATGTTTGATCAAAAACCACAGTTGCTTTTTGCCCTCCTGATTAGAGCGCACAAGATTCCAGATGCCCTGAAGTTTCTCGCCCTCCAGCTCAAACTTGAGCCGGCCTTTTTTAAGCAGCGCCACTGGATCACCGACAGGCTTCCACACACCACGATCCCAGACGATGACATCGCCCGCGCCATAATGCCCCTCGGGGATATGCCCCTCGAAAGAGGCGTAATCCAGCGGATGGTCTTCAACTTCCACTGCCAGACGTTTGACGTGAGGGTCAAGGCTCGGTCCTTTAGGCACCGCCCAGCTTTTGAGGGTGCCTTGCAGTTCGAGGCGAAAGTCATAGTGCAGATGGCTCGCATCATGCTTCTGGATACAGAACTGCAGGGCATGCCCAGATGATGTTTTCTTGATCGCGCCGGACGGCTCAGGAGTCGCCGAAAAATTGCGCTTCTTTTGGTAGTCGTCCAGTGCGTCAGTCATACGCAATCCTCACGTTGTAAGCGTGTGAGGGTCGCAATGGGGCAGGAGTTCCTTCTATTTCACCACCGTTATAAACGGTGATCAGCTGTACTCAGCAACCCCCCAATACCAGTTTCTTCCGTTCGGGCCCAAAGAAGAATGGCCGCAGACGCACGCCCACGCTGTTGCCGATAAATGCAGCCACCAGCCACACCCAGCCATGCAGGCTGCCTGAAGCGATGCCACTGAAATACGCGCCGATGTTGCAGCCGTAGGCCAAGCGAGAGCCATAGCCCAGTAGCAGCCCACCCATCACCGCTGCGACCAGCGAGCGGGTGGGGATCTTCAGGCTGGGGGCGAAACGTCCGGCCAGCCCTGCGGCCAATAGCGCGCCCAGCACGATACCGATATCCATGACGCTGGTGATGTCTTCCCAAACTGGTGCCGCCAGGGCCTTGGCATTGCCCGGCATCTGCCAGAAACCCCAACTGGCGACATCGACGCCCAGACCACTTGCCGCCTTGGCGCCCCACAGTGCAAATGCCGAGGTAATGCCCCACGGCCGACCCGCCAGCGCCAGCGTGGCGTAATTGAGCAACGCCAGACCGATCGCCCCCCACACCAGCGGCCACGGCCCGCGCAAGAAACGGCGCACACCCTGATATTCACTGGTCACACCCGCTTCAAGCGTGCCATGACGCGCTTTTTCCAGCCGTACGGTCACCGCCGCGATGATCGCAAACACGGCCAGGCTCATCAGCAAGGCTGGCACGACACCCAGCGTCTGGACAATGGACGTTGCCGGGAACGAGGGCAACGCGAACCACCAGTCGACGTGGTGAGTGGCAATCAACGACCCACAGATAAAAAAGAACAGCGTCACCAGCATGCGCGCATTGCCCCCGCCCACGGTGAACAGCGTGCCGGATGCACACCCGCCGCCGAGTTGCATGCCAATGCCGAAAATAAACGCACCGAACACCACCGACACCCCGATTGGCGCCACCAGCCCGACAACGGGTTGGCCGAACAGCGTCCCCGCCCCCAGTGCGGGGAAAAACAGGACCACCGCCACCGCCAGCATCACCATTTGCGCACGCAAACCGGCGCCCCGGCGATCATTGATAAACACCCGCCAGGCCGAGGTAAAACCAAAGGCGGCGTGATACAGCGTCAAGCCCAACGCGGCGCCGACGATCAACAACAGAACTTGGCGCGAGCCGACGCTGTTTTGCAGAAATACAGCGCCCAGCAACAGAAGAACAAAAGCCAGCCAGGGCGCGAAGGATTTGCGCTCAGGTGACAGAGTAAGAGAACGGCTCATGAAGAATCCCGGTACGGTTGATTGGGTGTAATAGCGAAGGTGCGCAGTATACCGATGAGCGAAGCAATCAGAGCGCTTGCAGAGCTTTGCGGTACGGCAGTGCAACATAGGCTGCGGCGCCCAGGAAGAACACATCGGCGGTGCTGACGTAGTACTCACCCAGGTCGACCTCACAGAACCCAGCGACGTTCAGGGAGGTCATACCTGAAATTTCAGCTTTACTCTGCTGCACTTCCCCTTAGGAGCACGCTTATGAAAATCACTCGTGTCGGTTCGACGCCTTCGCAAAAAGGCCCCGCCGACTGGTTCACCGGCCACGTGCGCATCGACAGTCCTTTTCAGGGCGAAGAACCGGCACGTATTGCCGGCGCTATCGTCACGTTCGAGCCGGGTGCACGTACCAACTGGCACACGCACCCTCTGGGTCAGACGTTGATTGTGACTCAAGGCAAGGGATGGACCCAATGTGAGGGTGGCCCAAAAGTGGAAATTGCGGCGGGTGACATCATTTGGTGCCCCTGCCAGCGACGTCATTGGCATGGCGCCACGGCAACCACCGCCATGACGCATATCGCCATTACCGAGTACCTCGACGGCAAGAATGTCGACTGGCTGGAGCCCGTCAGTGATGACGAGTACCTGGCTGACGTGTCTCAAGACCGTTCGTAATAGCGGATTGTGAGTGCGAACTCCGGGGAGCGGATGCAGGTAACGCCCCCGGAGTCGCAGTAACCTTGTGTGTCAGCCAGCAGAACAAAACTTAAAGAAATAGCCTTCAGCGCCGATAGTGCCTTCCAAGTAACTCACCCTTAACAATGGAAGGTATAGATGGCCACCGCCAAGGAAAAGCAAGATAACGCTCGCGCGATATGTTTACTGGTGGGGTTTGTTGTATTTATCCCCTTGATGATTGTTTCGTTTTTCCGGTATCAAACATTTAAAACCACCTACACCGAGAATGAATACTCGCAACGCATTTTCGATATTGGCAACTTGGCCCCAGCCTTCATTACCGCCGGATCATTTCTGTTGCTGGCCTATATCGTGTGTGCATATTCATTCGGCTCACCCATAGGCTATGTACTTGGCCCTATTGCCTTGATCGGCACCGGGCTGATCTGCGTAAAAATTGCCCAATCCATCGCCGCTACTTATTTCGGTGTCTTCGTGGACGCCTTCAACAATCGCGTACTGTTACCCAAAGACATGGCCAACTACTCAATCATTGATTACTTCAACCTGAAATTCATCACTGACTTGGGCACTCTGGAACAAGTGCCTCTGGACCAAGTCAGAAAGATCACCCGCCAAGGCGGTAAACAGCTGTTTATCCATGGCCGATTTGGCTCGCGCGGCATGAGCTTTTCAAATAAACAGAAACGCGATGAATGCATTTCTGCCATTGAAGATGCGGCCCGAGTGTCCGCGTCGCTTGAGTTTGAAGACGCAGCTTAAACCTTCCAGGTGCGGGGTATACCTGATGGGCACATTACCAACTGCCATAGGGAATGCCCCAGCGCTCAACGTAGCGTTTGGAGTTTTCGTCGATGGGGTAAGCGTAACGTCCTTGATTTCGCCCTTGATACGGGCCTAATGGCTCCACTTGAGCCTGACCCTGGTCGACCAAAACAAAGTTCGAGCAATTATCCTGCACCCAGACCCGAATCACCCCGCCTGGCGCCAAGCCTAAAGTGAGTGATGCGTAATAACTGGCTTGTTGCTCAGGCCAGGCAGGGCATCGGCGGGCTGTAGAGCCACGCATGATGCTGCGAGCGTTTTCAGAGATATTGACCCAACCGCTGTAGGTAGTTTGTTCAATGATGGACTGCCATCGTATGTAAACAATTTTGGGTAGATCTGCTCCGGTCATGGTGTAGACATTACCTATTTCGTGCTCCCAACCTCTCGCATACTCCTTATCCAACGCTTGGTTGTTAGCACCCAACCCACCGCCACTCGGCCCTCTGATTAATCGTCCTTGGATGTCTGCAACGGTGATTTGCTCAATCCAGCCTTGCATGAAAGACGGCCCTACAAAGTCAATGCTCCAGGTATCGCTTTTAGGGTCTCCAGCCCCGGACAGCGGGTCGGTTTTGCAGGCAGACATTATCAATAGGCTCACCAACACGAGAGCTGTTTGGAGTCGTTTCATCACGCTACCTTTGCGAGGTCAACAGATGCCCTGATGGGCACATTACCAACTGCCATAGGGAATGCCCCAGCGCTCGACGTAGCGTTTGGAGTTTTCGTCGATGGGGTAAGCGTAACGTCCTTGATTTCGCCCTTGATACGGGCCTAATGGCTCCACTTGAGCCTGACCCTGGTCGACCAAAACAAAGTTCGAGCAATTATCCTGCACCCAGACCCGAATCACCCCGCCTGGCGCCAAGCCTAAAGTCAGTGATGCGTAATAACTGGCTTGCTGCTCAGGCCAGGCAGGGCATCGGCGGGCTGTAGAGCCACGCATGATGCTGCGAGCGTTTTCAGAGATATTGACCCAACCGCTGTAAGTAATTTGTTCAATGATGGACTGCCATCGTACGTAAACAATTTTGGGTAGATCTGCTCCGGTCATGGTGTAGACATTACCTATATTTGTGCGCCATCCCCGTGCGTATTCCTCGTCCAGCCCCAGATTATTAGAACCGAGTCCACCACCACTCGGCCCCCTGATTAATCGTCCTTTGATGTCTGCAACGGTGATTTGCTCAATCCAGCCTTGCATGAAAGACGGACTTCTGTAGTCAATGCTCCAAGTATCGCTTTTAGGGTCGTCAGCCCCGGACAGCGGGTCGTTTTTGCAGGCAGACACCATTAATAGGCTTACCAACACGAGAGCTGTTTGGAGTCGTTTCATCACGCTACCTTTGTCTGCACTTGGGAATGATGGGGCCAAGGAAAGCAGTGCGCAGAAGCCCCGATGAGCATCACCAACTGCCATAAGGAATACCCCAGCGCTCAACGTAGCGTTTTGCGTTTTCGTCGATGGGGTGAGCGTAACGTCCTTGATTTTTCCCTTGATACGGGCCTAAAGGTTCAACCTCGGCCTGTGCGCGTGCGATCTTATGAGGAAGAATGCAGTGATCCTCTACCCACACTCCAATAACACCTCCGGGAGCAACCCCTACATTGATCGAGGCCAGTCTATTCAGTGGGCGACCAGGAAATTTCGTGCATTTACGTCGCACAGAGTCGTACATCATTCTGCGAGCTTCCTCGGGAATTTCGATCCAGCTCTTATAGGTCTTTTGTTCAATGATGGACTGCCAGCGCACGTAAATACGTTTTGGCAAATCAGCGCCACTCATCGTATAAACATCCCACCCACCATCCCTATACCAGCCTCTTGCAACTTCTTTTTCAATGTGTTCATCGCCCGTACCGAGCAAGCCCCTTGGGCCAACAGATCGCCTACCTTTAACATCCTCAGAAACGACCAGCTCAACCCAACCCTGCATATAAGGCGGACTGAAAACGTCAAGACTCCAGGCTTTACTCGGCACAGAGCTATTACTGAGAAAGGAGTCGTTTTTGCAGGCTGTCAGGGCTAACAGACTGAGCAGTAAAAATACTGTTTTAAGTGGTTTCATAATGCTCACGTTGTTCGCACATGGGGATGGCGAACGCGTATTCCGTTCTCCATGGGGGAGTTGATGTAAAGCAGCGTGATGGCTTTACCTCTGGCTTTGGCCAAGGGATGGTTCCAATGGGCTGAGGTGTGAATATAGCGGCGTCGCAACAGCCTTTCTTCTGTAGGTGTAACGGAGTAATCACCCGCAACAAACCGTTCACACAGTGGTTCAAGCTCCTCGGGTATCTGATATTCAGGTTTATCTTCGATCTCTTTTAACGGTACTTGCTTGGCCTTGGCCAACGCATGCATTACTCGAAAATACACCAGAGATAATTCACCTCGCACTTCCCTTCTTATTTGCAAGCCCGCATAAACCCGTTTTCGTGGCGGGGCCATACGGTCCTCAATGTCTGGGGGGAGTCGCTCTGCCTTGGGTGTCACTATATGCAGCGCATCCGCGGGCCAGCCCTCGGCGATCCAGCGTGCTTTAGCTTCCACTGCATCACGATAAATCGATGTGTCGGTGACGTCCTGATCCAGCGCCACCTCAAGCGCTTGCAGAGGCGTGACCATCAGTTCTTCTTCCAACAGTGCTCGATAGCCCCCGCCGATGTCCGAGTGCACGCCCGGCAACGTTATTTCCAGATGATCGGGGCCAACTTTACTTAATGCGAAGTTAAAGCGCTTTTCATCACGGGCGACCAATTGCACCACGTTATTAATCCGGTTCGGCCTTAAGTACAGTTGCAGAAGAGGGATATGCTTGCTGCTTAAATTGCCCAGGTTGTCCCACCCCACAATGGAGGCGACGGTATCAAACAGGCCGACAAACCCCAGCTGAACATCGGTATAAGGCGCAAAACAAGCACTGAATTTAAGCTGGGAGCGGTCCATGAGTTCACGCCAATAACCCTGAGTACCACTGGTGACTTGGTTAACAAAGTGACGAGCAGCGGCTGCACCCCGGCTAAAACCAAACACATCAAAGGTCACGGCGCTGATCTCGGCGTCCAGATGCAAACCACTAAGGCTTTGCATCCATCTGAGAAGCTGCTGAAACATTTCCCCCACGCGCTCTTCAACTCCGGTCTCGCCACGCCCCGTACCCGAACCGATCCAGCTGTCCTCCTCGCCGCGTACAGTGCCAATACCGTCCATATAAAATCTGCGCTGCAGACTTCTGCGCTTACTGCTGCCTTTCAACACTTCATCTGAGTCATACAGGTCTGATAACAGCGCCACATTACTTAGATCATTGCCATAACTACTCTCGGAATCAGCCATATACGCTTTGCAACTACCGTCCAGGTCCTCCGCCCGCACAGGGTGATGGGCCCCGCAACGTTTGCCGTCGAAGGTATTACTGGCGTTGTTGCCGGTGCCGTCAAAGAACACACCAATGCGCAAGCTCAGATCGAACTTTTTGGCGCGCTCTTCGCGCTGTTTTTGCTCGTAATAGTCAAAGCACTTTTGGTGGCTGGCCGCATCGGCCGCCATGACAGGGTCATAGCTGCGGTTTATAACCTCTAGATCAGCCATTTCTTTGGCAGTCATGTCGTCGAGGTATTTATAGCCCCCCTCCCCCCCTACATGGCGCCAAATTTTGCGGGGTGCATTTTTCTTAGCCATGCGCGTCCTTTAGCCGCCGTAAAAGCCTGAACTCTAGGTAAGTGACGCGAAAACTTATGTAGGAGCGAACTAATAGATTACGAAAGATGAAGACTTTTTTGTCGTAGGACATACCGCAGGCTGTAAGCTTTTAACGCCACCCGGGTGCGGTGCTTGATCGCAGCTGTGCTAATCATCGAGCACCGCTACCGACGCTCAGCGTCGTCCGTTTCATAAGGGTGTAGTGAGCGAAAAAGGGATACGCATGTCTTCCACAGGACCTGTATCCCGGCCGCACATTTCGTCGTGCACGCAGTGCTGCACCAACACGCAAGGAAATTCCGGCACGGTCTGCAGCAAGTCACGCAGTTGGGTGATCGAACGCAAGTGCATCGGCTTGGCCGTATCGTCAAGCAAGGTGAACAGGCCGTTATCCAATCGGATCCGCGCCACATAAAAACCACCTTCGAGAGACAGCAATTCCAGCTCCTGAATTTCGCTATTAATCGCACGCTCCATAAGGGCCTTCAGGTTCATGCTTCACTCCTTGCCTACCAGGGTAGGCGTTCTCCATCGTAGGCAAAGAAATGGCCGCTGTCGGCCGGCGTCAACTGGTCAATCAAGGTCAGTAATTGGTCAGCCGCAACGTCTGCCGGGCGGGCGTTGGAGGCGCCACGGAAAGGTTGCGACAACCCGGACACAACCGTGCCGGGGTGCAGACTGAGCAAACGGCTCTGCGGGCAAGTGCGCGCCAGCTCGATGGCGGCGGTCTTGATCAGCATGTTCAGCGCAGCCTTGGAGGCGCGATAGGCGTACCAGCCACCCAAACGGTTGTCGCCAATGCTCCCGACCTTAGCCGACAGCATCGCCATCGCTCCCTTGGAATCGAGCAGCGGCAGAAAATGGCGCAACACCAATGCGGGCCCCAGTGTGTTTACTTGAAACACGGCCTGCAGCGCCTCCTGCTCGATCGCACTGAAGCTTTTTTCCGGTTTGATCCGGTCGCGATGCAGCAGGCCGGCAGCGTGTACGATCAGTTGATACGGCGCTTCGGTTGCCAGTTCGGTGGCGGCGCTGGCAATCGTTTCGGGGCGTTCAAGGTCCAGCTCGGGAAGGGTATGACGCCCCAGCTCGCGAACCCCGCCGCAGCGCGGATCCTGTTTGAGTTGTTGGCAAAATGCCGTGCCGAGGGCGCCACTGGCGCCGATCACCAGCGCACGATAACCGTCGCCCAGCGAAGCCATGGTCCATGCGCGGTTCATTGGCTCTCTCCGACGCCCTGGCGCCGGAAGAACAACGTCACCTGGCCGACCTCTACCCCAAACTTGGACATGCGGGTGCGGTTGATCAACGTGTCCTCGTCCATCAAATACATCCAGTCGTCCATGCTCATTTCATAGGTAGAGTCGTCGACCGGCAGGTTCAGGCGATAGCGCCAGTGCAGCGTGTTTCCAGCGACTTGGCCTTCGGCGACACCCACCACATCATCCGCGCGACCGCTCCAGCGCCCCTGCCCCTCTGGCGTGAGGGTCCAGACGCGGCGCTGGCGGGTACCGTCGCTGTACACAAAGCGCTCGTCGAGAATCAGGTTGTTGCCTTCGTGGCGGCTAACAATATTGACCTCGAAACGCTTGGCCACCTCACCGTTGCGCTTCTGAAACATCCCCCAGGCTTTGACGGGCTGGCTGAAAAAATGCTCCAGATTCAATGCCGGTTGCTGATCCGCATATCGGGCGACATCCACACTGGCACAGCTCGCCACGCCTAATACCAGTGCCACTAACAGCAGAAATCGTGTCATTGCCATACTCCCCAAGAACCCAGACGATGGGTTGAGTGTCGACCCATAAAGTTATACAACTTGCATAATATGTATAGGTTATCGACGCCTGATGAGCTGAAGGAATTCATGCAGAGCCCTGGAACTATCACGCAAAGCGCCCAGCATGGCGGAGGATGTCATGACCAGATTCTGTTCCCTTTAACCTGAGACAGTACGGTGGGGTTGCCTTCAAGGCTGGCACGACTCAGATTACGCACAAGGATGTAACTTCTGACTTTCCAAGGTGGAATAGATGTTGAACAAAGCCCTGAAACGCAACACCCTCCTCGCCCTTCTCTCTGCTGCCTTGGCCCCTGTGATCATGGCTGCCACACCTGAAATGCCCAAGGGAATGACGGTCAAAGAGCTCATGCCCAGCGAACCATTCCCATCGACTTACCCCGGATTTGAAAGTCAGAAAAGCAAGTTTCCGGCGCAACTTGAAGGCAGCGGCGAGTTCGAGGTCACGCGTATTGCAAGCGTCTGCGCCGATCCAGATAACCCGATCAATTTCGCGATGGAAGCTGAGCATTTCATTCGAATGGGTAACAAGCCGGTGGCCGCCGTGCTGGAAAAACGCAACATCGATTGGGAGATGTGTGACGCCTCGGTGGTTGGCCAAAAACTCAAGGTGGTTCGTTTGCAGCTCTTGGGCATGGGCTGTGGCTTCCCTTTTTTGGGCCAACAAAAGATCCCTGTTGACCAGATCAGTCAACATGCCTGCTTTTACTTGCCCGTTGTTGAGTACAACGGCAAGGAGCAACTGATGGCCAGCGATGCGCTGCAAGGCTTCGAGGGTTTTGCTATCGAGCGTCTGAGTGCTTATTTGAATAAGTAAAGACCAGCACATTGATCGACACGGCCCAAACATGCCTACATGATTTGAGCCAATCGAAGTGCCACAACCGCCGCCTGTTCGGCGCTGATAATATTCGTGAAGCCGAGTACCAGCCCATGCCTGGGCTTGCCTTCCAAGTACCACTGTGAAAGCGGTTCAACAGCGATGCCAATGGCATGGGCACGCTGAGCGAGCTCACTATCATCACCTTCGCAAAGGCCTGCGACCAGATGCATGCCGCCCAATTGAGGGTTGATCTTCAAGCGGTCGCCGAATTGTTGATGCAGTGCATCGACCAGCCATTGACGGCGGCGCGCGTAGAGGGTTCGCATTTTCTTTAAATGCCGACCGAAATGCCCCTCGTTGAGAAAAGCGCTGACAGTCGCCTGAAGCAGGTGTGGGCAGTGGTTGTGCAGACGATCCGCCTGACGGGCGAATGCTTGGCTCTGTTCGGCTGGCACAACCAGGTAGGCCAAACGCAAGCCTGGAAACAGTACCTTGCTGAAAGTGCCGGTATAAAGCACGCGGCCCTGCTGGTCGAGGCTCTTGAGGGCTGGCAAGGGCTTGCCTTGATAGCGGTATTCACTGTCGTAATCGTCCTCAATAATCCAGCTACCCTCGCAGTTGGCCCAGTCCAGCAACGCCAACCGGCGCGGCAGTGATAGCGATACGCCCAAAGGGCTTTGGTGGGTAGGAGTAACCACTGCGAAGCGGGCATTCGGTGCACGGGCTATACCTTTCGCGACATCCAGGCCCTGGTCGTCTACAGGAACCGGCACCAACTGTGCGCCAGCTTCCAGTAGGGCGTTCCTGGCCATGAAATAGCCGGGCTCTTCAAACCAGCATGTATCGCCCTGGCGCATTAACGTGTGGCTAATCAGGTCGAGGCAGGCGCGATAGCCGGCGCACACAAAAACCTGATCCGGGTGGCAGGTGATACCCCTCGAAATCCCCAGATAGGAAGCGATGGCTGAGCGCAACGGTGCATAGCCTTGCGGGTCCGGGTAGACGAGGCCTTCGAGCCCAGTCTGGCGCAGCTGACGACCCGCTAATCGTGTCCAGAGCTTGCGGGGAAAAGCATCAAGCGCGGGAAGACCCATCTGCAGTGCAAGCGGCAGCGTCCCGGAATGGGTGGCCTGGTACGACGGCGAAGCAACCGGGGCGCGAAGTGTTGTCGATGGAACAGGCGCCAGTTGTGGTGTCACAAACGTCCCGGCTGCCCCGCGAGCAATCAGGTAGCCCTCGCCTATCAGTAACTGATAGGCCGCTTCTACAGTACCGCGCGCCAGATTCAGCTCCGCCGCCAGGGCGCGAACTGCAGGTACCCGATCCCCTGGGCGCAGGCGGCCGTCAGCGATGGATTCACGAAATCGCTGATAAAGCTGGCGATAAATCGGCGCAGGCTGGCTATGGTCCAACTGGAAGGAAACGATCATGGCCTAGTCATTTATGCATTTTTTGGCCCTGTAGTTTAGGCCATTACGCCCCTAAAGTGGCCCATCTCTCTTCAACGGACGACGGATATGCCTTACACGCTTCAACATCTCGAGAGCGAGGAAGCCTTTCAGGCCAGTTTCGACCTAATGCTCGTCTTGCGGCCCCATGTCGCCAAACCGGCTACCTATGTGGCGCAATTGGCTCGGCAGACTGAGCAGGGCTACCGTCTGCTAGCCGCATGGGGCGGTGAGCACATCGTCGGCCTGATCGGATACCGCGAGCTGGAAAACCTGCTCTACGGGCGGTTCATCTACGTCGATGATCTAGTGGTGAGAACCGACTTTCAGGGCAGAGGCCTGGGAGAGCGGCTGTTGACCGCTGTTCGCGATGAAGCCGTGCAACGCGACTGTGATCACTTTGTACTGGATACCGGATTGCATATGCCGTTGGCCCAGCGCTTCTATTTTCGCCAGGGGCTGCTGGCGCGTGGCATGCATTTCACCGAGAGCCTACGGGCAGGGAGCCTGGCATGAACAATGTCCTGCTGATCAACGCCAGCCCGTTTGGGCAGAATTCCCATGCGAACCAGTTGGCACTGGAGCTGGTGACATCCTTGCGGTACCGGCATCCGAAACTTGAACTGGTTGAGCGCGACCTGGGGGCGGATCCGTTGCCACCGCTTGGTATGGACTACGCCCAGGCTCTGACCACGGTCACGCCTTTCGACTCGCCGGTGTTTGAGTGTTCCGAAGTGCTGATCGGCGAGTTGGAACGCTGCGATATCCTGCTCATTGCCACCCCGATGCACAACTTCACGCTCCCCGCCGCGCTCAAGCTCTGGATCGATTACGTTCTGCGCATACACCGGACATTCAGTACACATTCAGAGGGCAAGACCGGTCTGTTGAAGGACCGCGCTGTGTACGTATTGGTTGGTTCCGGTGGCTTTCACCAGGGCGAGCGGGCAAGCCAACCGGATTTTCTAACGCCTTACCTCAGCCAGGCGCTCAACACCCTCGGCTTGCTCAACCTGAAATTCACGTATCTCCAAGGGTTGGTGTTTGGTGAAGAGGCGGTCCAGGCAACAGTAAAAGATGCCCGAACCCAACTGTCACTGGATCCGCTGTTCGACAACCTCGTTGACGTCTAATCACTTTTTCTACACAGGATTTTCACCATGAGCCAACTGAGGCTGCCATTTCCTTCCCTGTCGCCTGCAGCCTACCAAGGCCTGCTCGCCACCAATACGGCGCTGGCCACGAGTCCGTTAGGCTTGCCGCTGCTTGAACTGGTGTATTTGCGCATCTCGCAGATCAACGGCTGCGCTTTTTGCCTGGGCACACATTCGCAGACCCTGCGCGAATGTGAGGTGCCGCAAGAGAAGCTGGATTGTCTTGCAGGCTGGCGAATCAGCGAACACTTTAACGAACGCGAACGCGCTGCGCTGGCCTGGGTCGAGACACTCACCTACATCAGCGAGAAAGGCGCGCCAGATGAGTTATACGATCCTTTGAAAACGCACTTCTCCGACGCCGAGATTTCCGATCTGACTTTAGCAGCGGCCTTGATGAATGCCTTTAACCGGCTGGCGGTGGGGATGAATCTCTAAGAGAAAGAGAGGGCTGGCTGAATACGATTATGAGTCGTATGAATGTTGCCCTTACTCCACTCCCTATTTGACCCCGTTCACTTCCTGGCACTTATTAACCAATCTGAAGACCGGGCTATCGCCCTCGTAAAGAGGCATTGGTTGCCATGGAACAGAAGATTCTGGGTAATAAGCCGTAGGTGAACCGTTGGGGTGGAACAGTACAACAACACGCGGTTGCACTTTAAGTACCCCAGCGTTAACCTTTCGACTTCGCTGCACATCAGCGAACGGGTTTGACGGCCCGATCAACAATAGGCGCACAGGCGCCCCCATTACGATTGCAGGCGCTTTTTTTTGCGTCTGCATCTTCGTCAATGGCGGCTGTGCGTGGGAGACCTTCGGGTCTGCCGGGTTTCCTATTGTCCCGGTCCGTCAACCTGCGCACAGCTGCCACCCTAAATCGTTTGACGGCGGTTAGTGGTAGCTCCTCAACAATAGGAGTAATGCCAGATGCACGCTCTCAATCCGTTCAAAAAATGCCCGACGCCTACTGTCGCCCTGCTCAACGTCCAACCCCTCGACGCAAAACGAGGTGCGCTATGAACATCTCACCGTTGATCAAAACCGTTGGCGGCGCCACCTTTGGCACCTGCAACGCAGAGAACCAGCGCCTGTTCAGCGTCATTGCCGGTGTCTCGGGCGAGGAAGCCCTGCAACACGCCTCTTTGCTGTTGAACTGCGTCAACAGACTCTCGTACCTGGGCGCCATGGACGATGGCCACGAAACCATGCGTTGGGCGTCGCACTACCTCAGCGAGATGGCGAAGGCGATCATTGATGACGTGACCCTGGGGCTGCAAGACATTCCCTAGCGGTGCGGGTTGAGCTCAAACCACGTGGGCAACCCTATCGCTACAAGGTGGGGTGGCGCCCTGCGGCTGACTAAAGCCTTGGCCGGTTACTAAACACTGATCACACCAGATTTGGCGGACAGTAATGGATCAGCAATAAACGGCGGATATCGACACTACCTTCACGGGGATCAGCGCCACCATTAAGTGTTGCCAGCGCTCCCTGGAGGTTGAGGTCTAGTAGCGCTGTGTGAGCAGAGCTGGATTGAGTACGTTGTAACCGCGCGCCTGCAAGACTCGAGGCAAAGTCCGCTCAATCGGGGTATCGGTGAGCAAAGACTGAGCGACCGCTGCCGCAATCAGTTTTGCTCTGGACTGGCCGTGACTACTCGAATCACCCTCAGCTGTCTCAGAGTACGCAATGCCTTTGCCCACTCGGTACATGCCACTGGGGGTATGCTCAAGAAAGGCGGGTTCCGCCAGCAGCTCACTAAGCTTTTTATCGATCTCCTGGGCATGTTCCACTCCAGCACTGGAAAGGTAGATCACCGCCTGGTCAGTACGACTGCCGAGGTTTTTCGGGCCCATGATCTTGGCCTGATGAAGCCACCCTCGATTGTCGTCACTGAACAACTGGGTCAGCGCCTTGGCAAGCTGATTAAAGTGCGCCTTATTGATATTGATGGTTAACCGCGCGCCCACTTTGGCGCGCGCAGCGTGGCGTTGTGCGAAGTCCTTGGGCAATACGCGAAAGGCTACAGCTCTCTGCAAAACGCTATCGGATTGCGAGGACAGGGCCACGGCCTCACTACCTTGCACCAAGATGTCGACGTTCTCAGCGCTAGTCGCCAGCGCCTTGATGTAGTCCACAAACTCCCGCTGTTCATTTTCATTCAGACCGCTGACATCGGCAGGCTTGTCGTGGCTGTAACGCATGTAAGCGAATTTCTCCACCCTATCTTCCAACAACTTCTGATAGCCAAGCGCCTCAGGTGTCCACCTTTTACCGTTCTCCCGGTAATTTCTTTTAATATCCTGGATCAGCACCTGTGCAGCAGATCGGCTGCTGATGTCTTTAAATGCTCCTTGCGCAAGAAGTAGCAACGATTGATAGCTATTGTTAGACGTCGGGGTGTTAAGCGTCGTGGGGTGTTTTTCCGGCAGTGCCGATCCTGATGGCCGAAGCTCAGTTGTGCTGTACGTTGTCTGTCGCGGAACGCCCAATGATTCTCCGGAGTTCATCACTGGGTTATGAAGAAGTGACGGGGGTTTCGCAGATGAAGTGATATTTAGATAGGCTGTTCCTAGATCCAGTTTCGTCACGCTCGACGAGTTCGCGTCCGCGAAATCTTCTCGTGATGCCTCGTGATGCTTGGCCCTCTTACGCTTATCCTGTGACTCATACACGTAGCCTGACGACGATATGATTCGTTTCACGTAAGCCTCCATTCGTTCGGTCGCACCACCTGGCTTCGACGTTTACTGCCGCGCCGCAAGTCAGGGACGATATCGAACCACGGCTGAATTCCCGGAGGCGTTGAACAATTCATCGGCTCACGCCTTTCATTAAAAACTAGCCTAGATTCCGTATTCTGCCCAGTCAGTCACAATGACTGACTTGCCGCTACGCCACAGGGCTACGTTGAAACTGATTACGAGGTAAGGGACTTATAACGAATGAGTCGAAGCGTGAGGGATAAATATTTTCACCCTTGATCTGCAGATCCACTCTAACTATATTTGAATCTGCAGACTCATCATCAGGAGAGAATAATGACCACCACTCACTATGCCCAAGCCTTCACCAAAGATCAGTGCGTGGTCGGACTTCGAGTGGCTGTGAATATTCTCGAAAAATGGCAGGCATCGAGTGAACAGGCCTGCCGTATTTTACGAATCTCTCGCAGCACCTATACCCGTGCCAAACAGCGCGACGCAGAGTGGTCTGTGGGGCTGGATTCAGATCAAATGCAGCGGATCAGTTTCGTACTGAATATTCATGCAGCACTTCGCCTTGTCTTCGATAACCCCGAGAACGTCTATGGCTTTCCAGCCATGGCCAACAATAATGACTTTTTCAATGGCCGCACCCCGCTGGAGATCATGTCACAGGGAGACATGATCTCTCTGTACGAAACCTTTCGCCGGATTGATGTGCTGCGCGGTTCGCAATGGTGATTTTGAGTGAGTTGGCGAATCTTCACACAGAGCAGTTGCAAGCCTATCGTTTGGTCAACTCAAAATTCCCGCCCATTGCCCTGTTCGACGATGTTGCCGGTGCTGACGAATTCGATGCCCTCTATCAGATTCAGGCGTTGACCAATCCCAGGCTGCAAAATGAGATCGGTCGTATCGAGTTAATACCGCGGGCAGAGATTCCGTTTGGTATCACGGGCTGCTCTTATGCGACTGCTCCGTTCACTCATGTCAACCCGCAGGGTTCACGCTTCAGCAATGGCAGCTTCGGTGTGTTGTACCTTGCAGCCACGATGGAAGCGGCACTGGCGGAGGTCCATTATCACCAGGATAAATATTGGTCCAACGTCCATGGCCTCAATTACGAGCGCTTCGTTTTTCGGGGACTTCGCTGTTCGTTTACTGAGGAATCAATGAAGGACGCGACTTCGCTCCCTATGAGCGATCCAATCTACGACCCTGACGATTACACGTATGCTCGTTCTCTGGGCAAGGCCGTAAAAGACGCCGGATACAAGGGGCTTCGATACAACTCTGTACGCTCGCAAGGAAGCTACTGCTGGGCGCTCATGACCCCAAAAACTGTCTCATCGATTGTTCAATCAGCCCATTACGAGATGATCTGGAATGGGCAAATCACGAGCGTAAACAAAGTCAGCGAAGCCTGAGCGCATTACAAACAACGAAGCCAGGTGCAGCGCGACCTTCCCCCTCCCCTGCTACAACACCTTTGGCACAGACTCAATGTCCTTCTTAGCAGTTATGCATTAATGCTGGACCTTCACTCGCCTGTAAATAGAGGCTGAGTTGAACATGAATAGGCCACGCCTGAGACACAGCCACCCATTCGTTTGATCGAACAATCGCCAGAACTCCAAGACGTCTGCACGTCTGCAAGGAAATGAACGGTTTAAAACCGCACGTCTCGCCAAATCTCAGGCACAAAAAAGCCGGTAAACCCTGAGGATTTGACCGGCTGTTTTGGTGTAGCGATATGGTGGGTCGTGTGGGATTCGAACCTACGACCAATTGGTTAAAAGCCAACTGCTCTACCAACTGAGCTAACGACCCGCTTCGTTGTGGGGCGTATAATACTGATTTTTAAGGATAATTCAACACTTTGTTGGATTTAATTTCGAAAACCTTCAAAAGTAACGGGTAGGATCGGCGATTCCTGCGTCTGCAAAGCCTTGCGCGCGCAGTCGGCAGCTATCGCATTTACCGCATGCACGGCCTTGCACGTCGGCCTGGTAGCAAGAAACGGTCAATGAATAATCCACTCCCAGCTTTGTACCTGCCGCGACGATTTGCCCCTTGCTCAGGTTTTGCAGCGGCGCCTGGATGCGAAAACCATTGCCCTCTACACCCGCTTTGGTCGCCAGATTCGCCATGACTTCGAACGCTTCAACAAACTCGGGACGGCAATCGGGGTAGCCCGAGTAATCCACCGCATTAACACCGATAAAGATATCTCGCGCTTGCAGGACTTCTGCCCAGCCTAATGCCAGCGACAGGAACACGGTGTTACGTGCCGGCACGTAGGTCACCGGAATGCCCTCACCCAAGGTTTCGGGCACATCAATTGAGCTGTCGGTGAGCGCAGAGCCGCCAATACCATCAAGGTTGAGGCCTATCACTTTGTGCTCAATGACGCCCAGGTCGCGGGCAACTCGCGCAGCAGCCTCAAGCTCGGAGCGATGGCGCTGCCCGTAGTCAAAGCTCATGGTGTAGCAGCTGTAGCCTTCAGCACGAGCCATGGCTACAACCGTGGCCGAGTCAAGGCCGCCTGACAGCAGAATGACAGCGCGTTTTTGCGTAGTAGCAGTTTGTTCAGTCATATCAGCGCCCCGGCTCGTCGTTCCAAAGATATTTGTGCAATTGCATTTGCAAACGCACTGGCAAGTTATCCGCCACGATCCAATCAGCCAGATCGCTGGCTTTCAAATCATGGTGACTGGGCGAAAACAGGACTTCACCTGCTCGGCGCTCAAGACCATATTCAATCAGCTTGGAAACCGCCCAGTCGTAATCCTCGCGCGAGCAAATCACGAATTTCACCTGATCATTTGCAGTCAACAGGCCGATATTTTCGTAAAGATTGCGATGGGACTCTTTTGAACCCGGCGTCTTAAGGTCGAGAACACGACTCACGCGGGTGTCGACTGCCGATATGTCCAATGCTCCGCTGGTTTCAATGGACACCTCATAACCGGCGTCGCAGAGCTGTTTGAGCAAAGGAATGGCATTGGGCTGCGCCAGGGGCTCGCCGCCGGTTACGCACACGTAACGCGGGCGGAAATCGGCCACTTGCTCAAGAATGCTGTCGAGGGTGCGGACTGTGCCGCCACTGAACGCATACGCACTGTCGCAATATTGACAGCGCAGAGGGCATCCCGTCAGGCGTACAAAAACGGTAGGCAGGCCAGCCGTTCGCGTTTCACCCTGCAAGGAGTAAAAAACTTCGGTAATTCTTAATGTGTCTTGCATATCCGCCACGGGCGTAACAGCTAAACAGGCTGTCCGCCTCCGTCAGGCACTCCAAAGAATCTGCCTACGCAGGACTCAAAAGAGCGTATTTCATAAAAGGGCGTGGATTCTAACGAAAAAACCCGCGATAAGCGCGGGTTTCTCGATGAAAGCCAACTACAGGTTACATGCGCTGCAAGTCACGCTGCGCCAATTGGGCAGCAGAAGTACCTGGGTACTGGGCTACAACTTGCTGCAAAATGCCTTTCACCTTGTCGGTATGACCAAGACGGCGCTCGACATCAGCCAGCTTGTAAAGGGAGTCAGGCACTTTTGCATGTTTCGGGTAAAGCTGGCTTACCTTGGCGAACGCTTGGCCAGCGGCTTGAAGATCGCCTTTGGCCAGGTTCACTTCGCCCAACCAGTATTGGGCATTGCCCGCATACTGGCTATTAGGGTATTTGCGCAGAAAGGCTGTAAATGCCTGACTGGCCTTGTCGAAATCCTTGGCTTTGATCAAGTCGAAAGCAGCATCGTAATAGAGCTTTTCTTTCGCCGGATCGCCGGGTTCCGAGCTGGCAGCCACCTGAGGCGCAGGCGCTGCACTATTGCCGGCGGTAGAAGCACCACCCGCAGAAGAATTATCAGGAGCGGCGGCAGGAGCAACGCCAGATCCAATGCGACGATCAAGTTCCTGGTATCGCTCCAGGTTTTCTTGTTTCATGCGCGAAACATCATTCTGCAGAACTTCGATCACACCCTGTTGGCGCGCAATCTGCTCCTGCATTTGTTGCAACTGGTTGAACAGCTCGCCCTGTGCCGAGACAGGGGCCGAAACCCCTCCCCCGGCATAGGCGCCGCTCGCACCGTAACCCGTTGACGGATAACTCCCCCCGCTATTGTTATAGCCAGAGTTGTCATCGACCACAGGAACCGCAGCCCATACCGCTAGCGGCATGAGGCTGAGAGTCAGAATAGTTACAGCACGGCGGCACGTTCGCATGACGAATTACTTACGCAGTTCGACGCGACGGTTTTGAGCCCACGACTGTTCGTCGTTGCCAGTAGCGATTGGACGCTCTTTACCGTAGGACACCAGCTCCAGCTGTGCTGGAGAAACGCCTTGCAGAACCAGGTAGCGTTGAACGGCTTTCGCACGACGCTCGCCCAGTGCCATGTTGTACTCACGAGTACCACGGGCGTCAGTGTTACCTTCCAGAACAACGCGAGCGCCGTTAGCTTTCAGGTCTTTAGCGTGAACATCCAGAGCACGCATTGCTTCTGGTTTCAGGTCCGAAGAATCGTATTCGAAGTAGAAAACAGTGATAGCGCGCAGAGCAGCTTCTTCGCTCAGGGAACCATCAACAGCGCCAGTGTTTGCGCCGTAACCAGCGTTTGGATCAACAGCAGCGCCTTCACCGGCATTGTCGCCGCCTTTGGACGAGCAACCTACAGCTACAGCCATGGCCAGTGCCAGCGCAGCGAATTTACCAAACTTCAGCATTTCCATCGTAAAACTCCTAATGAACCCCAAGTGTTATATGCAACGTACAGCTATCACCACGTCAGTTCAGGTAAGGGGACCAGGAAGGTTCTCTGACTTCGCCTTGAGCGGTAGGAAGAGGGAGCCTTACGCGTCCGTTAATAGACACGAGCATCAAGACTCCCCGGCCCTGATCACGGGTGGCGTAGATTACCATGGTGCCGTTGGGCGCAACAGTAGCTGACTCGTCAAGGTTGGTATTAGTTAGGATTTTTACACTTCCACGCTGCAAATCTTGCGCTGCAACTCGGAAATTAGTGAAACCATCCTGACGGTGGATCATTACCAGGGTCTTTTCGTCAGCCGAAAGCTTCGGACTGGCGTTGTAGTTACCAATAAAGGTCACTCGTTCCGCGTTACCGCTACCGACGGTAGTTTTGTAGATTTGCGGCTTACCGCCACGGTCAGAGGTGAAATAGATGGTGTTGCCATCTTTACCCCAGAACGGTTCAGTATCAATTGCCGGGTTATTGGTTACGCGTGTGAGTTGGCGCGAAGCCAGTTCCATGACGTAAATCTCGGCGTTACCGTCTTTGGACAATACAAATGCCAGTCGAGAACCATCCGGCGACCAGGCAGGTGCACCATTTAGGCCTTCGAAGTTGGTGATCTGCTCACGCTTACCGGTATCAATGTTTTGCATAAAGATACGCGGACGCTTTTGCTCGAACGACACATAAGCAATACGTTTGCCATCAGGCGCAAAACGCGGCGACAGGATCGGCTCACGCGATTGCAGCAATGTTACGGCACGCGCACCGTCGTAGTCCGAACGCTGCAGGGTGTAGCGGGTGTTAGTTGCGCTGGAACGCTCAGCCGTTACATAAAGTAGACGAGTTGAGAACGCACCTTTAATACCGGTCAGCTTTTCAAACGACTGATCAGAAATATAGTGCGCCATGTCACGCAACTGCTCAGTAGTACCCGACACACTGCCGGTCAATACTGGCTGTTCGGTCGCCACGTTGAACAAGGCATATTGCACCTGCAAACGTCCGCCCGCAGGCACAATGTTACCGACCATGACGTACTGGGCACCCAAGGCTTTCCAGTCACGGAAAATGACTTCGCTGGCCTGCGTCGGCATGCCAATCATGTTCTGCTTTGGAATCGGCGCGTAATAACCCGAGTTACGCAGGTCATTACCGATAATTTCAGCCATGTCATCAGGCAGAACGGTACCGCCCTGCCAGCCGAACGGCACTACTGCAATGGGTGTCGCCCGGTCGCTGCCACTGGTGACCAGAATGTTCTTTTCATCTGCCACTGCCATCCCTGCCAAGCAGCAGACAACAACCAACAGTCCTCGAAAAAGTTTAATCACAAGGCTAGATCCTCAGGTGTGAATGTCATCTTGAACGATCGATAAGGATTAAAATCGCTGGGCTTCATACCCTGCATCTCCGTTAAACGGCCAATGTTCTTGACCGCTGCCACAGCCGAACTGTCAAACGGACCATCACCACTGGACTTGGCAACTGTGACTGACGTTACAGTGCCATCCGGCAACATGCCGATTTGAAGAACAACTGTCATGTTCTTGCGAGCCGATGGCGGACGAGCCCACCCTTCTGCTGCACGAGCCCGAATCAGGTCATCGAAACTTCCGGCAACCTCATCACCCTGCTCATCGGCCAAAGCCTGCTGACGCTGCGGTGTATCGGAAAGCAAATCTGCCAAGGCCTGGGCCTTTTTCTCTTCGGTCGATTTGCGTGCTGCTTCAACGGCCTTTTTCTTGGCTGCATCGGCAGACGCTTTTTTCTTCGCATCTTCGGCGGCTTTCTTTTTCGCTTCGTCTGCTACGGCCTTTTTCTTGGCATCCTCAGCTGCTTTCTTGGCATCGTCGGCTTTCTTCTTCGCATCTTCGGCCGCTTTCTTCTTGGCGTCCTCAGCAGCCTTTTTCTTGGCTTCTTCTTCCGCGGCCTTCTTGGCCTCCTCCTCGGACTTCTTCTTGGCTATGTCCGCGAGTTTTTTCTCTTCGGCTTTTTTGGCTTCTGTTGCCTTTTTGGCATCATCGGCTTTTTTGGCGTCATCAGCCTTCTTGGCCTCATCCGCCTTTTTAGCTTCGCTCGCTTTGGCTTCGTCTGCCTTCTTGGCTTCAGCTGCTTTTTCAGCAGCCTCTTCTTTCTTTTGTTCGGCGGCTTTTACGGCTTCCTGCTCAACCTTTTTCTGTTCCATTTGTTCAACTTCAGTCTGGCGCGCGGCGGATTTCTTCGCCTCACCCGCAATCTTTTGATTGGTCTGGGTGGTCGCCCGACTTTTAGACTTCAATTGGTACAGGGTCGCTTGAACAATCGGCTTGGAGGGCGGCAGCTCTGGTGTCATGGCAAAGCTGGCGAACAGCATGCCAAAAATCAGAACGTGCAAACCTACCGCCCAGACTGTAGGCCAAAAATAATTTTCAGAGGCGGACGGCTCCCGCTGTTCGCGCATCAGGGAGCCTCGGTTATCAAGCCAACATTCCCGACCCCGGCTTTCTGCAAGCCGCCCATGGCACCCATCACCGCGCCGTAATCAACGGTTTTGTCGCCGCGGATAAAGACCTGAGTCTGCTTGCCACCTTCATTGCCTGCGCGAATGATTTTAGTCACGGCGTCAGTCATCTGCGGCAAGGTCATGGCCTTGTCCATCTGTTTTTCGGTGTCAACTTCGCTGCCAAGGTTCCAAAAGTAGGTCTTGTCAGCTTTGATCGAGATAGTCAGAACCTGAGTGTTGTTGTCCTGCGGCAAAGCCTCGCTGGAGACCTTGGGCAGATCAACCTTCACACCCTGGTTGAGCATCGGTGCCGTCACCATGAAAATGACGAGTAGCACCAGCATCACGTCGATGTAGGGCACTACGTTCATTTCAGCGACCGGCTTGCGCTTTTTGCGAGCTCGAGCGATTAAAGCCATTGGAAAATACCTGCTTATTCTTCGCTGGTGTGCACTTTACGGTGCAGGATCGCCTGGAATTCATCGGCGAAGGTGTAGTAGCGGCTGATCAGGGTTTCACTGCGGGCGGCAAAGCGGTTGTAAGCGATCACCGCCGGGATGGCAGCAAACAGACCGATAGCAGTCGCAATCAGGGCCTCGGCAATACCGGGAGCAACAGTCGCCAACGTGGCCTGCTGTGCGGTAGCCAGGCCGCGGAAGGAGTTCATGATGCCCCATACCGTACCAAACAGACCGATGTAAGGGCTTACTGAACCGACAGTGGCCAGGAACGGTAAGCTCTGCTCCAGCTTTTCTTCTTCACGGGAAATCGCAACGCGCATGGCCCGTGCGACTCCTTCCATTACCGCTTCCGGGTCGACACCCGACTGCTGACGCAGACGAGAAAACTCTTTGAAACCGGCGCGGAAAATTTGCTCAACGCCCGAATCAGGGTCCGGATTGCTACCCGCTTGACGATACAGCTTTGACAGATCGATACCCGACCAGAAGCGCTCCTCAAAGCTTTCCAGGGCACGTCGACCGGCGCGCAACATAGTGCTGCGCTGAAAAATCATGACCCACGAGGTAACCGATGCGGCCAGCAGGGTCAACATTACCAACTGCACTACAATGCTGGCATTGCTGACCAAGCTCCACATGGAGGAATGGTCGACGACGTTAGCTTCCACGCTGTATCTCCTGCTCTAAATGTTTACCCGTGCCGCTCACGTCGGCAAAGGCCGTACGTAAAGCTTCGGGAATGGCCCGGGGTTTAAAACTATCGGCGCGCACACAGGCCACCAAAAACTGCCCTTCACAGAGCAGCGTTGCATCCGCCGCTCGCCACACCTGCTGCTTGAAACGCAGACTGGCCCGGTTGAGTTCTATCACTTGCGCGCTAATCAACAGTTCGTCGTCCAGTCGCGCCGGTGCGTGGTAACGCGCCTCGCTGGAATGCACGACAAATAACAGGTTCTCGCCTGCCAGCTCGGACTGGGAAAACCCCAACTCCCGCAGCCTTTCAGTTCGAGCCCGCTCCATAAACTTTAGGTAATTTACGTAATACACGACGCCACCCGCATCGGTGTCTTCGTAATAAACGCGACATCGATGTGCGAACGGCTCAAGCCTGTTTTGCGCGCGCATACTCTAGTGCTTACTCCTCAGGTTGCCAATCCGCCAAACCACTGTTTTTTACGCTATTACGACTTTAAGACCGAAGATTTCAAGCGCCAGACCTTAGGACAGCAGAAACCCCAAAAAAATCGACTTTAAAATGCTTATTAATCGTCAGAAACGTTTAGAAACTCGTCTGCGACAGGCATGTCCCCCAGGCGCGACGGAATGTTAAGACCGAAGTGCAAGTAGGCATGCCGGGTAACCACCCGCCCCCGCGGCGTACGCATGATGTAACCCTGCTGAATCAGATACGGCTCAAGCACATCTTCAATGGTATGGCGCTCCTCGCTGATTGCTGCCGCCAGACTGTCCACACCCACCGGGCCACCATCGAACTTCTCAATCATAGTCAACAGCAAGCGTCTGTCCTGATGATCGAAACCATGTTCATCAACGTCCAGCAGGTTCAACGCCAGATCTGCCACCGGCTTGGTGATGTGCCCCTTGGCACGTACCTCGGCAAAATCGCGCACCCGACGCAACAAACGGTTGGCGATTCGCGGTGTACCACGCGCGCGGCGCGCTATTTCATAAGCGCCTTCTGGGTCCAGCGGCAAACCGAAGATACCCGCTGAACGACTGACAATCGTCGCCAGATCGTCAGTGCTGTAAAACTCCAGCCGCTGCACAATCCCGAAACGGTCACGCAACGGGTTGGTCAACATCCCCGCACGCGTTGTTGCGCCCACCAGGGTGAACGGAGGCAGATCAAGCTTGATCGATCGCGCTGCGGGCCCCTCACCAATCATGATGTCCAGCTGGAAGTCTTCCATTGCCGGGTACAGGACTTCTTCAACAATCGGCGACAAGCGATGAATTTCATCAATGAACAACACATCGTGCGGCTCAAGGTTGGTCAGCAATGCCGCCAGATCACCCGGCCGCTCCAGCACTGGCCCCGAGGTGCTTTTGATCGACACCCCCATTTCCTGAGCAATGATGTTGGCCAGCGTGGTCTTGCCCAGCCCTGGCGGGCCGAAAATCAACGTATGGTCCAATGACTCTGAACGCCCGCGAGCCGCTTGAATGAACAGCTCCATTTGCTCTCGCACGGTGGGCTGGCCAATATAGTCGGCCAGACTCAAAGGCCTGATCGCACGATCCTGGACTTCTTCCCGGTCCCGTCCACTGGAAGCGGTTATCAAACGATCAGCTTCAATCACTTAAATCATTCCCTTAAGGGCGCGGCGAATCATGTCTTCACTGCTCAAAGTCTTGTCTTTGATGGCAGACACCGCCTTGCTGGCTTCCTGAGGCTTATACCCCAAAGAAATCAGGGCACTGACTGCATCACTTTCTGCGCTGGCCACTTGAACCGGCGAATCCGGCTGATTGGGCACCAGCGCAAACATGCTCGGCACTTGCTCCCACGCCTTAAAGCGATCCTTGAGTTCGACCAAAAGGCGCTCGGCCGTTTTCTTGCCGACACCCGGCACTTTGGTCAACGCAGACGTGTCCTGAGCCTGAACACAGCGTACAAGTTCATCCACCTCAAGACTGGACATCAAGGCCAACGCCAACTTGGGGCCCACGCCATTTAGCCGGATCAGCTCACGAAAAAAGTCGCGCTCGCGCTTACCAATAAAACCATAAAGCAACTGTGCGTCTTCGCGAACGACCAGATGAGTATGCAGGGTGAGCGGCTCACCCAAGGACGGCAACCTATAGAGCGTGGTCATCGGCACTTCAAGCTCGTAGCCTAGGCCATTTACATCAAGAATCAGGTGCGGCGGCTGTTTTTCAGCCAAGGTGCCGCGCAAGCGTCCAATCACGTTTCAGATCCTTTTCTCTGGCCAGTACATTGGCTGACACCTAGAAGGACAAGGCTGCATCATTACGCAAAACACCCTGTCGGCAAGCTTAATAACATTAAAAACAGCTTCAAAGACGAAGGCGGCCACCACGGCTGCGCGCCGCCCCAAGACCGTGAGGCAAAAGACTGGAGCGGGTATGCGCATGACACAGCGCGATGGCAAGAGCATCCGACGCATCGATCTGCGGCTTGGTGGTCAGCTTGAGCAAATGCATGACCATCATCATCACCTGCTCCTTGTTAGCCCCCCCCGTACCAGCCACTGCCTGCTTGACTTGAGTGGCGGAGTACTCTGCAATTTCCAGACTTTCTTCCGCGCCTGCCACTATAGCTGCGCCCCTCGCCTGCCCCAGTTTTAACGCTGAGTCGGCATTGCGGGCCATAAAAACTTTTTCGATGCCCATCGTCACGGGTCCGTAGGTCTGAATAACCTCTCGAACGCCGCGATAAACAATTTGTAACCGCTCGTGCAGTTCACCACTGCCTGTACGAATACAACCCGACGCCACATACACACAGCCACGGCCGGTGTCGCGCACCACGCCATAACCGGTGATTCGGGAGCCAGGATCAATACCAAGAATAAGAGTCATAACGCCTACAGCTTATGAAGTGACGCCCACCGGCACATACCCGGACAGCTTAAAGGCAGAAGCCGGAGGTGCACAGCGCCGCGATCATCGCGACGGTGCAGCTCCGGCTTTCAGGATCGGGAACAGCCCCTGGTATCAGGCTAGCTGTTCCAGCACCGCGTCAGGGATTTCAGCGTTGGAGTACACGTTTTGCACGTCATCCAGGTCTTCGAGCATATCGATCAACTTGAGCACTTTTTCGGCGCCCTCCAGATCCAGCTCGGCACTGGTGGTCGGCAGCATCACGATTTCGGCGTCTGCCGGCTTGAACCCTGCCGCTTCCAATGCATTACGCACCGCATAGAAGCTGGTGAACGAGGTGAACACATCGATGGAACCGTCTTCATTGGTCACCACGTCGTCGGCATCCGCCTCCATTGCAGCTTCAATCAAGGCATCTTCATCCACACCCGCCACGTAGGAGATCTGGCCCTTGCGCTCGAACAGATAGGCCACTGAGCCATCAGTGCCCAGATTGCCGCCACATTTGCTGAATGCATGGCGGACAGCAGCGGCTGTGCGATTGCGGTTGTCGGTCATGCACTCGACCATCACCGCAACGCCACCCGGACCATAGCCTTCGTAGCTCAGCTCGACCATATCATCAGTATCGGCGGCACCCGCACCACGGGCGACCGCACGATCAATAATATCGCGGCTCATGTTCGCACCAAGGGCTTTGTCCAGTGCCAGACGCAGGCGCGGGTTGGAGCCAGGATCGGCACCGCCCTGACGGGCAGCAACCGTCAGCTCACGAATCCACTTGGTGAAGATTTTGCCTTTTTTGGCATCCTGACGCTCTTTGCGGTGCTTGATGTTCGCCCACTTAGAATGACCTGCCATAACCTACTCCGAATCCTTTATGAAACCTTGCCGGCCCGGCACATGCCATGACCTGCAATAAAAATTCTCGACCCAATGACAAAGGCGCATCCGAAGATGCGCCCTTGGGGTCAGTCTTACTCAGCCTTAGGCTGTTCACGCAAACGGATATGCAGCTCGCGCAACGCTTTAGCGTCTACCGCGCCAGGCGCCTGAGTCATGACACAGGCAGCACTTTGGGTTTTCGGGAAGGCAATCACTTCACGAATAGACTGAGCGCCAGTCATCAGCATCACCAGACGATCCAGACCGAAAGCCAAACCACCGTGCGGTGGAGCACCGTATTTCAAAGCGTCCAACAGGAAGCCGAACTTCTCTTCCTGCTCGGCTTCATCGATACCCAACAGACGGAACACAGCTTGCTGCATTTCCTTGCGGTGGATACGGATGGACCCGCCACCCAGCTCAGTACCGTTCAATACCATGTCGTAGGCACGGGACAGCGCGGTGGCCGGGCTGGCTGCCAGCTCTTCAGGGGAGCATTTTGGCGCAGTGAACGGGTGATGCAAGGCGCTGAAACTGCCGTCGTCGTTCTCTTCGAACATCGGGAAGTCCACAACCCACATCGGTGCCCACTCGCAGGTCAGCAGGTTCAAATCGTTACCGACCTTGATACGCAGCGCGCCCAGGGCTTCGCTAACGATCTTGGACTTGTCGGCGCCGAAGAACACGATATCGCCGTCAACTGCACCGACGCGATCAAGGATCACGTTGAGGTTCGCTTCCGGAATATTCTTGACGATAGGCGACTGCAGGCCTTCTACGCCTTTAGCGCGCTCGTTGACCTTGATGTATGCCAGGCCTTTAGCACCATAGATGCCAACAAACTTGGTGTAGTCGTCGATCTGCTTGCGCGGCATGCTCGCAGCGCCCGGAACACGCAGTGCAGCAATACGGCATTTAGGGTCATTGGCCGGGCCGCTGAACACCTTGAAGTCGACATCTTTAAGCTGATCGGCAACGTCCACCAGTTCCAGCGGGTTACGCAGGTCAGGCTTGTCGGAACCGTAACGGCGCATGGCTTCTTCAAAGGTCATGTGCGGGAATTCACCGAATTCCAGATCCAGCACTTCCTTGAACAGGTTGCGGATCATGCCTTCGGTCAGGCCCATGATGTCTTTTTCATCGAGGAAGCTGGTTTCGATGTCGATCTGAGTGAACTCAGGCTGACGATCGGCACGCAGGTCTTCGTCGCGGAAGCACTTGGCAATCTGGTAGTAACGGTCAAAACCGGCCACCATCAGCAGTTGTTTGAATAGCTGCGGCGATTGCGGCAGTGCGAAGAACGAACCCGCGTGGGTACGGCTCGGCACCAGATAGTCCCGCGCGCCTTCAGGAGTAGCACGGGTCAGGATAGGGGTTTCGACGTCCAGGAAGCCGTTTTCGTCGAGGTAACGACGAATGCTGGTAGTCATGCGCGAACGCAAACGCAGCTTTTCGAGCATCTCAGGGCGACGCAGATCGATAAAGCGGTAGCGCAGACGCGTTTCTTCGCCCACGTCAGAAAATTCGTTCAGCGGGAACGGTGGGGTCTCCGCTTCGTTCAGTACTTCAAGTTCATAGCCCAGCACTTCAATCATGCCCGATGCCATGTTGGTGTTGCCGGCACCGGCAGGACGCAAGCGCACCTTGCCCGTCACTTTAACTACGTATTCGCTGCGCACACGGTCGGCAGCGGCGAAGGTTTCAGCGCGGTCCGGGTCGAACACCACTTGGGCCAGACCATCACGATCACGGATATCGAGGAAAATCACCCCACCGTGGTCACGGCGACGATGAACCCATCCGCAAAGGGTAATTTCCTGGCCGTCCAGGCTTTCGTTCAGTTGGCCGCAATAATGGCTGCGCATCATGGTAGTGGTTTCACTTCTCGTAATTCGAAATTCGATGGAGGTCTTGCGCACCGTCGGTGCTGATAACACTGCAAGAGCCCGCTTGTGTTCAGACTGCCTTCGCCCGACCTCAGTCGGACTTGTCGCCGCCTGCCAGATTCTTTTTCGAGCCTGTCTTGAAGTCTGTTTCATACCAGCCGGTGCCGCTTAAGCGAAAACCTGGCATGGACAGCATCTTCTTCAGCTCAGGAGCCTGACAGGCAGGACAATCAACCAGTGGCGAGTCACTGATTTTTTGAATGGCTTCCAGCTGATGACCGCAGGAAGCGCATTGGTAATCGTACATAGGCATCGGCGTATCTCGACAATCCGTTAGCGGCAACCCTATAGACAGAGGGCCACACAGCAAAGCGCGAGATTATATCTGGTAAATCGAGCTATTGCAGCCGCAGGAATCGCCATTGCGCTTCAAATGCACCATGAAATTCGAAAGAATACAAGCCATCGAACATCCCGGCTCGACCTGACACACCGGTTCAAACCATAAATACCTGTCTAGGCGTCGCACTGTGCGAAGCGCGCGCAGCCTTCAGCAGATGCATGACGCAGACGACACGAATGAGGCCGCTAAAATTCTTAACACCGCCATGTCGCAGATGAATCTCTCTGTCTATGTAGGACAGCAGCGCGTTTATTGAGCACTCGTTACTTCGCGAAATGTCGGACAAGACATCCCAATAGACTTCCTCAAGCCTTAAACAGGTGGCGAAACCATTCAACCTTACCGACCTTGAAAGTGGCTTTGCCAAGGTCAAACCAAAATCAAGAATAACGGGATCTATTCTAACTCTCTGCAATAATCTGCCCCCTGTACTTTCCTGCCGCAATAATCGTCCCATACCAAAAATACTCCATTGCTACGCCATTAAAGTTAGTTATATTTTCCAATTGGACACACCTCATAAAACATTATGTAAAGGTTCTTATCCAGCAGACCTCACCCTCAAGACTGTAGGAGAGCTCTGGGTCAAACAGCAGAATACAATCACCCCGCCCTAGCCAGGCGAAAGCCACCTACAGGGACACTCCAATAGAGAAAATGGCAGGCGCCCATCACCACGAACGCCTGCCATGGTGCTACAGGACAAACGTTGAACCTTGCTCTTCATTGGTTACTGCCCTGGCAACTTTATTCACCACAACCCAGGTCCAACCTGCTGCTGTCTATATCTCTCTATTACGCGGGGGTTTATTCGCACTAAAGGCAGGACCATCACGCTCATCTGGCGCCGACACGATACAAAAACGACCAACGGTAATTATCCCTATCGAACCGACACTCATTCTCATACCCAAAGCGCTATCAACGGATTACCCAGACACCCGAAAAATGGAGCAAAACCCCTCTAGAACGGGAGCTTCCTCGAATAAGTGTCGACTCTGCCTGTAACCCGCGTGCACTCTCAAACACAACCCCGCCAATGCACTTAATTTGAGAAGGACTTGGCTTTGCTGTTAAATAGGCAGCGTGTCGCTCTCGCCAAGTCTCTGGCGACAGTGCATAGGCTGAAACCCGCACGTGCCTGACCTCTCCATTTTTTTCAAAACGAACCGTGCGCAATCAGCTCTTCCTTGCGATCCGTCTTAATGCGAGTTAATTGAAATGTTGAAAATCGTTCACCTGATAACGGGCGCAGCTGCCTTGCTGCTGTCCTTCATTCCTGGCCTTCAAGCCGACGCCGTACCTTACCTGCAACACAACGATGCTCTTTATCTGGCTTTTCTTGGCCTGCTCAACCTGACACTGGCTCCGGTCATTCCGTACTGGAACAAAGGCCCACGTCATCAACTGCAAAATTTGGTAAGCGCCCTGCTGGTGCTGTCTGTTGTTCTGCAAACGCTGACTTTGTTCGGCCTGCTGCTGCCGATCGGCGAACAACCGGCTGTCTTGCTTAGTCTGGTTCCTGCCGTGCTTGCCGTTGCACTGCACCTGATCATTAACCTCTATAAATCGTCGCCTGCCTCATCCTCGCAAAGTTATGACATGACCAACCGCGACACCGGGACTGTGAAGTGGTTTAACACCTCCAAGGGTTTCGGCTTTATTTCCCGAGATTCCGGCGATGACATTTTTGTCCACTTTCGCGCCATTCGCGGCGAAGGCCACCGAGTACTCGTGGAAGGACAACGTGTTGAGTTCTCAGTCATGAACCGCGACAAAGGCCTGCAAGCTGAAGATGTGATTGCGGCCCTGCCGCGCCGCTGATTCAAGCCTGAAAAAAAACCGCGACCAGCCCAGCTGGATCGCGGTTTTTTATTGCCTGCTCAAACACTCAATAATGTGGGGGCGGAGCCTCTTCCTCAAACGACTCAAACTGCCCGCCCATTTCTTCCTGACGCTTAAGCAAAACGGCCATCTGCGCCTGCAAACGGTCAACTGTGTTCTGCTGTTTTACCAATACATCATTCAATGCCTGAATGGTGTCATCTTGAAAAGCCAAGCGGCTCTCAAGGTCCATAACCCGCTCTTCAAGCGTCACGACTTATCCTCCAAAAAAGTGAAAGCCTGTTTTAACTTGCTGCGAATTTCGCTCACTTGCGCTTCTGCGTAAGGCACTGCCGGGCGTTTGCCCCACACTGGGTCGGGCCACGCTGCATCGGTTCGATAACGCACAATCACATGCATATGCAGTTGACTCACCACATTGCCCAGCGTTGCTACATTCATCTTGTGCGCACCAAACAGCTCTTTGAGCACTCGCGCCACGTCTGTGGTTTCGCCCCACATCAGCTGCTGATCACTGTCATCCAACTGAAACAATTCACTAATACCCTCACGCCGCGGCACCAGGATAAACCACGGGTAGTTCGAATCCTTGGACAGGAGCAATCGGCACAAGGGTAGATCCCCAATCAGCCAAGTGTCTTGGTCAAGACGTGTATCCAAAGTAAACACTGCGTGCTCTCCTGATTATCGGGGATATGTGTTCGAACTTGCACCCTGGGGTCACGAGGTGCCAGTTCATGGACCGAAAGGATACCCTTGATTGCTTTGCATATCACGACACCTACCTGGGGCCGTGAGTGGAATGCAGGTCAAAAGGATTATCAACAGAGGCCAGGCATTTGTGCACCAAAACTGAACAGCATGAGTGATTGAGTGCCCCCAAAACGTCACCGACCACCCCAACAAGTGTTAACCGGTAACGCTTTGCCCACTCACATCTCGCAAGGCTTGGCCTGCCGAGGCACATTAACCCGAACCCAGCTTGCACAATTTACGACCCATCCGAACGGTGTCTGGAGCTTTTTCTGAATCTGAACACCCGAAAAAATATTTTCACAGGGCCTGCCTATTTTGAGCATGCTTGTTGCATAACCTCTGGATATAGCCGCACGGCCTGCGCTAAACGCAATGGCCAGATGACAAGCAACAGGTCACTCAGCGGCGCACGATACTTCTGAAATGGATGCAGAGTATTTTTTTATGTGTCGCGGGTACTCATGACACAAGAAAAATAGCTGAAATACTGTTCACAGCTATGCTGTTGCGGCATCGCTGTAAAGAAACTGGAAGCTTATGAGAGCAAGTATCGCCAACATGGCCGGCGTGATATAAGTTTTCGCCGACACAAAAAGAAAGAGCCGCCCCAGATAAAAATTAAGGTGGGAGCGGCAGTACTCTTCCTAAAACCAAAGGAGCAAATCACGATGCGCGTGATGAAGTGGAGCATGATCGCACTGGCTGTTTCAGCTGGTACTACGCAGTTCGCAATGGCCTCGTCCCAGGACGAATCCAAAGGTTTTATCGAAGACAGCACCCTGACTTCCAAAACTCGCATGCTGTACATGAACCGTGACTTCCGTAACGGTGCCAGCAACCCTACCAACGGCGGCAAAAGTGGTTATCGCGAAGATTGGGGTCTGAGCGAACTGCTTAACTACGAGTCCGGCTTCACCCAAGGTACCGTTGGTGTAGGTGTGGATGCGTTCGCCATGGGTTCTCTGCGCCTGGACGGCGGCGCTGGTCGCCAGGGCAACGGCCTGTTTGGCAGCAAAAGCGATGGTTCTCCGGAAGATACTCAATCGAAAATCGGTGGCGCTGTTAAATTCCGCCTTTCCGATACCGTGTTGAAATACGGCAACCAGTTCGTGGCAAGCCCAGTTTTCTCGACCGATGACAGCCGCTTGCTGCCAGAAGTCGCCACCGGCACATTGATTACCAGCAAGGAAATCAAAGGCCTGGAGCTGTCTGCAGGCCGCTTCACGGCTCTGAGTTCGCAAACCGGCATGGCACGCGACAGCATCAACGGCCCGCATGAGCCAGGTCTGACCGCTGCAAACATTGCCGGTGCGACTTATCAGTTCACTGACAACCTTGTGGGTGGCGTAGCCGCATCCGACGTTGATGATTACTTCAAGAAGCAATACATCAACCTCAACTACACCCTGCCAATCGCTGAATCTCAAGCGCTTAACTTCGACCTCAACGGCTACAGAACGTCGAGCCAGGGTGAAGAGCGCGCAGGGGATGTCGACAACAAAATCTGGAGCTTGGCAGCTGCCTATAGCATCGGCGCCCACAAGTTCACCATCGCTCACCAGCGCTCCACCGGCGATAGCGGTTACTACTACGGCGTAGATGGCGGCGGCACTATTTTCCTCGCCAACTCCGTGCAGTACTCCGACTTTAACGGCAAAGACGAACGCTCCTGGCAGGGTCGCTACGACCTGAACATGGCTAGCTACGGCGTACCAGGTCTGAGCTTCATGGCTCGCTACGTCAAAGGCGACAACATCTCCACTGACACTGGCGAAGGCAAAGAACACGAGTTCGACTTCGAGAGCAAATACGTGATGCAGGAAGGCCCGGCAAAAGACCTGTCTTTCCGTCTGCGTAGCGCAATCTACCGCACCACCAGCAACTATGGTGCGGACACTAACGATGTTCGTGTGATCGTTGAGTACCCACTGAACATCTTGTAAGCAATGCCCTAGGTATTCGCTACGCAATCAATGTTTTGTGAAAGCCACGCCCCAGTTTAGGGGCGTGGCTTTTTTATTTGCTTGCACCCTTCTATATATAGCAAGCTAACTATCATACTTAGACACAAGACTTCTACGTTGCAACTTGGCTGTCGTGTATGAAGCTGCAACCACCGTTATCCAGGTACAAAAACAATTAAAGAGGCCTTGGCCCCTTTAAATGTTTGTTCCAGCATTGCTCACTGTTTATTGAGCTGCCACTTCCTGAACAACCCGCACAACACGCTGAGGAAATGGAATATCCACACCCTCGGCCTTCAAACGGTCACGGGCGTGCTCGTTGAACATAAACAGCACATCCCAGTAATTCGGGGTATCGACCCAAACACGCAAAGACATGGTAATAGCGCTATCACCTAGCGTGGTCACCACCACCACCGGGGCTGGATCCTTGCGCACACGCGGGTCATCGGCCAGAGCCAGCAACACCTCACGAACCTTTTGCAGGTCTGCTTCGTAGTCGACGCCGACATCAAACACGACCTTGCGGGTAGGCTGGCGGTTGTAGTTGGTAATGATGCCGTTAGACAGATTACCGTTTGGCACGATGACGGTTTTGTTATCACCGGTACGCAAAACGGTATGGAAGATCTGAATACTGTCAACGGTACCGCTTACGCTCTGCGCCTCAATCCAGTCACCGATCTTGAATGGACGAAACAACAGGATCAGTACCCCACCCGCAAAGTTTGCCAGGCTGCCCTGCAAGGCGAGACCGATAGCCAAACCGGCAGCACCTATCGCAGCGACGAACGACGTGGTCTGGATACCAATCATCGAAGCAACGCTGACGACCAGTAAAATCTTGAGAATGATATTGGCCAGGCTACTGATAAAGCCTTGCAACGCCAGGTCAGCCTTTCTCAGCGCCAGCAATTGCCCAATCTTGACGGTCAACCGGTTGATCAACCACCAGCCTACCGCCAGGGTAACCAATGCCAGCAGCACACGACTGCCATATTCCATAATCATCGGGACCCAAGCCTGAGAGGCCTTGATCAACTGGTCAACTTCAGCATTCAAATCCACGTACTTCTCCTTACCTCATTCCCTGCGACGATTTAGAGCTACGATTTAAGCCTAGTCGTTTATGCAGTGCCCAGGAAATTCGGACGTCGACAACGCCCATAGGTTCCCGGGCCTGTTATCAGTCGCGGAAATTGTTGAATTGCAGCGGCAGATCAAATGTCTTGGCCCGCAGAGCCGCAATTGCCTCTTGCAAGTCATCGCGCTTTTTCCCGGTGATGCGCACTTGCTCACCCTGAATTGCTGCTTGAACTTTAAGCTTGGCGTCCTTGACGTGAGCCACTATCTTCTTCGCCAGTTCTTTGTCGATGCCTTCTTTAAGCACCACTTCCTGCTTCATCAACTTGCCCGACGCATAGGCATCCTTGATCTCAAGGCATTGCGCGTCGATCTTGCGCTTGATCAGCGCCAGTTTGAGAATCTCGATCATGGCTTCCAGCTGAAAGTCTGCCTCAGCGGTCATGTTGACGGTGAGGTCTTTCTCTTTGAACTCAAAAGAGCCTTTGCCTTTGAGGTCATAACGACGATCCAGCTCCTTGACGGCGTTCTCGACTGCGTTGGTGACTTCGTGCTTGTCCAGTTCGGATACCACGTCGAACGACGGCATGTGATTTTCTCCAATAACAAAGGGCGCACTCAACACAGATGGAGCGCACCGGGTATGACAGTTAAAATGCGCGAGCATTATAGCGGTTCTTAAGCATCATTCACTTGCGAGCACACATGCCCCACTCAACCCTGCACCCAACCTCACCCCCAATGACCGATCAGGCTCAAGTCACCTGGCACATTCTGGGTGCCGGAAGCATGGGCATGCTGTGGGCGACGCGACTGGCCCGAGCCGGCTTGCCTGTCATGCTGATCGTGCGTAACGCAGAGCGCTTGCGCACGTATAAAGCAGCGCAAGGTTTGACACTGGTGGAAGGCGAGCACTCGCAGCAATTTGCCATTCAGGCTCAAACCCCTGACAGCGACGGCCCCATCCAGCGCTTGCTGGTGACGTGCAAGGCTTATGACGCTGAACACGCCGTCAGGCAAATCGCCGGGCGATTAACACCCAATGCAGAACTGATTCTGCTGCAAAACGGTCTTGGTAGCCAACAAGCGGTCGCCAACCTTGTACCACAGACACGCTGCATTTTTGCCTCTAGCACGGAAGGGGCTTTTCGTGAGAGTGACTGGCGAGTGGTGCATGCCGGTCACGGCCACACCTGGCTGGGAGACAGTGATCAGGATTGCCCCCCAACGTGGCTCAAAGAGCTTCAACAAAGCGGAATAAGCCACGAATGGAGCTCAAATATCCTGACTCGTTTGTGGCGCAAACTGGCTTTGAACTGTGCGATAAACCCTCTGACAGTCCTTTACAACTGCCGTAATGGCGACTTGCAACGGCACAGCGACGAAGTCAACGTACTGTGCGTTGAGCTGAGCAACTTGCTGGCACACTGCGGACACGCTGAAGCCGCGCACGACCTTATCCCGGAAGTTAACCGCGTAATCCAGGCCACTGCCAATAACTACTCCTCCATGCACCAGGACGTAACCCAAGGCCGTCGTACTGAAATCAGCTACCTGCTGGGCTACGCTTGCGCTGCTGCTCGTGACAGCCAATTTACTGCAATGCATTTGCAGGCGCTGCACCAGCGCCTCAGCGAACACTTGCAACAGCACGGATTGCCCTGCGCCTGAGGCCCGCGCTACCCTGCTGGCTTGTTCTTCTGCAGATGACAACACCATGCCCTTGCGCCAGCGCCTTGAAAACCTTCCGGTAGGCCAGAAGCTGCTGGCCGCCCTTCTCGTCTTATTGGCCACGGTCTTGCTGGTTGCCAATCTGACGTTTATCAGCGCCGCTTACTGGATTTCCCACGAGAGCACCGCACCTCAAGCCCTGCAGACCCTTGGTCAGTTGGCATCAAAACCGGGCCTGATCGCCAATGCACTTGATTCCGAGCAAAGCGCCCGGGCCCTGCTTCATGAAATGGGCACCTATGCCCCCCTGCGCGCCGCCGCTATTTATGATGGCGCTGGTGATCTTCTGACGCAGTTGCAACATGGCGAACATCTGGATCTGCCCAAACACTACGCTCAAATCGAAGCCTGGCGCCTGACCGAGTTGCGCAGCACTCAGCTGACGCGACTGCCTCATGGCGATGCCCCTCCCGGTCATCTGTTGCTGATTGCCAGCAGCGAGTTACCAATGGCGTTTTACACCGGCACCTTGACCGCCAGCCTGGGCATTCTGATTTTCAGCGCCCTGCTCTGGTTTGTTGTGGCCCGGCAGATCAAACGCTTGATTACCCAACCCATACACCGCCTTGAAGAGCTGTCTCGGCAAGTCACGCGAGAAGAAAATTACGCATTGCGAGCTGCGGCGGGTAACAACGACGAAATTGGCAGTCTGGCCGAGGCATTCAATACCATGCTGTCGCGCATTGAAGCGCGCGAACAAGAGCTCAAACGCGCGCGCGATGAAGCCCAGGCGGCTTACGATCAGGCTCAGGCGCTTGCCGAGGAAACCCGACATACCAATCGCAAGCTGGAGCTGGAAGTCCAGGTTCGCAGTAAGATCGAGAGAAAACTCACCGGATTTCAGAAGTACCTGAACAGCATTATCGACTCTATGCCTTCAGCGCTGATCGCTCTGGACGAACAACTCTATGTCACTCAATGGAACCAGGAAGCCAGCGCCCTTTCGGGAACGCAGCTGGATGAAGCTCTCAATCAGCCGATCTACCTTGCCTTTGAGCCCCTTAAGCCTTTTTTGCCGCAACTTAAAGACACCATTGAGAACCATCGGGTGGTAAAGATAGAGCGGGTCACTTGGGGTCAGGGCGAAGAGGCCCGGCATTACGCGCTGACCTTTTACCCGCTGACTGGAGGGGGCGGACGCGGCGTGGTGATTCGAATCGATGACATCACGCAACGGCTTTCTCTGGAAGACTTAATGGTGCAATCAGAAAAAATGCTCTCTGTGGGCGGGCTGGCGGCCGGCATGGCCCATGAGATCAACAATCCGCTCGGCGCCATTTTGCATAACGTACAAAACATTCGTCGACGCTTATCCAGCGAGCTGCCCAAGAACATCGAACAGGCACAACAGGCCGGCATCGACCTGGAGGCTATTAACCGCTACTTGCAGGCCCGGGAAGTTCCAAAATTGCTCGACGGGATCCAACAGGCTGGCGCACGCGCAGCAAAAATCGTCACCCATATGCTCAGCTTCAGTCGGCGCAGCAATCGACAAATGAGCCCCTGCGATTTACCCGCACTGATTGATCAGGCGCTGGACATCGCCAGCAATGACTTTGACCTGACTATCGGTTTTGACTTCAAAGGCCATGCGGTAACACGCCAGTTCGACCCGCATCTGGGGCCCGTACCCTGCATTCCTAACGAGCTTGAGCAGGTGCTGCTGAACCTCCTGAAAAATGCCGCGCAAGCGATCCACCAGCGCCCTGACAAGCAACAGCCGGGGCATATCATCCTGCGCACAAAACTCAATCCGCCTTGGGCTGAAATTCAGGTCGAAGACAATGGTGTAGGCATGCCGGAGCACGTGCGCAAACGGATTTTCGAACCCTTTTTTACCACCAAAGAAGTCGGACAAGGTACCGGCCTTGGCCTGTCAGTGTCGTACTTCATTATTACCAATAACCATAAAGGCCAAATGGAAGTGCACTCAACACAGGGGCAAGGGACCTGTTTTACCCTGCGCCTGCCGCTGGCTGTCAATCCGATGCCACACGAATCAACCACAGTGGAATTGTAACCATGGGCTTTCGCTTATCGAAGATTTACACCCGCACCGGCGACAAAGGTGAAACCGGCCTGGGTGACGGCCGCCGCGTGCCCAAGGATCATCCGCGGGTAGAAGCCATTGGCGAAGTCGACACACTCAATAGCCAAGTGGGTTTGCTACTGGCAGGACTCGTCGAACAGAGCGCTGAATTTCCGGGATTGAACGAGTTGATCGAGGTACTGGAGCCCTGCCAGCATCGACTGTTTGACCTCGGCGGCGAGCTGGCCATGCCGGTGTATCAGGCGCTCGACAACCATGAGATTGAACGACTGGAAGCCGTGATTGATCGCTGGAACGAAGAAGTGGGGCCACTGGAGAATTTTATTCTGCCTGGAGGCTCCAGCCTGATTGCCCAAGCCCATGTGTGCCGCAGCGTGGCACGCAGCGCTGAGCGGCGATGCCAGCAACTAAATGCGCTGGAACCGTTGGCCGGTGTGGGCTTGGCGTACATCAACCGACTGTCAGACTTGCTGTTTGTAGCGGCGAGGCTGATTGCCAGGCGCCAGGGTATTGCAGAAATACTCTGGCAGGCCGCAGCAAAACCTTAATAAATAGTTAAAGCCTGTAGCCGCTGCCGAAGGCTGCGATCGCGCGCGAAGCGTTCGCACAATGGAACACCTCGGCGTACCAGGCTTTACGACGGCCTTGCCGCCTGATCGCAGCCTTCGTACCTCGTCAGCGGCTACAACAAATGCATCAGCCCTGATTCTGTGGCCAGAATGCGCGGATCCCGGCTACCCCCTGAGCACCCACCTGCCACGCCTGTTGACGATCATCAGGGCCCAGGCCACCCAACAGAAACACTGGTCTGCTGAAGTTCGCGATCAGTTGCTGCGCCTGCTGCCAGCCCAATGGCTGCGCATCAGGATGAGTCTGCGTCGGCAACACGGGCGAAAGCGTCACAAAATCCACATCCATTTGCTCAGCCAACGCCAGTTCTTCAGCGCTATGGCAAGACGCTGCCAACCAGCGATCTTTTGCAAGAGGACGACCTTTGGCGGCGTACTTGCGTAATTGATCAGCCGTTACGTGCCAGCCTGCGGAAGGAAAATCCCCCAGCCACTCAAACGGCCCTTTGAGCATCAACTGAGCCTTGCCTGCGCACAGCCCGGTCGCATCCACCGCCAAGTCGCGGTATTTAGGGTCATAACCGTTGGGTGCGCGTAACGAAACCAGTTTGATGCCGCCCGCGATGGCCTTCTGCAAACCGCGCAAAAGCTCAGGCGTTTCCAGCCCGTCCGGCGTGATCAAATACTGATCGGGCAAACGGGCAGCCGCCACAATCGGCTGATTGGCCGCCGGGAATTCATAGCCAGGCAAGTCGCGCGCAGACACCCAGGCCAGTGGCTGGCCTTCAACACCTCGAGGCTCACCGGTAAAGGCCGAAACCTCCCAAACATCCAGCAACACCTGCTTATCCGGGTAATCGTGCTGAACCTTGATCAAAGGCCGCGCAGCGCTCACTAAAATGCCCAGCTCTTCTTGCAGCTCGCGCGCAAGCGCAGCTTCTACCGATTCGCCCGCTTCAACTTTGCCACCCGGAAATTCCCACAAACCGCCTTGATGCTGAGCGTCAGCGCGACGAGCGATCAGAATTTTGCCGTCTGTGCCTCGGATAACGGCCGCAGCCACATGAACTCGTTTCACTCTTTTGCTTCCTCCAGTCAGGTCGATCGTCGGGTTTACATACGGGCCAGTCATACAGACTCAACAGAAAGGCCCGTCATGTCGAGACGACTTAGGTACGGTATTCGGCGTTGATTTTCACGTATTCATGAGACAAGTCTGTGGTCCAAATAGTCTCACTGCAATCGCCACGGCCCAACTCGATACGGATCGTGATTTCTTCACGAGCCATCACGGCCGACCCCTGCTCTTCGGTGTAAGTGGCCGAGCGCGCGCCGCCGCTGGCGATGCACACTTCACCCAGGAACACGTCAATTTTGCTGACATCCAGATCAGGCACACCGGCACGACCCACAGCCGCCAGAATACGACCCCAGTTCGGATCGGAGGCAAACAGTGCAGTCTTGATCAATGGCGAATGGGCCACGGTGTAACCCACGTCCAGGCATTCCTGATGGTTACCGCCGCCATTCACTTCAACGGTCACAAACTTGGTCGCACCTTCGCCGTCTCGCACGATCGCTTGAGCCACGTCCATGCACACGTCCAATACCGCTTGCTTGAGTGCGCTGAACAGCGGGCCACTGGCTTCGGTGATTTCAGGCAGCGCTGCTTTGCCCGTGGCGATCAACATGCAGCAATCGTTGGTCGAGGTGTCGCCATCGATCGTGATGCGGTTGAAGGACTTGTTAGCGCCGTCGAGCAGCAGGTTTTGCAGCACCTCGCGGGATACTTTAGCGTCGGTTGCGATATAGCCCAACATGGTCGCCATGTTAGGTCGAATCATGCCCGCGCCTTTGCTGATACCCGTCACAGTGATGGTCACACCCTCGTGCTCGAACTGACGGCTGGCACCTTTGGGCAAGGTATCGGTGGTCATGATACCGGTGGCCGCTTGCGCCCAGTTGTTCTCGGACAAATCATCCAAGGCTGCTTGCAAGGCCCCTTCGATCTTCTCGACCGGCAATGGCTCGCCGATTACGCCCGTGGAATACGGCAGTACCGCGCTGGCATCTACGCCCGCCAGCTCAGCCAATTTGGCACACGTGCGGGTTGCAGCCACCAGACCTGGCTCGCCTGTGCCCGCGTTGGCATTGCCAGTGTTGGTCAGCAAATAGCGAATCGGGCCTTTTACACGTTGTTTGGCCAGAATCACAGGCGCAGCGCAAAAGGCATTCAATGTGAACACCCCAGCCACGCTGGAACCTTCGGCGCAACGCATCACCACCACGTCCTTGCGACCCACACGCTTGATACCGGCTGAAGCGATACCCAGCTCAAAACCGGCTACCGGGTGCAAAGTAGGCAAAGGACCAAGACCAACAGCCATGACGCGCTCCTCAAAAAGTTCTATGCGCCGCCACAAAGGGGCGGGAATTCAATGGTAAAACGCCGCGACGGCTAATGCCGGTCGCGGCGCAGGTGTTTCAGCAGTTGAAGCGAGCGTTAGTTGATCTGCCCGTGGCAATGCTTGTATTTCTTGCCCGAGCCGCAGTAGCACAGCTCATTGCGACCCAGCTTCTGCTCGTTACGAGCAGGTTCGGCAGGCGACACAACATCTTCTACGCTGGCGCCTTCGAGCACCTGAGCCAACGCTTCAGGTTCATCAAGACCCGGCGCTTCGGCATGTTCGAACTGCAACCGCGAAGCCAGATCTTCGGCTTCCTGGCGCAGGCGGGACTCTTCTTCTACCGGATCTTCGCGACGAACCTGGACGTGCGACAAGACGCGGATCGAATCGCGCTTGATCGAATCCAGCAACTCGGAGAACAGGTTGAACGACTCGCGCTTGTATTCCTGCTTCGGGTTCTTCTGGGCATAGCCACGAAGATGGATACCGTGACGCAGGTGATCCATGGTCGCCAGGTGATCTTTCCACAAGTCGTCCAGCACGCGCAGGACAATTTGCTTCTCGAAGGTGCGCAATGCTTCCGGGCTGGCCTGCTCTTCTTTCTCGCGATAAGCCTCAAGCAAAGCGTCCAGCAACTTCTCACGCAGGGTTTCTTCGTACAGGTGATCGTCTTCGTCGAGCCATTGCTGGATCGGAAGTTTGACACCAAAGCCGGTTTCGATCGCTGCTTCCAGCCCTTTAACGTCCCACTGCTCTGGCAACGACTGTGGCGGAATGTGGGCGTTAACGGTGCTTTCAAGCACGTCTTTACGGAAGTCCGCGATGGTTTCACCGATATTGTCGGCGGCCAGCAACGTGTTACGCATGTGATAAATCACTTTACGCTGTTCGTTGTTGACGTCATCGAACTCCAGCAATTGCTTACGGATATCGAAGTTGCGGCCTTCAACCTTGCGCTGAGCTTTTTCGATTGCGTTGGTCACCATGCGGTGCTCAATCGCTTCGCCAGACTGCATGCCCAAGGCCTTCATGAAGTTCTTCACCCGATCAGAGGCAAAGATGCGCATCAGGCTGTCTTCCAGCGACAGGTAGAAACGGCTCGAACCCGCGTCCCCCTGACGACCGGCACGACCGCGCAACTGGTTGTCGATACGGCGCGATTCATGACGCTCGGAAGCGATCACATGCAGGCCACCCGATTCCAGCACTTGCTGGTGGCGTTTCTGCCAGTCAGCCTTGATCTGGGCGATCTGCTCAGGGGTCGGGTTTTCCAGGGAGGCCACTTCGACTTCCCAGTTACCGCCCAACAGGATGTCAGTACCACGACCGGCCATGTTGGTGGCAATGGTCAGAGCACCCGGACGACCGGCCTGAGCAATGATTTCAGCTTCTTTTTCGTGGAACTTGGCGTTCAGAACCTTGTGCTCGATACCTTCCTGCTTCAACAGGTTGGACATGTGCTCGGAGGTTTCGATAGTCGCTGTACCTACCAGAACTGGACGGCCTTTGGCCATGCATTCCTTGATATCAGCCACGATGGCCGCGTATTTCTCTTCGGCGGTCAAAAACACCAGGTCGTTGTAGTCTTTACGTGCCAACGGCTTGTTCGGCGGAATAACCATCACCGACAGACCGTAGATCTGGTGGAATTCGAACGCTTCGGTGTCGGCCGTACCGGTCATGCCGGACAGTTTGTTGTACAGACGGAAGTAGTTCTGGAAGGTAGTCGAGGCCAATGTCTGGCTCTCTGCCTGAATATTCAGACCTTCCTTGGCTTCGATGGCCTGGTGCAGGCCCTCGGACAGGCGACGGCCCGGCATGGTACGGCCGGTGTGCTCATCAACCAGCAGCACCTGACCGTCTTCAACAATATATTCAACGTTGCGGTTGAACAGCTTGTGAGCGCGCAGTGCTGCGTACACGTGAGTCAACAGGCCCAGATTGTGTGCCGAGTACAGGCTTTCGCCTTCTGCGAGCAAACCGATCTGGGTCAGCATCTCTTCAACGAACTGGTGACCGGCTTCATTGAGTTCGACCTGACGGGTCTTCTCGTCGATGGTGTAGTGACCCTGCTTGGTCACCTCGCCTTCAACTTCTTCAATGTGCTGTTCAAGACGCGGGATCAGCTTGTTGATTTCGATGTACAGCTTGGAGCTGTCTTCAGCCTGGCCGGAGATGATCAGCGGTGTACGGGCTTCGTCGATCAGGATGGAGTCGACTTCGTCGATCACGGCGAAATTCAGCTCGCGCTGGAATTTCTCTTCCATGCTGAACGCCATGTTGTCGCGCAGGTAATCGAAACCGAACTCGTTGTTGGTGCCGTAAGTGATGTCGGCCGCGTACGCTTCGCGCTTTTCCTGAGGCGGCTGGAACGGCGTAACCACGCCGACCGTCAGGCCCAGGAATTCATAAAGCGGACGCATCCAGTTGGCATCACGACGTGCAAGATAGTCGTTCACGGTTACAACGTGTACGCCCTTGCCGGACAACGCATTGAGGTAAACACCCAAGGTTGCGACCAAGGTCTTGCCTTCACCGGTACGCATTTCTGCGATCATGCCTTCGTGCAAGGTCATGCCACCGATCAACTGAACGTCAAAATGGCGCATGCCCATGACGCGCTTGCCTGCTTCACGACAGACCGCAAAGGCTTCCGGCAACAGTTGATCGAGGGTCTCGCCTTTGGCTATGCGGGCCTTGAACTCTTCGGTCTTGGCGCGCAATTGCTCATCGGTCAGAGCAACCATTTGCTCTTCGAGTGAGTTGACGATCTGTACCGTCTTGAGCATGCGTTTAACTTCGCGCTCGTTCTTGCTTCCAAAAAGTTTCTTTAACAAAGGCGCAAACATATCGGCAGGATCTTCCACACATAGGGATGGAGGGCGGCCCCGTGAGTCGCCCGAGCAGCCCTGATGGCCGCATGCGAGCGAGCATTCTACCCGGAAACGTCGGTGAGGAAAGTGGCGTTATTCCACGATACTGGTGCAGCGTTGTGACGGGGCCTCTCTAAAATAAGGCCTTTTGGCTGAACTTCAACCCATCAAACGCATAAGTTACTCATTGATTTCACAAATATTCTTCATCAAGCCCTGAGCATGACGAGTGATTGGGGTGGTTTCTGCTAAGATTGCGGCTCTGTTCTATCAGGTGTCTGCACATGGCATTTCGCCCACACCCGGCACGGGCACCCTCCGTTCTGCTGCGCGAGGCCAAGCCTCTAAAAGCTATTTTTGGCCACGCAAAGCGTCTGGCGCACTTGCAGCGCCTGCTTGAAAGCCAATTACAGCCGGCTGCCCGCGAACATTGTCACGTGGCGTCATGGCGTGAAGGCAGTCTTTTGCTAATCGTGACTGACGGACATTGGGCCACTCGCCTGCGTTATCAGCAAAAGCGTTTGCAGCGCCAACTTCAGGCATTTGACGAATTCGCCAGCCTGACCCGCATTCTCTTCAAAGTGCAGCCGCCAACAGTGCAGGCCAAAGTGGCCGGCCATACACTCGACCTTTCAGTCGATGCAGGCCAGACCATTCAGGCGACAGCCGATGGCATCAGCGACCCGGCGTTGCGAGCCGCCCTTGAGCGGCTGGCCAGTCACGCCAAGCCCAAAGGCTCCTCACAGACCTGAGGGACGCGCCCTGCGATAACCAGCAACATGCGCAGCGATGGATTATTTACGCTTGCTGCCGCCCAATAGCGACCCCATTAAGCCACGTACCAATTGTCGGCCCATCTGACTCGCAGCCTGACGCGCCATTGACTGCAATGCCTTGCCCGCCGTGGTACCCAGAAAGGCCCCCGCCTGATCAAGAAGCCCCGGCTCGGACTTGGACGGTTCAGCGTTTTGTGGTGCCTGGCCCTTGCGAGCCATGAGCACTTCATAGGCCGACTCCCGATCAATCGGTTTGTCGTAGCGCCCTTGCAGGGGCGAGGTCGCTATGAGCGCAGCGCGTTCTGCTTCCGTCAGCGGGCCGATTCGCGACTGCGGCGGCGCAATCATTACCCGCTGCACCATGGCCGGTGTACCTTTTTCCTCAAGCATGCCGACCAATGCCTCGCCCGTGCCCAGCTCGGTCAGTACCGCCAACGCATCGAACGCCGGATTAGGGCGAAACCCTTCTGCCACAGCCTTCAGCGACTTTTGTTCCTTGGCCGTGAACGCCCGCAGCCCATGCTGAATACGCAAACCCAACTGGGCAAGCACGGCATCGGGCAAATCCGCGGGCGACTGCGTGACAAAATAAACCCCGACTCCTTTGGAGCGTATCAACCGAACCACTTGTTCCAGACGGTCTTGTAACGCCTTGGGCGTTCCGGCAAAGAGCAAATGGGCCTCGTCAAAAAACAGCGCCAGCAAGGGTTTATCGGCATCGCCGCGCTCTGGCAACTGCTCAAAAAGCTCAGCCAATAGCCACAACAGGAAGGTGGCATAGACCTTGGGCGCTTCATGTACCAGGCGACTGGCGTCGAGCAGGTGAATCCGACCGCGACCATCGCTGGCAGGTTGCAGAATGTCCTCAAGTTGCAGAGCAGGCTCACCAAACAGTGCCTCAGCACCCTGCTGCTCAAGTGTTGAGAGGCGACGCAACAACGCTTGACTAGACCCCGTAGTCATCAAGGCCGCGTCGTCGCCCAACACTTCAGGGTTGTCACGCAGATGATTAAGCAAGGCTTTGAGATCTTTTAAATCCAGCAGCAACAACCCTTCACGATCAGCCACTTTGAAGGCTGCATACAGTGCCGACTGCTGGCTATCGGTCAATTCCAGCAGACTGCCCAGCAATAACGGCCCCATTTCGCTCAATGTTGTACGCAATGGATGACCCGTTTTACCGGCTATGTCCCACAACGTTACCGGATACGCCTTAGGCTGATAGTTGAGCCACGGCATTGTGCCTATGCGCTCGGCGATTTTGCCCTGCGGGTTGCCCGCTGCACCCAGCCCACACAGGTCGCCCTTTATGTCAGCGGCAAATACGGCCACTCCGGCATCACTGAACTGTTCAGCCAAGCGTTGAAGGGTGACGGTTTTACCCGTCCCGGTGGCCCCCGCGATCAAACCGTGACGATTTGCCAGGCGCAACGATTGAGCAATCGGCTGACCGGCAAGGTCAGCGCCAAGTTGAAGAGAAGACGAGTCAGGCATATTGCCACCTTTTATTAATCTTTCGCGATCCAGCGTCGATATAACGTTAATGCTAGACCAGAAAAAAACGGATTTTGTACGGATAAACTCGCCACCGACAAATCTCGCCTCCGATTTTGGCGGCGGTTCAGACAGTGCGCTTTTTTCCAGGGTGTTGGCATTACATTTTTCTTTGCGGATTCTTCAAGCCATGAATAAAAACCTTCGTTTCAGCCACAAGATCCTGCTTGCCGCGTCCTTGATCGTGATCGCCGCGTTTTCGCTCTTTACGGTGTACAACGACTATCTGCAGCGCAACGCCATCAGCAACAACCTCAACAGTTATCTGCATGAAATGGGCAGCGTGACGGCCAACAATATTCAGACATGGCTGGGTGGACGCACCCTGCTGGTTGAAAACCTTGCCGAGTCCATTGCCATCAACCCTGAACCTGCCCAACTGGCCAGCCTGCTTGAGCAGAAGGCGCTGAGCAGTACCTTTATGGCCGTTTACTATGGCGACAATCAAGGCGGCTTTACCATGCGCCCCGACAGCAAGATGCCGGAGGGCTTCGACCCGCGCACCCGGCTTTGGTACAAAGGCGCACTGAACAGCAATACGGCAAGCCTGACCGAACCCTTTATAGACGTTGTCACCGGGCAGATGATTATTTCAATCGGCGCCGCGGTGAAAAAAGCCGGTCAAACCCTAGGCGTCGCGGGCGCGGACCTGAACCTGCAAACCATAAGCGATACCATCAACGCCCTGAACTTCAACGGCATGGGCTACGCCTTCTTGATCAACGCTGACGGGAAAATTCTGGCTCACCCGGACAAATCCCTGATCACTCAGAACCTGGCCGACATTTACCCGGATAACACCCCGCCAATCAGCACTCAAATCAGTGAGACCCAGCTAAACGGCAGCCCCCGAATTGTGACCTTTGCGCCGATCAAAGGGCTGGGTACGGTCAATTGGTACATCGGCCTGTCAATCGATAAAGATCAGGCCTTTGCAGCACTGAGTACTTTCCGCACTTCAGCGATCATTGCCACAGCCGTTGCCGTGATTTCGATCATTGCCCTGCTTGGCTTGCTGATCCGCCTGCTGATGCAACCGCTGCACGTGATGACCCGCGCCATGCAAAACATTGCCGAGGGCGAAGGCGATCTGACCCGCCGCCTGAGCATTGAATCCAATGACGAATTCGGCACACTGGGGAATGCGTTCAACCGTTTTGTAGAACGCATTCACACCTCCATGACTCAAGTGTCGTCGGCAACCCAGCAGGTCAACGAAGTGGCCATCCGCGTTGTCAGCGCCTCCAACTCATCGCTGCTCAACTCTGATGAGCAAGCCAGCCGCACCAACAGCGTCGCAGCCGCTATCAATGAGCTGGGTGCTGCGGCACAGGAAATTGCCCGCAACGCAGCTCAAGCGTCACATCAAGCCAGCGATGCGCGCGGCCTGGCTGAAGAAGGCCAGCAGGTGGTTGAGCGCAGCATCGGGTCGATGCAGCAGCTGTCGCAGTTGCTCGCCACTTCCAGCAGCCATATCGAGTCGTTGAATGCCAAGACGGTCAATATCGGGCAAATCCTTGAAGTGATCACCAGCATTTCTCAACAAACCAACCTGTTGGCGCTCAATGCCGCCATTGAGGCAGCCCGTGCAGGCGAAGCCGGGCGTGGCTTTGCCGTGGTCGCAGACGAAGTGCGCAACCTTGCGCACCGCACCCAGGAGTCGGCCCAGCAAGTGCAAAGCATGATTGAAGAATTACAGGTCAGCGCGCGCGAGTCGGTCAGCACCATGGAGCAAAGTCAGCGCCACAGCCAGGACAGCGTGGTGATCGCCAATAGCGCAGGCGAACGCCTGGTCAGTGTGACCCAACGCATTGGCGAGATTGATGGCATGAATCAGTCTGTCGCGACCGCCACCGAAGAGCAGACGTCAGTGGTTGAGTCCATCAATATGGACATTACTGAAATCAACACGCTGAATCAGGAAGGCGTTGAAAATCTTCAGTCCACCCTCAGGGCCTGCACAGATCTGGAGCAGCAAGCCGCGCGCCTCAAGCAACTGGTGGGCAGTTTCCGCATCTGATCACTCCTCGCAGCACACCGCTTGACTGCGTCATGAGCAGTCAAGCAGCATTTTGACCGGCCAAAAACTTGCGAACATCTATCATCCAATAAGGGCACCCCTCAGGACGCTGGATATTCAAAGGATTCAAGGCCGTGCATATTGCTGACATCACGATGTTCTACGCACCCGCCAGTGGCGGTGTGCGCACTTACCTGGATGCCAAACACCGGCGCCTGAGCCGCTTGCCAGGGATCCGGCACAGCCTTTTGATACCGGGCAGCGACCGCACCGTTCAGGATGGTATTCATCAGGTTCCCTCCCCCGTCCTGCCCTTTGGCAACGGCTTTCGCTTCCCGATCCGTTTGGCGCCCTGGTGCAATATTTTGCAAGGCCTGAAACCCGACGTGATCGAAGTTGGCGACCCCTACCTCACCGCATGGGCTGCACTGGATGCGCGCCGTCAGCTAGACGTCCCGGTCATCGGGTTTTATCACTCGGATTTGCCACTGCTGGTACGCAACCGCATGGGCAACTGGTTGACCCCCAACGCTGAAGCGTATGTCAGCCGCCTGTACAGAAATTTTGACCGGGTGCTGGCCCCGAGCCAGATCATGGCAAATAAATTGATCGAGCTGGGCGTCGACAATGTGTTCGTACAAGCACTGGGCGTCGATTTACAGACGTTTAACCCCCAACACCGGGATCCCGACTTGCGCGCCGAGCTAGGCATAGATCCAGACACCCACCTGCTGATTTTTGCCGGGCGAGGCTCCAGAGAGAAAAATCTGCACGTCCTGCTGGATTGCATGCGCAATCTCGGTAAAGCCTGGCATCTCTTGCTGGTCGGCTCGCAAATGCCGTCACAGGTGCCGGATAACGTGACCGTTGTCGATCATTTTTGCCCAGGCGCACAGGTGGCGCGCTATATGGCCAGCGCCGATGCATTGGTGCATGCCGGCGATCAGGAAACTTTTGGCTTGGTGATTCTTGAAGCCATGGCCAGTGGCATTCCGGTGGTCGCCGTCGACGCCGGTGCATTCAGCGAGCTGGTACACGATGAAGTGGGCCTTCTGTGCCAGCCGAACAACCCGCAAGCGATGGCCGATGCAGTGCGTGAGCTGTTCACCCACGGCCCGGTGCAGCACGGCCGTCTGGCACGCCAGCATGCCGAGCGGCATTACTCCTGGGATCGTGTCGTACAGGACCTGCTCATTCATTACCACGCCGTGCTCGGCACTGAGCAACCTGTGGTTGCCCATGTCTGACCTGTCTGTTGCACTCGTGCTGCATGATGTGGCACCACAGACCTGGCCCGATTATCAGCCGTTTGTCGAGGCTGTGGACGCACTGGGCTCGATCCCGATCACATGGCTGGTGGTGCCCGATTTTCACCACTGCGGCTCACTGAACGGAGCCGATGCATTTCGACAGATGCTCGACAACCGAGTCAACAAAGGCGATGAGTTGGCGTTGCATGGATATTTTCACGCCGATGACCAGCCCGCTCCGCGCACACCCTACGATTGGTTTATGCGCCGGGTGTATACCTGGGAGGGTGAGTTTTATACGTTATCCGAAGCACAGGCATTGAGCCGATTGCAGCAGGGGCTGGAGCTGTTTGAACGCTATCAGTGGCCCGTGCAGGGGTTTGTCGCCCCGGCATGGCTGATGAGTGAGGGCACGCGTCGCGCCCTAAGCAAACTACCTCTGAGCTATACCAGCGACCCACAGAATCTCTACCGTCTGCCGGATTTTTCTGCCGTCAAAGCACCAGGTCTTGTCTGGAGTGCGGGCAGCGCATGGCGGCGGGGCCTGTCAAAAGCAGTGAGTAACGTGCGTGAGCAGCGTTGGCAAGACGCCCCCCTGATAAGACTGGGGTTGCATCCGGTCGATATGCGCCATCGTTTTTCCCGCAACTACTGGTTCGAGACCCTGCAACGGCTGATTGCCAACGGCCGCAAGCCCGTGACCAAGAGTACCTGGCTAAGCACCGGACTTACCCGAGAAAGGCTCTGAGGGGCTGCCGGGCTCATCAGGCAACGGTGGATTGAGCGTTAACCACAAGGCACGCGCATCGGCAAAGTCGGTGCCATCCTCCGCGCTTAAGGCTTGGGGATCGTAGCGGCTTAAGCAGCCCTCCCCAAGCGTCGGAGGCGGCGTTGAAGTGGCTTTATCCAGAGGGTCAGTCATTTCGCACATCCTCGCCGCTTACACTCAAACCGCAACAGTTGCCATCGGCTGCACCCTTTGCAGTGGCCGTTAAAACTGGTTATCAGTCATTACGATCGCTTCGCAATCGGACGTCGCCTGCGGCAACTGCTACGAATTTACAGCATTGCAGCAATCAGAACACGACCGTTTTGTTGCCATGTACCAGAACGCGATCTTCAAGGTGGTAGCGCAGGCCACGGGCCAGCACCATCTTCTCGACGTCACGACCAAAGCGGACCATGTCTTCAATGCTGTCGCTGTGGCTGACACGCACCACGTCTTGCTCAATGATCGGGCCCGCATCCAGCTCTTCGGTTACGTAATGACACGTTGCCCCAATGAGTTTTACACCGCGCAGCGATGCCTGGTGATACGGCTTGGCACCGACAAAAGACGGCAGGAAGCTATGGTGGATATTGATCACCTGGCCTTCGTATTCGCGGCACAGTTCCGGCGGCAGGATTTGCATGTAACGCGCCAGCACCACCACTTCGGCATCATGATGTTTGACCAGACGCGAGACTTCAGCAAACGCTGGCTCTTTGTCTTTCGGGTCAACCGGTACGTGATAGAACGGGATACCGTGCCATTCGACCATGCTGCGCAGATCATCATGGTTAGAAATGACACAGGAAATATCGCAGTCCAATTCATCGCTGTGCCAACGGTGCAGCAAGTCGGCCAAACAATGGGATTCGCGACTCGCCATCAATACCACGCGTTTCTTTTGCGCTGTATCGGTGATGCGCCACTGCATCGAAAACTCTTCGGCTATCGGGGCAAACGCTTCACGGAAGGCTTGCAACCCGAAGGGCAGAGAATCGGCACGAATTTCGTGACGCATAAAGAACCAACCGCTCTGATCATCAGAGTGGTGGCTCGCTTCAGTGATCCAGCCATTGTGCGAAGCCAGGAAATTACTGACCTTGGCAACAATACCGACGCCGTCGGGGCAGGCGATCACCAACCGAAAAGTGCGCATGAGGGAAAAACTCCAGAAACTTTACTAAAGCCGCCATTCTAGCGAGTGCGCAGCAAAACTGCAGTAATCCTTAAGGGTGGTTTGCCTGCATCACGATGACGAGCAGACAGACCTTCATCAGTCAAGGATGAGAAACGTGAAGTTTTAACCTAAACAGGCAGGGTTTATTAATCATTCTTAACATTCCCCTAACACCCATTATTTAATAGCGGTGATATAGAACATCACCCGCATTAATACTTATTTTTTAAATTAATTGCCCACGCAGGTTTACTTGTTGTAACGGCCTGACTATTATTGCCCCCACTGTATCCCTGCAAGCCCTTTTCAACATAAGGTTATCCTCATGTCCTTGATCAACGAATACCGCGCAACAGAAGAAGCTATCAAAGAACTGCAAGCTCGCCTGAAGAACCTGTCGGAAGACGACAAACTTCAAACCGAGCTGGAATTTGAAGGCAAACTGCGCACCCTGATGGGCGAATACCAAAAGTCGCTGCGCGACATTATCGCCCTGCTGGATCCAGAATCCAAAGTAAGCAAAGCACCGCGCGGTGTTGTTAAAACCACCGGCACCAAACGTGCCCGCAAGGTTAAACAATACAAAAACCCGCACAACGGCGAAGTGATTGAAACCAAAGGTGGCAACCACAAAACTCTGAAAGAGTGGAAAGCCAAGTGGGGCGGCGACGTAGTAGAAGGTTGGGCAACTCTGCTTGACTAAGCGACACCGCGTGCACCTTGGGTGCAACGCCATTAAAAAACGCCAGCATGCTGGCGTTTTTTAATGCCTGGTATTTACCCGTGATCCTGTCCTTGCAGAGCCAGCCCAAGACGACGGCTCAGCCGCACCGCATAGCGCTGCCATTCATCCAACAGCTTAAGCTGGGCAGGCGTAGCACTACGGGACAGTTCTTGTGCAGCCATCATGAAGCCGTCCAGCGTCAACGGGGCGCCTTTGGCCGGGTCTGACAATCGCTCCTGGCAGAATACTTGCCAACGCTGTTGCTCTGGCACACTCAAGGTATTGGGAAAGTTCCGCGCACGGTACCGAAATAATAATTCGGGTAAACGCGGATCATCAAAAGGCCATTCATCTTTGCCTAATTGCTCCGGGTCACTGAGCCTGACACGTTCGCATAATTGACGATCGCGCTCACCCAGAAAGCCGTCATACAACTGTTGCTCAGGGTCTTCACTGGGGGTGAAGTCTTCACTGGCATAAATAGTCGATAACTTGTCTTGCCAAACTTGAGCAGCGTCAATTAGCCGCGCGGCGTGCACCTGATACTGAGGCATGTCCAACTGCAAACGCGCTTGATCCTGTGCCCGCACAACATTCATCGGTGCCACCACCGGGCATCGATTAACGTGTATCAGCTTTAGCCCAATGGGTAATTGACCGGCCGGTAAATCTTCGCGGCGCGTATAAAGCAGTTGGCGCAATGCCCCGGCGTCCATATCCATTAAAGGCTGAGGGTCATAATGCAGGTCGTACACAATCAGCGCATTACGATTTTTGGGGTGCCACGCCAAAGGTAATACCACACCCAAATAATGCCTGGCCGCAGAAAAGCGGCCAGATATATGCACCATGGGCTGCAACAAGCGAACTTGATCAAGTACGCGTTGTTTGGTTCGCAAATTGAATAGCCACTCATACAACTTGGGCTGCTTGTCACGGATCAGTCTCGCCAGGGCGATCGTTGCCCGCACGTCGGATAACGCATCGTGCGCCTGGCCGTGGTCGATGCCATTGGCCGCCGTGAGACGCTCGAGCTTGAGTGTCACCCGCCCCTCTTCCTCAGGCCAGACAATCCCCTCAGGGCGCAGGGCATAGGCGGCACGCACCACATCAATCAAATCCCAGCGCGTGTTACCGCCCTGCCATTCGCGTGCGTAAGGATCAAAGAAATTTCGATACAAGCTGTAGCGCGTGACTTCATCATCGAAGCGCAAGGAGTTATATCCCGCGCCACACGTCCCCGGTTGCGCCAATTGCGCATGAGTGCGGGTCATGAACTCGGCTTCGCCCAAACCTCGGTCTTCCAGACGCCCGGGGGTAATGCCGGTTATAAGGCAAGCCATGGGGTGAGGAAGAATATCGTCGGCGGGATGGCAGTAGAGGTTAAGCGGCTGATCAATCTCGTTAAGATCGGCATCGGTACGGATACCTGCCACTTGCACAGCTCGATCACAGCGCGGATTGATGCCGGTGGTTTCGTAGTCGTACCAAAAAATAGAGGTCACGGGGTGTTCCTGAACAGTTGACCTGTTCAGTCTAGGCGCTCAAGGCAGATCAAGACCAGCCCCACGCACGGCGCTCAAGCAGAAGCCTGAAACGGCTGAAAGCTGAAATATTGGCGCAAAGAACGAATCAGCAACCGGTATTCACCCGGGGGCTCATACAGTACAAAACCCGAGTCATAGTGATTCGGTGTCACATCCTCATGGCACCACAGGCTACGCGCCTTCAGATCAACGGTCTCTCCAGGCAGTTTGAGGCGAAGGTCAAAATTGGCATCTACCAGAACCGGCAGGTGACTGAACAGCATCAAGCCACCTTCTGAAACCCCTCCCAAATAGCCTATGGATTTATCCGTAAATCGATTGAATACGTTCAAAAAAAACGTCAATTGATGACGCTGGATACCCCGTTCAATAATCATGGCGATTTCACTAATAGAAAAACATGGAAGCAGTGCCACACCGGCGTAACCCCCCCACAACAAGGATTAAAGGTATGCAACGACTCTCTTTGTAGGTGTTTGAACCTGTAAACTTTTTGAGAATAGCCGATTGATGGCCATTAGCCAGATCAACCTGCACCTCCCTTAAATCGTAGACGGCAGCGTGGTAATAGCTTGATTGTTTGCCGGGCCGGGAATGAACTTGAGAATACGCAAGGTCTCGATTCGCGCCTTGGCCCGGTAGGCCCATTCGCTCTTCGGAAATTCGGTGATAATCCATTGATAGGTCTGGCCAGCATCCAGATAAAACTTCGTACGTTCCAGACACAGCCCGCGCATCATCGCCGTTTGCGGCCAGATATAAGGACGGTTCCGGCTTTCGCGATCGACTTCGGACAGCTCCAGCATGACCGCCTCACAGTTGCCCTGGTCATAGGCACGATAAGCGCTATTGAGATGGTGATTCATCGACCACCGTGTGCAACCGACCATACTGCCGGCGACCAGCAAAACGAGTAATAAACGCATGGGTATCTCCTGTTCTAAACATTCTATCGACCCCACGGGTAAATTCTTGACGGCTGGAAAGGAACGCGACAAAACTTCCACAGACCGTATGCACCACAACTTAAGCCTAAAGTAGTGCAGAGGAACAATGACTACAGCCAAAGACCATAGTAGCCTTTGGCAGCGCTTGAACTCAGGAGTCTTTGCATGTCTGTTCGTCGAACTAAAATCGTTGCCACCCTTGGCCCTGCCAGCAACTCACCGGAAATGCTGGAGCAGCTGATTCTGGCTGGCCTGGACGTTGCCCGTCTGAACTTCTCCCACGGCACTCCCGATGAGCACAAGGCCCGTGCCAAGCTGGTGCGCGACATCGCCGCCAAACATGGCCGCTTCGTCGCTCTGCTGGGTGACCTGCAAGGCCCGAAAATTCGTATCGCCAAATTCGCCAACAAAAAGATCGAGCTGAAAGTCGGTGATCAATTCACCTTCTCCACCAGCCATCCGTTGACCGAAGGCAACCAACAAGTGGTCGGTATCGACTACCCCGATCTGGTAAAAGATTGCGGCGTCGGTGACGAACTGCTGCTCGATGACGGCCGCGTGGTGATGCGTGTCGACACTGCCACTGACGACGCACTGCATTGCACCGTGCTGATCGGCGGCCCGCTGTCCGACCACAAAGGCATCAACCGTCGTGGTGGCGGTCTGACTGCACCGGCCCTGACTGAAAAAGACAAGGCTGACATCAAGCTGGCCGCAGAAATGCAGGTCGACTATCTGGCTGTATCGTTCCCACGTGACGCTGCAGACATGGAATACGCCCGCCAGCTGCGTGACGAAGCCGGCGGTACTGCCTGGCTGGTGGCTAAGATTGAGCGCGCCGAAGCGGTAGCCGACGACGAAACCCTCGACGGCCTGATCAAGGCAAGCGACGCCGTAATGGTTGCCCGTGGCGATCTGGGTGTTGAAATCGGCGACGCTGAACTGGTCGGTATCCAGAAGAAAATCATCTTGCACGCACGCCGCCACAACAAAGCGGTGATCGTTGCGACCCAGATGATGGAGTCGATGATCCAGAACCCGATGCCAACACGTGCCGAAGTGTCCGATGTTGCCAACGCCGTTCTCGACTACACCGATGCCGTAATGCTTTCAGCTGAAAGTGCTGCCGGTGCTTATCCACTGGAAGCGGTGCAGGCCATGGCGCGTATTTGTGTCGGCGCTGAAAAGCACCCGACCAGCAAAACTTCCAGCCACCGTATCGGCAAGACCTTCGAAAGCTGTGACCAGAGCATTGCGCTGGCGGCCATGTACACCGCCAACCATTTCCCGGGTGTCAAAGCGATCATCGCCCTGACCGAGAGTGGTTATACGCCGCTGATCATGTCGCGTATTCGTTCCTCGGTGCCGATCTACGCGTTCTCCCCGCACCGTGAAACCCAAGCGCGCGCAGCCATGTTCCGGGGCGTTTACACCGTGCCGTTCGACCCGGCTTCGTTGCCGCCAGAACAGGTCAGCCAGGCCGCCATCGACGAGCTGCTCAAGCGCGGCGTCGTTGAAAAAGGCGATTGGGTCATCCTGACCAAGGGCGACAGCTACCACACCATCGGTGGCACCAATGGCATGAAGATTCTGCATGTCGGCGACAAAATGGTTTAAGCCTTAACAGGCCGTAACCAAAAGCCCCGTCTGAGTGATCAGCCGGGGCTTTTCCATAGATACAAGATGACTTATGCCTTATTCATAAAGCCCGACAGTGCCGCCATCGCCTCGGGTGAGCTCAGCCGCTGAATAAACAGCCAACTCTCATCTTCTATCACCTGACGTATTTTCGCGCGCCCCGCAGCCTTCATCAAACGCTTACTGTCCTGTACCGCCGCCGCAGGCAAACGTGCCAGGTTGTGCGCCGCTTCGCGGGCTTTTTCAATAGCGGCAACACCCGTGGGCAACGCCCTATTGGCCAGCCCCCAGTCTGCCGCCTGCCCACCACTGAAGCCTTCGCCCAGCAACAGCAACTGCGCTGCCCTCACCGGCCCAACCACCTGCGCCAGCAATAGACTTGAACCGAACTCGGGGCTTAGTCCCAAGTTAACGAAGGGCATGCGTAATCGAGCATCTGCGCTGACATAGACCAGGTCGCAATGCAGCAATAAGGTTGTACCAATACCCACAGCAGCCCCTGCAACAGCCGCCACTACTGGCTTGCGACATTCCAGCAGGCTGCGCATAAAGCAGAACACCGGGCTTTGCATGTCCACGGGCGGCTGCTGCAGAAAATCACCAATATCGTTGCCACTGGTGAAACACTCGGCGGAGCCGGTCAGCAGCACTGCATGCACCGACGCATCGGCATCAGCCTGCTCCAGTGCCTTCGCCAACGCGCTGTACATCTCGCGGGTCAACGCATTTTTCTTGTGCGTGCGATTGAGCTGTAATGTCAGCACCGCACCTTCGCGTTCAACAATGATGTCCTGACTCATACCCGCCCTCACCACTTATAAAATCAGCGCTCAACTGCGGGTCAGAAAAGCATCCGCCAGCAGTTGATTGCGCCCCAGCCCGGCCAGAAATAATTGCTTGGCAAATGCCTCGACGCTGTCCGGATGACCACAGACTAGAGCGTGGGTTTGACGGCTGACAAGACGCATGCGGACTAGAAAATCAGGCAACTGCTTGCGCTCAAGGAATTCAAGTTCTAGGTTGGAGTGGGCGTACGCCAGGGCCAGTAATTCATGCTTCAGGTAGTGCTCCTGCTCATCGCGCGCCACATGCACCACACGGATCGTGCCTTGATGATCCTGTCGCAATGCCTCCCGCAATACGCCAAACAATGGCCCCAGTCCCGTACCGGAGGCCAGTAGCCAAAGGGGCTGCTCTTGCCAGTCAGGATCGTAGCGCAACGCGCCGCCCCGCAACTCGCCCAAACGCACGGCATCACCCACGTTGAATGCTCTGGCCGCCTGGACGAACTCACCGGGATGGGCGCAATCGATGTGGAACTCCAGAAAGCGATCCTCATCCGGCAGGCTGGCCAGCGAATAAGGGCGCGCAATGTGGTTATCGGCCCACAAAACCACATGCTGGCCCGCCCGGTAACGCAAGGGACGTTGCGGCGCCAGACGCAAGCGCAATACCGTGGGACTGAGCCAGTCGAGCGACTGCACTTGCGCGGGCACGCCATCACGACGCGGATCAAACACCTCGATGTGCAGATCGCCGACCAGCTGACACTGACAGGCCAAACGCCAGCCCTGCTCTCGCTGTGTCCGGCTCAACGCTTCGGGCTTGAGGTCAGCCGGTTCACCCTGCACGCAGCGCACCAGACACGCATGGCAACTGCCCGCGCGGCAACTGTAAGGCACCGCTACACCAGCTTGATTCAAGGCATCGAGTAAATTGCTGCCGTTTGCAACTGGCCAGCATTGGTCGGCAACGTGTAGCTTGGGCACTCTGGCCTCCTGATTCGTAGCAGTTGCCGAAGGCTACGTTCGATTGCGCAGCGATCGTAAGAACTGAAAGTGCGGTCTGAATGAAAGTCCGCGATGGCTGATTCTACGACGGCTTCGCCATCGGACGTAGCCTTCGGCAACTGCTACGGTTGATCCGCTCCACACCCCCCTACCTTCGTTTGACACCCGGCGGGTGTATCACGGGCTATGCCGGGTTATACTGCCGCGCCGTTTTTGTACCGGTCATGCGTGCCGGTAGGCCTAGCAAAGATGTTTTCGACAGACCGATGCACCAAGGTCGCAAACACCTTATTGATTGTATGTTCCCGTCTTATAGAGGAGCGCGACCCATGACCGTGATCAAGCAAGACGACCTGATTCAGAGCGTAGCTGACGCCCTGCAATTCATTTCCTACTACCACCCCGTGGACTTCATCCAGGCCATGCACGAAGCCTACCTGCGCGAAGAATCGCCAGCGGCCCGTGACTCGATGGCGCAAATCCTGATCAACTCGCGCATGTGTGCCACAGGCCACCGCCCGATCTGTCAGGACACCGGCATCGTCACCGTTTTCGTGCGTGTGGGCATGGACGTGCGCTGGGATGGCGCCACCATGGGCCTGGACGACATGATCAATGAAGGCGTGCGTCGCGCTTACAACCTGCCTGAAAACGTCCTGCGCGCATCGATTCTGGCCGACCCGGCCGGCGCTCGCCGCAACACCAAGGACAACACCCCGGCCGTCATCCACTACTCCATCGTTCCGGGCAATACCGTGGAAGTGGACGTAGCCGCCAAGGGTGGCGGTTCCGAGAACAAATCTAAAATGGCCATGCTCAACCCGTCCGACTCGATCGTTGACTGGGTGCTCAAGACCGTTCCGACGATGGGCGCGGGCTGGTGCCCACCGGGCATGCTGGGTATCGGTATTGGCGGCACGGCGGAAAAAGCAGCGGTGATGGCCAAGGAAGTGTTGATGGAATCCATCGACATTCATGACCTGATCAAACGCGGCCCGTCCAACCGTATCGAAGAGATGCGTATCGAGTTGTTCGAAAAGGTTAACCAACTGGGTATCGGCGCTCAGGGCCTGGGCGGTCTGACCACCGTGCTCGACGTTAAAATCATGGATTACCCGACCCACGCCGCGTCACTGCCGGTGTGCATGATCCCGAACTGCGCTGCCACCCGTCATGCTCACTTCGTGCTGGACGGCTCCGGCCCTGCCTCTCTCGAGGCACCACCGTTGGACGCTTACCCGGAAATCGTCTGGGAAGCTGGCCCGTCGGCCCGCCGTGTCAACCTCGACACCCTGACTCCGGAAGACGTACAGAGCTGGAAGCCGGGCGAAACTGTCCTGCTGAACGGCAAAATGCTGACCGGTCGTGACGCTGCGCACAAACGCATGGTTGAAATGCTGAACAAGGGTGAAACCTTGCCCGTGGACCTCAAGGGGCGCTTCATCTACTACGTAGGCCCGGTTGATCCAGTGCGTGACGAAGTGGTTGGCCCGGCAGGCCCGACTACCGCTACGCGGATGGACAAGTTCACCCGCCAGATTCTCGATCAGACCGGCTTGCTGGGCATGATCGGCAAATCCGAGCGTGGCCCTACCGCCATTGAAGCGATTAAAGAACACAAAGCGGTGTACTTGATGGCAGTGGGTGGCGCAGCGTACCTGGTGGCTCAGGCCATCAAGAAATCACGCGTGGTGGCCTTTGCCGAATTGGGCATGGAAGCGATCTACGAGTTTGATGTTAAAGACATGCCTGTGACCGTGGCAGTCGACAGCAAGGGCGAGTCGGTACACATTACCGGCCCGGCCATCTGGCAGAAGAAAATCAGCGAAAGCCTGGCGGTAGAAGTGCAGTAAGCACGGATACGTCAGACACGAAAAGGCCGGGTTAATAGCCCGGCCTTTTTTTGCTTGTCAAAAACACCCTCACCCTAGCCCTCTCCCAGAGGGAGAGGGGACTAAAAGCAAAGCAGATATCAGACCCATCTCCCGCCGCAAAGAGGGAACCAAAAGCAAAAGCACATGTGCGCAACACCTCAGATCAGCCCCCTCTCCCTCTGGGAGAGGGTTGGGGTGAGGGTGCGTTATCAAATCAAAACGCATTCCGGAAAATTTCTTCAATCTGCCCCTGATCTGCCTTGCGCGGATTGGTAAAACCGCACGCATCCTTCAGGGCATTGGTCGCCAGCAACGGAATATCTTCCACTTTGGCCCCCAAATCCCGCAGGCCCGCAGGAATTTCCACATCCTTGGCCAGCGTCCTGATCGCCGCAATGGCCGCTTGCGCGCCCTCTTCCGGGCTCAAACCACGCACATCAGCACCCAGGGCATGCGCCACATCGGTCAGGCGAGACGCACAGACACTGGCATTAAACGTTTGCACATGGGGCAACAGCACCGCATTACATACGCCGTGTGGCAAGTCGTAAAAACCGCCCAGCTGATGCGCCATCGCATGCACAAAACCCAACGACGCATTGTTAAACGCCATCCCCGCGAGGAACTGCGCGTAAGCCATATTCTCCCGCGCGGTTAAATCCTTGCCGTCATTCACGGCTTGACGCAGGTTCTGGCTGATCAACTCCATCGCCTTGATTGCACATGCGTCGGTAATCGCCGTGGCTGCCGTCGACACATACGCTTCAATGGCATGGGTCAAAGCATCCATACCCGTCGCCGCGGTCAGTCCTTTAGGCATGGCCACCATCAACTCAGGATCGTTGACCGACAGTAACGGGGTTACGTTACGGTCAACAATGGCCATTTTTACGTGACGCTCCTCATCGGTGATGATGCAAAACCGCGTCATCTCGCTGGCAGTCCCTGCCGTGGTGTTGATCGAAACCAGCGGCAGCTGAGGCTTGGCCGAGCGATCAACCCCTTCATAATCGCGAATATGCCCGCCATTGGTGGCGCACAGCGCAATCCCTTTGGCGCAGTCATGGGGCGATCCACCGCCCAGCGACACAATAAAGTCGCACTGATGCTGCTTGAGCACCTTCAAGCCCGCTTCGACGTTTGCAATGCTCGGGTTCGGTTTGGCACCGTCGAAAATAACCGAGTCTATGTCCTGCTCTTCCAGCTTTTTAGCGATCAGAGTGGCAACACCCGCCTTGGCCAACCCGGCGTCAGTCACGATCAAGGCTTTGCGAAACCCATAATTGCTAATCGCAACCATGGCTTCATCAAGGCAACCGTTACCCATAATATTTACGGCAGGAATAAAGAAAGTGCTGGTCATGGCGAGTCCTCTTGGCGGGTCACTGGCTAAATCGGTCCTCACAGCTTCCCCCAATCTGTATGCACCAATGTTGATCTGGCTCAACACATGAGCGTGATAAAGTCCTACATCGCCCACGCCCTGAGACCCTATTAGTGATGACCCCTTTTCAGGAATTTGACGCCCAACTTGAAGACTGGAATGCCCTGAGCGCCAGCACACCGTGCAGCGGGCTGCTACTGGGTAACGGTGCAAGCATGGCCGTATGGCACGACTTTTATTACGAATCGCTGTTTGAAAAAACCAAAAGCATTGCCGAAAAGCCCCTGAGCCAAACCGAACTCAGCGTATTTGAGGCGCTGAGCACACGAAACTTCGAGCAGGTGCTGAGCGCCCTTAAAACGGCGAGCAAGGTCAACAAAGCACTGGCTATCAACTCGGCCTCACCGCGCAAACGCTACTACGCCATTAAAGAAGCGCTGATCAACAGCATGCAGGACGTGCACATCCCTTGGCGCTTGATGCAGCCTGAGACGCTGACCTGCTGGAACACAGAACTGGCGCGGTATGCCACGGTGTATTGCTCCAACTACGACCTGCTCACCCCCTGGGCCCTGATGCAGGCACCGAAAAATTTCAACGACCTGTTCGACACGGCCACCGCCACCTTCGAACTGAACACCGCACTGACCAAAAGCAAGGCCACCCGTGTGCTCTACCTGCACGGTGCACTGCATCTGGTCAAAAATCAGGGAGGTAAAGCCCGCAAGCTCACTGGCTCGCAACCCACGTTACTGAGCAACTTTGCGATCAATCACTCAATCAGTGCGCTGGACGATGTGCCACTGTTTATCAGCGAAAGCAGCAGCGACGACAAACGTAAATCCATACGTCAATGTGACTACCTGTCTTTCTGCCATGAACAATTGATGGCTCACAAAGACGCCCTGTGCGTATTTGGCCACAGTCTGGGCGAGCAGGATCAGCACCTCATCGACGCATTGCGCCAAGCCCCGCTGAAAACACTGTGCATCTCTATTTACCCGCGCAGCGAAGCCTTTGTACGCTTCCAGAAAAACCACTACGCGGCACTATTTGCAGACAAAAATCTGACATTACGCTTCTATAACGCCAAAACTCACCCATTGGGCTATCCGCAACATTCAGTTCCGCTAGAGGTTTAATCAAACCCCGCATGACGGGATCACGCACAATCAAGCGAGACAGATAGCAATAATTCTCGATATCATTCGCGACTTATTTGCATCGCAGCACCCACAAGGATCTTCATGTCTCGCTTCAAACCCGACCCGCTGGTGGCCGAAGCCTTTCGCGAGCTCTATACGCCGATTCTGCACTTCCTGCGCAAGCGCACAGATAACGCCAGCGATGCCGCTGACATGACACAGGATGTGTTCACGCAGTGGCTGGGTTATCAAGACCGGGCCAAAGTCGAGCAGCCACGGGCGTTTTTGTTCCAGATGGCGCGCAACCTGCTGCGCGACCATTGGCGCCGCCAACAGGTGCGGCACTCCGTACACAACGGGCACATCGAGAGTGAACCCGAACCGTTGAGCGACGAGAAGGATGATCCGATGGCCGCTGCGCAACGTCTGCAACGCCTGGAACAACTCAAAGGGGTGTTGGCCCAGCTCTCGCCCCGACGCCGTGAAGCCCTTATGCTGCACCGTTTTGAAGGTTTGAGTCAGGCGCAGATTGCCGAACGCATGGGTATCTCCGTCAGCATGGTAGAAAAGCACATTGCCTTCGCCTTGCTGCACTGCAAGCAACACCTCCAACGGGACAGCGGCAAGGAGCAGCCAGAATGAGCCCTTTTCAATCCATTGATAACGACAGCATCGACGCGCAGGCGGCACGCTGGTTTGCCCGTAATCGCAACGAACAAAGCGCGCGCACCCGTGAACAATTCAAGGCCTGGCAGACCAACCCGGAACATGCTCAGGCGTACAACGAATTTGAGAGCCTATGGGCTGATTTGGGCGAATGTGAAGAACTGCACACTCCGCAGACCTTTGCTGTAAAAAAACCCGCCCGGCGTGCGGCGGCTTTTGCACTGGCGACCGCCGCAGCACTTGTGTGCGCGCTGTTTGCCGTCAACCTCGGCACGGCGCAGGCGCTGTATCAACAGCAGGTCGCCACCTTGGGCCAAGGTGCCAAGACCCTGAGCCTGCCCGATGGCAGTACCTTGAACGTCAACGCCAACACCCGGCTACGCATCGACTTCAACGCTCAGCAACGGGATATTTACCTCGATCAGGGCCAGCTCTATATCGAAGTCGCTGCCAACAAAGAACAGCCGCTGGTGGTGCATGCCGGTGATGCCCGAATAAAAGTCGTGGGCACGGGGTTTGACGTACGCCGCAGCGCACGCCAACTGGTGGTCAGTGTCGCCCACGGCAAGGTCGCCTTTGCTCCCGCCCCCAACACCGCTACGCTGCTCGGCGCACAACAACGTGCCACCTATGACTTCGCCCAAGGCACGTTGCAAGAGCACACCCTCGCAGCCAATGAAATCGCCAACTGGCGCAGCGGCCATCTGGCCTTTCGCAATCGCGAACTCGCCAGCCTGGTGGATGAACTGGATCTGTACCGACCCGGCGTGATTCAACTGGCCCAAGGCCCACTGGGCCGGTACAAGGTTTCGGGCAATCTTGACGTCAATGATCCGCTGGCATTGGTCAAAGCACTGCCCGCCCTGATTCCGGTCAAAACCGTACTGCTGGACAGCGGCAAAATCCGCATAGAACCTCGATAAAATACATATGCGAATATTTTGCATTCGCATATGTGGTTTTTCCCCAGTGCCGCGTCTTCCTCTGGTCTGCGTTGTTAGCGCATGTCTTTTTGGCCTTTGTTGCCGCACTGGGGGATTTCATGTTTCGCGCACCACATCACTTCTCACACGTATGCACACGTCCGACGCTGCTCGCCGTGTGCATGGCTATCAGCGTGCAAGCCCAGGCTGACGCAATCCAGTGGCAACTGCCGACGCAGTCACTGGCCAGCTCCCTGAGTGACGTGGCACAGCAAGCCAATATCCAGTTGTTATTCGATGAAGACCTGTTGCGCAATGTGCAAGCGCCTGCCCTTAAAGGCACCTACAGCCCCCAGGAAGCTATCCAGACGCTGCTCAAGGGCACCGATTTCAGCTTGATTCAAGTCGACCGCACCTACGTGGTGCGCCCCCGGGAAGAAGGCACTACCACCAGCAACAGCCTGGAGTTGAGCGCGTTGAGCGTGGTGGGTAATGGCAATGAAGTCGACTCCAGCAACGTCGGCAAATCGACCATGACACAAACTGAAATCAACCGTTACCAGTCCAATAACATCCCCAGCCTGTTGGCCACGTTACCGGGCATCAACTTGGGCGGCTCGCTTAAACCCGGTGGTCAGACCATCAATATTTGGGGCATGGGTGAAGCCGAAGACATTCAGATGACCGTGGACGGTGCAACCAAAAGCGGCTTTGAGCGTTATATGCAAGGCACGATCTTTATCGAACCTGAGCTGATCAAACGCCTTGAAGTCGAGAAAGGCCCGCACGATATTCACACCGGCAACGGCGGGTTTGCAGGGGCCGTGCACATGGAAACCAAAGACGCTCCGGACTTGCTCCAAGAAGGTAAAAATACCGGCGCCATGCTCAAGTACGGCTACAGCAGCAACGACCATCAACAGGTCTATAGTGGCGCCGTCTATGGCCGCACCGACGATGGCCGTGCCGATGCACTGGTGTATTACACCAAACGCGATGGCGACGACATGAAGCTGGCCGGTCATATGCCCGACCCTAAAAACGCTTACCCGGTAAACCCCAAGCGCTTGCCCAATACCGCTCAGGATCTTGACGCACAACTGCTCAAACTCAATGTGCACCTGAACGATGAACACAGCGTCGCCATGTCGTATTCACGCTCGAACAACTACCTGTGGGTGCCTTTTTCGGCGATCAGCTATCCCGCCCCGCCGAGCCAGGCCAACATTGACAAGTACGGCTATGACGTGGCGTCCCGGCGCTACTTGTCCAACCGTTCGACCATCGACACCACCTGGTCAACCCAATACAAATACGAGCCGATCGATAATCCGCTGGTGGATCTGGAGGTGAAGTTCTCGCACTCCAATACCGAACAAACCGACACCCGAGGCGAACAGGCTTACTTCCAGCCTTCCACGGGCGGCCGCAAGATGGAAACAGGCTATACCGACGACATGCTCCAGGTCGAAAACATCAGCCTGTTTCCCACAGGCCCTTTAGACCATGCAGTCACCACCGGTGTGCAGTTGCGCAAGCATAAGCGTGACGTCGACATGTGGATGCCGGGCAAGTCCTACGAAGTAGAAAAATACAACTACGGCCACTACCAGCCCAACTTCATGCCCAAGGGCAAAGTCGATACCAACAGTTTCTACGTCCAGGACGCGATCACCCTCGGCAACTTCACTCTGACGCCGTCCCTGCGTTACGACCATGTGCGCAATCGTGGCGAGGAAAACGACGCGCCGTATTACAACCACCCCGAACTAGGTCACGATTACAGCGATAAAACCTACACCGGCTGGTCGCCGCGACTGTCTGCTTTTTGGACAATCACGCCGAAAACCGCGTTGTTTATCAACTTCAGCAAAACTTGGCGCGCCCCGGTGATTGACGAGCAGTATGAGCTTCAGGGTATCGGTAGCCGCACGGCCACCAGCCTGAATTTGAAGCCCGAAGAAATTACCGGCTGGCGTGCAGGCAACATCACCAACTTTGATCAAATTTTTGGCGATAACGACCACGCACTGATCCGTACGACGTTGTTTCAAAACACCGTCGACCATGAAATCTTCAAGGCGACGGGTGTAGGGTGTGCCGCTCAAACGCCCGCAGGCAGCGTGTCCAAAGACTGCGGCCCGGGCAACATTCCGAACTACCGCAACATTGGCAGCGTCACCATCAAGGGTTTTGAGGTTGAAAGCTTTTACGACTCGACGTACATCTTCGGCTCCCTTTCATATGCATGGATGACCGGGAAACATGAAGGTGCTTACACCAACCCGTGGGGGCCCAATGTCTGGGCACGTGATATTCCGGCGCCCAAGTGGATTGCCGTGCTAGGCACGAAAATACCGGGCTGGGATGCGAAGGTGGGCTGGAAAGGCGAATTTGTTCGCAAGACCGACCGACTGCCGAGCGACAAGTACGGCAGCAATCCGCTAAGTGCCCTGGGCGACAGTTACTACGACCAATTCGCCAACGACGGTTATAACGTGCAAGGCCTGTTTGCCAACTGGACACCGCAGCAGCGTTACCTGAAAGGCACGGAGGTCAATTTCACCGTGGACAACCTGTTCAACAAGAGTTACCAGCCGATGCTCAGTGGTGATAACGCCTACAGCCAAGGGCGCAATGCCAAGATCAGCGTGACGCGGTTCTTTTAAAAGCACCCATCAGAAGCACCCTCACCCTAGCCCTCTCCCAAAGGGAGAGGGAACTAAAAGCAGCCACCGCTCAGCCCCCTCTCCCTCTGGGAGAGGGTTGGGGTGAGGGCTCGCGCGACACTACACTCAATACGGGCACCTGCACCTGCCCCTGGCGCTGACTGAGGTAGCGGGTGCAACTCACGCGCAGAAACGAGGCAAAGTTCACCACTTCACCCCGGTAATCCATCACTTCTTCATACAGCTTGGCCACCAGTTGATTGGTGGTCATGCCGTCTACTTCGGCGATCTCGCTGAGAATGTCCCAAAACTGGTTTTCCAGACGCAACGTGGTGACCACGCCACAAATACGCAATGAACGCGAGCGCGACTCGTAAAGAATCGGATCGGCTTTGACATACAGCTCGCACATGGTCACGTCCTCTCGTTACAAAACGATCTTAGTACCGAGCAGCACCAGAAAAGCCGCTAACCACGCCGGGTGTGCCGGCCAGGCAGGCGCCGTCGCCAAGTTGCCCTGTACGTGCGCCTTGGTCACATCGATATCAATAAAGGTGCCACCGGCCAGACGCACTTCAGGTGCACACGCGGGGTAAGCGCTGCACTCGCGACCTTCGAGCGTCCCCGCCGCGGCCAACAGCTGCGCACCGTGACAGACCGCGGCAATGGGTTTACCCACTTTGTTGAACTCACGCACCAGCTCCAGGACTTTCTCATTCAACCGCAGGTATTCCGGCGCACGACCACCCGGCACCACCAGTGCGTCGTAAGCACTGGCCTTGACCTTGTCGAAATCAAAATTCAGGGCAAACAGGTGACCCGGCTTTTCGCTGTAGGTCTGATCGCCTTCAAAGTCGTGAATAGCCGTGCGCACGGTCTGACCCGCCGTTTTACCCGGACACACTGCATGCACGTGATGCCCCACCATCGACAGGGCCTGAAACGGCACCATCACTTCGTAGTCTTCGACGTAATCGCCAACCAGCATGAGGATTTTTTTCGCTGCCATTGTGCGTGCTCCTGTGGGGGTGGAACCTTGGGCCTATAAGAGTAGCCAAGGTACGCCCTGTGCGCCCGTGCGGGTAATAGCCTGGTACTACGTACCCGCCAGACGCGACTTACAGGATTATTTGAGCAAACCATCCGCTTGCAGCAGCGTTTCGAGGCAATGCTCCTGAATGCTGTAGAACGCCTTCAACGCCTGAATCTTTTCCAGCAACTGCGTCGGGTCCTGGGGTTCAGCACGCTTGACCGCCAGAATCATTTTGTTTTTGTTGGTGTGTTCCAGCGAGATGAACTCGAACACTTTGGTTTCATAGCCACAGGCTTCCAGGTACAACGCACGCAAGCTGTCAGTAACCATTTCGGCCTGCTGACCCAAGTGCAGGCCGTACTGCAACATTGGCTTGAGCAACACCGGGCTCTGAATTTGCAGACGAATCTGCTTATGGCAGCACGGCGAGCACATGATGATTGCCGCTCCCGAACGAATACCCATATGAATGGCATAGTCGGTGGCAATGTCGCAGGCATGCAGGGCGATCATCACGTCAATCGGCGTCGGCGCAAAACTGCGCACATCGCCATGCTGGAACGTCAAACCGGGGTGTTCCAGACGCTGGGCGGCGTTGTTGCATAAGGTCACCATGTCTTCACGCAGCTCAACACCGGTCACCAGCCCTTCGGCTTGCAGGCTGTGGCGCAGGTAATCGTGAATGGCGAAGGTGAGATAGCCCTTGCCCGAACCGAAATCCACCACCTTGACCGGCTGATCGAGTTTGAGTGGCGAGTTGCTCAGGGCGTGGGAAAACACCTCGATAAACTTGTTGATCTGTTTCCACTTGCGCGACATCGCCGGGATCAGTTCTTGCTGCTTGTTGGTGACGCCCAGGTCCGCCAGAAACGGCCGCGTCAGATCCAGAAAACGATTTTTCTCGCGGTTGTGCTCCGCTGACGGCAACTCACGGTCTTGCTGGCCTTTACCTTTAAACAGCGAGCTTTTGCCCTTTTTGCTGTATTCCAGCTGCACTTCGTCGGTCAGAGTCAGTAAATGGGCATTCTTGAACGCTTCCGGCAACAGCGCAGCAATGTGGGCCACGGCCTCTTCGAGCGGAAAGTTTTTGGTGATGTCACGGGTTTTGTAGCGGTACACAAATGAAAGGCAAGGCTGATCCTTGACCGTAACCTGCTTGATGATAATGCGCTGCAACTCAGCTTCAGGGCCCACGTACTTGGCCAGCACCAGCTTGATAAAGGAATTCTGCGCCAGACTGGTTTCCAGCAGGCTCAAAAATTGCGCACGGTGATCCGGCGCAGACGGGGCGGTGGTAGCAGTCGCTGACATTGAAAAAGGTGCCTCGGGGGGTGCAGGAGGGAATATCAAAAAACAATGGCGGCTATTTTAGGCGTGTTAGCCGCCAGGAGCACGGGCTTATTTCATAAGGCCACGCTTACAAGAGCACCAGGCGATTGGGCAATTGGTTGCGCGGCTGGGTTCTGGGCACGTGCTTTTCCAACAACTCTGCGCAGGCATCGATGCAGGTAATAAAGCCTTCAGCCGTATGCCCAAGGGCCACACGGCGTGTGAAATCGCTGACGATCGTGCCCCAGTCGCTGTTATCCAAGTGCCGGGAGATACCTTCATCCACCAGGATTTCGACGTAACGTTCAGCCTCGCTGACAAAAATCAGCACGCCCGTTCGCCCTTCGGTGTGATGCAGCTTTTGCTCAAGAAACTGACGGCGGGCCAGGTTGCTGGCTCGCCAATACCGTACGCGAGGCGGGATCAAGCGGGTAGTGATCGCGGGAATACGAAAGATCAGACTGAGAAATACAAAGGTGGCCCACTGAGCCATCAGCAAGGAATAGATGGCCATGCCACCGTTCAGAATATGCAGCACCGCAGGCACCACCAAGGCGACCAAGCTGGCCCAAAGCAACGGGATATAACTGTAGTCATCCGCACGCGGTGCCAGAACCGTGACGATCTCTGCGTCGGTGCGTTGCTCGGCGCGGGTCACCGCCTGCGCGACCTGCTGTTGTTGCTCTTGCGTCAATAAAGCCATAAGGGTCAATGCTCATTAAATAAGTGAGTTACCAGCCGCCTGAAGCCCCGCCGCCGCCAAAACTGCCGCCGCCACCGCGAAAGCCCCCGCCTCCACCGCCCCCGAAACCGCCACCGCCAAAGCCGCCGCCGCGGGTTCCGCCGCCACCCGAAGTGCAGATGCCATAGAACTGACACGCCGCCATGGCAAGCACGAACAACACAAATAGCAGGACGACAATGCCGGGGTGTTCGCCCACAAAATCAGTACCAGCGCCTTGCTCGCTGGCATACGCCACCGGCAAGGGATCACCGCCCAGCACCTGGAGGATAGCCGCCGTACCGGCACTGATGCCTTGACTGAAGTTTCCGGCTTTAAAGGCCGGGGTGATGACCTGATTGATGATGACCGAAGACTGGGCGTCGGTGAGGCGGTCTTCGAGACCGTAGCCGACCTCTATACGCAGTTTGCGGTCATCGCGGGCAACGATCAGTAAGGCACCGTTGTTCTTATCCTTTTGCCCGATGCCCCATGCTCGACCTAATTGATAACCGAAGTCCTCGATGGGAACGCCTTGCAGATCCGGCACAGTGACCACGACCACTTGCTCGCCCGTGGCTTTCTCGTGAGCTTCAAGGGCTTGAGCCACCTGCTGACGCGTGGCGGGGTCAAGCATCTGCCCCTCATCGACCACCCGACCGCTGAGCACCGGAAACGTCAGCGCCTGCGCTGTGGCCAGACATAACCAGAGCAACAGGCCAAACCCCGTTTTAGATAAGCGCATCAGCACCTCGAAGGTTGAAGATAAATCACATACTTCGTAGCAGTTGCCGAAGGCGACGTCCGATGGCGCAGCCATCGTAAAATCAACGATCGCGGCCTTTCAGGCACACCTCGCTTCGACAACTTACGACGGCTGCGCCCTCGAACGCAGCCTTCGGCAGCTGCTACGCGACAGCGCACGGCGACCTAAAACTTCACTTCAGGGGCTTTGTCAGCGCCCGGCGTAGTGGCTTCGAAGGTCTGGCGAACCGGCAGGTCGCTGTACATCACCGCGTGCCACAGGCGACCCGGAAAGGTACGGATCTCGGTGTTGTAGCGTTCAACGGCCAGAATAAAGTCGCGTCGGGCCACGCTAATACGGTTTTCCGTGCCTTCCAGTTGCGATTGCAACGACAGAAAGTTCTGGTTGGATTTCAAGTCCGGGTAACGCTCCGACACCACCATCAAGCGGCTCAGCGCGCCCGTCAGCTGGTTCTGGGCATCCTGGAATTGTTTGAGTTTTTCCGGATTGTCCAGCGTACTGGCGTCAACCTGAATCGACGTAGCTTTGGCCCGGGCTTCAATAACAGCGGTCAATGTTGCCTGTTCTTGCTTGGCTGCACCCTTGACGGTTTCGACCAGATTGGGGATCAGGTCAGACCGACGCTGATACTGATTCTGAACTTGTGACCACGCCGCTTTAACCTGTTCGTCCAGGGTTGGAATGGTATTAATCCCGCACCCGCTCAGCACGCTGGCCAATACCATCACAACGATGGCCTTCCAGCCCAAGGCTTTAACGCTCTGAATTCCCATGCTTGTGTCGCTCCGCACTGACTACATTGAGTTCATAGACACCGTTTATCCCGCAAAAACTCCTCAACCTGCACGCAAAATCTCCGGACGGCAGTGGATTGCTCGCCGCGAATCAGATAAAAGACTGGCTGTCTTGTAGGAATACTTAATCTAAAGATAGGGCAATTTCCTGCTTTGGGTGTTCTACATCCCCCACCAGAACAATATCGCTTCTACAGCGCAGGTTACCTTCGCTGTGATGAAAGCGGCCGCGCAGAAGAAATCAATGAGAAAGATGTGTTTGTTGGGCATCGCCATCAGCCTGTCCAGCCCGTCGGTATGGGCACAAACCCCACCGTCTCCGCTCCCGCCTAAAGACGTGTTTGTGGCTGATTTGCTCAAGCAGATGACCGTCGATGAAAAAATCGGCCAACTGCGTCTGATCAGCATCGCACCCGACATGCCCCGCGAGCTGATCCGCAAAGAAATCGCTGCAGGCCGCATCGGCGGCACGTTCAACTCCATCAGCCGCGCCGAAAACCGTCCCATGCAGGACGCAGCCATGCGCAGCCGACTGAAGATTCCGATGTTTTTCGCCTATGACGTGATTCACGGCCATCGCACCATTTTCCCGATCAGCCTGGCGCTGGCGTCAAGCTGGGACATGGACGCCATTGCCCTGAGCGGTCGGGTATCGGCCCAGGAAGCCAGCGCCGACAGCATCGACCTGACGTTCGCGCCGATGGTCGACATTGCCCGCGACCCGCGCTGGGGCCGCACCTCCGAAGGCTTTGGTGAAGACACCTACCTGGTCTCACGGATCGCCAAAGTGATGGTTAACGCCTATCAAGGCGTTTCCCCTGCCCTGCCCGGCAATATCATGGCCTGCGTCAAGCATTTCGCCCTGTATGGCGCGGTAGAGGGCGGTCGTGACTACAACACCGTGGATATGAGCCCCACACGCATGTATCAGGACTACCTGCCGCCTTACCGTGCTGCGATTGATGCCGGCGCCGGAGGCGTGATGGTGGCGTTGAACTCAATCAATGGCATCCCTGCCACCTCCAATATGTGGCTGATGCAGGACCTGTTGCGCAAAGACTGGGGCTTTAAGGGCGTTGCCGTCAGCGACCACGGCGCCATTATCGAGCTGATCAAGCACGGCGTGGCCAAAGACAACCGCGAAGCCGCGAAGCTGGCCATCAAAGCCGGCATTGACATGAGCATGAACGACAAGGCCTACGGCGAAGAGCTCCCCGGTTTGCTGAAATCAGGCGAAGTACCGCAGAGCGACGTGGATAACGCCGTGCGTGAGGTGCTCGGGGCCAAATACGACATGGGCTTGTTTGCCGACCCCTATGTTCGCATCGGCAAGGCCGTAGACGACCCGGCCGAGCTCAATGCCGAAAGCCGCCTGCACCGTGCTGAAGCACGGGATGTCGCGCGCCGCAGCCTGGTGTTACTGAAAAATGAGGCGCAAACCCTGCCATTGAACAAGCAGGCACACATTGCATTGGTCGGGCCGCTGGCCAAGGCACCTATCGACATGATGGGCAGTTGGGCAGCCAACGGCCAGCCCGCGCAATCGGTCACAGTGTATGACGGCTTGCGCACTGCGCTCGGCGAGCAAGGCCAATTGGTCTACGCCCGTGGCGCCAACATCACCGACGACCAGAAGGTTGTCGACTACCTGAACTTCCTCAACTTCGATGCACCGGAAGTGACCAACGATACTCGCCCGGCCCAGGTGATGATCGACGAAGCGGTCAAAGCCGCCCATCAAGCCGACGTGGTCGTCGCAGTCGTGGGCGAGTCGCGTGGCATGTCCCATGAATCATCCAGTCGCACCGAACTGGATATTCCGGCCAGCCAGCGCGCCCTGATCGATGCCCTCAAAGCCACCGGCAAACCCTTGGTGCTGGTGCTGATGAACGGCCGTCCACTGACCATCGACACCCAGCAGCAACAAGCTGATGCGGTACTGGAAACCTGGTTCAGCGGCACCGAAGGCGGTAATGCCATTGCTGATGTGCTGTTTGGCGACTACAACCCGTCGGGCAAACTGCCCATCACTTTCCCACGTTCAGTGGGGCAGATTCCGACTTACTACAACCACTTGAGCATTGGCCGGCCTTTCACACCCGGCAAACCGGGCAACTACACCTCGCAATACTTTGATGCGCCAAACACGCCGCTGTACCCATTCGGCTATGGCTTGAGCTACACCAACTTCAGCCTGTCAGACGTCAAGCTGTCGAGTAAAACCCTGGCCTCGGGCGCGACGCTAACCGCCAGTGTGACGTTGAAAAACACCGGCCAGCGTGACGGCGAAACCGTCGTACAGCTGTACCTGCGCGATGTCGCGGCCTCCATGAGTCGCCCTGTCAAAAGCTTGAAAAACTTTGAGAAGGTCATGCTCAAGGCCGGAGAGCAGAAAGTGGTGCAGTTCACCCTCAGCGAAGACGACCTCAAGTTTTACAACGCCGACTTGAAGTACGTGGCTGAACCGGGCGAGTTTGAAGTGCAAATAGGTCTGGATTCACAAAACGTGCAGCAAAACAGCTTTCAATTGCTGTAACTGTGCGCTATCGCCGCAAAGGTCTGCCACGACCTTTGCGGCCCGTGAAAGCAGCAATTTGAGCTTGACCTTTCCTATCTTTGCACGCGCCCGAAAATGCGTTCGGACAGCGCTGTTTTTTATGTTAGGGTTCGCGCCCTCAAAATCCAGCACGACGGATTTTCTCTCGCCATTTGCAGTGACAAACGGCGAAAGGCCGGTGCCGTGCGGCCTACATGGATCTTCAGCGTTTCACACACAATTTACACACAGAGTTATCCACAGGCAGCACGTTGCACAAGGCCTATAAAACGCATATCTTGTATCCCGTCGGTAAAAAAACCCCATATGTAGGGTTTCAAGCTAAAAACCCAACACAACTCAGACGAGAATTTCAAGTCCTTTTCTCGCGCCTGTCGGGTTAGATCAAACGCAGTTATCAAAGTCCAAACCGCTCATGCGGATGGCAGCTGTTTTCCGGTGCTAAAGCAGGAAAGCGGCCCGGGTGTTGCAGTACACATACTGTCACCCGACAGGAATACGGTATGTGGCGGTATGCACATCCCAAACTTCGGCACGGAAGCGGTATTAACCCCCCTTTCTGTACGTCCCGAAGTGGTTATGCCCGGTTCTGTTATCGGTTGTAGTGCTTCAGGACGTCACGGTGGGCACCTAAACGGTGCCCAAACAAACATAGAGAATGTGGAGACACCCCATGCAAACCGACACGACTCGCGAGAACTCGCAGGGTACTGATTCAACTCTGGATCTGTCTGCGACCGCGCCAGGCCAATTGCGCGTGATCAAACGTAACGGAACCGTGGTTCCTTACACCGATGACAAGATCACCGTCGCCATCACCAAAGCGTTTCTCGCAGTTGAAGGCGGCAATGCAGCTGCCTCGTCGCGCATTCACGACACCGTTGCGCGCCTGACTGAACAAGTCACGGCAACCTTCAAGCGTCGCATGCCATCGGGCGGCACTATTCACATCGAAGAAATCCAGGACCAGGTTGAGCTGGCCCTGATGCGTGCCGGCGAGCAAAAAGTAGCGCGCGACTACGTGATCTACCGTGACGCCCGCTCCAAGGAGCGCGCCACCCGCGCACCGGCCGAGACTGAAGTTCAGGCTCACCCGTCCATCCGCATCACCCGCGCCGACGGCACTTTCGCCCCGCTCGACATGGGCCGCCTGAACACCATCGTCACCGAGGCCTGCGAAGGTCTGGCAGAAGTCGACGGCGACCTGATCCAGCGCGAAACCCTGAAAAACCTGTATGACGGCGTAGCCCTGAGCGACGTCAATACCGCACTGGTAATGACCGCTCGTACGCTGGTTGAGCGCGAACCGAACTACTCGTTCGTGACCGCTCGCCTGCTGATGGACACCCTGCGTGCCGAAGGCCTGAACTTCCTGAACGTAGCCGAAAGCGCTACGCATCACGAAATGGTTGACCTGTACGCCAAGGCATTGCCGGCCTACATCGCCAAAGGTATCGAGTTCGACCTGCTGAACCCTGTGCTGGCCACCTTCGACCTGGAAAAACTGGGCAAGGCGATCAATCACGAGCGCGATCAGCAGTTCACCTACCTGGGCCTGCAAACCCTGTACGACCGTTACTTCATCCACAAGGACGGCGTACGTTTCGAACTGCCACAAATCTTCTTTATGCGTGTGGCCATGGGCCTGGCGATCGAAGAAAAGCAGAAAGAAGACCGCGCGATCGAGTTCTATAACCTGCTGTCCTCGTTTGACTACATGGCGTCGACTCCGACCCTGTTCAACGCCGGTACTCAGCGCCCGCAACTGTCCAGCTGCTACCTGACCACCGTGCCGGATGACCTGTCGGGCATCTACCACGCGATTCACGACAACGCCATGTTGTCCAAATTCGCAGGCGGCCTGGGCAACGACTGGACACCGGTTCGCGCACTGGGTTCGTGGATCAAGGGCACCAACGGCAAATCCCAAGGCGTGGTTCCGTTCCTCAAGGTTGTGAACGACACCGCCGTGGCCGTGAACCAGGGTGGCAAGCGTAAAGGCGCCGTGTGCGCTTACCTTGAAACCTGGCACATGGACATTGAAGAGTTCATCGAGCTGCGCAAGAACACCGGTGATGACCGTCGTCGTACCCACGACATGAACACCGCTAACTGGGTGCCTGACCTGTTCATGAAGCGCGTCTTCGATGATGGCCCGTGGACCCTGTTCTCGCCATCCGAAGTACCGGACCTGCACGACCTGACCGGTAAAGCATTCGAAGAGCGTTACGAGTACTACGAAGCGCTGTCCCAGTACCCGGGCAAGATCAAGCTGTTCAAGACCATTCAGGCCAAAGACCTGTGGCGCAAAATGCTGTCCATGCTGTTTGAAACCGGCCACCCATGGATCACCTTCAAAGACCCGTGCAACCTGCGTAGCCCGCAGCAGCACGTGGGCGTGGTCCACAGTTCGAACCTGTGCACCGAAATCACCTTGAACACCAACAAGGATGAAATCGCGGTCTGCAACCTGGGTTCGATCAACCTGCCGAACCACATCAAGGACGGCAAGCTGGACACCGACAAGCTGAAGCGCACCATCGACGTGGCTGTACGCATGCTCGATAACGTGATCGACATCAACTACTACTCGGTGCCGCAAGCGCGCAACTCGAACTTCAAGCACCGCCCGGTCGGTCTGGGCATCATGGGCTTCCAGGACGCGCTGTACCTGCAGCACATTCCGTACGCATCGCAAGCCGCTGTAGAGTTTGCCGACAAGTCGATGGAAGCGGTCAGCTACTACGCGATCCAGGCTTCTTGCGACCTGGCTGACGAGCGTGGCGCTTACGAGACGTTCCAGGGTTCGCTGTGGTCCAAAGGCGTATTGCCACTGGATTCTCAACAAATCCTGATCGAGCAGCGCGGCCAGAAGTACATCGACGTTGACCTGAACGAATCCCTGGACTGGGCACCGGTTCGTGCCCGTGTACAGAAAGGCATTCGTAACTCCAACATCATGGCCATCGCACCGACCGCGACCATCGCCAACATCACCGGCGTATCGCAGTCGATCGAACCGACTTACCAGAACCTTTATGTGAAATCGAACCTGTCGGGCGAATTCACCGTGATCAACCCGTACCTGGTTCGCGACCTCAAGGCTCGCGGTCTGTGGGACTCGGTCATGATCAACGACCTGAAGTACTACGACGGTTCCGTGCAGCAGATCGAACGCATTCCGCAAGAGCTTAAAGAGCTGTATGCCACTGCATTCGAAGTCGACACCAAGTGGATCGTTGACGCGGCCAGCCGTCGTCAGAAGTGGATCGACCAGGCTCAATCGCTGAACCTGTACATCGCCGGTGCTTCGGGCAAGAAACTGGACGTGACCTACCGCATGGCCTGGTACCGTGGTCTGAAAACCACTTACTACCTCCGTGCCCTGGCCGCGACCAGCACCGAGAAGTCGACCGTCAACACGGGCAAGCTCAACGCTGTATCGAGCGGTAAAAACAGTGAAGACGTCGCTGCAGCGCCAGCCGGTCCAGCACCGGTGCCAAAAGCCTGCGCAATTGACGAGCCGGATTGCGAAGCTTGCCAATAAGCTGAGCTGTCAGGCGGGTTAACCGCCTGACTCAAAACCCCCGTTTAAACCCTGGTAGCAGTTGGGTTTAAACGGGGGTTTTTTTGTGGGGGTAAAAAGGTAAATGACCTAAACGAAGCGATGCAGCCTCGTACCTCGTCAGCGGCTTACAGGTGTGGGGATACGACTATCGCGCCAGCAGGCTAAAACAGTGCACCAACGCCTCAAAATGAATCACTCTGCACATTGAATCCCCCCCTTTTTTAACGGCTATGTGCATATTGCACATCCTTCCTCATGCCCCCTGCCCGCTTTTTCGTGCCGCAGAGCCCTCCCCGAAACGGGCCCGCTTATTGCTCTTGTCCTCTTGTGCCATTGACCACGGCCCTATCTATTTGAGGCGCAGGAATAAAACATGAGTACATCCGACGAGTTTCCTTTGAGCGAAGCCCCGCGCACAGCGCGCAAAGGCCTGCTGTCCATTTCCATGGTGTTGTTCAGCTTTACCTTCTTCACCGGCACTATGTTTGCGGGTGGCAAGCTGGGCATGGCATTCAACTTCGTCGACATGCTGTGGATTGCCGTCATAGGCAATAGCCTGCTGGCGCTGTATGCCGCTGCTCTGGCATTAATCGCCGCACGCAGTGGCCTGAACACGGTACTGATGGGACGGTTTTGCTTCGGAGAAGCCGGCAGTCGCTTGTCTGATTTCTTGCTCGGTTTTGCCGAACTGGGCTGGTACGCCTGGGGCACCGCAACGGTGGCCATCGTGCTGGTGAAAATGCTGGGCCTGACCGAGGGCTTCACCACACCGCTGATGATCCTGTTCGGCTTTGGCTTTAGCATCACGGCACTGATCGGCTTCAAAGGGCTCGACGTGCTGTCGCGGGTGTCGGTACCGCTGATGTTTATTCTGCTGATTGTGTCGATGTACATCGCCACGCAGCATGTCGGCGGCTTCCAAGGGCTGGCCGCCGTGATCCCGCATGAAACCATGACCTTCTCGGCCGCCATCACCATGGTCTTCGGCACTTTCGCCAGCGGCGCCACCCAAGCCACCAACTGGACGCGACTGTCGCGCAGCGGGCGCGTAGCGGTTATTGCCAGCGTGGTCAGCTTTCTGCTCGGCAATGGATTGATGGTGGTCGCTGGCGCCTGGTGCGCCATCGTCTACCAGCAGGCCGATATCGTTGAAGTCATGATGCTGCAGGGTTTGTCGTTCGCCGCCGTGATTATGCTGTGCCTGAATTTGTGGACCATTCAAGGGCCAACCATTTACAACGTATCTGCCGCCGCCTGCCATCTGGTGCGCAGCGAACGTCGACGCAGCATGACACTGATCGCTGCTGCCATTGGCGTAGTACTCGCCATCGGCGGCATGTATGAAATGCTGATTCCGTTTCTGGTGTTGCTGGGCTCAATCATCCCGCCCATTGGTGGCGTAATCATGGCGGATTTCTGGTATCGCCATCGCGGCCAGTACCCAACGCTGGCCAGCGTCACCCTGCCGCGCTACAACCTGCTGGGCTTGTCGGCGTATGCCGCAGGGGCGGTGCTGGCGTATAGCTCGCCCTGGATCGCGCCGCTGGTGGGCATTGGAGCTTCGGCAGTGTGTTACGTGGTCCTACTCGAAATCAGCCGTCGCCGCGCCGTATTACCCGTCGCCCAGGAGGACATTTGAGCCTTACCCTGGAAGAAATCCTGGCCCTGCCCGGCCTGGAAGAAATGCGTCTGCGTGCCGGCTCACAGAACATGCACCGAACAGTGCGCTGGTCCTACGTGGCAGAAAACGAAAGCATTGGCGAGTGGGTGATGGGCGGCGAGTTGGTGTTTGTCACCGGCATCAACCACCCGCGTGACGAGGTCAACCTGCTGCAACTGGTAGACGACGGGCATACCAGTGGTATTGCCGGGCTGGTAATACTCACCGGCAGCGCATTTATTCAGCGCATCCCTGACTCGGTGATTGCACGGGCACACGCCTACGGCCTGCCGCTGATCGAGCAACCGTACTTGCTGAAGATGGTGATCGTCACCCACCTGATCGGCACGGCACTGGTGCACATGGCTCAGACCAAACGCTCGCGCCACGATATTGTGGCGCAGTTGCTGAGCGGCGATTACCCCAGCCTGGCCACGGCCCGTCAGCGCGCCAGCCACTTGCAACTGCCGCTCGACGATAGCCGTCGGCTGGTGGCGCTACGCTTATCGGCGGTCAATGTATTATTTGATCGTCATCCACCTGACGAGGCTGAGCGACGCTTGCAGCACATCCGTCAAGCGGTACAGGATCACCTGGACGCCTGGAACCGAGCAATACCAGACGCCTTGCCGGTGATCGTGCAAGGTGATCTGTTTATTGTGTTGCTGCCCGAGCACGAAGGGATCCGCCTGCAACTCGCCGAGCTGTATCAGCAGTTGCACGCCATGATCGGTGAGCTGGCCCTGTTTATGGGCATGGCGGGGGCGGTCCAAGGGTGTGCCGGCTACCGCCAGGCACTCAACCAGGCACGTCAGGCGCTCGAAGTAGCGGAAAACCTGCGGCCGGCCACAGGGTTGTGTGATTTCAATGAACTGGGTGTACTGCGCCTCTTACAAGCCATTGGCGACCGCTCGGTGATTGACGCTTTCGTCCAGCAGACCCTCGGCCAACTCATTGAACCCCGGCGCAAACACTCTCACAGCCTGATTGATACCCTGGACGCACTGCTTCAGGAAAACGGCAATGCGCTCAAGACCGCCGAGCGTTTGAATCTGCACCGCAACACGGTTACACAACGAATACAACGTATCGAGCAACACAGCGGACAGTCGCTCGATGATCCACTTTTCAGAATGAATGCTTCGGTTGCCCTCCTCGTGTGGCGCATGAACGAAGCTCAACGACAGGAACGCCCATGAACATCATCAATGCCACCTTGCGTAAAACCTCAGGCCTGCACACCGTCACCTGCGATGGCACACGTATCAGTGCTATCACCTTGCAGGCAGGCCATGTTGCGCCAAAGCCGGGCGATATCGACGCACAAGGCCAGCTGCTGATCGCGCCCCTGGTTGAGCCGCACATACATCTGGACGCGGCCCTGACCGCCGGCCAGCCCGAGTGGAACCAGAGCGGTACGCTGTTCGAAGGTATTGAGCGCTGGGCCCAGCGCAAGGAAACCATTACCCACGAAGACACCAAACAACGTGCCCACACCACCATCCGCATGCTTGCCGAGCATGGCATTCAGCATGTGCGCACCCATGTCGACGTGACCGACCCAACGCTGGGCGCACTCAAGGCGATGATTGAAGTCCGCGAAGAAGCCCGCCACTTGATTGACCTGCAAATTGTCGCCTTCCCGCAAGAAGGTATCGAATCCTACGAGGGCGGGCGAGAATTGATGACCCGTGCCGTGGAGCTGGGTGCCGATGTGGTGGGCGGCATCCCGCACTTTGAAAACACACGGGATCAGGGCGTCAGCTCAATCAAGTTCTTGATGGACCTGGCTGAACGCACCGGCTGCCTGGTGGATGTACATTGCGACGAGACCGACGATCCGCAGTCACGCTTTCTCGAAGTGCTGGCCGAAGAAGCAAGGGTGCGCGGCATGGGCAGCCGGGTCACCGCCAGCCACACCACCGCCATGGGCTCTTACGACAATGCCTACTGCTTCAAATTGTTCCGCCTGCTCAAAATGTCAGGCATCAACTTTGTCTCTTGTCCAACCGAGAGCATTCACTTGCAGGGACGTTTTGACAGCTTTCCCAAACGCCGTGGCGTGACCCGCGTGGCAGAACTGGATCGCGCCGGGATGAATGTGTGCCTGGGTCAGGATTCGATCAAGGACCCGTGGTATCCGCTGGGCAACGGCAACATTCTGCGCGTGCTGGATGCCGGTTTGCATATCTGCCACATGATGGGCTTTGAAGACCTGCAACGGTGTCTGGATCTGGTCACTGACAACAGCGCCCGCACCCTCAACCTGGGTGAGGGTTATGGCATCGCTGTAGGCCGACCGGCCAATCTGGTGATACTGGACGCCGACAGTGACTACGAGGCCGTGCGCCGTCAGGCCAAGGCCCGCGTATCAATACGGGGTGGCAAGGTACTGATGACACGGGTGCCTGAGCGCGTTGAATTCACCGCTGCCTGAGCCGGTTCCTCCGAAAACAAAAAAAGCCCAATAGGGCTTTTTTTGTTATTCAGTCCCGCAATCAGGTCATCTGAATGATGGTCTGCATGATGGTGCTTTGAGTCGAGATGGTTTTGGCGTTGGCCTGGTAGTTGCTCTGCGCCTTGATCAAATCGACCAATTCGCTGGTCAAGTTGACGTTGGAATCTTCCAGCGAGCTGGAAACAACGGAACCCAGGGTGCCCACTTTCGGCGCGTCGTAACCTGCCTGACCCGACGCATAGGTTTCTTTCCAGGCGGTGCCGCCCGCAGGCTGCAAGCCCTGCTCATTGGTGAAGCTGGCCAGCGAGATCTGACCGATAGCACGGCTCTGGCTGTTACTGAAGTTAGCGAACAATACGCCTGAGCCGTCGATGCTCAGGTTGTTGATCTGGCCGGTGGCGTAGCCGTCTTGAGTCGGCGGATTACGCGAACTGTCAGTGTTGTACTGAGTGGTCTTGGCCATGTTGATGGCAATCCCGTCACCATTCGCTGCAGCACCGTTGGAGACCCAGTTGCCATTGACCGTGGCGCCCGGCATCCAGTTGCTCACGGTCAAGGTGCTGCTGACGATGTCAGGCTGACCGGCCACCGGGTTGGGCGTGGTCACGCTGGTCAGCGCACCGGCCGAGTCGAACACCATGGTCGACGGCACAGGGGCTACAGCATTCGCACCTGTGACCGCAGTACCGTCAGGGTTGCGTCCGTCGATCAGGGTATAGGTCTCCCAGGTATTGGAACCTGTCTTGACCATGTACTGGTCCATCGGGTGCGCATTGCCCTGGGTGTCGTAAATAGTGGTGCTGAATTTTTTGCTGTAGCTGGCGGTTTCGTTCGGATCGAACGCGTTCACGGTCTGATCAATCACCTCAGAGGTGGAGTTCAGGTTGATGGTGGACTCAACCGTGCTGCTGGCTTTGGGTGCCAGGTTGGACGTATCGATGCGCAGGTCGGTCAACACGCCGTTGATGACCTTGCCGTTAGCGTCCACGCCATAACCCTGCAAGCGCTGGGTGCCATCGGAGCTGGTCACGTAGCCATCTTTATCGGCCTTGAACGTGCCGGCACGGGTATAGCTCAAGGCGCCGTTGTCGCTCAGCACAAAGAAACCGCTGCCTTGAATCCCCATGTCCAGCAGATTACCGGTGTTATTGATAGCACCTTGACTGAAGCTTTGCGACACATTGGCCAGGTTGACACCGCTGCCGATGGTCTTGCTGCCGACGCCCAGCTTGCTGGCCGAGTACACGTCGGCAAATTCTGCACGGGAGGCTTTGAAACCCGTGGTGGCAACGTTGGCAATGTTGTTGCCGGTCACGTCGAGTTGTTTGTTCGCTGCATAGAGGCCGCTAAGACCGATATTGAAAGACATGTATATCTCCTTGAAGCGTAAGGGTCGGCTTAGGGCCTAGAGGCCAATGGTCTGAACTTTGGACATGCCAATACTGCCCAGACCCGCGAGGTTCAGCATGATTTCGCCACCGGTCTTGCTCAGCGTCACGCTGTTGACCGTGGCCGGCAGGTAGGTGGTGAGAGCCGTGCTGCCGGTGTCAGTTTTGCTGGCTGCCGTAAAGGTGTAAGAACCTTTATCCAGCAGTACGCCCTCATCATCCTTGCCGTCCCAGGTAAATTCACTGTTGCCGGCTTGCTGTGTACCCAGATCCAGGGTTCTGACCACTTCACCGTCTGCATTGGTAATGGTGACCGTCGGCGTGGAGTTGGCATCAGCAACCACGACCGTGCCGTTGAATGCCTTGCCGCTGGCCGGGTCAACATACGCTTCGCTGGTTTGCACGATCACCGAACGGCCCACCAGGGACGAAGCCTGCAAGGCTTGCGAGGACTGGAAGTTACCCGAGATCGAGTTCACCGTGTCATTGAGGGTGGTGATGCCTTCCAGGCTACTGAACTGCGCCAACTGCGCGACAAACGCGGTGTTGTCCTGCGGGTCCAGCGGGTTCTGGTTTTTCAGCTGGGTCACCAGCAATTGCAAAAATGCATCCTTGCCCAGCGAGGAGCTGCCGGACACCGCCTTGGAAGCGGCTGCCAGACTGTTGTCAGTCGTGGCGGTCTGGGCGGAATTGGCGAGTACCTGATTGAGGGTCAAGCCGCTAGTGGAATCGGTCACACTCATTTGCGTTGCCCCTTATCACTGACCGAGCGTCAGCACCTTCTGCATCATGGTTTTGGCGGTGTTCATCATTTCCGCGTTGGTCTGAAACGAACGGCTGGCGGAAATCATGTCAGCCATTTCTTCGACCACGTTGACGTTGGGGTAATAGACATAGCCCTTGGCGTCGGCAGAAGGATGGTTGGGCTCGTAACGTGCTTCAAGGTTGCTCTGGTCTTCGACCACACCCAGCACCTGGACGCCTTGGCCTGCGGCATCCTGATTATTGAACAGCGAATCGCCGGTGCCGTTTTGCGCACCCTGAAACATCGTGGCAAACACAGGATGACGGGCGCGGTAGGTCTGATCGAGGCTCGACGAGACGGTGTCGGCGTTGGCGATGTTACTGGCGACGGTATTCAGACGGGTGGTCTGGGCACTCATGCCACTGCCGGCAATATTGAACACACTGGCTAGAGACATGAATTACTCCCCGCGCAGGGCTGACATCAGCCCTTTGAATTTACTGTTGAGCAGGGTGAAGCTGGCCTGAAAGTTGACCGCATTCTCTGCATAGTTCGACTGCTCAAGCTGAGCGTCCACGGTGTTCTGGTCGATCGAGGGTTGCATCGGCGTGCGGTACTGAAGCGTTTCGTCGCCCATGCTCAGGCCTTGGGCTTCGATATGGCGGCTGTTGGTCTTGTTCAGGGCAAACGTGCCGTTCTGGTTCTTGTCGTTCTGTGCAGCGAGCACAGAGGCAAAATCCAGATCCCGCGCTTTGTAATTCGGGGTATCGGCGTTGGCGATATTGTTGGCCAGCACTTCGGCACGTTGTGCACGAAAGCCCAGGGCTTGTTCATGGATACCGAGCGCTTTATCGAAGCTGATGCTCATGTCGGGAAACCTTTGTCAGCTGACCTGAAACGGATTCAGGTGTGGATGACAGGTACAGAGCAAACCTCGTGCCAGATTGAACAACCGCCTGTTTCAGGGCTTTGCGCAGGGAGTGGACGGCGGCAATGCCAGAAAAGCGGCAAAGGCTGACCGCTGACTGCCGCTTTTCTGCCGCCCGGTCGCACGTACTCCCTCGTAGCAGCTGCCGAAGGCTGCGTCCGATTGCGCAGCGATCGTAACAATGAGCACTCAGGTTTAGCGCTCAGCGACGACTGCGTCGCCGAACGCCGCCTTCGGCAGCTGCTACGGGTTAACGCAAGTCTATTTCGCCTGATAAATGATCCCGGGGCTGCATTGCACCATCTGGTAATGGTCGGGCAAACCGTTGAGGGCTTCCGACGCGCCCAGAAACAGATAACCACCCGGCTTCAACGTGCTGTGGATTCGCAGCAAGATGTCTTTTTTCATCTCGGCCGAGAAGTAGATCAACACATTGCGACAGAACACCACGTCAAACTTGCCAAACGCGGCGTAGCTGTCCAACAGGTTAAATGAACGAAATTCCACTCGATTCTTGATCGGCGCCTTGATCACCCAACGCCCCGGCCCCTTGGGTTCGAAGTAGCGCTGCAAGCGCTCCTGCGACAAGCCTCGGCCAATCGCCAAATTGTCGTACTCACCGGTTTTGCACGTATTGAGCATCAGACTGGACAAATCAGTGGCAAAGATCTGTGCGCCCGCCTTTAATTGCCCGGGATTGCTGCGTTCAAACTCGTCAATGCTCATCGACAGCGAATACGGTTCCTGCCCCGATGAGCACGCGGCCGACCAGATACGCAAACGCTGCCCCGGATTGGCCTTGATAAATTCAGGCAAGACTTTGTTCTTCAACACTTCAAACGGGTAAGTGTCCCGAAACCACAAGGTTTCATTGGTGGTCATGGCATCCACCACCTGCTCACGCAACCCGCTGCGAGGCTGGCTTTGCATGCGCTGAATCAACTCACCCAGCGACTTGATGCCCTGCTGCTCCATCAGCTTGTTAAGGCGACTCGAAACGAGGTACTGCTTGTTCTCACCCAGCACAATGCCACAGGCTTTTTCCAGGAAGCCCCGGAACTGTTCAAAATCCAAATTAGCCGTCGACAAATGATCCTGCCTCTTAAATCGTGTTGACCGCCAGGGGCTGACCCTGGCTCTGGTCTGCTGCTTTAATCCGGTCAACTACCCGGGATGCCAGGTCATCGGGCCGAAACTTGGCCAGAAAGTCATCAGCACCGACTTTCTTGACCATCGCCTGATTAAAAACCCCCGACAAAGAAGTATGCAGAATGATGTGCAAATTTTGCATGCGTGGATCGTTGCGGATCTCGGCTGTCAGGGTGTAACCGTCCATTTCCGGCATCTCGATGTCCGAGATCATCATCAGAAATTCCTCGGCCGGGTCTTTCCCCTCCTCCACCATCTGGCGCAGATAGTTAAGCGCCTGACGGCCGTCGTTCAACGAGACCACCTCGACCCCGACCGTTTGCAGGCAACGGGCAACTTGCTTGCGCGCCACCGATGAATCGTCAACGGTCAGCACCCGTAAAGACAAGGCTCTGGTCTGAGTGTCGACATCCACCACTCCCTGAGAAATGGTTTCAGGCGTTGGCGACACTTCAGCCAGCACTTTTTCCACATCGATGATCTCGACCAACTGCTCATCCATGCGCGTCACAGCCGTCAGGTAATGGTCACGGCCTGCACCCTGAGGTGGCGGATGAATGTCTTCCCAGTTCATGTTGACGATGCGTTCGACCGAGCGAACCAGAAAGCCCTGAGTCTTGGTGTTGTACTCCGTGATGATGACAAACGGGTTATCCCGTTCTTTCAGTGGACCCGCGCCGGTGGCCATTGCCAGATCAAGAATTGGAATAGTCGCGCCGCGAATGCTTGCCACGCCGCACACCACCGGATTGGATCGAGGCATCATTGTCAGCTTGGGGCATTGCAGCACCTCCCTGACCTTGAACACATTGATCCCGTAAAGCTGCGGCCCGTCCAGACGAAACAGCAACAGCTCCAGACGGTTTTGCCCCACCAATTGAGTGCGCTGGTTAACCGCATCCATCACCCCAGCCATACTCAGCTCCTTTTAAAACTTTAAGTTACGACACTCGCCGCCCGGTAAACGGCACGGGCTTTGCTATTTATCTTTCATGAATACCAAAACGACAAATTCCTGCCGCGAATCCAACGCCTTCAGCCTGCGCCGTCGATGCTTGAGTCTGTTGGCAGTCGCGTGCCTGATTAGCGTAGGCAAATATTCCTACGCTGATGGCTTTACTTCTCCTACGCAACTTATCGGCGTCACCCAAGGCTTTCTTGAGTTCACCGTCGAAGACTACCTTGCCACTGGTCAGATAGAAGGCCGCTATGAGATTCAAGTAAACAATCTCGACCCACGCCTGCGTCTGGCCGAGTGCGACAGAGAATTGACAGCCACCCTTGAAAGCCCGGCTCAACCCATGGGCCGAGTGATCGTGCGGGTTCGCTGCGAAGGCGCCTCACCCTGGACCATCTTTGTCCCCGCTCAGGTCCGGCTTTTCCGCGATGTGATCATCGTCACCCACCCTCTGAAACGCGGCATGCTTGTGGACTACGCCGATGTCGCCCTGCGCGAACGTGACGTCAGCCAAATCAATCAAGGCTATATGACCGCGACCGAATTGGCCGTGGGCCAAAAACTGCTGCGTCCTGTGGTGACCGATCAAGTGTTGACCCTGACGCATCTGGAACAAAACGCCGCTGTTCGAAAAGGCGACCATGTGGTTATCAGTGCTCGCAGCGGCACATTAAGTGTCAAGATGCCCGGCGAGGCGCTGTCGGACGGCGGCCTCAGCGAGCAGATACGCGTAAGAAACCTGAACTCCAAACGTGTGATCAAGGCGCGGATCACAGGGCCCGGTCAAGTCGAGGTGGCACTGTAAGCTTTTCTGGCATCAGTCTTGTGACTTTCCTACACTGTCACCTGACTTAGATCAGTACATGCTCAGCCACACCTATGATTAATCAAGCCTAAAGTTTTTCCGGGTATGGCCGAAAACATGGCAAGCGTCCAAATACCCAGAGGTTTTTCGTTATGGTTATCGACTTCAGTCGTCTCAACAGCGCCCCGCCAGTTGCCGGCAGTACGCGCAGCAACGCCAATCAGGAAGCAGGCAGCGCCACGCAAGCGGCCCCTGTGCAAAGCCCTGAAGCTACAACCATCGCCCCGAGTGGTGAATCGGTAAGCTTGAGCCCGCAGGCTCAGCAACTACAAAAAATCAGCGACTCATTGCGCGATCAACCGGTGGTTAACAGCGATCGAGTCGCCGAGCTGAAACAAGCCATTGCCGACGGCAGTTATAAAGTCGACAGCAGCCGGGTCGCCAGCAAACTGCTCAACATCGAAGCCCAGCACTAGCCCTCGGGGCGGGTGCCAGGCTTTTGGACGCTTAACTCCCAGAGCCCGCCATGCACGACGAAAATTTGCTGCAACTGATCAATGACGACCTGGCACCTGCTGAGCAACTGCTCGGCTTGTTGCAGGAAGAGTCCATCGCCCTCAAAGGGCGCGACATGGTGCACCTGGAATACATTCTGGCGCGTAAACATTCGTTAATCATTCTGCTCGATCAACATGGTCGCAAGCGCAGCGAGATTTTGGCCAGCCTGGGCCTGACCACCAATCGCAAGGGGCTTGAAAGCCTCGCCAGCCACTCCAGCGTAGGTGAGCAGTTGCTCAGCCAAAGCGATGCCCTGAACCAGTTGCTTGCTCAGTGCCATGCCGCCAATCAGCTCAACGGCCAATCGATTCAGACGCAACAGGCGATTACCGCCAACCAACTGCGCATCCTGCATGGCGGCGAAGTGCCCTCTTTGTACACCGCACGCGGCACCACATCGATGTTGAACAAGCCTCGCGCCTATAGCCAGGTGTGACCCCTAGTCGTCATGCAGCCTAGCGAGAAGCGCAACATGATGGCAAAATGCCGCACTCTTGTGTTGCTGTACTTTGCCTGGAGACTGATGAACCGTGTTCGATGCCCAAGATGCTCCGCAGCCGCCCAAGGTGCTGGCCACGCCGTTGGAAATAGCTTCCAACCTGCGGTTGCTACAAGAGAGTCATGACCCGCTGATCATCACATTCCAGGATCGCACCCAGCGTTTCCAGAGCTATGTGGTGGATGTAAACCGTGAGAACAACACCCTCACTCTGGACGAAATGATCCCAAGAGAGGGTGAGCGTTTTCTTGAAGCGGGCGTACCTTTTCGGGTCGAAGGCTTCCATGACGGCGTACGAATTGCCTGGGAATGCACAACCTCATTGACCATCGATGACGTCAACGGTCATCGCTGCTATCGCGGTGCACTCCCGGGCGAAGTGGTTTATCACCAGCGCCGAAACGCCTTTCGCGCGGCGTTGAGGTTGGCCAATCTGGTCAATGTCGAAGTGGCGGGGGAGAAGCTCAAAACCCCAATCAAAGGCAAATTGCTGGACGTCTCCGCCACAGGCTGCAAGCTGCGCTTTGAAGGGGATATCAGCCAAAGCATGCAATTGGGTCAGGTGTATGAACGCTTTAACGCGGCCCTGCCCTTTGGTGCCATGTCGACACCGGTCGAGATGCGTTACCTGCATTTTGAAGAGCGACTGAACATTACTTTTGCTGGCATGCGTTTTCACAATATCAGCGGTGCCGTGCAGCGCCAGGTCGAACGCTTTGTCTATCAACTGCAACGTGAAGCGCGACAGTTTGATAAAGACGACGATTATTGATTCGTCCGCCATCCGCATCGCTCAGAGGCCACGTTAATGTGGCCTTTTTTATGCCCGGAATTCTCTTCAAATCTCGATTCATGTAAGAGACTGCCGACACCAACCAGTAAGCCGTCTCACTCAAAACACGCTTCAAACCCCTCTCAGCTATAGACCCGTCTTACAGCCATTCCAAGTATCGCCTTGCACACTTGCGCCACCGTAAAAGCCCTGATTGCTGAATGACCTCAGGTGCTCTCCAGCGTAAGGAAATAGGTCAATGACTGACAGCATCCAGCCCGATGTACCCACCCTCCTGTTGCAACACAGAAACTGCCTGGCCGAGTACCGCCTGCAAACCTCAAAGTGGTACGGCGGCATGCTTGCCGCCGAACAAAAATTCAGTGCCGGCGACAGCGCCATCACCCGTTCCATCGAAAGCAAGGGAGCCGTTACGCGCTACGCCCTATGCAAGAAAGACGGCACGCTGACCCTGATCCACGCCTTTGAATCCGCGCACTTCGTGCCGATTGGCAACACCCCTGTCCGTCTGACGCCTGTAGCTGCTACTTCCTCGCGCAGCAAACTCATGAGCAGGGATTATCAGGACCACGTCAGAGCCGTCGAAAGCTACGGCGAAGACATCAACACCTTCATCGACGACAGCGGCATAAAGCTGCTCGAAGGTTGCAAACCTGATCAGCGCTACCGCGTCACCTTCTACCCTCAGACCACACCGCAACAGATCGACGCCTATTTCGACTCCTACCAAGACCTGCTCAACGAACTCGGCGCCTGGCTCTCGCAGCAATGGAACAGCGAATTCCAGCCACTCTGGCGCGCCTACGACAACGCCAGTAATGCAGAGCAACTGCTGCTGCACGCACAGAGCGCCCTCAAGGGTTTCGGCAAAACCCTGATCGGCCTTTGGGACAGCCTGGTAGCAGTGTTCAAACTCATTACCCACCCCGAAGAAAACTTCGAAAAACTGAGTAAGTTTCTCTCACAACAACAACTCGACGATCTCATTAACGCTTCGGCCCAATCGCTGCAAACCCTCTATTTAATCGCCAGTGACGAACCGCTGCTGTGGGCGTACTTCTGCACCTTCCAAGCCTGGCTGCAATTGCTGCCGCCACTCCTATGCACTGAAATAGTTACGCGCCTGGGCAGCGAGGTGCTGATCGACATTCTGATCGGTGTTGTTCTGACCGGCGGGTTGGGGCTGGCGGTGAAATACACCGCCAAGGCCGCTAAAACGATCACCGTCACCGCCAAAGCCACCCACCTGCTGGACAGCTTTATTGACCTGCTGCTGCGCACCAGCAAAGCCCGCGCAACCCAGCATGCACTCACCAGCAAACCCATCCTGCTGCACGCCGACGCGCCGCTGAACACCGGCACAAAAGGCAAGGTCGACATCACCCGCCAACCCGGCGACGGCCCCGACCAGTCGCTGCTCGACACCACCCTGATGGTGCGCGGCAAACCCCAGACCTACACCGAAATCGTGCAAGTCCAGCACGTCGACGACGTCCCGGCGCAATCGAAAAACCTCAACGACCAGCCCGCCGAACCGGCTGACAAAACCTGCACCCAAGGCTGCCCGGTGTCGATGGTCACCGGCGAAGAACTGCTGACCCTCACCGACACCGTGCTCGACGGCGTGTTGCCCTTCGAGTGGACGCGCCTGTACCGCACCAGCGCCGTCGAAAGCCAAAGCAGCCTGGGTTTCGGCTGGAGCCACAGCCTGAACCATCGCCTGCAAGAAGACGGCGACGAACTGCTCTGGACCGACCACGAAAACCGCCAGACCCGCTTCCCGCGCCCCACCGCACATCGCCCGGCCATCACCAACAGCCTGGCCCGCGCCGCGATCTACCTGGGTGAAAAAGACGGCGAACTGATCCTCGCCCAAGCGGGCACAACCCGCCGTTTCTACCACTTTCAAGACTTAAAACTGATCGCCATCAGCGACGCCTACGGCAACCGCCTGACCATCACCCATCGCGACGGTCGCCTGCACCGCATCGAAGACAAGTTCGAACGCGCCCTGATGCTGCGCTACCACAACAACCGACTGTGCGCCGTCGACTACCAGTACTACGACCACAGCCGCGAATTCATCGAACGCTCCGACGAACACTACGCCAAACACCGCGTGCGTTTAGAACGCTGGACCACCCTGCACACTGCCGTCTCCTACAGCTACAACGACGCGGGCCAACTGATCGGCGCCACCAACGCCCTGCAAGAAACCGAGCACTACCGCTACGACACCGACCACGTCATCCAGGAACGGCAACTGGCCGGTGGCGCGACGTTTTACTGGGAGTGGCAACACCGCGGCAAACAGGCGCGCTGCATCCGCCACTGGAACAACTTCGGGCAGATGCACGCCCGCTATGAATGGGACGACGCCGGCACCGTCACCGTCCACCATCAGGACGGCAGCCGACAAATCTACGCACACGACAGCAACGCCCGCCTCGTCAGCCAGACCGACCCGGACGGCGCCA
>NZ_SCFI01000008.1:0-240078 GCF_022496705.1 Pseudomonas sp. TMW22091
TTCTGGGGAAGCCATCGTATTGCTCAAATTGACAGAGTGACCAAGGTTGTAATATCAGGGAAATCGCTTCGCTAACTGTTCGCTATGTCTCCGAACAAAGTGTTCGCGATGTCCCCGGTCCATACACCCGGAGGGAGAGGGGGCTTGATTGGGGGTGGTTTCGGATTTAGCGCTTGGCTTTGAGGTTGAGGCTGATAGTCAGCAGCCCCTCACCCCAACCCTCTCCCGGAGGGAGAGGGAGCTTGATTGGGGTGGTTTGGGATTCGGCGCTTGGCGTTGATGTTGAGGCTGATAGTCAGCAGCCCCTCACCCCAACCCTCTCCCGGAGGGAGAGAGAGCTTGATTGGGGTGGTTTCGGATTTAGCGGTTGGCGTTGAGGTTGAGGCTGATAGTCAGCAGCCCCTCACCCCAACCCTCTCCCGGAGGGAGAGGGGGCTTGATTGGGGTGGTTTTGGATTCAGCGCTTGGCGTTGAGGTTGAAGCCGATGGTCAACATCCCCCAATCAGTCCCCTCTCCCTTTGGGAGAGGGTTAGGGTGAGGGTGCTCTTCGCTTTGATCTTCGCTTTACCCTTACTTGGGCCCCAAAATCTTCACCAATTTATCCGGCGATGGCGCACCTTGCTGTTGCTGCAAATTACCGTTTTCATCCAGATAGAAAATCGCCGGGGTCGCGGCCACATTCAGTTCGGTCATCAACTGCGCATTGGCGTCCAGCTTGGCCTGAACGTCAGCCGGGATTTTGTCCAGGGCCTTGAGTGTGCTGGCCTTGCCGGCTTTCTCATGGTCATGCAGCGCTTGCTGCGGGTCTTTGGCGGCCAGCAACGCGGCGGATTTGGCCGGGCTGTCTTCGCGGATGATGCCGACCATAATGTGGCGCAATTGCACTTTGCCTGAATCGACCCAAGGGCGCGCTTGCTCCCAGAACATGTTGCAGTAAGGGCAGTTCGGGTCGCTGAACAAGTAGACGATGCGCGGTGCATCTTTCTTGCCGTCCGCGATCCAGTTGCTCTTCTCCATTTCACCCCAGACCTGCTTGGCCATTGGCTCGTACACCAGCTTTTGCAACGGAGCGAGGCTCAAGTCATTGCCTTGCGCGTCATACAGGTTGCCGACCAGCACGTTTTTACCGTCCGGGGTCAGGTACAAGGCCATGCCACGGTTTTGATACTGCGCAGCGTAACCCCGCATGCCGCTCGGCGCGTCGAAACTGCCGATGATTTTTGCCCCTTTGGCTTCGATCTTTTTGATCGGTGCCGGCCATTCTTCAGCGTGCAGCAGCGGCGATTGCAACAGGGTCGCGCCAAGCAGGGTGGTGATGCCCAGGGTCAGCAGTTTGCGGTTGAACATTTTTGCAGATTCCTCGAATTAAGGGCGTCAAAGCTTTCCAGCGCACGGGCCAGACTGGCTTCGGACAATTCGCCCAGATGGCTGCTCAAAAGGCGGCCTTGCGGGCTATAGAAAAGAGTGGTTGGCAGGGCCATTGAGCCGACTTTTTGGCCCAGTTGGCCGCCGCTGTCGAATAACACGTTATTGAGGTTCAGACCTTGTGTTTCAAGGAAGGTGCTGACGCTTTGCATGCTTTCGCCCTGATTGACGAACAGAAAGGTTATGTCCTGATTCTGTGTCTGTGCCTTTTGCAACACGGGCATTTCACGTCGACACGGTGGGCACCAGGTTGCCCACAAATTGATCACCAACGGGCCGCCCTGATAACTGCTCAGTTCCACGGACTCGCCATTGGCGTCACGCAATACCATTTCCGGCATTTGCGTACCCTGTTCATAGAGGCTGGAAGAGAAGGTTGCCAGCAGCCAGAACGCCAGGCCGCTGATCAGGCCCCAGCTCAGTGGGCGGCGCAGTCCCGGACGACGCCAGCCGATGATCAGCGCACCCACGACCACCGCGATCAATCCGGGCCACAGCAGGAAACCGCCGTCTCGCACGTCGAGCACTTGCAGCAGGTCATCCTTGAGCAAGTGCCAGTACGCGATAACAAAAGCGCAGCGGGCAACCACTAACCCGAGCATAAACAGCCCGAATAGCACTGACTCCGGATTATCGCCGCCGCGTTTGGCCACTCGCCAGCCCACCAGCGTCGCCAGAGCGAGGGCCAGTATCATCAGCAAATGGTTGATTGCCAGCGCAAACGAACCGATGGTCAGTGTCAGCATTCAGAGGCGTTCCCGGGTGGCGTTCCAGTTATTCAAAAAGGTCTGGGCGTTGACTTCGCCCGTAATCCGCTGCGCGCGACGCTCAACGCCGTTGGGGCCGATCCAGATAAAACTCGGTGGCCCTGGCACCTGATAACGGCTGAGCAATTCGCGGCTGGCGACAGTATCGGTGGTCACGTCAAGACGCAACAGGCGTACACCCTGCAAAGCGTCCATCACCTGCGGTTGACCAAAGACCTGTTTCTCCATGACTTTGCATGACACGCACCAGTCGGCGTAGTAATCGAGCAGTACCCATTGGCCCTGCGCCTTGGCGGTGTTCAACTCGCGCTCAAGGCTGGCAGGGTCGTTGACGGTGATAAACGCATCGTGGGCCGTTGCCGGGTTGCTGCCCGCGACTGTTTTGGCGGTGTACACCTGCAACGGTTGCCAGACATCGGCGCTGCCACCGGCCGCGCCTACCACTAAGAGGCCGCCCCACAGACCCGCCAGCAAACTCAGCGGTCTAAACAGGGGGCTGGCGCGCAAAAATTGAGTCGATTGTTGCCATAGGCTGTTGGCCAGTACCAGTAGCAATACGCCCCACAAACCGACCCACAGCGACTCATCGAGCACAGGGCGCACCAACAGCAAGGCAGTGCCCAGAAACAGGAAGCCGAACAGGCCTTTCATCAAGTCCATCCATGCGCCGGGCTTGGGCAGGAAGCGACTGCCCACCGTCACCAGCAGTAACAGCGGCACGCCAATCCCGACGCCCATGACGAATAACACCAGAGCGCCTTGCAGCGCATTGCCGCTCTGGGCAATAAACAGCAGGGCACCAGCCAATGGCGCGGTCATGCACGGGCCGACCAGCAAACCGGACAGCGCGCCGAGAATACCCGCACCCAGCAAGCTGCCGCCCTTGCGTCCGCGGCTGGCCGTTTCAAGGCGGTCACGCAGGGCAGAGGGTAATTGCAGCTCAAAAAAGCCAAACATCGGCAGGGCCAGCACCACGAAAAGCGCCGCGAAACTGCCCAGCAGCCAGGGTTGTTGCAACATGGCTTGCAGGTTGGCACCCAGCATCGCGGCCAGCACGCCAAGCCCTGCATACACCAATGCCATGCTCACCACGTAACTGCCCGCGACGGCAAAACCACGACCGGCGCTGGCACCGCTACCGACCACCAGGCCGGCCAGGATAGGCAACATCGGCAGGGTGCAGGGGGTGAAGGCAAGCAACAGGCCCAAGCCGAAGAACAGCAATAAACTCCAGCCCAGCGAGCGTTGCTGCAAGCTGGACGCCAGCGACTGGTCTTGCGCCTGCCCGGTGGCAGCTCCGGCCTGCGTGCCGCCCAGATCCACCACTTGAGTTTGCGGCGGGTAACACAGGCCGGCATCAGCACAGCCTTGCCAGCTGACCTTGACCTGACCGCTGGCGCCGGCCGGAATCAACACTTCAACCTGATCGCGATACACCTGTGTGGCGCCAAAGAACTCATCGCTGTGCTCAAGCCCTTGGGGCAGCTCAGGCTGATGGGCCGGATCCAGGCCGTCGAACTTGAAACGCTTCTTATAGAGGTAGTAGCTATCGGCGATTTTCCAGTGCAGGCGGGTTTCGCCCGAAGGAAGCGCTTGGGAGGTGAACACAAAGGCTTTCTTGACGGGCAGGAAATCTGGCTGGCCGAAGGGGTCGCCCGCGCTCCCGGCATGGGCCAGGCTGGCCAGGCATACCAGCAGCAAGGTCAACAACACACGCATGTTTAACAACCTTAAACAAAAACAAGTGCGGCCACAGTGCAAGCCAGCGATTAACCGATCATTAACCCCTGACGCGTCCGCTGTCCTACTATCGGACTATTGGCGGCATAATCTGCCCTTAATCCCATCGCCTTTTAATCGGGCCATTTACGCGGGTATCAGCATGCATGTACTGGTTTGTGAAGACGACGAACTGATCGCCAGCGGTATTGTGGCCGGTCTCACCGCCCAGGGCCTGACCGTTGAACATGTCGGCACCGCCAGTGCGGCGCGGGCCATGCTCAAGGCCGCACAGTTCGATGTCATGGTGCTTGACCTGGGGCTGCCCGATGAAGACGGTCTCAAGCTGCTGCAACAATTGCGTCAACAAGGCTTTGATCTGCCGGTATTGGTGTTGACGGCCCGGGACTCGGTGACTGACCGGGTCGATGGCCTGCAAGCCGGTGCTGACGATTACCTGCTCAAACCCTTCGATCTGCGTGAGCTTGCTGCCCGATTGCACACCTTGCTGCGTCGCGTAGCGGGGCGCAGCGTCAACTTGATCGAACATGGCGCGTTGAGCTATGACCCCAGCAGTCGGGTGACGAAGCTGGCGGGCAAACCGGTAGACTTGTCTCGCCGCGAACAAGCGTTGTTGCAAGCCTTGCTGCATAACCGCGGGCGTGTGTTGTCGAGCGAACAACTCAAAGACAGCATTTATGGCTTTGGCGACGAACTGGAGAGCAATGCCCTGAACGTTCATATCCATCACCTGCGGCGCAAGCTGGGTAACGGCATTGTCGAGACCGTGCGCGGCCTGGGTTATCGCCTCGGTCATGCGGACGGCACTGAGCCTCCTCAACCATGAGCATGCGCCTGCGTTTAAGCCTGACCATCGGCTCGGCCTTTGTGCTCGTCTGGGCACTGGCGGCGGCCTGGATGCTCAGTGACTTGCGCCAGCAAATGATGTTTTCCCTCGACCAGCGGCTGGTCGCTTCGGCGCGCATGGTCGCGGGCTTGCTGGAGCAACTGCCACCTTTGCCGGTAAAAGGCGAGGGCACCCACTTCAGCGCCGAACAACTGACCATTCCAGGCGGCATGGCGTGTCAGGTCAGCTCATTGCGCGGTGAAATCCTGGCGCGCAGTCACAACCATCCCGACCAGCCGATGCAATCAGAAGCCACCGGCTTTCATGATCAAGTGATTGATGGCGCCGTGTGGCGCACCTTTACGCTGGATCGTGGCGATGTACGCATCACCACGGCTGACCGCCAGGTGGAACGCGAGGCATTGAACCTGTCGGTACTGCTCGCCGCGTCGGTGCCGGTGGGCATGGCCTTGATCGTCTGTTTGTTCCTGTTGTGGCTGGGCATCGGCCAAGGGCTGGCGCCGCTTAAACGCATGCGCGATGCCTTGATGCGACGTGATGCCGATTCGCTGCAACCCTTGCAGATAGACCCGCTGCCCAGCGAGTTGAAACCTTTGCTCGACTCCCAGAACCAACTGCTGGCGCGTATCGCCAAAGCCCTTGAACGTGAACGGCGCCTGACCGGCGATGCGGCCCACGAGTTGCGCAGCCCGCTGACCGCGATCAAAACCCACCTGCAAGTGGCGCGCATGACCGACGGCAAAGCGCGTGAACAATCATTGGCCCACGCCGAAGCCGGAGCCGACCGCTTGCACCGCACCCTGGAGCAGTTACTGTTACTGGCCCGGGTCGAAGGTAGCCTGTCATTCGACGACGGCGTGCAGTGTTCGGCCGAGCAAGTGGCCCGTTTGGCGATACACGATGCCGCGAGTGACGCGGCCGAGCGGGTCACCTTGAGCCTGCCGAATGATTTGCCGACAACGCCGCTGGAGGTGCCGTCGGTGCTGGCAATCGCGGCCTTGCGTAACCTGCTGGACAATGCGTTGCGCCATGCCCCTGCCGAGACTCAGGTGGAGCTGGCGGTGCGTATGGAAGGGCGCCAGGTCTGTTTTGTGGTGCGCGACCACGGGCCGGGTATTTCACCAGACACCTTGCAGCACATGACTCAGCGCTTCTGGCGCAATGGCAACAGCAACGGTTGTGGGTTGGGATTGGCGATCGTGCAGGCCATTGTCGAGCGCTGCGGCGGCGAATTGAAATTTGACAGCCAGCCGGATGGCTTGCGGGTGGAGCTGCGCATGCCCTTGTCATCCCCCTCGTAGCCGCTGCCGAAGGCTGCGTCCGGCGACGCAGTCGTCGTGAATTCGGGACTCAGGAGACGTCGCCTTCGGCAACTGCTACGGGTTCCCGTTGCCCCCTGCGGCGTTTAGGCCGCTCGTTTTTCTGGTTTTAATTCAATGCCTTCTGTTTAATGACATTTTGTAAAAGTCATTGCAAGGTATGAAAACAATGAATGACGCACCACTTGCTCCCCATTCTGATGGGGATGAACCGGAGCTTAAGCGCAGTCTGTCCAACCGTCATATCCAACTGATTGCCATTGGCGGTGCTATCGGCACCGGTCTGTTTATGGGTTCAGGCAAGACCATCAGTTTGGCTGGCCCTTCGATCATCTTCGTCTACATGATCATCGGGTTTATGCTGTTTTTCGTCATGCGGGCCATGGGCGAGTTGCTGTTATCCAACCTCAACTACAAGTCTTTCATTGATTTCTCCACTGATCTGCTAGGCCCCATGGCCGGTTACTTTACGGGCTGGACCTACTGGTTCTGCTGGATCGTCACGGGTATTGCCGATGTCATTGCCATCTCCGGTTATACCCAGTTCTGGTTCCCCGACATTCCTTTGTGGATGCCGGCTATTGGCTGTGTGGCGGTGCTGTTGTCGCTCAACTTGCTGACCGTGAAAATGTTCGGCGAACTGGAATTCTGGTTCGCCATGATCAAAATCATCGCCATCTGCGGGCTGGTCTGCACCGGGCTGTATATGGTCGTGACGTCGTTCCAGTCACCGACCGGCAACACCGCAGCGCTGAGTAACCTGTGGAATGACGGCGGTATGTTTCCCCATGGTCTGATGGGCTTCTTTGCCGGTTTCCAGATTGCCGTATTTGCGTTTGTCGGCATCGAACTGGTGGGCACTACCGCCGCCGAAACCAAAAACCCGGAACACAACTTGCCACGGGCGATCAATTCGATTCCGCTGCGCATCATCATTTTCTACGTGTGTGCGTTGATTGCGATTTTGGCCGTGACCCCTTGGCGCGACGTCGTGGCCAATAAAAGTCCTTTCGTTGAGTTGTTTATGCTGGCGGGTCTGCCAGCGGCGGCGGGCATCATCAATTTTGTCGTGCTGACTTCAGCGGCGTCCTCGGCCAACAGCGGCGTGTTTTCCACCAGCCGTATGCTTTTCGGGCTGGCGGTGGAGGGCGATGCCCCGCGTCAATTCAAGCATCTGTCCAAGCAGGCCGTGCCGTCCAACGGGTTGATTTTTTCCTGCATCTGCTTGTTGGCCGGTGCCCTGGTGATCTATCTGGTGCCCAACCTGATGGAAGCTTTCACCCTGATCACCACCGTCTCGGCCACCTTGTTTATGTTTGTGTGGACCATGATCCTGCTGTCCTACCTGGCGTATCGCAAAAAGAGCGATCACCTGCACCGCGCGTCGAAGTACAAAATGCCGGGTGGCAAGGTGATGGTCTGGGTTTGCCTGGGCTTTTTTGTGTTCATCCTGGCCTTGCTGGCGCTGGAAAATGACACCCGTGAGGCGCTGTACATGGTGCCGGTGTGGTTTGCGGTGCTGGGTCTGGCTTACCGTTCGGTGCGCAAGAGCAAGTTACAGGCCGACTCAGGGCGGTAATTGTCCGCAAGGCTAAATCCTCAGTGCGCTGATGCGTTTCCAAAGCAGGAAAGTTTTGGTCAATCTCATCAGCGTATTGAGGGTCCCGGGAATGTCAGTTGCCACCAGCCTTGTTGAAGATCAGCCGGTCAGGATCAGTCCGGCCGACACCCTGTATGAATTCGAAGAGTCCGCGCTGCTGGCCCGCCAGAGCCGTCAGGAGTCCAACGCCCGTAGCTACCCGCGCCGCATTCCGCTGGCGCTCAAGCGCGCTTCGGGTTTGTATGTCGAAGACGTGGAAGGCCGTCGTTTTATCGACTGCCTGGCTGGCGCCGGCACCCTGGCGCTGGGGCACAACCACCCGGTGGTGATCCAGGCGATCCAGCAGGTATTGGCGGACGGCTTGCCGCTGCACACCCTCGACCTGACCACGCCGGTCAAAGATCAATTCGTGCAGGACCTGTTTGGCCTGTTGCCCGAAGCGTTGGCTCTCGAAGCGAAAATCCAGTTCTGCGGCCCTACCGGCACCGACGCGGTGGAAGCGGCGCTAAAACTGGTGCGCACCGCCACCGGGCGTACCACCGTGGTGTCGTTTTCAGGCGGTTATCACGGCATGAGCCAAGGGGCCTTGAGCCTGATGGGCAGTCTGGGGCCGAAAAAACCCCTCGCCGCGTTGCTCAACAACGGCGTGCAGTTCATGCCATACCCCTACGATTACCGCTGCCCGTTCGGGCTGGGGGGCAAGGCGGGCGTGCAGGCCAACCTGCATTACCTTGAAACCCTGTTCACCGACCCGGAAGCGGGCGTGCAATTGCCCGCTGCGGTGATTGTCGAAGTGGTGCAGGGCGAGGGCGGTGTTATACCGGCCGATCTGGACTGGCTGCGCGGCCTGCGCCGCATCACCGAACAGGCCGGTGTGGCCTTGATAGTCGATGAAATCCAGAGCGGTTTTGCCCGCACCGGCAAAATGTTTGCCTTTGAGCATGCGGGCATTATTCCTGACGTCGTGGTGTTGTCCAAAGCCATCGGCGGCAGCCTGCCGTTGGCGGTGGTGGTGTACCGCGAATGGCTTGATACCTGGTTGCCGGGCGCCCATGCCGGCACCTTCCGTGGCAATCAGATGGCGATGGCGGCGGGTTCTGCGGTGATGCGCTACCTCAAGGAACACAACGTAGCCGACCACGCGGCTGCCATGGGCGAGCGCCTGAGTGAGCACCTGCGCATCTTGCAGCGTGACTTCCCGCAGTTGGGTGATATTCGCGGGCGCGGTTTGATGTTGGGTGTTGAGCTGGTCGATCCGGCGGGCACGCCTGACAGTCTGGGCCATCCACCGGTGTTTGCGGGTCTGGCGCCGTTGGTGCAACGCGAATGCCTTAAGCGCGGGCTGATTCTGGAGCTGGGCGGCCGACAGGGTGCCGTGGTGCGCTTCCTGCCGCCACTGATCATCACCGCAGGCGAAATCGACGAGGTTGCGGCCATTTTTGGCAACGCGCTGTCCGCGGCGCTTGCTCGCCTGTAATTCCGGGCCCCGGCCAAACGTTAGTTGTATATCCCTTTCTGCGACGGAGACCCGCACATGAGTTCAGTATTTGACCGCGACGACATCCTCTTTCAAGTGGTGGTTAACCACGAGGATCAATATTCGATCTGGCCGGATTACAAGGCCATTCCAGAAGGCTGGCGCGCGGTGGGCAAAAGTGGCCTGAAGGCTGAGTGCCTGGCCTATATCGAAGAAGTCTGGACGGACATGAGGCCGTTGAGCCTGCGTCAGAAGATGGATGCGGTGGTTGCGCATTAAGTGTTGGCCCTCACCCCAACCCTCTCCCGGAGGGAGAGGGAGCCGATTTGCGTTAGTACATAAATCTGAGACTTCACCAAAATCAGTCCCCTCTCCCTCTTGGAGAGGGTTAGGGTGAGGGGCTTTTCAAGCTCAACCCTTATTCAACACCTTGACGATTGAATCAATCGTGCCCTGCAATTCAGCCACCGGATCTTCCCCCTCCGCGCCTACCACCACCAACTGAGCACCCCCCTCGGTAATCGCAGCCTTCACCTCAGCACTCGGCTCACGATGATCGAGCACCAACCCCACCTCATTGTCTATCAGTGTCCGGGTCAACGCTTCAAGCGCCTGCGGGGTCCACGGCTCATCGCCTTTGTGTGCCACTTCAACCCGCTCCAGATTCAACCCGCCAATCAAATAATCCAGTCGATCTGACAAACTGACCACGCTCAGGTTATCGGCCTGAGCCAGACGCGCCTCACTGTCGGCCGTGAGCTTGAGCAAGCGTTGCTTGAGGGCCGCCAGATTGGCCTCGATTTTGGGTTTTGCATCCGGCGCCAAGCGCACCAGATCAGCCGCAATCACATCCGCCATGCGCCCCATATTGTTACTCGCCAGCCACGGCTGGCTGTTCAGGCCATCGCGGTTGGCGCCCGGCTGCACAGCGATACCCGGCAAGCTGCCGTCTACCGGGCGGGCGGCGTCGATTTCAACAATACGGATATTGCTGCGCCGCGCCATCGGATACAGCGGGTCGTCACTCCATAGCGAACGCACGCCTACCACCGCATCGGCGTTTTGCGCCAGCGTGTGCAGGGCGGGCGCGCCGCGACCGCTGAAATAGGCGCTCTGGCGGCTGCCCGGCAGGTTGGCCGGTACGGCACGTTGCAGCTTCACACCACTGTCTTTGAGCAGCAGGTCACTCAAGCCATAGGTAATCGGCAGGCTGGCGAGGAGGGTGGTTTCGCCCGCCTGCAACGGTGTGCTTAGCAGGCCGGTGATGGCCAGAGCGAGGGTCAACTTGCGCAGAGTGATCATTTATCCAATATTCCCTTTCAGGCTGGGCACCACGCCACGGGCGATGGCAGCAAAGGCGAAGGCGATACCCGCCATCAAAATGATTGCCGCACCGGACGGAATCGGCAGGTCGAAGACGATGGGCAGCAAGATCCCGCACAGGGTGCTGACCGTGGCGATGAGCACCGACAACCAGAAAAACCCTTTCAATGACTGACTGAGCAAACGGGCCGCCGCCGCGGGAATGACCAGCAACGCACCCACCAGAATCGCCCCGATGACCTTTACGGCGGCCACGGTAATCAGCGTGACCAGAATCACAAACAGATAGTCCAGAGTCTTCACCGCCACCCCGCGCACCGCCGCCAATTGCGGATTGAAACTGGCCAGCATGATGCGGTTGTACAGCGGCAGGCTCAGGCCCAGTACCAGTGCGCCGACAATTGCCAACACCAGCAAGTCGTTGCCGTTGACCGTCAACACCGAGCCAAACAGCACGTTTTCAAGGATGTGCACGTTGATCTTGCCTGCCAGAATCAGCAGCAGGCTGGCACCCAGCGCCAGCGACACCGACAGAAACACGCCGATTAGGGTGTCCGGCGCCAGGCCGGTGCGATTGCGCAGGTAGTTGAGCAAGATGCCGAACAGCAGACAGTAACCAAACAGGCTGCCATAAGGCCCGGTGTAGGGTTCGCCCAGCAGGATGCCGATGGCCACGCCCGTCAGTGCGGCATGGCCCACGGCTTCGGAGAAAAACGCGAAGCGTTTGACCACCACCAGCGTGCCCAGCCCGCCCAGCACCGGGCCGATCATCACACCCGCGATCAGCGCGTTGACCACAAAGCCATAGGCCAGAATCTCGGGCAGATACCCGGCGCTGGCCCAGCCCTGAATCATCAAACGAAAGGCTTCATAACTCATGGGTAAACACCTGCGAGGGCCTTGGGATGGGTTGAGAACAGGCTGAGCAAACGCTCGGGGCTAAGGGTCTGCTCAGGTGAACCATCGAACAAGACTTTGCGGTTAAGCCCGGTGACGCGCCCGGCCAGACGTTTGACCGCCGCCAGATCATGCTCGATCCACACCACGGTCACGCCTGCGTTACGCCAGTCAGTCAACAAGCGCTCGAACACCTGTGCCCCGGCTTCATCCAGCGCCGACATGGGCTCATCCAGCACCAGCAATTGCGGGGCCGGGATCAGACCCTGGGCCAGCAGCACACGCTGGCGTTCACCGCCGGACAAAGCGCCCATGCGCCGCTTGCGCTTGTCTTGCATGCCCACGCGTTCCAATGCCTCGCCGATGGCCGGGGCCACCTTGCGTGACAAACCCATAAAGGCCGGGCGACGCTGGCACATGGCGGCCATAAAGTCGTCGACCGTCATCGGCAACCCGCGATCAAACTCCAGCGCTTGGGGCACATACCCGATCAGCCCGGGTTCGCCCGGCCAGTTCAGGCTCAAGCGGCCCTGATGGGGCATTTGCCCCAGCAGGGTCTTGATCAGTGAGCTTTTACCACCGCCGTTCGGGCCGACCAACGCATGCACTGTGCCTGGGGCAATGCTGAAACTGACCTGATCCAGAATGAGCGTGCGCCCCAGCGTCAGCGTCACCTGATCGAACTCGACAGCGGGGCCGCAGGCTTTCACACACAGCGATTCGGCAGCGGTCATGCGCCGGACTCCTGAATCGCCTTGACCACGGTATTGAGGTTGTTGGTCATCTCTTTTTCGTATTTGTCGGCGCTGTAGTCGCCATAGGAGATATGCGACAGCGGGTACAACTTGACCCCTGATTCGCGCTGAATGGTCTCCACATAGGTCGAAGGGAAGTCCATCTCCGAAAAAATCACCTTTACATCCAGTGCGCGCAGCTGGTCGATGGTTTTTTTCAACTGGCTGGGGCTGGGTTCGATCCCGTGCGCCGGTTCCACCACTGCGGTGACTTCCAGACCGAACTCGCGCAACAGGTAGTCATACGCGGCGTGCACGGTGGCGACACGCAAGTCAGCGTTGGGAGCTTGAGTCAGCTTGGCCAGGGCGTCGGCACGCATCTGGCGTAGACGTTTGCCGTAGGCGCGGGCATTGGCGGTGTAGGTTTTGGCATTGGCCGGGTCGAGCTTGCCCAGTTCGCGGGCAATGTTGTTGACCTGGGCAATGGATGCGCTGATCGACAGAAAGGTGTGCGGGTTAACCACTTTGCCTGCGCCCCGGGCGGCGGTGCCGGTGGCGGCCAGCAGCGGCACATTCTGATTGGCTTCAATCACGGCAATTTCAGGTTTTTCACTGGCTTCGATCATGCGGTCGGCAAAATCGTCATGGCCGACGCCATTGAGCACGATGACGTCCAGCGTACCGATGCGTTTGATGTCTTCTGCGCGCGGTTCGTAGGCATGCGGGTTAAAGCCTGCGGGAATCAGCGGCACCACTTCGGCCTTGTCGCCGACGATGTTTTTCACATAGCTGTAATAGGGGTGCAAGGTGATACCAATGCGCAGCGGCTTGGCCAGTGCTGCCGGGGTGTCGGCAAATGCGAGGGGGCAGAGGCAGGCGCAGAGCAGGGCGGCCAGCAACAGGGTGCGGCGGCGCACAACAGATGAAATCGGCATGGCGAGCAGTCTTCTCTCAGGTCAAAAAGGGGTTCAGTGCCGGTGTTGACGAGTCACTCCGGCATCGAATTGCGCGATCACTTGTTGCCAGCCGTGCTGGCTCAAGGCGGCATCGCTTAAATCAGCGGGCGGGCTGACGCCCGGTTGGCGGTTGAGCCAGACGTCGGGCTGAGCGCCGAGGCGCATCAAAAAAGAACCCGCAACCTCAGGATTGGGGCTGATGCCCAGATAGGCCTGCTCGCCCAGCAACTGCCAGGCGTGATTGCCCCGGCTGACCGAACTGGCATCGCTGGCAAACGGCGCAAAACCCTCCTCGGCCAGTTGCACCGGGCTCGGCAGGATGTTCGACTCTTCACGCAATAACTGGATTTCATCCAGCGTGACCCGCAGATCGGCGTAAATGCCTTGCTCGGCGGCGTTCAGATCGCGGCGCGCATCCAGTTGATGGTCGGCCACTGACGTCACCTGCGCGGATTCATGGCGCCAGGCCACAACTGACCCGGCGACGCACAGAATCAACAGGCATAACAGCAGCACATACAGGGTTTCATGCCCGGCACCGGCCGGGCGCACGACATGAGTACTCATGAGCCCTCGATATCGGCTTGGTCGATTTCAACGATATGGCCGGGGCCCGCATCGAACAGCACATAAAACTCGGCATCCGGGCGCTTGAAGGTCAGGCTGGAATCTGTGCCCAACTTGCCCGCCACCAGAATGGTTTCGTCGTAGCCGATCACATCCAGCGTCACCCCCGGCGCGCCGCTGCCATCTGAAAAGCCGCCGGAGCAACGGATCAAACCGCCGCCGATGTCCTTGCACTCACACATGGGGTTATGGGCCAGTGCGCCGGTGCTGAAACCGATCAATGCAATCATTCCGGCCGCTATGACAGGGGTTTTAAACAGGTGTGAACGCATTACTTGCCTCCTCGTTGAGCCAGCCAGGCGACCGTGGCCGGTGACGCCTGACTCAGGGGAATGGATGCCTGGTGCATGGAGCCGTCCCACCCTTCAAGGGTGATCCACAGTTCGGCGTCAGCCTGGGTGCGCTCCGGGATCGGCAAGGTGGCGCCAAGGCGATAGGGCGTGCCGAAGAAAATCACCCCGGCGGCTCGTAAACTGCGCGGCTTGCCGATGCGCAGATACGCGGCCTTGACCTGTTCGATACAGGTCTCACAGAGCGCGGCGTTAAAGCTTTTCATATAGCCGGCCGGGCCATCGGGGGTGGGCGCTTCGTTGCGCATTTCGGCCAGTTGCAGGCTCCAGGGGCCGACCTGCACGGTGCCGATGTCGCGCTCGCCCAGGCCGCTGTCGCCCCGAAATAACGAGGCATCGGCAAAGTACTTGGGCATAAAACCCAGCGGCACCAGCAGCAGCAGGATGTTGATGTGAAAGCGCCATTTGTGCCACAGCCGGCCCAGTCGGGAAGCGGGAGCTGCCGTCACTGCCTTGCTCATACATTGGCCTCTTCGGTGTGTTCGTGTCGGGCGGTGACCGTTTGTTTATGGACGAGCGGCTGTTTGTGGCTGCGCTTAAGCGCGTGAGCGGTGGCCAACGCCGTACGTTTGGTCCAGATCAGCAGGCCGCTGAGCACCATCATGCTCAGGATCAGGCCGAAGAAGAACCAGATCAGCTTGACCCACAACCCGCCAAAATCGCCGGTGTGCAGCGGCCGCATCGATTCGGTTACCAGCTCCAGCCCGGAGCGGTCGGCGATCATCCGCGAACCTTCAATGGCGCCGTTGTACGGGTTGATATCGGCAGTTTGGTACAGCAGCGGATACCAGCCGGGGCCGCCGATTTCGATATGGCCGTAGGCATTGCTCGGCAGGCTGACAAAACTGGCCTCAAGGCCGGGGATGTTCTGAGCCGCGATGTTCACGGCTTGATCGAGGCTGATCTGCGGTGCGGGTTTGCCGTCCGGCATGATCGGTACATCCTGACGGGCCACCACCGGCGGATTGCCTGCTGTGGAGATTGAAATCTGGTTGTCGAACAGGATGGCCTGAATCAAAAACCACAGGCCGGTGATGGAAATGACGGCGATGAACCAGATCGACCAGATACCGCACAGGCGGTGAAAGTCGCCCCAAAAAATCCGCGCGCCGTGTTTAAAGCGCAAGTTGGGTTTAAAAAAGCCTTTCCAGAATTTTTTGTAGACCACCAGCCCGGTAATCAGCGAGCCGAGTAAAGGCAGGCCCAGGAATGACACCAGGTACCAGCCCCAGCTATAGCCATTGGTAAACGGCACCAGCCACCAGCCGTGCAGGGCGCGGGTAAAAGCCTTGAAATCAAAGCTGGGGCTTTCGCCCTGAATCGCCCCGGTGTACGGGTTGATATACAGCGACGGCGAGCGGCCGTCCGGGTACACCACGTCGGCCACCAGCGCAAAATGCGATTCGTCGGGGCGGCTGATCGACTGCACCGCAAGCTTGGGCTCGGCCGCGTGAATCGCGCTGAGCACCTGATCATAGGTCAGCAAGGGGGCATCATCAGAGGGCTGCGTGGCACGGGCTTGCGGGGTGGCCAGCCAGACGATTTCCTGACTGACCACCGCCAGTGTGCCGGTCACACAGACAATCAAGACAAAGAACCAGATGGGCAGTGTCAGCCAGCTGTGCACCAGAAACCAAAGCTTTGAACGGGACTTTTTGGACATGGGGAACTGCAAACTCACGTCTGAGCGGGTGTCTAATCGCCAATGGGAAGCGATTGCTTATCCATGTAGGACGAATCAGACAGACAAAACCCGAAGACGGAGTTGTAAAGAAGTGTTTCCAAATACATTCATTCCAGCGAACGGCCCAGTTTCCAGTAGCCCATCAAGGTCAATCCTTTGCGGTCCAGCCCGAGATCATTGATAAAAAACGAGCGAATGGCCATGACGGCTGAGGATTCGCCGGCCACCCAGGCATAAAACTCGCTTTGCTTGGCGCTGGCCAGTTCCCAGGGGCGCTGGGTGTCCAGATCCAGCACGTCGAGAGCGATGGCGCTGCGAATTTGCTCAGGTGTGGGAGGCAAGCTGGCCAGTTCGCGCGCGGCCATGATCATGCCCGCGCCGTGTGGCTGGCTCAGGCTGGCACGTGGCATCCAGTGCACCTTGGTGTTCAGGCCGCAGATCAAGGGCAGGCAGTCGGACTCTTCAGGCACTTCGATAAAGGCCTGCACCTGAGGCGCATCGGGCTGGCCGGCCAACTGCTGGAGAATTCCGGCGATGGCCGGCAACGCCGTTTCATCGCCGATCAACAGCACGTTGCGTACGCCCTGTGGGGGCAGCCATTCATAACCGCCTGGATCATCGTGATAAGCCGCGTTGGGCGCGACGATTTGCAGGCAGTCGCCCGGTGTAGCGTGAACTGCCCAGCGCGAGGCCGGGCCGGTTTCGCCGTGCAGGACAAAGTCGATGTCCAGCTCCCCGGTGTCGGGGCGCAGATCGCGAATCGTGTACGTGCGCATCGCCGGTGTCTGCTCGGGGCTCAAGCCACGGCGTGCGGCCTGCCAGTCGCCGTGTTTGGGCAACTGGGGTGGGGCGCCGCTGGCAGACGGGAAAAACAGCTTCACGCGCTGGTCAGGCGCCAACGTGCGCATGAGCGGCACATCCTTGCCGTTAAACACAAAGCGCGTCAGGGTAGGGCTCAAGGCAATACGTTGCTTGAGCTGAATGTCGAACAATTGATAACTGGAGGGTTTACTCAGGCGTTTGCGCAGGTGGTTGACCAGCGTGGCGGCGGCAGACATAAACAATACCTAAATAGGCAGGATTCACTTGGTATAACGAGAAGCCGAGGGCTGAATTTAAGGCGAACAAGAACACTCACGGGCGATCCCTGTAGCCGCTGCCGAGGCACGAAGGCTGCGATCGACGATGCAGTCGTCGCAAGCGCTGGACGCTCGATGTATCTGATACACCGGGTCGTGAGGTTGCACTGAATTTAAGGCGTAGCAGTTGCCGAAGGCGACGTCCGGCGGCGCAGCCGTCGTAAAACCAGAGCGCTCGGTGCGTCAGGTAAACCGCGCACGCAGGTTTTACGATCGCTGCGCAATCGAACGTCGCCTTCGGCAACTGCTACGGGGGCATTGCTTTAATTTTCCCCCCACCCCATCCGTTCCGTAGGGATAGCCGAGCCAAAGCTCGATAGCCAATACCTACGGAAGCCCCCAGATGAATGCTGAGAAGTCCCTCAAACTTGCCCGCCGGTTCATCGAGTTGCCGTTGGAAAAACGTCAGTTATTCCTCGACGGTCTGCGTGCGGAAGGGATCGACTTTTCGCAGTTCCCCATCCCGGCCGATGTGCCACAGGCCGACCGCCATGCCTTGTCCTACGCGCAGCGGCGCATGTGGTTTTTATGGCAGCTCGACCCGCTCAGCGGCGCCTATAACCTGCCGGGTGCGGTACGCCTCAAGGGTGCGCTGAACATTGCCGCGCTGGAGCAAGCCTTCACCCACGTGGTGCAGCGCCACGAAACCCTGCGCACGGTGTTTCGCCAGAACCCGGATGACAGCCTCGAACAGGCGCCGTTAAGTGCCCCGCTTGTGGTCGAACAGGTGGATCTGAGCCTGTTGCCCGTGATCAAGCGCGAACAGGCAGTTGCCGCTCAGGCTCAGCAGCAATCGCTGCAACCCTTCGATCTGGCCAGCGGCCCGTTGCTGCGCATCAAGCTGCTCAAACTGGACCCGTGCGAGCACGTACTGCTGCTGACTTTGCACCATATCGTCTCGGACGGCTGGTCGATGAATGTGCTGATCGACGAGTTCATCCGCAGTTATGACGCTTTTGAGCGCGGGCATACCCCGCAACTGGCTGATTTACCCATTCAATACAGCGATTACGCCCTGTGGCAGCGCCGCTGGCTGGAGGCGGGTGAGCAGGCGCGGCAGTTGACGTACTGGCAAGCCCAGTTGGGTGATGAACACCCGGTCATGGCGTTGCCCGCCGATTACCCGCGCCCCGCGATGCCAAGTTATCAAGGCACCCGTCATGAGTTCGCCGTGGCCCCGGAGTTGGTCGAACAACTGCGAGCACTGGCACAGCAGCATCAAGTGACCCTGTTCATGCTGCTGCTGGGGGCCTTCAATATTCTGCTGCACCGCTACAGCGGCCAGAGTGATCTGCGTGTCGGGGTGCCGATTGCCAACCGCAATCGCCGTGAGGTCGAAGGGCTGATCGGGTTTTTCGTCAACACCCAAGTGCTACGCACCCAACTCACTGCGCAGACCTCAGTGGCCGAGCTGTTAAGCGCCGTCAAAGAAACCGCACTCGGTGCTCAGGCGCATCAGGAGTTGCCGTTCGAGCAATTGGTCGAAGCCCTCAAGCTTGAACGCAACCTGAGCCACAACCCGCTGTTTCAGGTGATGTACAACCACCAGCCAAACGTGGCGGATATAGAAGCGGTGAGCACGGCGTCGGGCCTGGAGCTGGGGCTGATTGAGTGGCAAGGGCGCACCACGCAGTTCGACCTGAGCCTGGACACCTACGAAAAAGGCGGCCGTCTGCACGCGGCGCTGACCTATGCCAATGATCTGTTCGACGCCAGCACCATCACCCGCATGGCGCGTCACTGGAGCAACCTGCTGCGCGCACTGGTAGACAACAGCGAGCGCCGTGTCGGCGAATTGCCGATGCTTGATGCCGGTGAAGTACAGGCTCAGGTGCACGACTGGAACAACACTCAGGTCGATTACCCGACCCACACCTGCCTGCAACAGCTGATCGAAGCACAGGTCACCCGTACGCCTGAGGCGAGCGCTCTGGTATTTGGCGCACAGGCCATGACCTACGCGCAGCTCAATGCCCGCGCCAACCAACTGGCGTACGCGTTGCGCGAGCAGGGCGTTGGCCCGGATGTGCTGGTGGGTGTCGCGGTCGAGCGCTCGCTGGAGATGGTCATTGGCCTGCTGGCCATCCTCAAGGCGGGCGGAGCCTATGTGCCGCTCGACCCGGATTACCCGCAGGAGCGGCTGGCTTACATGATTGAAGACAGCGGCATTGGCCTGCTGTTAAGCCAGACTGCGCTGCTGACAAAATTGCCGGTGACCGGGATCACGGTCATCTGCCTCGATCAGAACACTGAATGGCTCGACGCTTACAGCGACGACAACCTGGTGGTTGCTCAGGATTCGCAGCACCTTGCCTATGTCATCTACACCTCCGGCTCCACGGGCCGTCCCAAGGGCGCGGGCAACACCCACGCGGCGCTGGTCAACCGCCTGAGCTGGATGCAGCAGGCATACACGCTGACCGCCGAAGACGCGGTGCTGCAAAAGACCCCGTTCAGTTTTGACGTCTCGGTGTGGGAGTTTTTCTGGCCGTTGCTGACCGGCGCACGGCTGGTGCTGGCGCAACCGGGGGAGCACCGTGAACCGCTGCGCCTGATCGACACCATTCGCGAGCAACGCATCACCACGCTGCACTTTGTACCCTCGATGTTGCAGGCCTTTATTCACGAGACGGGCGTCGAGCAGTGTCACAGTCTGCGGCGCATCGTGTGCAGCGGTGAAGCGCTGCCGGTGGATGCGCAGCAACAGGTGTTCGGCAAGTTGCCCAAGGCTGAGCTGTACAACCTGTATGGCCCTACCGAAGCCGCCATCGACGTGACCCATTGGACCTGTGTGGACGAAGGCAGCGCGAGCGTGCCGATTGGCTTGCCGATCGCCAACCTGCGCACGCTGGTGCTTGACGCCGACCTGTCGCCGGTGGCCGTGGGCGTGGCGGGTGAGTTGTACCTGGGCGGTGCCGGGCTGGCGCGCAATTACCACCGTCGCGCGGCACTCACTGCCGAGCGCTTTGTGCCATGCCCGTTCAATCCGGGGCAGCGTCTTTACCGCACCGGCGACCTCGTGCGCCAGCGGGTCGACGGGGTGATTGAGTATCTGGGCCGTCTCGACCATCAGGTCAAATTGCGCGGTTTGCGCATTGAGCTGGGGGAAATTGAAGCGCGCCTGGTCGAACAGCCGTCCGTGCGCGAGGCCGTGGTGCTGGTGCTCGATGGTAAACAACTGGTGGCCTACGTAGTGCTTGAAGACCCGGCCAGCGCCGAGGATTGGCAAACGACGCTGACCAGTCACCTGCAAGCCGGGCTGCCGGAATACATGGTGCCCAGTCACTGGGTCAGCCTTGAACGCTTGCCGCTGTCACCCAACGGCAAGCTGGAACGCAAGGCATTGCCACGGCCCGACCTGAGTGCGGTGCAGCAAGGCTATGCGGCACCGACAAGCACTCTGGAACAGCGCCTGGCCGACATCTGGCAGCATGTGCTGGGCGTGGCACAGGTCGGCGTTGATGACAACTTCTTCGCCCTGGGGGGCGACTCGATCATTTCCATTCAAGTGGTCAGCCGTGCGCGTCAGGCCGGTATCGCCTTTAGCCCGCGTGATCTGTTCCAGCACCAGACCATCCGCAGCCTGGCCCGTGTCGCTCAATTGAGCAGCCACAGTCAGATTGATCAGGGAGTCGCCACCGGTGCTGTGGCATTGGCCCCGGTGCAACAGTGGTTTTTCGACCAGCCGATGCCCGCTCGCCAGCACTGGAACCAGTCCCTGTTACTGCACCCGCGTCAGCCCATTGAGGCGGCTCAGCTAGAGCAGGCCCTGCACACCCTGTTAAGCCATCACGACGCCTTGCGCCTGCGCTTCGAACAGCACGACGGCCGCTGGCAGCAAGCCTATGCCGAACTGCCGGGCGATTCCCTGTTGTGGCATAAGCAGGCAGCCTCCAGTGATGAACTGCACAGTCTGTGCGAGCAAGCCCAGCGCAGCCTCGACCTGCAAAACGGCCCGTTGCTGCGCGCACTGTTGGTCGATCTGCCGGATCACAGTCAGCGTTTGCTGCTGGTGGTGCATCACCTGGCGGTCGATGGCGTGTCATGGCGCGTGTTGCTTGAAGACCTGCAACAGTTTTACAGCTCACCCGCTCAACCGCCGCAGGCCAAAACCAGCGCCTATCAAGCCTGGACGGCGCGCCTGTCAGACGCCGCACAGGCCCGTGTGGATGAGCTTGCGCTGTGGCAACAGCAATTGGCCGGTGCCTCCAGCGCATTGCCCCAAGACCGGGCCGAGGCCGGATTGCACAGCCGTGACGGTCGCACCCTCGAACTCAAGCTCAATCACGAGCTGACCCGCCAACTGCTGCAAGTGGCCCCGGCGACCTATCGCACCCAGGTCAACGACCTGCTGTTGACCGCATTGGCACGGGTTATCTGCCGCTGGAGCGGGCAGGCCAGCAGCCTGATTCAGCTGGAAGGGCACGGCCGCGAAGAGCTGTTTGCCGACCTCGACCTGTCACGCACCGTGGGCTGGTTTACCAGTCTGTTCCCGGTGCAACTGACCCCGACCGCAGACCTTGGTGACTCGCTCAAATCGATCAAGGAACAACTGCGCAGCGTCCCGGAAAAAGGTGTGGGCTATGGCCTGCTGCGTTATCTGGCGGGCGCCGACGTGGGTTCGCAACTGGCTGCCTTGGCCACACCGCGCATTACCTTCAACTACCTGGGCCAGTTTGACCGTCAGTTTGACGAGCAGGCGCTGTTCACCCCGGCCACCGAAAGCGCCGGGCGGGCACAGGATGAACAGGCGCCGCTGGCCAACTGGCTGAGCATCGAAGGGCAGGTGTATGGCGGCGAGTTGAGCCTGCAATGGACGTACAGCGAGCAGATGTACGACGCGGCGACTATTCAGGCGCTGGTCGATGACTACCAGCGTGAACTGAGCGCCTTGATCGAACACTGCGTAAACCATGAACAGGGCGGCATGACCCCGTCCGACTTCCCGCTGGCGCAACTGACCCAGGCCCAACTGGACATGCTCAAGGTGCCGGCCCGCGACATCGAAGACATCTACCCGCTGTCGCCGATGCAGCAAGGTCTGCTGGTGCACACCTTGCTGGAACCCGGTTCCGGCATCTACTTCATGCAAGACCGCTACATCATCGACAGTGAAATCGACCTGCCGCGCTTTACGGCGGCCTGGCACGCCGTGGCCCAGCGGCACGATGCCCTGCGTGCCTCTTTCAGCCTCGACGATGACGGCCGCATGCTGCAAATCATCCACCGTGACGCCGCCCCCACGGTGCAGGTGCATGACTGGAGCGAACGCCCCGAAGCGGAACACGAGGCCGCGCTGCAAGCCTTGCTGGCGCAAGACCGGGCGCAGGGTTTCGACCTGCTTGACACGCCGCCTTTCAGCCTGCGTCTGATCCGACGCAGCGCCGGGCATTACTGGTTCATCCTCAGCAATCACCACATCCTGATTGATGCCTGGTGCCGCTCGCTGCTGCTGCAAGATTTCTTCGCGTTGTACAGCGGCGAACGCACTCTGGCCCCGGCGGCGCGCTACCGCGACTTTATCCAGTGGCTGCAAGAGCAAGGCGAGCGTGAGGCGCTGGACGCCTGGACCATCGAGCTGGCCGGTTTTGAGCAGCCGACGCCGCTGCCGTTTGACCGTGCACTGCGCCGTCAGGGCGGTTTTTCCGAGATCGGCGATGTGTATGCCGATCTGGAAGTGACGCAAGGCCGAGCCCTGCGTGAACTGGCCCAGCGTTACCAGTTGACCGTCAACACCCTGACTCAAGCTGCGTGGGCGCTGGTGTTGCAGCGTTACAGCGGTCTGGATGAAGTGCTGTTCGGCGTTACCGTGGCGGGTCGCCCGATCAATCGCCCGGAAATGCAGGACACCGTGGGGCTGTTTATCAACAGCATCCCGTTGCGGATGCGTTTGCCCCGTGCCGGTCAGAACGTCAGCGTGCGTGAATGGCTGCAAGGACTGTTCGAGCACAATCTGGCGCTGCGTGAGCACGAGCATTTGCCGTTGCTGAACATTCAGGCGTGCAGCGCGCTGGAGAAAGGCCAAAACATTTTCGACAGCCTGTTCGTGTATGAAAATGCCCCGGTGGAAAGCGCCGTGGCCAGTGGCGCCGCGCAAATCAACGCCAAGTCAGACAGCGCGCGCACCCACACCAACTACCCGATGACCGTGGTGGTGTACCCCGGCGATGCGCTCGGCTTGCACCTGTCGTACGACAAACGCTTCTTCGACTGCGCCACCGCCGAGCGCTTGCTGGCTGACTTCAAGCGCCTGCTGTTGGCCATTGGTGAACATGCCGAGGGCCAGTTCGCAGACCTGCCGGTAGTTGCCCGTGCCGAGTGCGACGCCTTGTTGCAAGCGGGTAACCACACCGCTCGTGACTACCCGCTGGAACAGGGCTATGTGCGCTTGTTTGAAAAGCAGGTGGCGGCCCATCCTGACCAAGTGGTTGCCACCTGCCTTGAGCAACAGTGGACGTACAGCGATCTCGATACCCGCGCCAACCGGCTTGGTTGGGCCTTGATAAACGTCGGAATTGGCGTTGATCAGCCCGTGGCCTTGCTGGCAGAGCGCAGCCTGACGCTGCTCGGCATGATGCTCGGCAGTTTCAAGGCGGGTGCGGCGTACTTGCCGCTGGATCCGCAATTGCCTACCCAGCGTTTGCTCGACCTGCTGCAACTGGGCAAGGTGCCTGCGCTGGTGGCCAGCAGCGCCTGCCGCGATCAGGCTGTGGAGATGTTGGCGCTGCTGGCACCGGCGCAGCGTCCGCAGTTGTTGATCTGGGACGAGGTGCAGAGCGGTGCCTGTTCAGTCGAACAGCCGGGGATCTATACCGCGCCAAACGCGCTGGCCTATGTGATCTTCACCTCCGGTTCCACCGGCACGCCCAAAGGGGTGATGGTCGAACAGGCGGGCATGCTCAATAACCAACTGAGCAAAAAGCCGTACTTTGACCTCGCCAGCGCTGACGTGATCGCCCAGACCGCCTCGCAAAGCTTCGATATATCGGTGTGGCAGTTCCTCGCCGCGCCGTTGTTTGGCGCCCAGGTCGACATCGTGCCCAACGCCATCGCCCATGATCCGGCGGCCTTGCTGGCCCATGTCGACGCACGCGGCATCAGCGTGCTGGAGAGCGTGCCGTCGCTGATTCACAGCCTGCTCGACGAGGCGCATGGCTCATTGCACAGCTTGCGCTGGATGCTCCCGACCGGCGAAGCCATGCCGCCGGAACTGGCGCGGCGCTGGTTGCAGCGCCACCCGCAGATCGGTCTGGTCAACGCTTATGGCCCCGCAGAGTGTTCGGACGACGTGGCGCTGTTTCGCGTGGATGCAGAGTCGGCGGCCGGGGCTTACTTGCCGATTGGTCTGGCCACCGACAACAACCGTTTGTACGTGCTGGACGGCGGCTTGTCGCCGGTGCCTGCGGGCGTGGTGGGTGAGCTGTATGTTGCCGGCACGGGGGTTGGTCGCGGTTATTTCAGTGACCCGTCGCGCAGTGCGGCGGTGTTCCTGCCCAACCCGTTTGCGCAACAGGCGGGCGAACGGTTGTACCGCACTGGCGATCTGGCGCGGCGCCGGGTCGACGGCCAACTGGAATACGTGGGCCGTATCGATCAGCAAGTCAAAGTGCGCGGTTTCCGCATCGAACTGGGGGAAATCGAATCGCGCCTGCGTGACCTGGATGGCGTGCGCGAAGCCGCCGTTGTGGTGCAGGACGGGCCGACCGGCAAAGCGCTGGTGGCCTTTGTCGTGCCCGACGATGACGCCCGCGACTGGAGCGCATTGCGTGAACACCTCAAGGCCGGGCTAAAAGCCCAGTTGCCCGAGTACATGGTGCCGCTGCAATGGCTGGCCTTGCCCGGCCTGCCGCGCAATGCCAACGGCAAAGTGGATCGCAAGGCGCTGCCAAAGGCCCAGGCGGCAGACTGGCAGCGCGAGGTGATTGCCCCGCAGCCGGGGGTCGAAACCGTGATGGCGGCGATTTGGCAGGAAGTGCTCAAACTGGAGGCGGTGAGCCGCGACGACAACTTCTTCGAGCTGGGTGGCCATTCCTTGCTGGTGGCGCAAGTGGTGTCCCGCGTGCGTCAGCAACTGGCCATTGAATTGCCCCTGAGCAGCCTGTTTGAAACCAGCGTGTTCAGCGAGTTTGCTGCGCGCTGTGCGGCGCAGCCCCGCGCCGTCAGCCAACCGCCGTTGCAGCGCTTGGCGGCGGATCATCCCGGTGTGCTGTCTTACGCCCAGCAACGTCAGTGGATCCTCTGGCAACTGGACCCGGACAGCGCCGCGTACAACATCCCGGCAGCGTTGCGCCTCAAGGGCACGCTGCATCGCGACGCTTTGCTGCACAGTTTCAACGACCTGCAAGCGCGTCATGCCACATTGCGCACCACCTTTGTTCAGGACGGCGAACAGGCTCGTGGCGTGCTGCACGCCCATCTGCCGCTGGCCCTGCGTGAGTTGACGCTGGATAGCGCCGACGCGGCGCAGATCGAGGCGCAGGTGGCCGAAGAAATGCGTCAGCCCTTTGACCTGCGCAATGGCCCGCTGCTGCGGGTGCTGTTGCTCAAGGTCGCGGCCGACGAGCATGTGTTGGTACTGACCGTGCACCATATCGCCGCCGATGGCTGGTCGATGCAGGTGATGGTCGATGAATTCAGTGCGCTGTATCAGGCCCATGTACAAGGGCAGGCAGCCCGGTTGCCAGCCTTGGCCGTGAGCTATGCCGACTACGCGGCGTGGCAGCGTGAGTGGTTGCAAGCGGGCGAGGGCGAGCGCCAGCTCAGCGCCTGGCGCGAGCAACTGGGCACTCACCACACACCGTTGCAACTGCCCAGCGAACTGACTCGCCCGGCGATTCGCAGCGAGCGCGGCGCGCGTCTTGAACTGGCGCTGGAACCGGCGTTGGCCGCCGGGCTGCGGCAAGTGGCTCAGCAGCACAATGTGACCCTGTTTATGTTGCTGCTCGCCAGCTATCAGACGCTGCTGCACCGCTACAGCGGCCAGTCGACCATCAATGTCGGCGTGCCCAATGCCGGACGCGGGCGGCTTGAAACGGAAGGCCTGATCGGCTTCTTTATCAACACTCAGGTACTGCGCGCCGAGATCGACGGCCAACAAACCTTTGCCAGCCTGTTGCAGCAGGTCAAGCGCTCGTCGCTGTGGGCACAGGCCCATCAAGACCTGCCGTTCGAGCAACTGGTAGACGCCTTGCAACCCGAGCGTAGCCTGAGCCACAGCCCGCTGTTTCAGGTGCTGTTCAACCATCAGCGGGCCATCGGTGACAGCGTTGAGCGGGTGCTCGAAGGGCTGACCGTGGAGCGCATGGACTGGCAGCAGCACACGGCCCAGTTCGACCTGGCGCTGGACACCGAAGAGCAGGGCGAGCATCTGCGCGCCAGCCTGACCTACGCCCGTGACGTGTATGACGCGGCCACCATCGAGCGTCTGGCCGGGCATTGGCTCAATCTGCTGCGCGCCGTGGTCAGTGAGCCGCAGCAGCGAATTGCCGAACTGGGGCTGCTCGACAGCGCTGAACAACTTCGCTTGATCGAACACTGGAACCCGGTGCTCGAACCTCAGGTGCAAAGCCTCAACCTGCATCAGCTGTTTGAAGCACAGGCGGCGCTACAGCCGCAGGCCGTGGCCTTGCGTTGTGCGCACGCGTCCCTGAGCTACGGCGAGCTGAATGCGCAAGCCAACCGGCTGGCGCGCAAACTGCGCGAACTGGGAGTAGGCCCGGACGTGCGGGTGGGCATTGCCACCGAACGGGCGATGCCGCTGGTGGTCGGCCTGCTGGCCATTCTCAAGGCGGGCGGCGCCTATGTGCCGCTCGATCCGCAATACCCGGCGGAACGCTTGAGCTACATGATCGAAGACAGCGGCATTCACCTGTTGCTGACCCAAGAGCACTTGCTGGAAAACCTGCCGCCACGGGTGGGCGTGCAGACCCTGTGCCTGGAGCATCTGGTGCTGGACGGTTTCAGCGAACAAAACCTTGGCAACCTGACCCACGCCGACAACCTGGCCTATGTGATCTACACCTCCGGCTCCACCGGGCGGCCCAAAGGCGCACTGTTGAGCCACGCCAACGTCACCCGCTTGCTCAGCGCGACACAGGGGTCGTTCAATTTCGGCCCGAGCGATGTGTGGACGCTGTTCCATTCCTACGCTTTCGACTTCTCGGTGTGGGAGTTGTTTGGCGCGCTGTGCACCGGCGGGCGTCTGGTGATCGTGCCGTACTACATCAGCCGTGAGCCGCAGGCGTTTCACCAGTTGCTGTGCGACGAACAGGTGACGGTGCTCAACCAGACACCCACCGCTTTCCGCCAACTGCTGCCGGTTGCCTGCAACAGCCCGCAACCGCTGGCGTTGCGTTGGGTGATCTTCGGCGGTGAAGCGTTGGAAGTGTCCAGCCTGCGCCCGTGGTATGAGCGTTTTGGCAGCCATCAGACCACCCTGGTCAACATGTACGGCATTACTGAAACCACGGTGCATGTGACCTTCCGTGCGCTGAGCCCGAGCGACCTTGATGCCAAGGTGCAAAGCCCGATTGGCCGGCCCCTCAACGACCTCAGCTGGTACTTGCTCGACAGTCAGCTCCAGCCCGTTGCGCAAGGCTGCGCGGGTGAGCTGTATATCGCCGGTGCCGGTCTGGCGCGGGGCTATCACGGGCGTGCCGGGCTGACCGCCGAGCGCTTTGTCGCCAGCCCCTTTATGGCCGGTGAGCGCCTGTACCGCAGCGGCGATCTGGCCCGTCAGCGGGCGGACGGCAACATCGAATATCTGGGCCGCATCGACCAGCAAGTGAAAATTCGCGGGTTCCGTATCGAGCTCGGTGAAATCGAAGCCTGCCTCAAGCAGCAAATCGGCGTGGCCGAAGCGGTACTCAGCGTGCACCAAGACCAGCTGTGCGCCTACGTGGTGGCGGATCACACGCCGGTCGATCCGCTGCTGTGGCGCGAGCAACTGCGGGCGGCGCTCAAAGTCGACCTGCCGGACTACATGGTGCCGAGCCATTGGCTGCTGCTCGACGAACTGCCCCTGACCGGCAACGGCAAACTCGATCGCAAAGCCTTGCCCCTGCCCGACGCCGAGGTATGGCAGCGACCTTACCGGGCCCCGGAGGGCGAGCTGGAAACCCAACTGGCGGCGATTTGGGCCAGCGTGCTGGGGGTCGAGCGTGTCGGTCGTGACGACAACTTCTTTGAATTGGGCGGGCACTCGTTGCTCGCGGCTCAGGCCAGTGCCCGGGTCGAACTTGAATTGGGCATCGAACTGGCGCTGCGTGCGCTGTTCGAGGCCGCTGACTTGCACACCTATGCCGCTTTGGCACAGGCCCAAACGCCTGCGGATAACGCTGTTCGTTTGAGCGCGCTTGAATCGCTGCTCGACGAGATGGAGATCAACTGATGGAAAACGCAACCGCCTGGCGCATTGCCAACCGTTTCGCCAGCCTTGCGCCGCAGCAGCGCCGCGAATTTCTGCAAAAAATGCAGGAGCAGGGCGTCAGTTTTGGCCAACTGCCGATTCCGCCCACCGCACCCGCCAATGAGCCGTGCGAACTGTCTTATGCGCAGCAGCGCCAGTGGTTTTTGTGGCAGCTTGATCCCGAGGGTGCGGCCTACCATATCCCCGCCGCCCTGCGGTTGCGCGGCACGCTCAACGTCGAGGCCTTGCAACATAGTTTTGACGCGCTGCTGGAGCGTCATCACAGCTTGCGCACCGGCTTCACCGAAGAAGACGGGCAAGTGCGCCAACAGTTGCACGGCTCGACCTTGCGCTTAACGCAGCATGATTTACGCGATCAACCCTCGCCAGAGCGCATGGCCTGTGCGTTGCGTCAGGTCGAGCAGGACATCGCCCAACCTTTCGATCTGCAACACGGCCCGTTGCTGCGCGTCAGCCTGATGCAACTGGACAACGACGACCATGTGCTGGTGTTGACCCTGCACCATATCGTCGCCGATGGTTGGTCGATGGGCGTACTGATCGAAGAGTTCTCTGCGCTCTACGCCGCCCATGCCCAAGGCCGCAGCGCCGAGTTGCCGGCCTTGCCGATTCAATACGCCGACTACGCGCTGTGGCAACGGCGCTGGATGGAGGCAGGCGAGCTGGAGCGCCAATTGGACTGGTGGCGCGCGCAATTGGGCACGGAACAGCCCGTGCTTGAACTGCCCGGCGACCGTTCGCGCCCCGCGCAACCGACCCAGCATGGCGCGCGGCTGGACTTTGCGCTGGAGCCCGCACTGGCCAAGGGCTTGATGACGCTGGCGCGCCAACGCGGCGTGACCCCTTTTATGCTGCTGCTGGCCAGTTTTCAGGCGTTGCTGCATCGCTACAGCGGGCAGACCGACCTGCGTATCGGCGTGCCGGTGGCCAACCGCAACCGTGCCGAAACCCATGGCCTTATCGGTTTTTTCGTCAACACCCAGGTACTGCGCGCCGAGCTGGACGGGCGCCTGCCGTTTGCCCGTTTGCTGGAGCAAACCCGCGACCGCTCGCTGGATGCCCAAGGTTATCAGGATGTGCCGTTCGAGCGTCTGGTCAATGCCCTGCAAGGCGAGCGCAGCCTGAGCCACAGCCCTCTGTTTCAAGTGATGTTCAACCACCAGCAAAGCCGTCCCGGCGCGCTGGGCGGGATGCTCGCCGGTCTTGAAGTCGAAAGCCTGGAGTGGCAAGGCCGCACCGCTCAATTCGACCTGCAACTGGACACCCACGAAGAAGGCGAGCGGTTGCTGGCCAGCCTGACCTACGCCACCGACCTGTTTGACGCCGCGCGCATCGACAACCTGGCCCGCCACTGGCGCAACCTGCTGGGCGCGATTGTGGCCAACCCCGAGTGCGCCATTGGCGAGTTGCCGATGCTCTCGGCGGGCGAAAGCGAGGCCACGCTCTATGGCCTCAATGCCACACAACAGGACTATCAAGGCCCCGAGTGCGTGCATCTGCATATCGAAGCACAAGCGGCGGCCACCCCGGATGCCTGCGCGCTGGAATTTGCCGGGCAACGCCTGACTTACGCCGAATTGAATCAGCGGGCCAACCGTCTCGCGCATACATTGCGCGAGCAGGGTGTCGGCCCCGAAGTTCGGGTGGGAATTGCTTGTGAGCGTTCGCTGGAGCTGGTGATAGGTCTGCTGGCGATTCTCAAGGCGGGCGGTGCCTATGTGCCGCTGGACCCGGAATACCCGGCTGAACGTCTTGCCTATATGTTCGACGACAGCGGTATCAGCCTGCTGTTGACTCAAGCGCACCTGCTGGCCGCTTTGCCTGTGCCGGCCGGGCTGGCACACCGGTGCCTTGAGTCGTCAGCCCACTGGCTCAGCGATGTCAGTGCGGACAACCTGACCAACACCGCGTGCGCACAAAACCTGGCCTATGTGATTTACACCTCCGGTTCCACGGGCAAGCCCAAAGGTGCTGGCAACAGTCACGGCGCGCTGTACAACCGTCTGGCGTGGATGCAACAGGCCTACGACCTGACTCCCGCAGACCGGGTGTTGCAGAAAACCCCGTTCAGTTTTGATGTGTCGGTGTGGGAGTTTTTCTGGCCGTTGATGCACGGCGCCACTTTGGTGGTCGCAGCCCCTGGCGCCCACCGCGACCCGCAGCAACTGGCGGCCCTGATCGTCGAACAAGCGATCACCACACTGCATTTTGTGCCGTCGATGCTGCAAGCCTTTATCAGCGCCGACGAAGCCGCCCGCTGTACGTCCTTGCAACGCATCGTGTGCAGTGGCGAAGCCTTGCCGATGACCTTGCAGCGCCAGACCTTCAACTGCCTGCCGCAGGCCCGGCTGTACAACCTGTATGGTCCGACCGAAGCGGCCATCGACGTGACCCATTGGACCTGCGTAGAAGAGGGCCGCGACAACGTGCCGATTGGCCGCCCCATCGCCAACCTGCGCACCTATATCCTCAGCCCCGAATTACGGCCCTTGCCCAGCGGTGCGATCGGCGAGCTTTACCTGGCTGGCGCCGGGCTGGCGCGGGGTTACCATGCCCGTCCGGGGCTGACCGCCGAGCGCTTTGTGGTTGATCCATTTGGCCGTGGCGAGCGGTTGTACCGCACCGGCGATCTGGCCCGCTATCGTGCCGATGGCGCCATCGAGTACTGCGGGCGAATTGATCATCAAGTAAAAATCCGTGGCCTGCGCATCGAACTGGGCGAAATCGAAGCGCGCCTGCAAGAACACCCGCAGGTGCAGGAAGCCGTGGTGTTGGCGCTGGGCAACCAGTTGGTCGCTTATCTGGTGCCGGTCGAGGCCGTGCTTGATCTGCCGGCATGGCGCGAAGCACTCAAGGCGCACCTGCTGCACACCTTGCCCGACTACATGGTGCCGACGCACCTGATGTTGATCGACCACATGCCGCTCAGCCCCAACGGCAAACTGGACCGCAAGCAATTACCGAGCCCTGAGGTCAGCGTCAGCCAGCGTGTTTTTGAAGCGCCACGCAGCGACAACGAGCGGCAACTGGCAGCCATTTGGCAAGACGTGCTGGGTGTCGAACAGGTCGGTCGGCAGGACAACTTCTTCGAGCTGGGCGGGGATTCGATCATCTCCATTCAAGTGGTCAGCCGCGCCCGTCGCGCCGGTTTGCGCTTGCAGCCCCGCGACCTGTTTCAACAACCGACACTGCACGCACTGGCCGCTGTGGTCAGCCAGCAGGCCGCGCCGCAGATTGCCCAAGGCCCCGTCGTGGGTACGCAAACCCTGACCCCGGTGCAGCAGTGGTTTTTTGCCAACCAGACCGTGCAGCCCCAACACTGGAATCAGTCGGTGTTGCTGGACGTGCGCCAACCGTTGGACTTGCTGCGCCTGCAAACCGCGCTGCAACGAGTGCTGGCACAGCATGATGCCCTGCGGTTGCAATTCCGCCAGCAGGACGGGCAGTGGACGGCGCGCTATGTGCCACTGGACAGCGCCGCCGCCACGGATGTGCTGTGGACGGCGCAGGTGCAAAGCGACGACACCTTGCAAGGGCTGTGCGATGAAGCCCAGCGCAGCCTCTCGCTGCACGACGGCCCGTTGCTGCGCGCCGTGCTGATCGACCATGAAAACGGCGGTCAGCGGTTGTTGTTGGTGATCCACCATTTGGTGGTCGATGGCGTGTCGTGGCGGGTGCTGCTCGAAGACCTGCAAGCAGCCTACGCCGATCAGGCGTTACCGGAAAAAACCAGCGCCCTGCAAGACTGGGCGACGCAACTGAGCGCCTACGCCAGCAGCGAACAACTGGCGGCAGAGCTTGAGTGGTGGCAGCAGCAGTTGAACGACGTCAGCGGCGCGTTGCCCGATGCCCGTGCAAACGGCAGTCAGGCGCTGCGTCATCGGCAGGTGGTCAGCCTCGGTCTGGACCGTGAGCAGACCCGCCACTTGCTGCAACACGCACCGGCAGCGTACCGCACGCAGGTCAACGACCTGTTGCTGACGGCGCTGGCCCGCGCCCTGTGCGACTGGAGCGGCGAGGCGTCAGCGCTGATTCAACTCGAAGGCCACGGCCGTGAAGACGTGTTTGAAACCCTCGACCTGACCCGCACCGTGGGGTGGTTTACCAGCTTGTTCCCGGTCAAATTGACCCCGGCGGCGGACATGGCCGCCTCGATCAAGTCGATCAAACAGCAACTGCGCGACATTCCCGGAAAAGGCCTGGGCTTTGGCGTGTTGCGCTTTCAGGGCGATGCCGAGGTGCAAGCCAGCCTGGCGGCGTTGCCCGCGCCCCGTGTGACGTTCAACTACCTGGGGCAGTTCGATCAGAGCTTCAGCGACGACGCGCTGTTTGTTCCGGCACAGCAGGCCAGCGGCGTGGCGCAAAGTCTGGACTCACCGTTGGCCAACTGGCTGTCGGTGGACGGTCAGGTGTTTGGCGGTGAACTCAAACTGGACCTGAGCTTCAGTCAGGACTGTTTCGACAAGCCCGTGATTGAAGCGCTGGCGGCGGCTTTTCAAGCGCACTTGCAGGCGCTGGTGGCGCACTGCATTGACCCGCAACACAGCGGCGTGACCCCGGCCGACTTCCCGCTGGCCCGCCTGACTCAGGCCCAGCTCGATCAACTGCCGGTCACGCCTCGCCAGATTGAGGATGTGTATCCGCTGTCACCCATGCAAAACGGCCTGCTGTTTCACAGCCTGTATGAGCCGCAGGCGGCGGCTTACGTCAATCAACTCAGCGTTGAAGCCACCGGCCTGGACGCTGCCCGTCTGGCCCGCGCCTGGCAAGCCACGCTGGATGCCCACCCGATCTTGCGCAGCGGTTTCCACTGGCCGCAAGGGGCCAGCGAACCGCTGCAACTGGTGCAGCGTTCATTGCAATTGCCGCTGACCGTACTCGACTGGCGCGGCCGAGCCGATCAGACTAGCGAGCTGGAACTGCTGGCCCGCAGCGAGCGCTTGCAATTTGACCCAGCCCACCCGCCGTTGCTGCGTCTGGCGCTGGTGCGCCTCGACGAACAGCGCCAGCAATTGATCTACACCCACCACCATTTATTGCTGGATGGCTGGAGCAACGCCTTGCTGCTGGGCGAGGTGCTGCAGCGCTATGCCGGCGTCGAGGTGGCCCCTCATCAAGGCCGCTTCGCCGATTACATCGGTTGGTTGCAAGAGCAGGACGCACAGGCGGATGAAGCCTTCTGGCGCGCGCAGTTAGCGACGCTGGAGAACCCGACCCTGCTGGCCCAAAGTCTTCCCCATACGCTTTCGGACAACAGCGCTTACGCCGATCATCGGCAGGTGTTCGATGCCGCGAGCAGCGAGGCGTTTAACCGCTTTGCCCGCCAGCACAGCATCACCCTCAACACCTTGGTACAAGGCGCATGGGCGCTGTTGTTGCAACGTTACAGCGGTCAGCACACCGTGGCGTTCGGTGCCACGGTGTCAGGCCGCCCGGTGGACCTGCCGGGGGCTGAAACCCAGCTGGGCCTGTTTATCAATACCCTGGCGGTGATCACTCGCCCGCAGGCGGCCGAAAGCGTGGCCCAGTGGCTGGGCCGCTTGCAGGCGCACAACCTTGAACTGCGCGAGCATGAATTCAGTGCCCTGAGCGATGTACAGCGCTGGGCCGGTCGTGCGGGCGAGCCGCTGTTCGACAGCCTGCTGGTGTTTGAAAACTTCCCGATCAGCGAGGCCTTGCAGCAAGGCGCACCGGACGGTTTGAGCTTCTCGCTGCCGGACAATCATGAGCGCACCAACTACCCGCTGACATTGGCGGCGGTCAGCGAAGGTCAACTGAGCCTGACCTGGAGCTTTTTGCTCAGCCATTTCGAGCCGACCGCCATTGCTCGCATGAGCGAGCATCTGGCCTGCCTGCTGCACGCTATGGTGGCCGCGCCGCAGGTCAGTCTCGGGCAATTGCCGCTGTTGAGCGCTGTGGAGCAAACCCGCCAACTGCACGACTGGAACCCCGCGCCGGGGGCCGTCACCGAGCAGTGCGTGCATCAGCTGATCGAGGCGCAAGCCGCGACCCGGCCCGAGGCGCTGGCGCTGATGTTTGATCACGCGCAGTTCACCTACGCTGACCTCAACCAGCGCGCCAACCGTCTGGCTCATCGCCTGCGAGAGCTGGGTGTTGGCCCTGAGGTGCGGGTCGGCCTGGCAGTGGAACGTTCACCGCAGATGATTATTGGCCTGCTGGCGATTCTCAAGGCGGGGGGCGCCTATGTGCCGCTCGACCCGGCTTACCCGGCCGAGCGCCTGAGCTATTTGATGCAGGACAGCGGCATTGCGCTGTTGCTCAGCCAGTCATGGCTGCGCAATACCGTGCCACAGATCGACGGCTTGCCGGTGCTGGAACTGGACCGCGAAGCGGTGGGGCATCTGCCCTCAAGCAACCCGGTCAACATGACCGATGCCCGCAATCTGGCCTACCTGATTTACACCTCTGGCTCCACCGGCCGGCCCAAAGGCGTCAGCGTCGCCCACGGCCCGCTGGCCATGCATTGCTTGTCGATTGGCGCGCTGTACGGCATGACCCCGGACGACCGCGAACTGCAATTTGCCTCCATCAGCTTTGACGGTGCCCACGAGCGCTGGCTGACCCCGCTGGTGTTCGGCTCGGCGCTGATGCCCCGTGACGATGAAGTCTGGAGCGCGCAACGCACCTGCGAAGAGATCCAGCGCCACGGCATCACCATTGCCTGCTTTACCCCCAGCTACCTGCTGCAGATGGCCGATTACATCGGCGAAGCGGGGCGCACTCTGCCGATTCGCTCGTACACCGTAGGCGGTGAAGGCATGCCCAAACATGCCTTTGATGAAGTGCAGCGGGTGTTGCAGCCGCCGCGCATCATCAACGGCTACGGCCCGACCGAAACCGTGATCACGCCGCTGATCTGGTGCGCGTACCCCGACACGCAATTTGATTCGGCGTATCTGCCCATCGGCCGTCCGGTCGGCGAGCGCAGCGCCTATGTACTCGACGCCAACCTGCAACTGCTGCCGGTGGGGGTTGCCGGTGAGCTGTACCTGGGTGGCGAAGGCATCGCCCGGGGCTATCACCAGCGCCCGGAGCTGACCGCCGAACGCTTTGTACCCGACCCATTTGTACCGGGTGCGCGGTTGTATCGCAGTGGCGATCTGGCGCGGCTGCGTGAAGACGGAGTGGTGGAGTATCTGGGGCGCATCGACCAGCAAGTGAAGATTCGCGGTTTCCGCATTGAGTTGGGCGAAATCGAAGCCTGCCTGCTGGAGCATGAGGGGGTGCGCGAAGCCTTTGTGGTGGATCGTGATGGCCCGGTCAGCCGGCAATTGGCGGGCTATATCGTGGCCCGCGATCCGTTGGCCGACGAGGCCCAACTGCGCGAAGCCTTGATCGCCCACCTGCGCAGCCGTTTGCCCGCGCACATGTTGCCGGCGCATCTGATGTGCCTGGCGGCATTGCCGCTGACCCCCAATGGCAAGCTCGACCGGCAGGCACTGCCTGAACCCGAAGCCAATCGTCAGGTGGCAGATCGGGTGCCAGCGGCGACACCGGCTGAGGTATTGCTGGTGGGCATCTGGCAGGAACTGCTGGGGCTGGACACGATCGGTGTGACCGAAAACTTCTTTGAGCTGGGCGGCGACTCGATCATCTCGTTGCAAGCGGTGAGCCGTGCGGGGGCATGCGGGCTGGCCTTTACCCCCAAGCAATTGTTTGAGGCGCAGACCATCCGTGGGTTGGCCGCCGTGGCAGTCAATGCCGAGCCGCAAGCACAGGCCCGCGTGGCCACCGCGCCGTTTGCGCAGGTGCCGGTGACGGTACAAGTGGATCGCAGCGAGCTGGATGACCTGTACCCGCTGTCGCCGATGCAACAGGGCATGTTGTTCCACTGCATCGAGTCACCGGAACTGAACCTCTATGTCAACCAGCTCAGCGTGGCGGTGGAGGGCTTGCAGGTCGAGCGTTTCCGCGCGGCCTGGGACACGCTGCTGGCACGCCACGAAGTGCTGCGCGCCGCCTTTATGTGGCGTGACGGTTTGGCTGATCCGCTGCAAGCGGTGTATCGACATGCACAGTTACCGATTGTTGAACTGGACTGGCGTGATCACACGGCCACCGAAGCGGCCCTGCTGGCGTTGGCCGCAGACGATCAGGCCCGTGGCTTTGATCTGAGCTGCCCGCCGCTGATGCGCTTTACTCTGGTGCGTCTGGGCGACAACCAGTTCCAGATGATCTGGACCTACCATCACCTGTTGCTGGACGGCTGGAGTGCCTCGCGCCTGCTGGGTGAAATGCTGCGCCTGTATGGCAAGCAACGCCTGCCGGAACTGACCGGGCGCTATGGCGACTATATCGACTGGTTGCAGCGTCAAGACGCGAGCAGCGCCGAAGGCTTCTGGCGTGAACGCTTGGGCGGACTTGAAACACCGACGATTCTGGCCAATGCGGCCAATACCGAGGGCAGCGGCCACGGGGTGTTGTACAGCTACCTGGACAGCGACGCGACCCGCGGTTTGCAGCGCTTTGCAAGCAGTCAGCGGGTCACGCTTAACACGCTGATTCAGGGCGCATGGCTGCTGCTGTTGCAGCGTCACACCGGGCAGCGCAGCGTGGCTTTCGGCGCAACCGTGGCCGGGCGACCGACCCAGCTGGCCGGAGCGCAGGACATGCTCGGGCTGTTTATCAATACCTTGCCGGTCATCCAGACCCTCGACCCGCAGCAAGCGCTGGGAGACTGGCTGCGTCAGTTGCAGGCCTACAACCTGGCGATTCGCGACTTCGAACACACGCCGCTGGCGGACATTCAGCGCTGGGCCGGGCAGGGCGGCCAAGGGCTGTTCGACAGCATTATCGTGTTCGAAAACCATCCGGTTGACCGCGCCTTGCGCGGTGAGCAGGACGGCGAATTGACGTTTGCCGAAGTCGGCAGTGGCGGCGTGACCAACTTCCCGATGGACTTGATGGTTAGCGCTACCGAGCAAGGGCTGGAGGTGGAATACCTGTACCTGCGTGAACGCTTTACAGCCGAGCAAGTGGAGCGTATTCGTGCCCAGCTGGAAGGCCTGCTGGCGCAATTGCCGCTGGACGCCGCGTGCCTGATCGGTGATATCGGCCTGCCGGCGCCACAGGTTCAATTGCCGCATGACACCGCGCCTGTGCGTGATCTGCTGCACAGCTTTGCGGCGCAGGTGGTGCGCCAACCCCAGGCCCCGGCGTTGCTCTGTGACGGCCGCGAACTGAGCTATGCCGCGCTTGACGCTCAAGCCGATGCGCTGGCGATGCAGTTGCAGGCGCAGGGTATTGGCCCAGAGCAAATAGTGGCGGTGGCCTTGCCGCGCTCCGAACAGACCATCGTGGCCTTTTTGGCGGTGCTCAAGGCCGGTGCGGCGTACCTGCCGCTGGATCTCGATTACCCGGCCGAGCGTTTGACCTTTATGCTCGCCGACTCGGGCGCGAGCCTGCTGCTGTGCAACAGCGATGTGGATCAGCGTGTCCGTTTTAGCGCGGACACGCCGCGTCTGTTGCTGGATCAACTCACCGACCTTCAGGGCAAGCCGCAGCGAGTCCAGGCACTGGCCGGGCAGCTGGCGTATCTGATTTACACCTCCGGTTCCACCGGCCAGCCCAAAGGTGTTGCGGTGGCCCGCGAGCCGATTGCGCGGCATTGTCAGGGCATCATTGATCTGTATGAACTGACCTCAGCCAGCCGCGAGCTGCACTTTATGTCGTTCGCGTTCGACGGCGCTCAAGAGCGCTGGCTCAGTGTGCTGTTGGCGGGGGGCAGTTTGGTGATTCGCGACGACACGCTGTGGACGCCGGAGCAGACCTTGCAGGTCTTGCATGAGCACCGGGTGACGGTGGCGTGCTTCCCGCCGGCCTACTTGCAACAACTGGCCGAAGTGGCGCTGACACAGGGCACGCCACCTGCGGTTCATACCTACTGCTTTGGCGGCGATGCGGTGCCGGACGCCAGCTTTGAGCTGGTCAAGCGAGCGCTGCAACCTCAGCGTCTGGTCAATGGCTATGGCCCGACTGAAACCGTGGTCACGCCGTTGCTCTGGCGTGCCGAGGTGACTGAATGCTGCGAGGCGGCGTACGCGCCGATTGGCCGCAGCGTCGCCGGGCGTGGCGTGTATGTGCTGGACGCCGACATGAATCCGTTGCCGGCGGGCGTCAGCGGCGAGTTGTATCTGGGCGGTGAGTGCCTGGCCCGTGGTTATCACCGCCAACCAGGGTTGAGTGCCGAGCGCTTTGTGCCCGATCCGTTCAACGCCCAAGGCGGGCGCATGTACCGCACCGGAGATCGGGTGCGCCTGCGCGAGTGCGGCTTGGTCGATTACCTGGGACGACTGGATCAGCAAGTGAAAATTCGTGGTTTCCGGATCGAACTGGGTGAAATCGAAGCGCGCTTGCGTCAATGCGAGGGCGTGCAGGATGCCGCGGTCAAGGTGCTGGAAGGTGTCACCGGCAAACAGTTGGTGGGCTATGTGGTGGCGGCCCCGAATGCCGGACTGGAGCGGGTGCTGAAAGAACACCTGCAAGGTCAATTGCCGGATTACATGGTGCCGACGCAGATCGTTGTGCTGGCCCGTTTCCCGCTGTCGGCCAACGGCAAGCTCGACCGTCGGGCCTTGCCCGAGCCGCAACTTGCGCAGGGTCAGTACCGGGCACCGCGTAACGCGCTGGAAAACGCCTTGGCCGTTATCTGGCAAGAGGTGTTGGGGCTGGAGCAGGTGGGCATCGACGATAACTTCTTCGAACTGGGCGGTGACTCTTTGCAGGTGCTCAAGGTGATTTCACGGGTGCGCAATCAGCCGCAGCTGGGTATCAGCTTGAAACTGCGCGATCTGATGCAAAAACCCTGTATTGCCGAACTCAGCGGTTTTGAGCCGCTGATCAGTGCGCAGGCACCTGATCCCTTGTTGGCCCTCAACAGCCGGGTCAACCACGTGCCGCCGTTGTTCTGTCTGCACGCAGGCTTTGGCACGGTGTTCGACTACGAGCCGCTGGCGCGTCGACTTGACGGGCGCCGCAGCGTCTATGGCGTGCAATGCCGCATGTTGCTCGACCCGCAGTGGCAGGACGACTCATTGCAGGCAATGGCGCAGGCATACGCTGAACGCATTCGCCAGCAACAGGCCAGTGGGCCGTATCACCTGCTGGGTTGGTCGTTGGGCGGGGCGTTGACCCTGTTGGTGGCGCAAGCGTTGGAGGCCCAGGGCCAGACCGTTGCGTTTGCCGGTCTGGTCGACAGCTACGTGGCGGGCACCGCGCAAGCCAGTGATGAGCGCGAAGACTTGCAGGATTTCTTGCGCTTTGTGCTGGGGCTGTCGCAAGACGAAGCGCAGACGGTGGTGGACGAAACGGGGGCCGAAGAGGCCATTGCCGCAGCAATGGCCAAGCCGCGCAGCCAACTGGGCGAACACGGGCTGCTGGACGCGGCCGAATTGAGCCAGATATTCGCCGTGGGCACCCGCCTCAAGCAATTAGCGTTGGGGCAATGCGTCTTGCCGCAAACTCGAGTAGCGGCGCACCACTGGTGGGTAGCCGGGCGTGAAGACGAACGTCGGGTGCATGCGGCGCAAATCGGCGCGGGTGCCAGTCATGGTGTGTTGAGCGGCGGGCATTACGACCTGCTGCGTAACACGACCTTACTGGGGGAGTTGGATGACTTATTGGCTGTACACGCGGTTGAACGCCAATCCTCGTAGCCGCTGACGAGGCACGAAGGCTGCGAACGGGCAATGCCCGTAAATCCGTAGCCTTCTGTTCGTCTGATACACATAGGCGCTGGATATACGACGGCTGCGCCGCCGGACGCAGCCTCGCAGAGCTCGTCAGCTGCTACGGAGTGTGTGTTATTGGACGCACGCTCTGCTGTTGTAGCCGTTGACGAGTAGAACGAGGCTACGTTCGACGATGCAATCGTCGCAAACGTTATGAGCACGGTGTGTCAGGCAAGCACCGTTTACGACGGCTGCGCCGCCGGTCGCAGCCTTCGTGCCTCGGCAGCGGCTACAGGATGTGTGTTATTGGGCGCCCAGCTCTGCTGTTGTAGCCGTTGACGAGTAGCACGAGGCTACGTTCGACGATGCAATCGTCGCAAACGTTAAGAGCACGGTGTGTCAGGCAAGCACCGTTTACGACGGCTGCGCCGCCGATCGCAGCCTTCGTGCCTCGGCAGCGGCTACAGGATGTGTGTTATTGGACGCACGCTCTGCTGTTGTAGCCGTTGACGAGTAGCACGAGGCTACGTTCGACGATGCAATCGTCGCAAACGCTACGAGCACGGTGTGTCAGGCAAGCACCGTTTACGACGGCTGCGCCGCCGATCGCAGCCTTCGTGCCTCGGCAGCGGCTACAGGATGTGTGTTATTTGACGCACAGCTCTGCTGTTGTAGCCGTTGACGAGTAGAACGAGGCTACGTTCGACGATGCAATCGTCGCAAACGCTAAGGGCACGGTGTGCCAGGCAGCACCGGATTGAATGGTTTTACGACGGCTGCGCGCTGCATTGAATACAAGGAAATCGAAATGTCGGTATTACCCGAACTGGAAGCGTTTTTGGAACTGGCTGAATTCAGCCGCATGACCGGCAAGAGCCAGCCGATGCATGAAATGACCCCGGCACAGGCCCGCAGCGAGTTTGAACTCAGCTCGCCCGTGTTTGACGTGCCGGTGCCCGAGATCGACAGCTACGACGTGCGTATCCCGGCGCGGGACAACTTCAGCCTGGCGGCGCGGCTGTATCGGCGCCCCGATCTGGAGATCAACCCCTTGCCGGTGGTGGTGTACTTCCACGGCGGTGGCTATGTGATCGGCAGTCTCGACAGCCATGATGCCTTGTGCCGCCGGTTAACCGCAGCGGGGCAGTTTGCCGTGCTGGCCGTGGAGTACCGGCTAGCTCCGGAATGGGTATTTCCCACCGCCGTGCATGACGCCTGCGATGCGGTTAACTGGCTCCTGCGTGACGGCGCCAAACACGGACTGGATGCATCGCGGGTGGCCTTTGCTGGCGACAGCGCGGGCGGCACCTTGAGCACCGTCTTGTCGATTCTGGCAGTGCGTGCCCCGCAGGAGGTGGCCATCGTACCGCGTGCGCAAGTGCTGCTGTATCCGGTAACGGACGGCAGTTGCAAGCGCGCCTCCCATGCCGCGTTTGCAGAAGGCTACTTGCTGGAAACCGCGAGCATGGACTGGTTCTATCGACACTACACCCGTCATGAAGCTGACCTGCATGACTGGCGCATCTCGCCGTTGCTGGCGCCAGACCTGAGCGGGTTGGCCCCGGCGCTGGTCTACCTGGCAGGGTATGACCCCTTGTATGACGAAGGGTTGGCGTATGCCGACAGACTCATGGCGGCGGGCAATACGGTGTTGTTGCTGCAAGAACCCGGCATGACCCACGACTTTATGCGCATGAGCGGGCTGCTGGAGGAAGTGGCAGGCATTCATGGGCGGGTGGCGGGGTGGCTGGATGAGCAATTGTTGAAGCCGTAATTACACAAAGCGCGACAGTTCGTGAGCGCTGTCGCTGCCAATCAGAAGCCACAACAGTATTCGGGCCTTGCGCGGGCACAAGCATCCACCCATGTGCAGGCCCTTGTTGATCAGATCGATTTCGCCGCCCTTGAATCCATAAGTATCGGATGCGGTCGACCCGGCACCACAGCGTGTGCTGACGATAATGGGCATTTGAGCGGCAATCGGTTCAAGCACGGTGCTCCATTGCTCGCTGACGTGCCCCGCACCAAACCCTGCGATGACCAAACCCTCATAACCCAGCGGTACAAGCTGCTCAACCAGAGAGGTGTCGGCCGAGAGTACGGCTTCCAGCAGGGCGACTTTTTGCGTCGTGCGCACGGGCCAGGGCAGCGTTTTGCGGGCAGCGGCGGGCCTTGAGAAGTGGACGCGATGTTCGAGGATCATTCCCGCAGGGCCGACGTTGGGTGAGGCAAAAGCCTGCAAGGCCAGGCTGTGGGTTTTACGAACGGCCAAGGCTTGATGTATTTCTGCATTCATCACCACCAGTACACCCCGTTTAGCGCTGTCTTTACTCAGGGCGACGCGGCAGGCATCCAGCACGTTAGCCGGGCCGTCTGCACCGGGTTGGTCGGCTCCGCGCATGGCACCGGTCAGCACTAAGGGCTGGTCGAGGTCCCACAGGTACTCAAAAAAAGTGGCCGTCTCTTCCAGCGTATCGGTGCCCTGGGTGATCACCACGCCTTGCGCGCCTTGTGCGACCTGACGTTTGGCCCAGCTCAAAACGGTCAGCAGGAAGTCAAAGTCCATCGATGCGCTGGGGAGCAGACTCAGGCTTTCGACATGCACATCTGCCAGCTCTTTGAGTGCTGGGGTTGAAGCCAACAAGGCTTCGCCGCCAAGAACGGGTGTGATGCCTGCGCCTGGCGTGGTGCGTTGCATGCTAAGGGTGCCACCCAAGGTGGCAATGGACATTTTTGCTCGCAACATGTTCGTTCTCACAGGTCAGCGGCGTGGCAGGTATAACCTGCCACGCAGGGTGATTAACGCTTATCCAATCAGTACGCCGATCAGGGGGATAATCAGCAAGGTGCTGATCGCCATCGACAGGACATTACCAATATAAGGGTGCAGGTATGAAGGCAGCCGCTGGGCGATGGCGCACGCCAGTGGCGGGGCTATCAAAGCGCCCAGTACCGCACTGCTCAGCATGACATTGGCGCTGCCACCATAGGTCAACACGGCAGCGGGCACCACTGAGACCAGTGGCACGTAAGTGGGATACCAGCCGCGCTTTCGCCATTGATGACGCCACACAATGACCCCGACCAATGAAGTCAAGGCTTGAGCGGCGACCATGTGCAGCAGCAGGCCCGAACCATAGGCAGGGCTGAGCGGGTTCAATGCGCACGCGATCAATACACCTGCCAGCATGCCCAGGCTGGCCCACTCATTGCCAAAGAACGGGGCTTCGGAAAAGTCTGCCAGAACGCGGCGTATCGTCCAGATCACCCCGTAGTCAGGCGCTTTTTCGGAAATAGCAGGCGGGTCTGCTGTCACGTGCGGCCGGGGGCTGACCAGAGCCGGAACAGCACGGCACAGCACAAAGGCCAATACGCTGCCCACCGCCATGCCCAGTACATTACCGACCACTACGGGCAGGCCAAGCGGCAAGCATACAAAGTTGACGATGAGCAGGCACGCCGGTGTGACCAGCAAGGCACCGAGGATTGCCCCGTTGATCGTGACTTTCCAGCCGCCACCAAAGAACAGCAGCATGGCGGCAGGCAATGACACAAAAGCGGCAAAGGTGGGTTGCCACGTGTCTGCGGTCAGGGTCCAGCCCCACAGCGCATTGCTCAGTAATAGCCCCAGCAGCGAACTACTGACCAGCCAAGGCCATAGGCCTGTGCCGTAGCAGATGCTAAAACCTTGCCACGCCCCTGCGTAACGGCTGGCCCAGTAACCCAACGCACCGCCGAGCAACAGGCCCAGCGACGCGAGTTCATGCTTGTAAAAGGCTACTTCACTGATGTCACCGAGCACCCAGCGCAACCAGGCCAAGGGTGAAGGCAGGCTCGCCATCATGTCGTTGTAACCGGGCCAATAGCCTGCACCGTTGTTTGAGTAGTTCAATGCGACCCATGTGGTCGCCAGCGCCACCATCAACACAGTGACAATCCACAGGGTCAGTAAACGAGAGGGCGATACAGAGGGGGCTTTCTCAGATAAGGATTGCATGGTTGCACCCCCATCAACGCGGCAAGCAAGGATGCTGGTGATAACCGAGCATCGACTCATACACATCCACCCGTCGGTCGCGGCACAAATCGTTCAAATTGTTCCAGATCGGCGCGCTGCGGGCGGTCGACAGGTCTATGTCGGCGTAGAGAATCGTTTGCTCATCGGCGGGTGCGACTTCGCCGATAGGCCAGCCATTGGTGCCGGCAATCAGCGAGCACCCCAGATAACGCTCGCCTTGTTCTTCGCCGATACGGTTGGCGGCGGCGATAAACACATTATTAACGTGGGCTGCGGTCATCGTCAGATAGGACGCCATGCATTTTCCGGCGTCATCGAACAACGGCGGGGGTGTCCAGACCCAGTTGTTGAGACTGCAAATAATATCGGCGCCTTGCAGGCTCAGCAGGCGCGGCACTTCGGGAAACCAGATGTCCCAACAGATCAGCAGGCCGATACGCCCGATGGGTGTTTCGAACACAGGAAAGCCGAGATCGCCGGGTGTGAACCAGAGTTTTTCCTTGTTCCATAAATGGGCTTTGCGGTACTTGCCGATAAATCCGTCCGGGTCGAGCAGAACAGCGGTATCGAACAACTGCATACCCTCCTGCTCGGCCAGCCCTGCGACCAGATACACCTGATGTTGCCTGGCAAAATCGATCCAGGCACGCACGCTTGGGCCATCAGGCACCACCTCGGCATGCTTGAAGGCATCCTAACGGCTGGAGAACAGGTAGCCGGTGTTTGCCAGTTCCGGCAGCACAATCAGATTCGCCCCGTTTTTGGCGGCTTGCTGGGCCAGTTGCAGGCTGTTTTGCAGATTGGTTTGGCAGTGTTGTGTACCCACTTGTGGGTCGAACTGCACAACGGCAATACGTACGGGACTGATAGCTGGGTTCATCGCTGACACCTCTTGTTGTTGTATGGCCCCAGGTTGCAGGGCACATCAGTAAGAAGAATTGTCAGCTCAGAGGTCTATCCGTAAGTTCTAATCCTGATGTAGTACGTTGCTCGATATTGTGCGAGTTGTATCTGATGGACTACAGCCTGGCTGCGCATGCAGTTCCTGTAGCCGCTGACGAGGAACGAAGGCTGCGATCGGTTTGGTGCGTCACTGCGCAAAACCTGTGTGATGCCAGCGTGATTTAAGGGGGCTGATAGATCAAAAGCCAGGTCAACAGATCGCGCAAGATCCCGAGATCCGTAGCAGTTGACGAGCTCCGCGAGGCTACGTCTTCTGAATACCGGATCTATCCGGCAAACACCAATACCGCAGCATTCATCAGCTTCCAGGCACATTAATCGTCAGGTATCTAAAAATGTGTCGATACCTATGCCCGGAGGGAGAGGGTTAGAACGGCCTTTTCAGGGCCTTAGATCGAACCTATCTGCGCAATCAACCACACATTGGCCGTGCTGATCACGGCAAACAGAAACCACGCCAATAACCGTGTTGGCAGGCGGTTGGCAAACGGCCCCATCAGTTTTTTATCGCTGGTCATGCGGATCAACGGGTACAGCGCGAAGCGCAGTTGCAGGCTGAGAACTACCTGACTGAGGATCAACAGTTTGCCCACGGCATCGTCACCCATCAGCCATACCCCCACAAAGGCGGGTATCAACGCCAGCCCGCGAGTAATCAGGCGCCGCTGCCAGCAGGGTATGCGCAAGTCCAGATAGCCTTCCATGATCACTTGCCCGGCGATGGTGCCGGTGAAGGTCGAGCTTTGTCCGGAGGCCAGCAGCGCCACGCCGAACAAGATGCTGGCCATGGCCCCGCCTACCAGCGGGTCGAGCATGCGGTACGCGTCCTGGATTTCGACAACGTCGGTGTGGCCCGTGTGGTGAAAGGCGGCGGCCGCCAGTATCAAGATCGAGGCGTTGACCAGCAGTGCCAGTGCCAGTGAACCCATGGTGTCGATGCGCGACAGGCGCACGGCGTCCAGTTTGCTGGCGTAGTCCTTGCCCGTCAGGCGGGTTTGCACGATGGAGCTGTGCAGGTACAGGTTGTGCGGCATGACGGTGGCACCAATGATGCCGATGGCGATGTACAGCGGCGCCGCGTCGTTGATGGCTGACAGTGAGGGTTTGAACCCTTGGAACACGTCCGGCCAGTACGGTTTGATCAGCACCAGTTCGACAAAGAAACACGCGACGATGGTCAGTACCAGCGCCAGCATAATGGCTTCCAGGCGGCGGAAGCCTTTGCCTTGCAAGGCCAATATAAGCAAGGTGTCGAAGGCTGTCAGGGCGATGCCGAAGGTCATCGAGCACCCGAGTAACAAGTGAAAGGCCAGTGCACAGCCGAGCACTTCGGCCAGGTCGGTGGCGATGATCGAAATCTCTGCCAGCAGCCATTGCACCCGCGCCGAGCGCTTGCTGTAGCGCTCGCGGCACAGTTGCGCGAGGTCGCGGCCGGTGGCAATGCCCAGTCGCGAGCACAGGCATTGCACGGTCATGCCGGCCAGGCTGGCGAGCAGTACGACGAACAGCAGGTTGTAGCCATAGCGCGATCCCGCTTCGATCGCCGTCGCCCAGTTGCCGGGGTCCATGTAACCGATGCTGATCAGCAGGCCGGGCCCGGCAAAGCGCAGAACGCGTTTCCAGAATGGCGCGCTGGGGTCGACAGGGATGCTGCCGCTGACTTCGGGAGGGCAGAAGGGCGCGGTGGCGATTTTCGGCAGGCTGAATTTCAAGCGCGTGCTCCGTTACTGAGGGGCGGGTAAGCGCACGGGCGTGAGCAGCGGTTGGCCGCTGAAGAACGCTTGCAGGTTCAAGACCACGAGTTGCACGGTGTCTTGGGCCGCTTGCGGCGACTGTCCGGCGATATGTGGGGTCAAGACCACATTGCTCAGCAGTTTGAGCGCGTCGGGCACGCGCGGTTCGTCATCGAATACATCCAGTCCGGCACCGGCGATGCGGCCTTCGGTCAAGGCGGCAACCAGTGCGTGCGTGTCGACCACGCTGGCACGGCCAATATTGATCAGGTAGCCCTGTGGGCCTAACGCTTCAAGTACCTGCTGGTCTACCAGGTGGTGAGTCGCCGGGCCACCGGGGGCAGCCACGATCAGAAAATCTACCGCTGCTGCCAGTTCGCGCACACTGGGCTGGTAGGTGTAGGGCTCATCGGGCCGGGGTTGGCGGTTGTGGTAGCTGACGCTCATGTCAAAGCCGTTGGCGGCACGACGGGCAATGGCCAGCCCCACGGCGCCAAGGCCGACAATGCCCAGCCGCTTGCCTTCAAGGGTAGGGCACATGGGCTTGAGCCATTCGCCACGTCGAACGCTGGCGTCCGCCTGGGGGATGCCGCGCACCAGTGCCAGCAGCAGCGCCATTGCATGGTCAGCAACCGTCGGGGCATTGGCACCCGCGCCATTGGTCACGGTGACTGAACGATTGCTGGCGGCCTGCAAGTCGACGTGTTCATAACCGGCGCCAATCACGCAGATGATTTTCAAGTGGGGCAGGGCGGCGATTTCGGCGGCGTACAAGCCCAGCGGGCCGCGGGTCAGTACGGCGTCAATACGCTCGCCTTGGGTAGCAATGGCTTCGGCGCGACTGGCCGGGGTCGGCGCGCGAATCAGTTCAAAACCGGCCTGCTCCAGCAGGGGCAAGTAATCGTTTACCGCTTCAACCAGCACCAGCACAACGCGGGACATACCTGTCTCCAGCCAAGAAAAGTCGAGAATGGCCTGAGATTAACACTGCTGTCGGCAGCTTTTCCCTGTATCAACTCGATACAAGTACGCTATTTCTGCTTTTTTCAACCGTGTGGCAGTTGGGTCAAGTCTCACGCTGGAGCCAAGCCGGGTCGGCCTGTTACCATTCGCCCTTTGTTTTATCTCCAGTTCGAGACCGCCCATGACCACCGTTCGCACGCGCATCGCGCCATCGCCTACCGGCGACCCTCACGTCGGCACCGCTTACATCGCTTTGTTCAACTACTGCTTTGCCAAGCAGCATGGCGGCGAATTTATTCTGCGTATTGAAGACACCGATCAGTTGCGTTCGACCCGTGAGTCCGAGCAGCAGATCTACGACGCCTTGCGCTGGCTGGGTATTACCTGGAGCGAAGGCCCGGATGTTGGCGGCCCGCACGGCCCGTACCGTCAAAGCGAGCGCAGCGACATCTACAAAAAGTACACCCAGCAACTGGTTGACATGGGCCACGCCTTCCCGTGCTTCTGCACGGCCGAAGAGCTTGACCAGATGCGCGCCGAGCAAATGGCCAAGGGCGAAACCCCGCGTTACGACGGTCGTGCCTTGTTGCTGTCCAAAGAAGAAGTTGCCCAGCGCCTGGCGGCAGGCGAACCCCACGTGATCCGCATGAAAGTGCCGACCGAGGGCGTTTGCGTGGTGCCTGACCTGCTGCGTGGTGACGTTGAGATCCCGTGGGATCGCATGGACATGCAAGTGCTGATGAAGACCGACGGCTTGCCGACGTACTTCCTGGCCAACGTGGTCGATGACCATTTGATGGGCATCACTCACGTATTGCGTGGCGAAGAATGGCTGCCGTCGGCACCCAAGCTGATCCTGCTGTACGAATACTTTGGCTGGGAACAGCCGCAGCTGTGCTACATGCCGCTGCTGCGTAACCCGGACAAGAGCAAGCTGTCCAAGCGCAAGAACCCGACATCGGTCACGTTCTACGAGCGCATGGGTTTTATGCCCGAAGCAATGCTCAACTACCTGGGCCGCATGGGCTGGTCGATGCCGGACGAGCGCGAGAAGTTTTCGTTGCAGGAAATGGTCGATAACTTTGACCTCAGCCGTGTGTCGCTGGGCGGGCCTATCTTTGACGTCGAGAAGCTGTCGTGGTTGAACGGTCAGTGGTTGCGTGATTTGCCGCTGGACGAGTTCGCCAGCCGCGTTCAGCAATGGGCCCTCAACCCTGAGTACATGATGAAAATCGCGCCGCTGGTGCAGGGCCGTGTCGAAACGTTCAGCCAGATTGCCCCGCTGGCTGGGTTCTTCTTCTCGGGTGGCTTGCAGCTGGATGCCAAGCTGTTTGAGCACAAGAAGCTGTCCAACGAACAAGTGCGTCAGTTGATGCAATTGATCTTGTGGAAGCTGGAGAGCTTGCGTCAGTGGGAAAAAGACGCCATCACCGGCTGTATTCAGACGGTGGTTGAGTCTCTTGAGTTGAAGCTGCGCGATGCGATGCCGCTGATGTTCGCTTCGATCACGGGCCAGGCCAGCTCGGTGTCGGTACTGGACGCGATGGAGATTCTGGGGCCGGACCTGACCCGCTTCCGTCTGCGTCAGGCGCTTGACCTGCTGGGTGGCGTGTCGAAGAAAGAAAACAAAGAGTGGGAAAAGCTGTTCAACGCAATCGGCTGATACGCGTTGAAACACCCGTAGCAGCTGCCGCAGGCTGCGTCCGGCGGCTTAGCCGTCGTACGTTCTAATTCCGGGGTTTTACTGAAAGTCCGCGAGTTCAGGGTTTACGATCGCTGCGCAATCGGACGCAGCCTGCGGCAGCTGCTACGGGTGAGTAGGTCTGCGAAAGTCCGTGTTTTCGGGGGTGTGAGGGTAAGTGGTTGTTCTCACGGTGATTTTTTTCAAAAAACTTTGAAAATAAGTTTGACAGCCTACCGATCCGGTCTTAATATGCGCCCCGTCCACACAGCAACACGCAACACTGACTGTTTGGGGCTATAGCTCAGCTGGGAGAGCGCTTGCATGGCATGCAAGAGGTCAACGGTTCGATCCCGTTTAGCTCCACCAAATTTACAGTTCAATGCTTGGCCACACCGGCATTGAATCGATCAGCGCTCAGCGCTGATCAGTTAGAAGGTTTATGTCCCCTTCGTCTAGTGGCCTAGGACACCGCCCTTTCACGGCGGTAACAGGGGTTCGAGTCCCCTAGGGGACGCCAGTTTCACAGAAGCAGCATTTCGATGTTGCTCCGCCGCCAGGCGATAAATCGGGGCTATAGCTCAGCTGGGAGAGCGCTTGCATGGCATGCAAGAGGTCAACGGTTCGATCCCGTTTAGCTCCACCAATTTACAGTTCAATGCCGGGCCACACTGGCATTGAATCGATCAGCACTAAGCGCTGATCACTGTTAGAAGGGTTTGTGTCCCCTTCGTCTAGTGGCCTAGGACACCGCCCTTTCACGGCGGTAACAGGGGTTCGAGTCCCCTAGGGGACGCCACGATTACCCGCTTTGCGGGATTTTAAAGGGTCATTCAATTATTGAATGGCCCTTTTGTTTGTCTGTCGTTTACGTCCTGCATGACCCTTTCCCTTGATCAATAGATGCCCTGTGCCTTTGCGCAGACCGTGTGCGTTACACTGCGCGCTTTATGGGTATGTGGAGACAGGGTATGAGCTGGGACTTGGCAACACCGTTCATCATTGACCTGAAAGTGCAGGCCGAGGACATTGACGGATTTGGTCATGCCAACAACGCCGCTTATGTGGTCTGGCTTGAGCGTTGCGCCTGGCGCCACTCGCAGCGCCTGGGGCTGGACCTGAGCGAGTACCGGCGTCTGGATCGCGCCATGGCCGTGGCCCGCCATGAGATCGACTACCTCGCCAGCGCCTATGAGGGCGATGAGTTGCAGCTGGCCACCTGGATTGTTGAATGCGATGGGCGCTTGCGCATGACCCGTCACTTTCAGTTGATTCGCCCCCGCGACGCTAAAACCTTGCTGCGGGCACAAACCACGTTTGTTTGCATCGAATTGTCCAGCGGCAAGGCCAAGCGTTTACCGGCCGAGTTTCTGGAAGGCTACGGGCCGGCTGTCGTAGGACGCTGACCCGAGCAAGTCGCTGATTCCGAATCGCGGCAGAACCCCGTAAACTGCCGCACGTTTTTTATGAGAGTCCCCATGCAAATTGCCTTGGCGCCGATGGAAGGGTTGGTCGATAACATCCTGCGTGATGTGTTGACCCGCACCGGTGGTATTGACTGGTGCGTGACCGAATTTATTCGCGTCACCGAGCGGCTGCTGCCTGAAGCCTATATCCACAAGTTTGCCCCTGAGTTGCAGCACGGAGCCAAAACCCGTGCCGGTGTGCCGCTGCGCGTGCAGTTGCTGGGTTCCGATCCGGCGTGTCTGGCCGATAACGCAGCGCTGGCCTGCCAGTTGGGCAGCGAGGTGATCGACCTCAATTTCGGCTGTCCGGCCAAAACGGTGAATAAATCCCGCGGCGGTGCGGTGTTGCTCAAAGAGCCGGAATTGCTTCACGCCATCTTGCTGCAAGTGCGCCGCACCGTGCCTGCGCATATTCCGGTCACGGCGAAAATGCGTCTGGGCTTTGACACGCCTGACAGCGCTAATGAATGTGCAATTGCCCTTGCCGAAGGCGGTGCCAGCCAGATCGTGGTGCATGCGCGAACCAAGATGGATGGCTACAAGCCGCCTGCGCATTGGGAGTACATCGCCCAAGTGCAAGACGCGGTCAAAGTGCCGGTATTTGCCAACGGTGATATCTGGTCGGTTGAAGATTGGCGCCGTTGCCGCGAAATCAGTGGGGCCGAAGACATCATGCTGGGTCGTGGTCTGGTGTCGCGCCCCGATCTGGCTCGCCAGATTGCGGCGGCACGTGCCGGTGAAGAGGTGGTGCCGATGACGTGGGCCGATTTGCAGCCCATGATTCGTGATTTCTGGGCGCAGGCCGAGGCGCAATTGACCCCGCGGTCAGCGCCGGGCCGGCTCAAGCAGTGGCTGGCGATGTTGACCCGCAACTACCCCGAAGCGGTGGTGTTGTTCAATGCCATGCGCCGTGAAACCGACTGCGAAAAAGTCCGTCATATGGTCAACAATCCGCCCCAGAACGCTGCCTGAGGCGGGCAAAAAAAAATTAAAAAAAATTGAAAAAAAGCCCTTGAAATGGATTTGGTGGTCCCTATTTAGGGGTTAAGCGATGCCGAAACCGGGTCGCAGAAACAAAATCTCGCTGAAATCAGGAGGCTAAATTATGAGCAACGCATTTTCCATGGCGCCACTGTTCCGTAATTCTGTCGGCTTTGACCGTTTTAGTGACTTGTTTGAAACCGCGCTTCGCAATGATTCGAGCGGTGGGTACCCACCTTACAACGTTGAAAAACGCGGTGAAGACAGCTATCGCATCGTCGTAGCAACCGCAGGCTTCCAGCAAGAAGACCTGGACCTGCAAGTAGAGAAAGGTGTGCTGACCGTGAGCGGCAGCAAACGCGACACCAGCAGTGAAGAAGGCGTGACCTTCTTGCATCAGGGCATTGCGCAACGGGCATTCAAACTGTCCTTCCGCCTCGATGACCATATCGAGATCAAAGGCGCAAATCTGAGCAACGGCTTGCTGAGCATTGACTTGCAGAGGGTCGTGCCAGAAGAAGCGAAAGCAAAACGCATCCCTATCAATGGGGGTCAACAAGCCACTCTGGAAAACTGATCTGAGTGAGCGTCTGACAGGAACCCCGTCCTTGGGCGGGGTTCTTCTCAACCCGTCCGGGCGCTGGCCCGAGACGCACTAAAGAGCAGTACGCAGGCATTTGCTTTGAACCCTCTCCCCAAAGCGAGTGCCTGCTTTTTTATTTACCGGCTTCGTGTCGGGCTTTCAGGTTTTTATCCGCTTTATAGCGCAGGGCCACATCGGGCACGCTGCCGCTTTTCCCGGTTTCTACCCAGTTACGAATACGCCCTGCATCAGCAAAGTGGGTGTATTTGCCAAAGGCATCCAGAATCACCAGCGACACCGGGCGGTTACCCATTTCGGTGACCAGTACCAGGCAGTGGCCTGCCTGATTGGTAAAGCCGGTTTTGGTGATCTTGATGTTCCACTTGTCTTTGTTGACCAGATGGTCGGTGTTATGAAAGCCCAAGGTGTAATTGGGTTTGCGGAACGCCACGGTTTTTTCTTTGGTGGTACTCAACTGGCTCAGCATCGGGTATTTGCGGGCTGCCGACAGCAGCTTGCTCAAGTCCCGAGCCGTGGACACGTTGTGCATCGACAGGCCGGTCGGTTCTACGTAGTGAGTGTTCATCATGCCCAGGCTCTTGGCTTTGGCATTCATCGCAGCGATAAACGCCACATAACCACCGGGGTAGTGGTGGGCGAGGCTCGCGGCGGCGCGGTTTTCCGAAGACATCAAGGTGATCAGCATCATTTCATGACGCGACAACTCGCTGCCCAGCTTGACGCGGGAAAACACGCCCTTCATTTCCGGCGTGTCGCTGATATTGACTGAGATGTACTCGTCCATCGACTGCTTGGCATCCAGCACCACCATGGCGGTCATTAGCTTGCTGACCGAGGCAATGGGGACGACGACGTCGGGGTTGCTGGCAAATATGACTTTATTGGTTTGCAGGTCAACCAGCATGGCGCTGCCTGAAGCAATGTGCAGTTGTGAAGTGTCGCGGGGCGCTAATGTGCTTTCAGTCGCTGCGGCAACTGAAGAAGCGGCGGTGCCTGTCAGAACAAGAATCAGGCTTAACATAGAAAGATGAATTTTCACGCAGTTTGACTCAAAAAGGGTGGGTGAGTGCTGCGACCCGAAGGTTGATTTACACATCGGGTTACATTTGCCGAGTATGGACCAAGATTGCTTGAAATTCCTGTATTTGCGGGGGTTTACACGATGTATTTGATGTAAATAATCTTTTTTTGGGCGTTAAGCCGATGGCTGTTTCTCGCACAGACGGCGGCGCGGTAGAAGGGTAGCAGCCTGAACCTGAGCGCTAACTGAACGGGGGCTGAAAGGTCGTGCAGCACTCAGTGCCTGGCAATTGTGTAAAATGCCGGCCCCTTGAATTGACCGGCCCGACCGATGACTCCTGAAGCGTTAAGCACTCTCACCCAGCATTTATCGACCGCTCTGGAGGCTGCGCCGGCAGAAACCCGGCGTTTGTTCCATGGGCGTGGGCGATGCTGGCCGGGGCTTGAGCAATTGACGGTGGACTGGTTGCAAGGCGTGGTGTTGGTTTCGCTGTTCAAGGAGCCCGAGCCTGAGCAGCTTGAAGCGCTGAAGCAATTGTTGCTTGACCTTGCACAGCAGCCCGTGTGGCAAGCCAGTGGCGCGCACACGCTGGTCATGCAGCATCGCTATACCCTGCAAAGTGATACCGAATGGTTGGTGGGGGAGGCGATTGATGAGTGGACGCTGACCGAGGGTGGGTTGCGTTATCGCGTCGACCTGGGCCGCAAGCAGAACAACGGCTTGTTTCTGGATATGCGCTATGGCCGCGATTGGGTGCGGGCCCATGCCGAGGGTAAGCGAGTCTTGAATTTGTTTGCCTACACCTGCGGTTTTTCGGTCGCGGCCATCGAAGGGGGCGCTCAGCATGTGGTCAACCTCGATATGTCTCGCGCCGCACTGAGTCGGGGTCGTGACAACCACCGGCTCAATGGGCACGACATGAGCAAGGTGAGCTTTCTCGGGCATGACCTGTTCAAGTCCTGGGGCAAGGTCAAAAGCATGGGGCCGTATGATCTGGTGATCATTGATCCGCCGTCTTTTCAGAAAGGCAGCTTTCTGTTGACCAAGGACTACCAGCGCGTGGTGCGCCGTTTGCCCGAACTGCTGTCGGAGAACGGCACGGTGCTGGCTTGCATGAATGATCCGGCGTTAGGTTCGGACTTCCTGATTGAAGGCATCACCGTCGATGCCCCCGCCTTGAGGTTTGTAAAGCGTCTGGACAACCCGCCGGAATTTCCTGACGCCGATGCTGAGTGCGGTTTGAAGGCACTGGTATTCAAACAGGGCATTTGACAGGCAAAAAAAAGCCCGCGGGGGAGGGTGCGGGCGAAGGGTTCATTAAATGAGCAACGCGAATATAGCGCGCGTTACCTGCAAAGACTGTGAAACAAATTTCATGTGTGTAGCCGCTGCTAAAGACCTTTGGCGCATGCGCAGGGCTACACGAATCGAGTGTTACTTGGTGCGTGACGACTCGAACAGGAACCAGACGCGCTCTTCAGCTTCGTCGATCCAGTTTTCCAGCAGGCTGGTGGTGGCGACGTCGCCCAGCTCGGAGCACATGTCGTGGGTTTCACGCATGTAGCCGGCCAGCTGGATATTGTCTTCGCGCAGCTCTGCCAGCATGTCTTCCGGGGTTACAAAGTCGGCGTCGTTGTCCAGCAGGCGCTGAAGTCGTTTGATATGGCCGATCGAGCGAATGGTGGTGCGACCCAGCTTGCGCACGCGCTCGGCAATGGCATCGGTTGTGGCATAAATCTGGTCGGCTTGTTCGTCCAGCAGCAAGTGGAAGTCACGGAAGTGTGGGCCGGACATGTGCCAGTGGAAGTTTTTGGTTTTGATGTAGATGGCAAAGGTGTCTGCCAGTAGAGCATTCACTTCAGCCGCAATATTGATGCAGGCTTCTTCGCTCAGCGCCGTAGGTGTCCGCAGATCGGCCTTTCTGCTTTCCTTGGCGGATTTCAGGTCTTTCATGGTGGTTCCTCGTGATGGCTGTGAATGAAAACAGGTGGGGTATGCCCGCTGACTAAAGACCACGATCAGTTTTCCGTCAAACCTGTCAGACCGCTGCACCTCAGCGGTTACACTCATCGACTCCCGAAATAACACGATCGTTCAAGACTTTTTTCACTCGAACTGCGACCCTTTGACGCTGCTGACTGCCCGGATGCTTTTAGATGCCTACTACTGTTCCTCGCATTGCATTTACCCGCGGTGCGATTGCCTGTCTTCCTTTAACGTTGGCGTGCGCGCCCTGGGGCTTGCTTGCAGGCTCAACGGCGATTGATGCCCAACTGACCCCGATGCAAAGTCAGGGCTTGTCTTTGTTCGTGTTTGCCGGCGCTGCCCAGTTGGTGGCCATTGGCATGATCAAAGGCGGCGCCAGTGTGATTTCGATTTTGGTGACCACGCTGCTGTTGACCTCGCAACACCTGTTGTACGCCATGCACCTGCGCCCGTTGGTGGCGCCCCTGTCTGGCAAGTGGCGTCTAGGGCTGGGTTTCTTGCTGACGGACGAGTTTTTTGCGCTGGTCAGCCCGTTTGACCGTCAGACCTTTAATCGCTGGTACGCGCTGGGCGTGGGCCTGTGCATGTACGTAGGCTGGAATATTTTCACTTTGCTGGGTGTGGTGCTGGGCAAAAGCATTCCGGGGCTGGATCAGTTGGGGCTTGAATTCTCGATTGCGGCGACCTTTATTGCGCTGATCACCCCGATAGTGCGCAACCTTCCCACGGTGGTGTGCGTGGCGGTTTCACTGCTGTGCGTAGTGCTGTTCAGCCATTGGCAATGGGAGTCGGCCATTGTTCTGGCGGGCCTTGCCGGCATGAGCGCGGGCTATGTGTGCAAGCGCGTGGGAGGGTACTTGGCATGATCTGGGTGATTATTGGCGGGATGACACTGATTTTGTTTTTCAACCGCTACCTGTTTCTGGAGCCGCGCTTGCCGATTCGCCTGAATCGCGGGGTCAAGGAGTTCCTGGGGTTTGCTGTACCAGGAATGCTGACGGCGATTTGCGGGCCGATCATTTTTATCAAGGATCACACCTTGAACCTGAGTCCAGGCAATCCTTATCTGCTGGCGGGGCTATGCGCGATAGGGCTGATGCTCTGGACCCGCAACGTGTTGCTCAGTGTCGTGTTAAGTGTGGCGTTGTTTTACCTGTTTCGCTGGTGGCTATGACCTCGGCAGCAGCGCGGGTAGAGAAGGGGCCGCTGACGGTAACGCCATCGCTGACGACGTACCAACAGGCGAGCAGGCCGTCAGCCCTGAGTGGGGCGGGAACAGCGCTGCCAATGACTGACATGACATGAACGTTGGGCATAGACACCTCCGGCTAACAATGGGGTTAGCTTACGGCGGTGGCCACCGTGCAAAAAATCATTGCGGGTGATAGTGGCCATTGATGTCAGTGTGGATCAGTCGACCACTTGGTCAAGCATGTGCATGACGTCCTCTTCGCTCAACAGGCCCTGATGGACAAGATGCTGGGCCAGCAGGGACAACATTTTTGCGTTGCGATGGCCTTCCAGCTGCTTGAGTTCCGTCAGGGTGTTGTAGACCTTGTTGGAGGTGCACAAGCCTACAATGCGGTGCGGGTTTTGAGTTGGCATACCAGGCGTCCTTGTTTTTATTGCGTGTCGTGGTCTTGGTGCATACCGCTGCAGGGCGTTACTTAATGCCGCATTTGCAGCGGGTTAGCAGATTCACAAGCGACTTTCATGCCAGTTTGTTGACTTTGTGCCCTCAGCCCGCGAGCCGATTACCAGCGAGGTGGCGGGCCGTAGTAGCCCCGTGGCGGGCCGTAGTACATCGGCTGCGGCCGACCGTAATGACCTTGATAGTAGACCGGCTGCGGCGCTTGTACATACACCGGCTGTGGCTGGTAATACACGGGCGGGGGCTGCACATACACCGGTTGCGGCTGAACATAGACGGGTTGTTGTTGTACATACACCGGACGTTCTTGCTGGCCGGCAAGCACCGAGCCGATGACGGCAGCACCGACTACTGCGCCGACGATGGCCGGGCCGGCACCCCAGCCGCCATGGGCTGAAGCCGGGCCTGTGACAGCCAATGCGCCAATAAGTAAAGCGACTGCGGGGAGAGTACGCATCATGACGATTCCTCGAACTTCACGGCCCGCATAAAGCGTGCGGGGATAACCATCAGACAGCGGTTTTGGAAAAAACTGCGAAGCCCGTGAGTAAATTTTGTGTAAGGTCTTGCGGGGCTGACACGTTTAAGCGCTGCACCTCACGTACCAGCCAAACCTATCATTGAAAAACATTCAGAAAGGAGATGGGCATGCAAATGAATCCGGATAAAGACACCCGGTTGTGTATATCGCTGTCGGGTCGACCGGGTAACTTCGGACTGCGTTTTCATAATCATCTGTATGAGCAACTGGGCCTCAATTTTTACTACAAGGCCTTTACCACCAAGGACCTTACGGGGGCCGTGACCGGTATCAGGGCGTTGGGGATTCGCGGATGCGGCGTGTCCATGCCATTCAAGGAAGCCTGCATCGCGCTGGTGGATGAACTGGACGCCTCAGCGCAGGCGATTGCGTCGATCAACACCATCGTCAATACCGACGGGCATCTCAAGGCCTACAACACTGATTACATTGCCATCGCGCAATTGTTGCAGACCCATCAGGTCCCAAAAGACACGACCTTTGCCCTGCTGGGCAGCGGCGGCATGGCCAAGGCCGTGGCGAGCGCCTTGCGCGATGGCGGTTATCGCAACGGTTTGGTGGTTGCACGCAATGAGCAGACCGGTACCGCGCTGGCGACGAGTTGTGGCTACCCGTGGCAGGCGCAATTGGGCGCACACAGGCCGCAAATGCTGATCAACGTATCGCCGGTGGGTATGACGGGCGGGGCTGAAGCGAATGATTTGGCTTTTGGGGAGGATGCGGTAGACCGCGCCGAGATTGTTTTCGACGTGGTGGCAATTCCTGTCGAAACACCGTTGATCAAGCGCGGGCGTGCACAGGCTAAGCAGGTAATCACCGGTCTGGAAGTGATCGCGATTCAGGCGCTAGAGCAGTTTGTGCTGTATACCGGCGTTCGTCCTACCCCTGAGCAGTTTCAGGCGGCTGTGGCCTTTGCTCGCAGCTGACAAGGTGGCGGGCGAGTCACCTCGCCCGTTCGCAGGTTTACTCCAGCTCTGCCAGGCGCGCTTCCAGTGCGGCAATGCGCGCCTCCAGCGCTTCAAAACGTTCCAGCGAAACACTTGAGCCGCTGCTGCGTTCTGCAGGTTGCTGACGGGCAGCTATCAGGGTGTCGATATCCGCCGGATCGCCCAGTGCATGCATGTAGCGATCTTCGCGCTGGCCGCTCTGGCGTGGCACCAGTAGTGCCAGATCGCGTGCTATCAAGCGTTCGAGCTGGTGCTGCACTTGTTCGGTGTCTTCAAAGTCGTGCATGCGCGAACTGCGCGTCAACAGCTCGTTGAGGGTTTGTGGGCCGCGCAGAAAGAGCAGGCCCAGCAGGATCACTTGCGCGGGCACCAGCTCCAGCGCCTTGTCGACTCGATGTTCCCAGCGGTCTGCCCGGCTACCCATCACCAGTCGGGTAAAACCCCGACCTTCCAGTGCGCGCAAGCTGTGCCCGACTTGCCCCTGGGTCAGGCTCATCACCGGCTCGCGGCTGGTTTTCTGGTTGCACGCCAGTACCAGCGCGTTGAGCGTCAGTGGGTAGGTTTCAGGATTGGTGGCTTGTTTCTCGATCAGAGCGCCGAGAATGCGAATTTCGATGGCGTCGAGCCGGGGTTCGCTGAGGTCGTCGAGGAGGGTGCTGTCTGGGGACTGACTTGAAGGGGCTTCCATTTTTTCTTCTCCATTTATAGCCAGCGGCCATTGTGGAGTTTTTTGTGCGCCAGAGCGACTGCCATGCACTTGAATAACATCACTCGTCGCCTCGTAGCAGCTGACGAGCTCTGCGAGGCTGCGTTCGACGATGCAATCGTCGCAAGATCTGCGGGTGCGGAGTAACGAATAGCAAAAAAGCTGGCCGTTTTGCATCTGACGTACCGGGCTTACTGGTTTTACGACGGCTTTGCCGCCGAACGCAGCCTCGCAGAGCTCGTCAGCTGCTACGAGGTTTTTGCGTGTTGGGTTAACGGTTAACCAGCTTCGCCGGGAGTGCGATTACCAGCAGGCTGCTCAACAGCAGGCAGAGCGCGAAGAACCACAGCGCGCCGTTGCCGCTGCCGGTGACGTCGATGGCAATACCCATCAATGAGTTGCTCACCAGCCCGGCAATATTGGCCAGCGAGCAGGCCAGGGCAAAGCCGGTGGCTGCGGCGCGGCCTTTGAGGAAGGTCGCCGGCAAGCTGAAAAACACCGGTACGGCGCCGATAATGGCCGCCGAGGCAATGCCGAACAGCAACACCGTGGCAAACACGTTATGGCTGAAAAAGGTGGTGCCAGCCATCGCGGCCGCGCCAATCAGGAACGGCACGATGATATGCCAACGGCGTTCGCGGCGCCGGTCAGAACTGGCGCCGATCATCAGCATGCCAATCACGGCGGCGGCGCTGGGCAGGGCAGTCAGTACGCCAATATGGAAGTTGTCCGCCACACCCGCATTGCGGATGAAGGTGGGCATCCAGAAGGCCATCGCGTAGGCGCTGAGCAGAATGGAAAAATCGATACCGCCGAGCATCCAGACTTTCAGGTTGAAGAAGCCGTCGCGAAAGCTGTGTTTGCTGTGTTTGCCTTCAGCGTCATCCAGGCGCAGCTCTGTTTCGAGCAGGGTCTTTTCTTCGGGGCTCAACCATTTGACCGAGTGATGACTGTTGGGCAATGCCCAGAACGTCAAGATACCTAGCAGTACGGTGGGCACCGCTTCGAGGATAAACAACCATTGCCAGCCGCGAAGGCCCGCCGTGTTGTCGAACGCCCCCATGATCCAGCCCGACAGCGGCCCGCCGATGACGCTGGACAAGGGCATGCCGATCATGAACAGGGCAATGATGCGCCCGCGCCGATGGGTCGGAAACCAGGTGGTCAGGTAATACAGCACGCCCGGCAGAAAGCCCGCTTCTGCCGCGCCCAACAGGAAGCGCACGATATAGAACTGGGTCGGTGTGGTGACGAGCATGGTGCAGGCTGACAGCAGGCCCCAACTGATCATGATCCGGGCGATCCAGACTTTGGCCCCGACTTTTTCCAGGGCCAGGTTGCTCGGTACTTCGAACAGGATATAGCCCACAAAGAACAGGCCAGCACCCAGGCCGAACGCCGTTTCACTGAACTGCAAGTCGCCGAGCATTTGCAGCTTGGCAAAGCCAATGTTGATCCGGTCCAGATAAGAGGCCAGATAACAAAAGCAAAGAAAGGGAATGAGCTTCCAGGTGATCTTGCGATAGAGCACCTGTAGCGGGTCTGCGACAGGGGTCGCAAGGGTAGTACCAGCATTTGCAGAGGGCATGTGTGTCTCCTGGCGGTGACGTATTGTTATGGTATGTAGCCGCGATCAGTGCTTTGGCAGGCTCGTACTGCGGCTTCCAAAGGCAGAGTCAGAAGACTGGGCAGGCCTAGAATCAGGCCCTTGCTCAGTAGTGGCGACCAGTGCTCTGTGGCCCGGTTCTGTGGCGGACTACCCTGTCCGCCGGTCAATCTATTGGCTGACTTTGAATTGCTTGATGGCCTCCTGCTTACTGACAACGTCGCCGTATTTGCTATCGATATCGAACAGATTGGCTTCATGAGGTGCGCTGTGGCGGTCACCGACGCATTCGCGCACAACGATGGTTCGAAATCCGTGCTGCACCGCATCCACCGCCGTGGCCCTGATGCAGCCGCTGGTCGAGCAACCGGCCAGCACCACGGTGTCGACGCCTTGAGCGTGCAACAGGGATGCCAGACTGGTGCCGAAAAACGAACTGGCGTACTGCTTGCTGATCACTATTTCGTCCGGGGTGGGCTGCACGGCCTCGCAAAAGGCGGCCAGTGGATTGCCCTCAACCATGTCTTTCATGACCGGGGCTTTTTTAACCCAGATGCCACCGTCGATAAAATGCCCCGGGTGATAACGAATGTTGGTGTGCACCACCAGTTTCTGCTGATCGCGGGCGCAAGCCAGCAGTTCGACGCTTTCGGCTACGGCACTGACCACACCGGGAGCGAACAGGGGTGCGCCCTCAAGGGTGTAGCCCTGCATAAAGTCGATCATCAGCAGCGCCGATTTTTTACCGAAACCGATGCGTTGGCCCCATACGCCCTGATAGTTGGCGTCGGCACTAAGCTCTTCAGACATGTTCAGCTCCTATTGATACGCGCCTGAAAGTAATGCCCCGGCACCCGGAACAATCGGCTCCAGATTGAGGGCCTTAAGCATGGCGTAAGTGGTGGCGATGGCAGCGGTCAGTACGGGTTTGCCGGTTTGCGCTTCGACTTGCGGCACCACGGGCAGCGACTGCATTTGCACGCAGGCCGACAGCACAATGACGTCCACGCCTTCAAGGTTCATGCCGCTGACAATGCCAGGCAGGTTGGCCGGGTCATGCCGGGCCACTTGCAGGTTGTCGGGGATTTCCAGCGCACGCCAGTCCACCACTTCGAAGCCTTCCTCGCGGATGTAGTCCACCACCAGCTCGGTCAGCGGTTTCATATAGGGCGCGACAATAGCGATTTTTTTCGCGCCCATCACCTTCAGTGCGTCGATGAGGGCGCCAGCGCTGGTGATCACGGGGGCGTTGCCGTCATTTTCAGCCGTGGCCCGGGTCAGGCGCTTCTCGGATTGACGGTGATAACCCAGGCCCATCGCCATGATTGCCACCAGGCAGGCGTAGCCCAGTACGTCCACTCGGGCGTCGGACAGTTCGATGGCGCAACGGTCGGACTCACCGTCCATGGCGGCCAGCTCTTCTTTGCGGACCTGCTTCATGCGCATGCGGCTGGAGTGAAAGGTAAAGCGCTCGGGGCGGATCAACTGGCGCGCGGTCAGCATCGCCGGAATCTCGGTTTCCATGGTGGTGTTGGAGCTCGGCACAATCTGGCCGATACGGTAAGGCTTGATCACGGGTGACTCCTTTGAGGGTGGGCGAGGAAGGCGATGCAGGCAGTCAGGAACCCTTCAAGGTCATCCCACGGGATCATGTGCCCGGCGTTTTCGACGCGTGCGATCTGGATTCGCGGTTGCAGGTCAAGTATTTCGGCTTCGTCTTCGGGTTGAATCACGCCGCCACGCCCGGCCACCATCAACAGCGTCGGGACGGTGAGGGCGGGCAAGTCTTGATGAAAGTCCACGTCATGGAAGTCATTGAAGGCGCGAACAATGGCAGGCTCATAGCAGGTGTGCAGCCATTCGGCGCGCAGTTGCAATTGCTCCAGCGTCCAGGTTGGGCAGAAGGCGCGCATGGCCTGTGCGTCCATGCCTTGTTGAGCCAGACGAATCGAGTCCACGTACCACGGCAGTTTGCTGGGGTACTCGCGACGACCCGGCCCGGACACCGGCGGGTCGATCAGCACCAGGCTTTTCACGCCTGCGGGGTGCTGCGCTGCACTGCGCACCGCAAAGCGCGCGCCCATCGAGTGGCCGGCCAGGTGGTAGTGGTCAAAGCCCATGGCTTGAGCAAACGCGTTGATGTCGTCGGCGCACACGTCACTGCTGTAATCGAGTTCAGGTCCGCTTGAAGACAGCCCGCGCCCGCGCACATCCAGCACGTAGGTGTCGAATTGAGCGCCCAGGCGTTCAGCGACAAACCCCCAGGTAATCGCCGGGCTGGTGATGCCGGGTATCAGCAGCAGAACCGGTTTGGCGCCATTCTGCTGGCCGCCGTAGCGCAAGTAGTGTTGGCGAATGCCGTTGGCCTGAACGTTGCCGCCCTCTATAAACGTGCTCATGCGACCACTTCCGATTCAAGCGCGTGGCTGTAGATGTCGTAGCCATAGACCCAGGCCGGATCTTCCTGGGTGCGCAGCCAGGTGTTGGCGTTGGAGACGGCTTGTACGCGCGAGGCGCGGTCTTTGCGATTGGCTTCGTACAGGTTGAAGGCGGTGCGGTAGTCGCTCAGCCCGGTTTCCTCCAGGCAGCGGGTGAGCATGGCGGCATCTTCAATGGCCATGCCGGCGCCTTGGGCCATGTGCGGCTTCATCGGGTGGCAAGCATCCCCCAGCAGTACCAGTCGGCCACGGCTCCACAGCGGCAGCGGGTTGCGATTGAGCAACGGCCATTTAGTGACACTTTCGCTGGAGTGGATCAGAGCCTGAACGGTCGGGTTGTAACCCTGGAATGCGTCAAACATTTCTTCGCGACTGCTGTCGACGAAATTGCCCTGAAAATCCCAGGCGGCGTGAGGAACGCCGGTAACGTAGTAGTACTCATCGCGCTTGGCGGTGGTGTGGTAGACCATCATGTGGCGGTCTTCGCTCCACCATTTAACGCAGTTCTCGAAGTTCAGGTTGTAGCGGGTCAGGTCTTCGCTGCGAATCAGGGCGCGGTGGGCGACCCAGCCGCTGTACAGCGGTTTTTCTGCGCCGAGCAACTCTTCACGAATTTTCGAATTGATGCCGTCCGCACCGATGACAATATCGGCTTGGGTGCGGGTGCCGTCGCTGAAGAACAGGTTGACGTGGGTGTCGGTTTCTTCGAGGCGGGTCAGGCATTTGTTGAAGTGAGTGGTGCCGGGGGCGATGGTCGACATTTGCAGTGCGTGCAGGTCACCCCGATGCACGGTGATGTAGGCCGCGCCGTATTCCTTGCGGGCAAACTCACCCAGCGGGATGCGCGACAGGTAGTCGCCGCTGGCGCCGTCCCGGCTGAACCAGAAGTCAGGGTGCGAGCCCATCTCGCTGAGCTGTTGCTCAATGCCCATACGGCGAAAAATCTTCATGATGTTGGGGCCCATGTGAATCCCCGCACCGATGCGGGAAAACGCCGGGGCCTGCTCATAAACATCGACCTGGAATCCGGCTTTCTGCAGCAGCGTGGCGGCGGCAGCACCGCCCAGGCCGGCGCCGACGATGGCGATTTTCTGTTGTGTGGGCATGCAAGGCTTCCTTTTATTCTGAAAATGACTGGCGCTAGGCGTGCGGCTTCGTCCAGATATTTACAGTGTATACGCTATATATTTTTATTCTGCATAGACCCTTCGATAAAAAAATGTTGACTGAGTCGCCAGCTTTTTAATGGGTGAAAGCCCTTAAATGCAGGAAATTACTGGAGTATGTGGGTTTGAATCCCGCGAAAAAAATAATTTACGTGAAGTCATAAATAGCGTGTACGCTCTAGTTTCGAGGGGCTAACGTCTCGCTTGAATTCTGCGGAGCGAGCGAGTGAGGGTGTTGCCCGTATGCAGCCAGTCAATTGAGAGGATGAGTGAATGCCGGTAAGCGACTGCGAGTTGACTCAAATGTTTGAGCACGTGTTGTCACTGTCAAAAGTGGATGCGACCCAAAGCGTTGCGGTGCTCAAGAGTCATTATTCCAACCCGCGCACCGTGCGGGCGGCGATGGAGGCCGCTCAACGGCTGGGGGCCAAGGTGTATGCCGTGGAGCTGCCTTCGTTCAACCATCCAATGGCCATGGGCAATGACATGACGGCCTACTGTGGCGATACGGCCCTGACAGGCAACATTGCCGCCCAGCGGGCGCTGGAAGCGGCAGACCTGATCGTGGACACCATGATGCTGCTGCATTCGCCGGAGCAGGAGCAGATTCTCAAGACCGGCACACGCATCTTGCTGGCGGTTGAGCCGCCGGAAGTGCTGGCGCGCATGTTGCCCACCCTGGCGGACAAGGCCCGTGTGCTGGCGGCTGAAAAGCTGCTCAAGCAAGCGCGCTCGATCCACGTGCGCTCCAGGGCGGGCAGTGACTTCAAGGCGTTGCTGGGTCAGTACCCGGCGGTGACTGAGTATGGCTTTGCCGATGAGCCGGGCCGTTGGGATCACTGGCCCAGCGGATTTCTGTTTTCCTGGCCCAACGAAGAGACCGCCCAGGGCGTGCTGGTGATCGACGTGGGCGACATTGTGCTGCCGTTCAAAAACTACTCGCGCGAGCAAATAACGCTGGAGATCGACAAGGGGTTCATTACGTCTATCCACGGAGGCTTCGAAGCCGAATACCTGCGTGATTACTTGAAGTATTTCAATGACCCTGAAGTGTATGGCATCTCCCACATTGGTTGGGGCTTGCAGCCGCGTGCGCAATGGACCGCCATGGGGTTGCACGACAAAAATGATGGCATGTGCATGGACGCACGGGCATTTGAAGGTAATTTTCTGTTTTCAACCGGGCCCAATACCGAAGTGGGTGGCACCCGCAAAACCCCGTGTCACCTCGACATTCCGCTGCGTCATTGCGACGTGTATCTGGATGACGTGGCTGTGGTCACGGGCGGGGTGGTTAACGAGATGCAAATGCCGCGACCGCAAATTTCGTAGCAGCTGACGAGCTTTGCGAGGCTGCGTTCGACGATGCAATCGTCGCAAGATCTATGCGCGCGATGTATCTGAATCCCCAAGCCCGGGCTTTGTATCTGCCTGGGGTTTGGGCTTGAGCGGTTTCACGACGGCTGCGCCGCCGAACGCAGCCTCGCAGAGCTCGTCAGCTGCTACGCACTATGTGTAAGAGCCTGCGCAGGTTAAGGTCACACCCCATTTCCCAACAGACATGCAACCTGAGAGCCTCATGAATTACGATTTTTCCGAGCAGGTGGGCCATTTATTGCGCAAAGCCTACCAGCGCCATATGGCCATTTTTCAGCAGAACATTGGCAACTCACAATTGACCGCCGTGCAGTTCATTACCCTGTGTGCAGTCCACAATCACGGCCCCAGCTCATTAAGTGAGTTGATCAAAGCCACTGCGGTCGACCAGGCCACGATTCGCGGCATTGTCGAGCGTTTGCAGGCGCGCAATCTGATCAGTCTGGCGCCTGCCGAACACGACAAACGCAAAGTGATCGTCAGCCTCACGCAGGACGGCGAGCAATTGGTGCGCGAAACCCAACCCCACGCACTGCAAGTGAGCGAACTGACCATGGCCAACCTCAACCCGGCTGAGCGGGTCGCCATGCTGTATCTACTGCGAAAAATGGTCGATGACGGCAGCGAATAAGCTGATTGACGTGCTTGGCATCGTTCTTGCTCCCGGTTTGGTTAAGTAGTTACTTCATCAAACCGATAAACCTCTTGTCTCTGCGTGTGCAGCGCTTTGTTCCGCCCGTTTCATGAAGTAAACACTTAATAAGATCCGCACAACACAGCGCGGACATTGCTACCTGGGGAAGCCTTGAATGAGCGATCAAACCCTTGCGCCGCTGAAAACGGTAACACTCGACGTCAACGGCCAGCGCGTCGTCGTCAGTGCCATGGCCGATACACCGTTATTGCTGATATTGCGCAACGATTTGCAGCTCAATGGCCCTAAATACGGCTGTGGCCTGGGCGAGTGCGGGGCATGCACAGTGATCATCGACGGGGTAGCCGCACGTTCCTGTGTGTTCCCGCTGTCGGGTGCCGAAGGCCGAATGATTACCACCCTTGAAGGTCTGGGCAGTCGCGAGCGGCTGCACCCGGTTCAGCAAGCCTTTATCGATGAGCAGGCCGCGCAATGCGGCTATTGCATGAACGGCATGATCATGACTGCCAAGGCGCTGCTTGATCGCAATCCCCATCCCAGCGAAGAGCAGGTGCTGAACGAGCTGTCAGCCAACCTGTGCCGTTGCGGCACCCATATCGAAATTGTTCGAGCGGTCATGCGTGCCGCCCGTCAAAAGCCTTGAACGGATAATGACTATGACCCTTACCACGCTCACCCGTGATCAGTTGTTGGCCAAGTCTGGCGTTTTGCTGGTGGTGGATCAGATTCAGCCGCCTTCCGGGCCGGTCGCTAAAGGCGGCGTACCGGTGCTCAAGCCCAAGGAGCAGGGGCTATTTATTGCGGTTAACGATGACGGTCAGGTGTATGGCTTTAATGGCCACGTCGATCTGGGCACGGGGATCCGCACAGCGCTGGCGCAAATCGTTGCGGAGGAGCTGGATCTGGCGCTGGAACAGGTGTGCATGGTGTTGGGTGACACGGACAATGCACCCAATCAGGGGGCAACCATCGCCAGTGCAACGCTGCAAATCACCGCCGTGCCTTTGCGCAATGCGGCGGCTGAAGCACGCCGTTTTCTGCTGGCCCGGGCGGCCAGGCTGTGGGGTGTCGATGCGCAGTCATTGCAGATTGAAAACGGTGTGGTCAACAGCAGCGATGGCCGTCACCTGAGCTTTGCCGAGTTGGTAGCCGGCGAGCAACACGTGGTGAGTATCACCGGCGATGCGCCGCTCAAGTCAGTGCACGATTATCGGCTGGTCGGCCAATCTTCGGCGCGGGTAGATATTCCCGCCAAGGCCACTGGCGAGTTGACCTACGTGCATGACATGCGCCTGCCCGACATGCTTCACGGGCGGGTGATTCGCCCGCCCTATGCCGGGCTGGACAGTGGCGACTTTGTCGGTAAAAGCCTGTTGCACGTGGACGAGTCATCCATTGCGCATATTCCCGGCGTGGTCAAAGTGGTGGTGATCGGCGACTTTGTGGGCGTGGTGGCGCTGCGTGAAGAGCAGGCTATAAAAGCCGCACAGGCACTCACGGTGACGTGGAAACCCTGGAATCAAAAACTCCCCGACATGTCGGATGTCGAGCAGGCCATTCGTGATAACCCGCGTATCCAGCGTGTTGTTCTGGACAAGGGCAATGTGCAGCAGGCATTGGAGCAGGCCACTGAACGAATGCCTCGCAGCTACCTGTGGCCCTATCAGATTCACGGTTCCATCGGCCCGTCCTGCGGGCTGGCGCACTATCACCCGGAGCACATACGCGTATGGTCAGGCACGCAAAACCCGCACTTGTTGCGCGCAGATCTGGCTTGGCTGCTGGAGTACCCGGAAGAACAGATCGAAATTATTCGCATGGAAGCGGCCGGCTGTTACGGGCGCAACTGTGCCGATGACGTGTGTGCCGATGCGGTGTTGTTGTCACGCGCCGTGGGCTTGCCCGTGCGGGTGCAACTGACCCGTGAACAGGAACATGTGTGGGAGCCCAAAGGCTCGGCGCAATTGATGGAAGTGGATGGTGGTCTCAATGCCGATGGTGGGGTTGCAGGCTATGACTTCCAGACCAGTTATCCCTCCAATGGTGCGCCGACCCTGGCGTTGCTGCTGACCGGTCGGGTCGAGCCGGTGGCGGCGATGTTTGAAATGGGCGATCGGACGTCGATTCCGCCCTATGACTTTGAACACATGCGCGTCACCATCAACGACATGGCGCCGATGGTGCGGGCGTCGTGGATGCGCGGTGTGTCGGCGTTGCCCAACACCTTTGCCCACGAGTCGTATATCGATGAGCTGGCCTTTGCCGCCAAGGTCGATCCGGTCGAATACCGTTTGCGCTATTTGAACGATGAGCGCGCCTCGGAGCTGGTCAAGGCCACGGCTGCGCGTGCTGGTTGGCAAGCACGCACCGAGCCGATGCAGACACCCGGCCAAGACACTATTTTGCGCGGTCGGGGCTTTGCGTACGCGCGCTATATCCACAGTAAATTCCCCGGCTTTGGCGCGGCGTGGGCAGCGTGGGTGGCGGATGTGGCGGTCGACCGGGTCAGCGGCGAAGTCTCGGTGACCCGGGTGGTGATCGGTCATGACGCGGGCATGATGGTGAATCCGGCGGGGGTGCAGCATCAGATCCACGGCAATGTCATTCAGGCCACCAGTCGCGTGCTGAAAGAGCGCGTGACGTTTGAAGAGTCGACGGTCAGCAGCAAAGAGTGGGGCGCTTATCCCATTTTGACCTTCAAGCAAGTGCCGAAGATCGATGTGATGATGATGCCGCGTCAACAGGAGCCACCGATGGGTGCCGGGGAATCGGCCGGTGTACCCAGTGCGGCGGCCATTGCCAATGCCATTTTCGATGCAACCGGTATTCGCTTTCGCGAACTGCCGATCACCCCCGAGCGGGTATTGGCGGCACTCAAGCAATCAGAAGGTGAAGCGGCTCCAGCGCCTGAAGCGGCCAAACCCAAGCGTTCAAAATGGTGGTTTGCACCTGTGGTGGCGGGGTTCGGTGCGCTGATCGGGATGGCGGCAACGGCGTTGCCGTGGCGGGCGGAAATCGCCCCCATTGCGCCGCCGGCGCTCGGCACCTGGTCGGCCGCAACTCTGGAGCGCGGGCGTTTGCTGGCGGCGGTGGGGGACTGCGCGGTGTGCCACACCACACCGGGCGGCGTCACCAATGCGGGCGGGCTGGCGATGCAAACGCCTTTCGGCACGCTGTACAGCACCAACATCACCCCCGATCCGGAAACAGGCATTGGCAAGTGGTCATACACGGCGTTCGAGCGGGCCATGCGCGAGGGCATCAGTCGGGACGGAAAACATCTCTATCCGGCTTTTCCATACACGTCTTTCAGAAATATCGACGATGCCGACATGCAGGCCCTGTATGCCTACTTGATGTCACAAGACCCGGTGAGTCAGCCAGCCAAGGCTAACGACATGCAATTCCCGTTCAACATGCGGCCGCTGATGGCGGGTTGGAATGCGATTTTTCTGCGCTCGGGGGAGGTCAAGGCGCAACCGCAGCGCAGCGCGCAATGGAATCGCGGATCGTATCTGGTCAACGGCTTGGGCCACTGCGCGGCCTGCCATTCGCCGCGCAATTTCATGGGCGCAGCAAAGGGCGGTCAGGCATTTTTGGCCGGAGGTACAGTGGATGGTTGGGAGGCGCCAGCGCTGAACGGTTTGTCCAAAGCGCCAACGCCCTGGACCGAGGATCAACTGTTTACCTACCTGAGCACGGGTTATTCCGATGCTCACGGTGTGGCCGCTGGGCCGATGGGGCCGGTGGTCACTGAGCTGGCCAAGCTGCCCGATACCGATCGGCGGGCGATGGCGGTCTACCTGGCGTCACTTACTGATCAGGCTCAGGCCGAGCCGGTCGAGACCCCGCAAGCAGCGCAGGCGAGTGCGCAAGCCGTGTCGCTAAGCAACGGCCAGCGAGTGTTCGAGGGTGCGTGTCAGGCCTGTCACGCCGACGGGGCCGGGCCAACGCTGTTTGGGGTCAGCCCGTCTCTGGCCAATAACAGTAATGTGCACAGCGCGCTGCCTGACAACCTGCTCAAAATCATCATGCAGGGCATTCCGGTTCCGGCAACGGCGGACCTGGGTTATATGCCCGCCTTCAAAGACAGTCTGTCGAATCGCCAGCTCAGTGAGCTGGTGGCGTATCTGCGTCAGCGATTCGCCCCGGCCGAGCCCGCGTGGCAAGGGTTGGAACAAAGGGTTGCGCACCTGCGTGCCAACCCTGGCTCTCACTGATCGGCGGTGTCTATTGGCAGCACCCTGACACCGCGTATCACCAGATCGCTGATGAACGCCAGCCAGTCTTGCTGCTGGCCAGGATCGGCGAGGTTCTGGCCCAGAAATGAGGAGAGCGTGTGCTGGTTGGAGTTATAGAAGTAGCACAGCGAGGCGATCATCAAGTAGACGTGATTGATGTCGACGTCCAGGCGAAAAAGGCCTTGCTGCTGACCTGCCTCGATAATCGGCTTGATCACCCCGACGGTGGTCGCCGAAAGCCGGCTCAGCTCACGCGATTGCTTGGCGTGCTTGCCTTTGTGCAGGTTCTCGATCGTCAGAATGGCCACGAACTCGGGGTGAGCCACGTAGTAATCCCAAAAGAATCCCACCTGTTGGCGCAAGGCTTCCACCGGTTTGCTCAGGTCTGGACGGCGCCCGCTTTCGGCCTGATTGAACGCTTCGTAGGTGTGTTCCAGCACGTGAAGAAACAGGTTTTCCTTGCTGGCGAAGTAGTAATAAATCATCCGGTCGTTGGACTCGGCTTCTTTGGAGATTTGCTCGATGCGCCCACCGGCGTAGCCATCCCGGGCGAACACGGTGATGGCAGCCTTGAGAATGCGCGCCTTGGTCTGATCGGCCTGATGAGCCCGGACACCGGTTTTTTTGTTCACGCTGTTGTCCTTCACGATTACGCGTAGCGCGGTGGATGGCGGAAAAACTGCCGTCGATGGTACGGCAATTCACTGAAAAAACATTGGGGACGGCGGCGATGAGTGAACTATGTGGCGTACTCGAGGCATTGGACGAGGCCGACAGTAACAAGGACGAGGTGGTACTGGCCACCGTGGTCAAGGCTGAAGGCTCGGGCTATCGCCGGCCCGGTGCGCGGGTGGTGATGCCGCGGCTGGGTCAGGTCAGGCGTCAGGCGATCCGGGGATTAATGAAAGATGGGAGGATGAGAGGAGAGCGGTGCGCCAGAAGTTGGAATGCATGTCTATAATCGCCGCACATTCCATTCCTGCCCACAGACTGTCGAGACCTTTATGACTATCTCTCTGTACGCTGCTTCTGTTCCTGTGTTCAAGCAAATGCTCAACGCCCTGAGCGGTGTTCTGACCAAGGCCGAAGCGCATGCGACGGCCAAAAACATCGAGCCAAGCGTGTTTCTGCAAGCGCGTCTGGCGCCGGATATGTTCCCGCTGGTGCGTCAGGTGCAAATCGCGGTTGATTTTGCCAAGGGTGTTTCGGGGCGTCTGGCTGAAATCGAACTGCCGAAGTACGACGACGCTGAAGTGACCTTTGCCGACCTGCAAGCGCTGATCAGCAAGGTATTGGCCTTTGTCGATGCAATCAAGCCCGAGCAAATCGACGGCAAGGAAGGTATCGAAATCATCACGCGTCAGGGCACACCCAAAGAAAAACGCTTCACTGGCCAGTCGTACCTGCTGACTTACGGCCTGCCGCAGTTTTTCTTCCACGTGACCACTGCTTACGCGATTCTGCGCCACAACGGCGTCGAAATCGGCAAACGTGACTACATGGGCGCGTTCTGATTTAGCTCGCAATGGCTGGCGAGGTACGGCGTACCTCGCCAGCCGCTACACCCTCAGTTGCGTTCTTCTTTGGCCAGGCAGGCTGCAGCGGTAAACAGAACGTCGGTGGACGAATTGAGCGCGGTCTCGGCCGAGTCCTGCAAAATACCGATGATGAAACCCACTGCCACTACTTGCATGGCAATCTCGCTCGGGATACCGAACAGGCTGCACGCCAGCGGGATCAACAGCAACGACCCTCCTGCCACACCCGATGCGCCACAGGCGCAGATAGCCGCCACCAGACTGAGCAATATGGCGGTAGGAATATCGACTGAAATCCCCAGTGTATGCACGGCCGCCAGACTCAACACCGTAATGGTGATGGCTGCGCCCGCCATGTTGATGGTGGCACCCAGCGGGATCGACACCGAGTAGGTGTCCTCATGCAGGCCCAGACGTTCGCTTAATGCCATGTTGACGGGAATGTTGGCGGCTGAGCTGCGGGTAAAGAATGCGGTGATACCGCTTTCACGCAGGCACAGAAACACCAGCGGGAATGGGTTGCGGCGCAACTTCCAGAACACGATTAGCGGGTTGACCACCAGCGCCACAAACAGCATGCAGCCAATCAAAACCACCAGCAGGTGCAGGTAGCCGAGCAGGGCGCCGAAGCCTGAGCTGGCGAGGGTCGATGCCACCAGACCAAAAATGCCCACGGGTGCAAAGCGGATGATGACGCGTACGATCAGGGTGATGCCGTTGGACAGGTCACTGAGCACGGTGCGTGTGGTGTCACCGGCATGGCGAATGGCAATGCCGATGCCGATTGCCCACGCCAGAATGCCAATAAAGTTGGCGTTCATCAGTGCGCTGACCGGGTTGTCGACCACACTCAACAGCAGGCTCTGCAGCACTTCACCAATCCCGCCCGGGGCGGAAATAGTCACGTTCTCAGTGGCCAGCACCAGATGCGACGGGAACATCATGCTGGCGATCACCGCCACAACGGCAGCGGCAAAGGTGCCGAACAGGTAGAGCACCAAAATGGGGCGGATATGGGTTTCCTGGCCGTGCTTGTGGTTGGCAATCGAGGCCATGACCAGCACAAACACCAGAATGGGTGCCACGGCCTTCAAAGCGCTGACGAACAGTTTGCCGATAAAAGCCACAGACAGAGCCGCTGCCGGTGCCAGCCAGGCCAGAACAATGCCGGCGATCAGGCCGATCACGATCTGGGTGACCAGACTGGTGCGTGACAGCTTTTGCAGGAGGGTAGGTGCAACATCACTCATAAGGGCATCTCTAGTTGTTTTGGATAGCGCATGGCAATACCTCAGGGAATCAGCAAAACGAGCAGGCTGATGCACGCAGATCTTGGGAAAACGTTTTGAGTAAAGCAGAGTCAGCGGACGAGGATAGTCGTGTGCGCTGAGCGCGTCAGTGTGACAACGTTCATGTTTGGGGGCGGACTTTAACATAGTGATGTAGGGGCATTCCTACAGCAGTCAATCTGTCACACCTGCCATCGATCTTCTTGTAGTGCATGTTCTTGCGTTGAATCATTCTGTTACTATTGCGCGTATCCATTCTTACCTTCGTCAGCGAGCCCCTTTCGGCATTCGCTGGCAGCGCCGTTTCTGGAGTTATTCATGCTGTTGCCCATCCTGCTGCTGTCTGCGGCCGGTTTCACCGTGCTCACCACCGAGTTCATCATCGTCGGCCTGTTGCCGGCGATTGCCCGCGACCTGGAGGTCAGCGTGCCCCAGGCGGGTTTGCTGGTTACATTGTTTGCTTTTACGGTGGCGGCATTGGGGCCGTTTCTCACAGCGTACTTCGCCCGCTTCCCGCGCAAGCGTCTGTTCATCGCGATTTTGCTGATGTTTGCTTTCGCCAATACCGTGGCCGCACTGGCCCCGAATATTTGGGTCATGGCCTTCGCGCGGTTACTGCCGGCACTGGGTTTGCCGGTGTTCTGGGCCTTGGCCAGCGAAACGGCGGTGGATATCGTAGGCCCCGAGTATGCGGGGCGTGCGATTGCCAAAATCGGTTTTGGCATTGTCTGTGCGACGGTCTTTGGTATCCCGGTGGGCACCTTGATTTCTGATGCGTGGGGTTGGCGCAGTGCGTTCGGCATTCTGGCCGTGGTCGCGCTGGCCAAAGCACTGCTTTTGTGGATGTATTTGCCCGCCACTCAGGTGGTCAAAGCGCACGTTACCCTGCGCTCACAGTTCGGCATGTTGCGCAGTCCGCTGATGATTGGCCATATCGTGCTGTCAGTGTTGGTATTCAGCGGCATGTTTACCGCTTACACCTATCTGGCGGACATTCTTGAGCGGCTGGCGGGTTTCGACGGCAATGTGGTGGGCTGGTGCTTGATGGGCTTTGGTGCGGTCGGCCTGATCGGCAACTCGCTGGGCGGGCGCATGGTCGACCGTCACCCGCTGATCGCTTCGATGGTGTTTTGCGCTTTCCTGATCGGCGGAATGGTCGCGCTGGTACCGAGTATTCATTCAACGCTGGGGCTGGCGGCCGCGATGGCCGTGTGGGGGATCACCCAGTCAGCCCTATTTCTGGTCAGCCATGTGCGCCTGATGAAAGTCGCACCGCATGCGCCTGCTTTTGCGGCGTCGCTTAACATTGCCGGGGCCAACTTTGGTATTGGCCTGGGCGCGATGGTGGGCGGGCGCGTGATCGACAGCTACGGCTTGGGCAATCTGGGCTTCGCCGCTGCGGGGTTCATCCTGGTGTCGATTGTGCTCGCGTTGTGGCTGATGACGGCAAAACCCCACGCCGCCGCCTGCGCTTAATCCGTAAAAAGCTCGCGCCGGGCACCTTCGGTAATCGCAATGATGCCGGGGTGCCTGATTTTACGCTCTACGGTGATGGCATAAAACGACTCGGTCACCGCGTCGGTCTGACCGATCAGTTCAACGTTGAACTGGCGCATGACCTCTTCAGCGATCACGCTGGGGGCAATAAAGACTCCGATCCCTGAATGCCCAAATGCCTGCATCAAGGCGCTGTCATCGAACTCGCCGACAATACGCGGCTGGATCTTTTGTTCAGCCAGCCAGCGCAAAAGGCGGCTGCGCAGCACGGTTTCCGGGCCGGGGATCAGCAGGGGAGCGCCTTGCAGGCTGAGGGGGAAGTTCGGCGTATATAAAGCTGCCAGCGCCGCAGTGGCAAAAAAGCTGATGCCGCACTCGCCGAGCTTTTGGCTCAGGCCTTTTATATCGAGGTGAGAAGGCATCGGGCTGTCGGAAATAACCAGGTCCAAACGTTGGATCGCCAAGTCTCCCAGTAGCCTGTCGAGCTTGTCTTCGCGGCAGGTAATACGAATGGGCTCATCCAGCGCCATGGTCGGTGCAATCAAGCGATAGACAATCGATTTGGGCACCACGTCAGCCACGCCGACCCGAAACAGAATCTGCTGCTCCTTGGGTGCCATGCGCAGCATGGTTTCCAGTTCGCTACCGAGCTGGAAGATCTGCTCGGCGTATGGCAGCACCTGACGCCCGGTTTCAGTCAGTTCAAGTTGACGTCCGACCCGACGAAACAGCGGCAGACCGTAGGTCTCTTCCAGCAAGCTGATTTGCCCGCTGATGGTTTGCGGCGTGAGGTTCAATTGTTCGCAGGCGCGGACAATGCTGCCGGTCTTGGCAACAACCCAAAAATAATGAAGTTGACGGTAATTGAGCATCGGGCGGACAACACTTCGTAAAAAACGAAGTATAGCGCCTGAAAATACGAATTTTCCTGAACTGTTTGCCTCTCTAGAATCGCGCGTTATTAGCGAGCCACTCTAGTGGCCGCCGTTTTGAAGAGGAAACCCCCATGAACATTAAAAATACAGGTGTCGCGGCCCTGCTGGTTGCTGGCTTATTGCTGATCAGTGGTTGTGATCAGGCTGAAAAAGCGGCGCAACAGATGCTGAGCAAAACCGCAGAAACGGCCAAACAGGCCATTGATGATACCCACAAGGCTGCGGAACAGGCGTTGAGCGACGCAACGGGCGGGTTGATCGAAAAAAAGCAGCCTGAGCCAGAAAGCCAAGAAACCTCGAACGCCATTTAACCTGTTGCACTCCAGAGTCAGAACACACCTATGGACTATCTTTTACAGCTGGCGGCGAACCCCGCCGCCTGGGTCGCGCTGGCCACGTTGATCGTGATGGAAATCGTGCTGGGCATCGATAACCTGATCTTTATCTCGATCCTGACCAACAAGTTGCCCGAGCAATACCGTACCAAAGCCCGCCGAATCGGTATCGGTATGGCGCTGATTCTACGGTTGGGCCTGCTGGGCACCATTGCCTACATCGTGCAGCTCACCGCGCCCGTCTTTGAAGTGATGGGCAAGGCCTTCTCGTGGAAGGACATGATTTTGATAGCCGGTGGTTTGTTCCTGGTCTGGAAAGCCACCAGTGAAATTCATCACAGCATGACGCCGCAATCGGAAGAAAAAACCGAGAGTGTGTCGTCAAAAGTGACGCTTGGATTTGCGGCGGCGATTGGTCAGATACTGATGCTGGATTTGGTGTTCTCCATCGACAGTATTATTACCGCGGTGGGTATGACCGAGCACTTGCCCATCATGGTGATTGCAGTGGTCGTGGCGGTGCTGGTGATGTTGCTGGCCTCCGAGCCCTTGGCCAAGTTCATCAATGACAACCCGACCGTGGTGATGCTGGCCCTGGCTTTCTTGATCATGATTGGCATGACGCTGATCGCTGAAGGTTTTGGTGCCCACGTCCCTAAAGGGTATGTGTATGCGGCGATGGCGTTCTCTGCGACGGTCGAAACGCTGAACATACTGGCCCGTCGGGTACGTGAAAAACGTCAGGCTGCTGTGACGACCCCCTTGTAGCCGCTGACGAGGAACGAAGGCTGCGATCGGTTTGGTGCCCTCACACAGGCCCGCGTGGTTTAAGGGGGCCCCAAAATCACGCGGTCGCGATAAAGATCCGTAGCAGTTGACGAGCTCCGCGAAGCTACGTCCGGCATCAGAGCAGTCGTTAATCCAGCTGTCGGATCTAGCGTAATGTAGGGACCTGTGCACTGCTCTCAGAAGACGGCATTTTTAATGCGCGTTGATCGGGCTGGCGGGCGCTTTTTCAAGGCTGACTTTCGGTTTTGGCTGCACCTGCGGGTGATGATGGCGGCTGATGCGCATTAAACCCCACAGCATCGCGCCGGCAACGCTTAACCAGCCGCAGATCAGCAAAAAAATGGTTAATGTCGGGCTCATCAGTGCCTCCTTCGCCCCCAATGGGCACACACATTAAGCAAGAGACAGTCTAGCTTGGGTGGTGTTGCAGTCTATTGACCAAAGGTCGTGCTGCACCAACTGATTTGCTCTATGGCGTCATAATCTCTGCCCTATAAGGCTATACCTCACCCGTTGGCCGTCCTATGATCTGCAGCCATGCCGGATCGCAGGTCTGGCGCTTATTCAAAGCGAGGGAACATGCAGGCAGTGACGGGATTGAGATCGGTGCGACTTTGGCTGGCGTCATTAATTGCGTTGGTTATGGTGGGATGCGCCAGTGTCGAGCCGCCAGGCATTCGCCATTTGCCTGAAAGGGTCGAGCTCAACGGCGTGCCCTTTTACCGGGGCAATGCTCATCAGAGCGGCCCGCACGTGTTAGCCAGCATGCTCGGCGAACAGCGGATCAGCGTCACCCCTGGCCTGTTGGTCAAGCCCTTGAAGCTGCCGGACGCAGAGGCGTCTTTGCAAGGCAATATGGAGCAACTGGCCACTGGTTATGGGCTGGTGGTGTATCCACTGGACACCTCACTCGAAGCGCTGTTGACCCAAGTGGCAGCCGGTCATCCGGTCATGCTGCGTTTTAGCGACGGCACCGTGTGGTCCGAGCCGCGTTACGCGATGCTGGTGGGCTACAACCGCGCCAAGCAAACCGTGCTGCTGCGTGCAGGCATGGAGCGTCGGCGGTTGATGGACTTCAGTACATTCGAGTCCGCCTGGAAGGACGCAGGTGGGTGGGCGGTGCTGATTCTGTCGCCTGATCAGTTGCCGGCCCAGGTAGACAAAGCACGCTGGCTGAAGGCAGCCAACGATTTATCCCGTGCGGGTCAGGAACAGGCCGGTGCCAAAGCCATCAAAACGCTGACCAGCGCTGCACAATAACGAACCGGAGGCTGGCGCAACGTGCGCCAGCCCTTATTGCCTAGAAGCCGAACTTGTCTCTCAAGCTGTAGTACCACGCCCCCAGCGCTGTAAGCGGTGTGCGTAACAGTTGCCCGCCGGGGAAGGGGTAGTGCGGCAGGTCTGCAAAGGCATCAAACCGCTCAGCTTGTCCGCGCAGGGCTTCAGCCAACACCTTGCCGGCCAGGTGGGTGTAAGTCACCCCGTGACCGCTGCACCCTTGCGAGTAATAGATGTTGTCACCGATGCGGCCGACCTGAGGTAGCCGTGACAACGTCAGCAGGAAATTACCTGTCCACGCATAGTCAATTTTCACATCCTTGAGCTGCGGGAAGGCTTTAAGCATTTTCGGCCGGATGATTGCCTCGATATTGGCCGGGTCTCGTGCGCCATAGACCACGCCGCCACCGAAAATCAGGCGCTTGTCACCCGAGAGACGGTAGTAATCGAGCAAATAATTACAGTCCTCGACACAGTAATCTTGCGGTAACAGGCTATTGGCCACTGACTCGCTCAAGGGCTCGGTCGTGATCACTTGAGTGCCGCAGGGCATGGACTTGGACGCCAGCTCAGGCACCAGATTGCCCAGATAGGCATTGCCCGCAACGATAATAAACTTGGCGCGCACCTTGCCGTGTGGCGTATGCACCACCGGGCTGGCACCGCGTTCGATACGCACCGCGGGCGACTGTTCATAAATCGTCCCGCCCAATGACTCGACCGCAGCGGCTTCACCCAGCGCCAGATTCAGCGGATGAATATGGCCGCCGCTCATGTCCAGCAGACCCCCTTGGTACTGATCGCAGGCCACCACTTCACGAATACGGCGCTGGTCCAGCAGTTCCAGCTGTGTATTGCCGTAACGCTCCCAGAGTTTTTTCTGCGCTTCGAGATGGCCCATCTGCTTGCTGGTAATCGCTGCGAAGACGCCGCCGTCTTTCAGATCGCACTGAATGTTGTAGGTGGCGACACGCTCGCGAATAATCCTGGCGCCTTCAAATGCCATCTGCCCAAGCAAGTGCGCCTGCTGAGCCCCTACCGTGCGCTCAATCACATCAATATCGCGGCTGTAACTGTTAACGATCTGACCGCCATTTCGACCCGAAGCGCCAAAGCCCACCTTGGCAGCTTCCAGCACCGTCACCTTGAAACCGCTCTCCAGCAAGAACAGCGCGCTAGAGAGGCCTGTGTAGCCTGCACCGATGACACAGACATCCGTTTCGATATCGTCCTGCAAAAAAGGGCGATCAGGGGCTGAATTAGCCGAGGCCGCGTAGTAAGACTGAGGGTAGGGGGTGTTCGACATTCTGCAGCCTCTGTTTTATATTTTTTACGAGTGAGGCCGATGCTACCTGAGAAGAAAACCAGCGGCTAGCCACTGTCCATTGAGGTTTTTTGCGCTTCAAACAAATAATTCGACTATTCATAGAGTTAGCTGCAAAAAAGGTGTTGACACCCCTCCGCAAATCTATAGAATGCGACCCCACAGCAGGCACGTAGCTCAGTTGGTTAGAGCACCACCTTGACATGGTGGGGGTCGTTGGTTCGAGTCCAATCGCGCCTACCAAACAAAATCCGCTCTGCTGGGCGGTCTAGAAGGGCTCACCGAAAGGTGGGCCCTTTTTTGTTGCCTGCGATTTGCAAAACTTTTGCAAAACTTTTGCAAAACCACCACCTCAGAACGCCAAATCAGCACCCACCTCCAGGTACTCGATACCTTTCTCTGTGTGCCCATCTTGATAGTGTTTGGTCATCTTCGCGTCTGCATGGCCATCAGCGCCTGAATGTATTCCTGCGGGAAATTCTGCTGCTCATATAGCCAAGCACCCAAAGCGCGGATTTCGTGAAAGGTGGGTCGTTCGGTGGCCGGACTATGGTCATACGCATGCGCCGCGTCCCGGGTCTTGCTGAACTCGTTGCTCAGATAATTCGGGGTGACTGAGGTCCAGTGATCCTTTGCGGCTATCTGCTCGCGCTTTCGCGCCTTGGGCCGGTAATGGATTAGATAGGGCGAAGCCACAGGAGAGCGCAAGCATTCGCTCACTACCTCTCGCAGGGCTTTGCCCATTTTGATCTGCAGGTGAATGGGGTTCTCATGGCCTTGTGTCTTGCCGGGTGAAACCTTGATTGTGTTGTTTTCAATATCGACCGAAGACTTAAGCCACGAAACGATATCGTCACGCCGCTGCAGGCCTGCTGACCAGCGTGCCCGACCTGCACCATCGCTACAACAAGAAATCCAGCCGCGACGTGTACGGCGGCATGTGGGCCGATTACACCGTGCTGATATTGCGGCACCAGAAGGTGCATTAACACATCAGCGCCCGCATAGCAGAAAAGGCGTAATACTTTTGGTTTAACTTCGTACAGTCGAATCGGAAAGCGCTGGCATCAATTCTCCAATCCCTCTCCATAGAATCGCCCGGTCATTCATCAGGTTGATAACCGTATGGCTAAAGAGCCTTGGAGCGATTACTGCTGTCCTGCCTGTTACGCCCGGGTATTGAAAGCCAGAGCCTGGGAGAAAGAGCTTAAAAGCAGAGAAGTGCCTTACACCCCTGCGCCGCCACGACCGCCACCCAAACCTGCGCCTCCTCCAAAACTTGAACCGCCGACCAATGGCTGTGTGTTTGCGAAGTCATGCACGCTGCCCAATGGGGTGATCGACCATAAAAATCCGAATGGTTTTGTACCCGTTGAAACATTGGCAGAGTACGGTGCGTATGCGGTATTGGACACAGTGGGGGCGATCACCACTGAAGGCACCGCGCTGGACTGGATCGGCGGCTCTGGAACTGCTGTTTCACTGGCCAGGCGTTTGGGTGGCAGCCTTGGCGCTAAGTACGACTGGTTCAGGAGTGGGTGTAGCTGCGCCTTTTATGGTCGGCGGTGTAGCGCTATTGATGCCCAATACCACTTCGGCAGACAGCGCCTTTTACAAATCAGAGCACTACGCCCAGCTCACCAAAGGCAATACGCAGGTTCGTATCAACCTTAAATATCTGGACGATGGAGCGGTCAGTGTTTACGGGTTCTACACAGGCAATCAACCGGACTGGAGACAAGTTCCGGTTGTAGCTGCGACCCCCTGCGGTGAGCAACTGGTTGTAGATGTCGGTAACGGTTTGGAAATTATTTGGACTCCAGCCGTCGACACGAATGAAGTACTGGGTATTCCTGCGTTAGAGACGGCGTCACTAAAGCCTGGTGCATGGGTATTTCCGGCGACCGAGCAAGCTGACAGGATTCTGGAGAATCCAGAGCATCCACCGGAATATCAGGATTTTATAATCTGGTTTCCGACTCACCCGCAGATAGCTCCGGTCTATCTTTCACTGAACCTGCGCTATGCACCGGGTGTGGTATCAGGAACGGGCGAGGATCTTTGGGGGGGTGTGGCTTGATCATGCCAGCAGCGGCATGGGTGCACCTCTTCCTACGGCAGTGGTGGATGTGCTTAGGGGCAGGACATACAGCAGGTTTGATTCATTCAGGCGTGCGTTTTGGAGGGAGGTTTCGAGGGTGCCTGAACTTGCAGATCAACTTGTAGAGAGTAACCTTAAAAACACACAGAAAGGGAGCGCACCAATACCCCTAATGGCAGAGTGGTCAGGTAAAAGATCTCGCTTTGAACTACATCACCTCATACGGATAGTCGATGGTGGAGGGGTTTACGATGTAGACAACTTGCGCATCAATACTCCAAAGAATCACATCAAGTTGCACGAAGGAAAATAAATATGGAACTTAAAGGATCGCTCTCAGATTACACCGAGTTTGAGTTCAAGAGGTTAGCTCAAGAAATAATTGATGTTAATGGTTCTGAGCAATATCAAAATGAACTGTTATATCACTTCAACATGCTGGCTGGAGATGCTGGTGGAACAGATCTGATTTTCTACCCTAAGAAAGGTGCTGACTGCTCAGCAGAAGGCATTATCAAAACCGTTAGTGAATGGTGCGAAGCCAACGGTTTGCCCGGTTTTAAACCACGATTCTGAAAATCAACCTACCCTATATTTCCCCCGCCAATCCTACAGTGCTGCTTGTTCAAGTTGATTTTAGACTTAGACAGGCAACGCTGTGGTCAATAGAAAAGCTAATCACATGATCAATGCATTTAGTTTTCTGCCGTACCTGAGGAGGGTATCACGTAAGACTTCATTCAGGAGATTGAATGTGGAAGTTAAAAAGTCGCTGGGCGATTACACTGAGTTTGATTTTAAAAAACTTGTCCAAGAATTAAAAGACAACCTTGGCACTGATCATTATCAGGATGAACTGATCACACAGTTTGATTCTCTTGTAGGAGAACTTGGTGGGACAGACTTGATTTATTACCCTAAACCCGGAGCCGATACATCGGCGCAAGGAGTTACAGAAACAGTCAAGAAGTGGTGCGAAGCCAACGGTTTGCCCGGTTTTAAACCACGATTCTAAGAATCTACCTATCCAATAATCCCCCCCGCAAATCCTTCAGTGCTGCTTGTTCAAGTTGATTTTAGACTTGGACAGGCAACGCTGCGGTCAATAGAAAAGCTAATCACATGATCAATGCATTTAGTTTTCTGCCTGTACCTGAGGAGGGTTAATGCCAGCTCGAACAGTATTCATCGGCTGCCAGCCCTTAGTCGTTCAGATCATTCTGTACGGTGTGTTGGGCGCCCGTTTTGGTCGTGAACACCGGCTGGCAGTGCATTCCTGTGCCGAAGCCATTCATGCACAGTGCGTCTCGATCCCCGGCTTTAAACGCTTCCTGCGCCTGTCGGATGAACGCGGCCTGACCTTTGCTGTGTTCCGGGGCAAACAGAACCTGTCCGTGGATGAAATGGACATGCGCTCAGGACGCGCCGAACCGATCCGCATCGCGCCCTCGTTATGGGCCGTAAAGCCGGACTGTTTCAAACCATCGCCGGCACTAAAGCCTGGTGCATGGGTATTTCCGGCGACCGAGCAAGCTGACAGGATTCTGGATAATCCAGAGCATCCACCGGAATATCAGGATTTTATCATCTGGTTTCCGACCCACCCGCAGATAGCTCCGATCTATCTTTCACTGAACCTGCGCTATGCACCGGGGGGGGGTATCAGGAACGGGCGAGGATCTTTGGGGAGTGTGGCTTGATCATGCCAGCAGCGGCATGGGTGCACCTCTTCCTACGGCATTGGTCGATGTACTTAGGGGCAGGACGTACAGCAGGTTTGATTCATTTAGGCGTGCGTTTTGGAAGGAGGTTTCGAGGGCTCCTGAACTTGCAGATCAGTTCACTGTTCGCGTTCTTGAGAAGGCACAGAAAGGAAAGGCTCCAACGGTAAAATTTTCCGACAAAGCGGGAAAAAACATCGTTATGAGTTTCATAATTTAACGCGAATAGTCGATGGTGGGGGCGTTTATGACGTCGATAATATTCGTGTAAATACCCCTAAAAATCACATAGCGCTTCATGAGCAAGAGTAATCATGGAACTTAAAAAAGCGTTGAGCGACTACACTGAGCGTCAGTTCGAACAGTTTGTTCAGGAAATAATTGACGATATTGGTACCGATAACTATCAAGATGAATTGATGTCTCACTTTGATTTTCTTGTAGGTGATATAGGTGGGACAGATTTGATTTTTTATTCTAAGCCCGGTGCGGATGACTCAGCACAAGGCATCACAAAAACTATAAAAATCTGGTGCGAAGCCAACGGTTTACCCGGTTTTAAACCACGATTCTAAGAATTTACCTACCCTGTATTTCCCCCGCAAATCCTACAGTGCTGCTCGTACAAGTTGATTTTAGACTTGGACAAGCAACGCTGTGACCAATAGAAAAGCTAATCACATGATCAATGCATTTAGTTTTCTGCCTGTACCTGAGAAGGGTTAATACCAGCTCGAACAGTATTCATCGGCTGCCAGCCCTTAGTCGTTCAGATCATTCTGTACGGTGTGCTGGGCGCCCGCTTTGGCCGCGAACACCGGCTGGCGGTGCATTCCTGCGCCGAGGCTATTCATGCCCTGTGCGTCTCGATCCCCGGCTTCAAGCGCTTCCTGCGCCTGTCGGAAGAACGCGGCCTGACCTTTGCTGTGTTCCGGGGCAAACAGTACCTGTCCGTGGATGAAATGGACATGCGCTCAGGACGCGCCGAACCGATCCGCATCGCGCCCATCGTCATGGGCCGTAAAGCCGGACTGTTTCAAACCATCGCCGGCATTGCGCTGATCGTGGTGGGCGCTATCAACCAGCAGTACTACCTCGTCGCAGCGGGGGCGGGCTTGGCCATTGGCGGGGTGGCGACCCTGCTTTCGCCGTCACCCGCCGGGCTGTTGGGGCAAGAAGACTCAGGCAACAAAGCCTGTTACGGGCGCTGATCCTTGCTGAGCAGAACAAACGCTTTGCACTGGAGCAATGGCTGGCAGCCAGCGACAAAGCCCATTACCGAGTGCTCAGCGATGCAAAAACCAATCAAGCCCGTTGCGTGATCGCCTTGTTACTGCTGACCTGCGGTTGTCATTCCTACTCGATACCCCCGCCACACATGGTAGTGACGGAATGCAAACCGCCTCCGGCACCGGCTGCGTGGTTCATGGAGCCACCAGAGCCCAACTTGACCCAGCGCATGCTCAACGAATTATCGGAATCACCAGTAAAGCTGATCAAGGACTGATCGCTTTGAGTGCGTGCCAAGCTTATGCAAGGACAGTCAGCCAATGATGCAGCGCGCTTTCTGCCGTAAGATGGCAATATGCCCGCAGGCCGGGGAGGGCATATTATGAAAACAGTCTTATGGTCTTTGATGCTGATCTTGATTGCTGGATGCGCAAACCATCCACTGGATTGTGCAACTGGTTTAATTGCTTGGGATGACTGCCTTCCTGGAACTAAAGGTTATGAAATACGCCAGCAAAGCTTGAAGAATTTGTCTGAGGCCAAGGCTGAGAAAGATTATATGGATGATGCTAAATGCCGTTCATACGGTGCGACCCCGGGTAGTGATGCTTATGTGAACTGCCGTGTTCAGCTAGGGAAGTAAGTCGGAACGATCTTGGGAGTGAGCCAAACTAATAAGCGCTCTAGTCTCATCAAACTTCTGAGCGGTTTTATTTCACTGGATGAATTAGCTCTGGGCCTTGGTTTTTGACATTTCCCACGGCTTTACCCACCGGGTACCATTCAAAGTCTTCTGTAGGTTGGCTGAATTCCAGCGCCAACTCTTCAGCTCGTTCACGCTCAAGCGACTGATCAAGCCATTCGCGGGCATGCTCGGCTGCCAGAACCACGGGCCGTCGATCATGAATATCAACCATCCCTTGATCACTGGCAGCAGTGATAATCACGAAGCCATCACCCTCATGCGGCTCTAAGCCGGGGTGCACCTCGGCCAATGCCGCAAAGAACATGGGCGCTTGGCTCTTGAGGCGAATGAAGAACGGTTGTTTCTTTTTTGGGTCGTCAGGATCCTTGATCCACTCATACCAACCGTCAGCCATGACTAAAGCGCGGTTGTTTGGCCAAAGCTGTTTGAAGAACTTGCCGGTCGTGACAGTCTCGACTCGTGCATTGATCGGATCTGGTCTTTTGCCTTTGGCCCAGAAGGGCGCCCAGCCCCAACGCACTGGATCAATCCGTAAGTCGTCCTGTTGGTTATGGAGGATATCCACTCGAGTACTGGGCGCGACGTTGTAGCGGGCGATGGGTTGATTGTCATAACCGCTGACGACCAATCTGTCGGTGCCCAGCACCTTCAAATAATCCGCAACGCCCTGGTACTGTACAAATCTCCCGCACATTTTGATGACCTCTTGGCGACAGAGCACTGCTCGAAGCTTAGCCCGCATCAGCATCCCTTCGTCGAAATCTCTGACAGAAGAATTGACCGGAAATCTCCTACGCAGTTAACTGTATGCACATACAGTTAAACAAAAGGGAGTTCGAGCACGCTGATAGCTTGGAAGTCGTTTACAGAGCTTTCGAATTGGACCCCAGCGCCGCCAAAGAGGCTACAACGACTACGTTCGGTCGAATCGAGCATAAGTATGGAAAAAGCAGGGGCCAAGCGCAGGAAATGATCGACCATATCGTTGCAATGGGAGCGCGTGTCGATTTGGATATGCGTTATGACAGTGTTCGATACACCAATACCTTTGATGCTCACCGACTGACCAAATTCGCGTCCCGGCATGGTAAGGGTTTGGAGATGAACGAAAGGCTGTTTAACGCCTACTTTACCCAGAATCTTCCCCTTGCGGACCATGGTGTATTGATTGAGATTGCCGCTGAAATGGGACTGGATCGTGCCGAGACGCAAGCAATGCTGGCATCGGATAGCTTTGCAGAGGATGTTCGAGCGGATGAGCATCGCGCCCACGAGATGGGAATTAGATCTGTGCCACACATGGTAATTGATGGTCAGCACAATTTTGTGGGTGCACAGCCAAAGAGCAATCTACTCACGGCTATTAGAGAGATCTGGGCTGAACAGCAAGCCCGCGAACAGGTGTCTTCAGTAGACGGGATCGTGTGCGACATTGACGGTTGTCGACCCCCCTCATCCTGATACTGTTGGGGTGGCCGTCCACTGAACGTTTTTCTAAAAATAAAAGGTGAGTTGTTAGATCCTCAGATCGGAAGAAGGGCAAACCACGGCCTCCTTAGATTTACCGGTCTGACTGCAAATCTGCCTCTGGCCGGCAGTTGTGATACCCCAGAGTTTGAGCCTGGCTACTGTATGAAAATACAACCCTAAATTATTGATTTATATAGACTGATTCAGCGATTTCAGATAGTGATCGAATCGAAAAAAAACCTATATAAATCATATGCTTAGCGACCGCAAATGATCGCCTTGACATCGTGGAGGTCGTTGGTTCGAGTCCAATCGCGCCTACCAAACAAAATCCGCTCTGCTGGGCGGTATTGAAGGGCTCACCGATAGGCGGGCCCTTTTTTGTTGCTGGGTGGAACACATTTGGTTTACCACCCTGAACCTGGCGTCGATACCTCGACGCAAGGAGTGACTGCAACAGTCAAGAAGTGGGGCGAATCCACAGGCTTGCCCGGTTTCAAATCACAGATTTAAATATTTCCAAAGCCAACGCTTTCCCATTAATCCCACTTCGTTGCGTGCTCAAATTTTTTCAAACTTGGGCAAGCAACCCCGTGGGCGGAAGTAAACGATTTTCAGAGGTGCAACGGTGCCAACGGGCTACGGCCCAGTACAAGGTCGGCGCCCTTGTCGCCGATGACCACGGTGGTGGCATTGGTGTTGCCACAGATCAGGTTGGGCATGACGGACGCGTCGATCACGCGCAAGCCTTCAATCCCGCGAACACGCAGGTCTGGCGTGCAGACGGCCATAGGGTCGTCGGCGCGGCCCATGCGGCAGGTGCCCACCGGGTGGTAAGCGGTTGTAAGCAACGGTTGCATCCAGGTCAGCCACTGCTCGTCGCTTTGTACCTGAGGGCCGGGTCTTACTTCGGCATCAATGATGCTTGCCATCGCCGGCTGTTGCGCCATGTCTCGTAGCCAGCGAAACGACCAGAGCAGTGCGCTGCGATCCCGAGCGTCGTGCAGGTAGTTCATGGTGATTGCCGGGTGCTGGTTCATGTCACGGCTTTTGAGCCGGACGTGGCCGCGTGAGAAGGGGCGGCCTTGCAAGGGGCCCAGGGTCATGCCGTCGAAGGTGTCAGGCTGTGGTGGCTTTTTGCTGTCAGTGTCGGGTTCTCCGGTCATGGGCAGTCCGAACACTTGAATATCGTTATAGGCCAGGTCGGGGGTGCTTTTGAGGTAGCAGCCAAATTGCGCGGGCGCACTCATCATGGGGCCCGTTCTGCGGGTCAGGTACTGAAATACCGATGCGGCCAGGTGAAGGCCGCGAAAGGTATGGTTCATGCCTCGCACGCCTGCTTTGAGCTTCCAGCACAGAGGGGCGCTGACGTGGTCTTGGAGGTTTTCACCCACGCCGGGCAAATCCGCGATGACTTCAATGCCCAGTGCTTCCAGCTGTGAAGCGGGGCCGATGCCCGACACCATCAACAATTGGGGGGACTGTAACGCTCCGGCGCACAGCAGCACTTCGCGGCTCGCCTTGACCTGCTGCAGGCTGCCGTCGGGCAGGGTGTATTCCACGCCAGTGGCGCGGCGGCCCTCAAACACAATGCGTTGCACCATCGCCCGGGTCACCAGCTTTAAATTGGCGCGGCGCAAGGCGGGTTCGATGGCGTTGCTGGCAATGGAGGAGCGTCGACCCTCGCGTAAATTGACTTGAAAGAAGCCCGCGCCTTGGGCTTTGCCGTCGTTGAAGTCGTTTACCGGTTGCAGGCCTGCTTGTACTGCCGCTGCAAGCATGGCGTGTGATACCGGGTGCACGTGCGGCGGATCGCTGGCCGCCAGCGGGCCGCCTTGTCCATGCCAGGCGTTGCGGATGTGCTGTTGATCTTCGGTGCGCACAAAATGGGGCAGCAGTTCTGGCCAGCTCCAGCCAGTGGCGCCTGCGGTCACCCAGTCTTCGTAATCCTGCGCGTGCCCGCGGATATAGATCATGCCGTTGATGGACGAAGAGCCGCCGACCACTTTGCCTCTGGGCATCATCATGCGGCGCCCGCCCGCGTATTTTTCCGGTTCGGTGGTGTGCATCCAGGAAAACGTTGGGCTGTAGGTCATCGCTCCCCATCCCGCGGGCATATTGACTAGAAAGCGCTTATGACTGCCGCCTGCTTCCAGCACCAGTATGCGGTAGCGTCCGTCTTCGCTCAGGCGTGCGGCCAAAGTGCCTCCCGCCGAGCCGGAGCCCACCACGATGTAGTCAAAGGTGTCGGTCAACGGTAATTCCCTTGCGTGTGTTGAGAGGCGGGCCTGTGTGAGCGAGGCGCGAATCTTTTGATCCTTTCACAGGTGCCGGCTCGCGACTTACCTCGTACGGACTATTTGGGCTTGAGCAAGGGTGAAGGGCGAAGGAGGAAGGTAATAGGCGGACACACGAAAGCCCGCATGCAGAATCGTTGAAGATTCAAGTGCGGGTCTTGGGGGATGCGAGGATGTTTCTGGAAAATGGCAGGGGCGGCTGGATTTGAACCAACGCATGGCAGGATCAAAACCTGCTGCCTTACCGCTTGGCGACGCCCCTGTATCTGTTGCAGTGAGTGCTGGCACTCGAGTGACATGTTGCGCTCTTGAGAAGGCTTGTTTGGCTCTCTCTAAGAGTGGGCGGCAATTTACCAACGTTTTACGATTCTGCAAAGCTTTTTTTGAAAAAAATCTCATAAAAACAGCTGCTTAGTCTAAATGCCCGGGTATTGAAGTCCATTTCCCCGAAAAGGACGCTTGCTGTCGTGAAAATTAGGATGTAAATTTTCATGAAATTTATCGGTAGTAATTTCATGCGTTTGCTCAAGTGTCTTTCATTTGCCCAGAAATCCCCCGGGAGCCGTCATGAGCGAGCATGAGGAAATAGCTGCGCTGGCGATCCTTATCCACGACTTGCGTAAACACAAGAAATTCACGCTCAAGCAGTTGGCAGACAAAATGGGCCGGTCGGTGGGGTTCTTGTCGCAAGTTGAGCGTGGTTTGTCGCAGCCGACGGTGGCTGACCTGACGGCTATCAGTGAAACCCTGGGTGTGCCAACCACCTATTTTTATCGCCAGCCAAAGCCTAAACAGTTGCCTTGGGTGACGCGCCCCGATGAGCGCCGCACGCTGTTTTTCGCCAACGGCATTACTGACATTTTGGTGTCGCCGAAAATGGGCGCCGCGTTCTCCATGCTCGAAAGCATTCTGCAAGCTGGAGCCAACAGTGGTGAGCGACCGATGACGGACAGTTCGGAGCAGGGCGGTTACGTCATCGAGGGTCAACTAACGCTGTGGCTGGACGAGGGGGACCCGGTCACGTTGAACATCGGGGACAGTTTTCAATTTGACAGTCATACCCGCTGCCGTTACGCCAATCTGACCGAGCATGTGACACGCGTGCTTTGGGTTTACACCTGACAGGAAGAAACAACCATGATGGATGCTGCGTGCTCTGATCTGCTGGCCGAGGTGCGTGCTTTTCGCCAGCATTACCCCGATGTTCGTTATGTCGACCTTATTTGCCTGGATATTCCGGGGCATTTTTACGGCAAGCGTTACCCGGTGGACATGCTCGAAAAAGTGGCTGCGGGCAGCGTTCTCAAGCTGCCGCAGAATTGCGTGCTGCTGGGCACGCAGGGCGGGTTGTTCAATATTGGCGATTACTGTTTTAACGATGGTGACCCCGACGCGGTTCGGCGTCTGGTGCCCGGCACGCTCAAACCGGTGACGTGGGAGGCGCAGCCCTTGGGCCAGATGCTGATTACCTCCGACGGCACCGAAAAACCTATTGAGTTTGAGCCGCGCGAGGTGTTGGCCCGAGTGCTTGATCGGTTGGCGAGTAAAGGCATTCACCCGGTGGTGGCGTTCGAGCTTGAGTTCTATCTGTTCGATAAACAGTTGCGTGATGGCTTGCCACAGTTCCCGCGAGACGCTCTGACCGGAGACGCCGACGATCAGCCCAACATGCACATCGAACGGTTGTCGCGCTTTTCACCGGTGCTCGATGACATGGTGAGCGCGGCGCGGGCTCAAGGTGTTGATGCCACTGTGATCACGGCCGAGTTGGGGCCGGGTCAGTTTGAAATCAATTTCGGACATCTCGACGATGGTTTACGTGCCGCAGATTGGGCGGCGCTGTTTTGCCGCAGCACGCGGGGCGTTGCTCTCAAGCACGGTTTACGCGCCAGTTTCATGGCCAAGCCTTATATGCAGTATCCGGGTAGTGGCATGCATGTTCATGTCAGTCTGTACGACAAGGCGGGCAACAACCTGTTGGCGTCAGATCAGCATCGTCCCCTGCGCCATGCAGTCGCGGGGTGCCTGCAACTGCTGCCCGCGTGCATGCCGATATTCGCGCCTAATCTGAATGCCTTGCGCCGTTTTGGTGGTAACACCAATGTCGCCAATCAGGCCAGTTGGGGCTATGAAGATCGCGATGCCTGCCTGCGGATTCCAGAGTCGGATGACAAAAACCTGCGCATCGAGCACCGTCTGGCAGGCGCCGATGCCAATCCTTATCTGGTGCTGGCAGCGATTTTGGTGGGGCTTGAACAGGGCCTGGCGGCAGGCCAGGAGCCAATTGCCTCACTCAATGAGGATCGCAGCAGCGGCATTGTCTTTCCCCTTGAAATGCTCGAAGGGGTGCGCGCCATGCAAGGCCAGCCGGCGTTGCGAGAAGGCTTGGGTGCAGAGTTTGTCGAGGTGTACTGCGAGAACAAGCGACAGGATCATCTGGCGTTCATGCAGGACATCAGTGTCAGGGAATATCGTTGGTTTTTGTGAGATTGGTCTGAATATTTATATGCATTTTTCAGGCAGCCTTGAATTTCTGCGCTACGCTTCGAAAATTGGCCCTCTTATACGTTGTGAGAGGTCGAACTGGCCTTAGTGATGAGCGTGCAATGCGAAATTTACCGCAAGCCCCCTGTAGTCAAAGGCGTCTGCTGCTGAAGCTGGCCATCTCAGCGCCGGTTCTGGCGCTTTTGGGGCCTTTGGCCGGCTGCTCGCCCAAGCCGGAATTTCGATCGACATTCCTCCAGCTCTGGAAAAGCCATCTGGATCTGCCCCCCGAAGAGTGGCGCCAGCGCATGGCGTTCCTCAAGGAAGTCGGATGTTCCGAATTGGTCTTGCAATGGGTTGGCCAGACCGGCTCCGGGGTTGAAGGTGGCGACTGGATGCTGTCTGACGCCAGCATGCGGGCCCTGCTGGATGCGTGTGCAGAATATGGCTTGCACGTGCGCATAGGCCTGCCTTATGACAATGGCTGGTGGGCGGCCATGGCCTCAGGCGATGAGCAGGCGCTGCCGACCTGGTTCAATAACTCGCTCCAGGCCGCCAGTGCTTACATGCGCGACTCGCCGTGGCCCATGCATCCGCAATTCAGCGGTTGGTACATTCCCTATGAGATCGAGCAATACAGCTGGGTCAGCCCGGCGCGCCAGGAGTTGCTGGGCAACTGGTTGATGGCACTGTCGCAGGTCTCGCAAAAGGCCTGTCAGGGTGTGCCGTCCATTTCTACGTACTTCAGCGTGTTGGAAACCGAGGGCTCCTTGTTGCAACTATGGCATTCCCTGCTCAAGCGCACCAAATTGCGCGTCATGGTGCAGGACGGGGTAGGCGTGGCAGGCTGGGACAACCTCGACGGGGTGAATCCGCTGATCGCTTATTTGCGTGAGCAGCACGTGCCGTTTGATGTGATTGTCGAGTTGTTCGAGCAATTACCTTCCGAGCGCAGCAAATTCTCCGAATTTACAGCGCGTTCGGCCGATTATTCTCGGGTCAAGCGTCAGTTTGCGTGGGCCAAGGGCACCGGGGCACAGAGCATCGTGGCTTTTGCTATCGAGCCTTGGGTGACGGCAGATGATGAGTACGCCAAGGCCCTGAAGGACAAGCTGCTCAACGGCTGGTTCTGAGCCTTGCGTGCGGCCCGGACTGACGGGCCACACGCCTGATGTTTACAACGAGCGGCCAATAATTTCGCGCATGATTTCGCTGCTTCCTCCCAGAATTCGCAGCGCCCGTGCATCTGCCCAGGCACGGCCAATGCCGTACTCGGCGCTGTAGCCGTAGCCGCCATGCAGCTGCAACAGGTCATCGAGAATCTGGCCCTGAATCTCGGTCGCGTTGAGCTTGGCCATTGCGGCCGTCACCGGATCGAGGGTGCCTTGTATCAATTGCAGTGCGCAGTCATCGAGAAACACGCGCAGCATGGTCAGGCGCGATTTGGCGTCGGACAGCACAAAGCGATTGTTCTGGTAGTCAATCACCCGCTTACCGAACACTTTGCGCTCACGGGTGTAGCGCTTCGTCTCTTCGAGCATGCCTTCGGCCGATGCCGCTGCGCGCAAGGCGATGGCCAGGCGTTCGCGGGCCATTTCATGGCCCATGTATTCGAAACCGGCATTAAGTTCGCCCAGCAGGCAGTCTGCCGGTACGCGCACCTGATCGAAGAACAGTTCACAGGTGTCTTGCGCATGCTGGCCAATCTTGAGCATGGCCGGGCCTTTGCTGAAACCGGCCAGGCCTTCTTCCACGCAAAAGAACGACAACCCGCGGGCACCCAAGTCGGGATCGGTGCTGGCGAGCACAATCACCAGCCCTGCATTGACGCCATTGGTGATCCAGGTTTTTTGCCCACTGATGATGAATTCATCGCCGTCGCGAATGGCGCGGGTGCGAATGGCCTTGACGTCGCTGCCGGCGTCGGGCTCGGTCATGGCGATAGCGCCGATCACCTCGCCTCGGGCCATGGAAGGGAGCCAGCGGTCTTTCTGGGCCTGGGTGCCGAGTCGCTCCAGATAAGGCGCGACCATGTCTGAATGGATCGAGAAGCCGATACCCAGACAATTGGCTCGCGCCAGCTCTTCTATCACAACCACAGCGTGGCCAAAGTCACCGCCTGCACCGTAAGGCTCGGGCAGTGAACAGTTGAGCAAGCCGTGTTCGCCTGCTTCTTGCCAGAGCGAGCGCGGAGTGATTCCGTCTTTTTCCCATTGTTGGTAACGCGGCAAGATGCGCTCACTGATAAAGCGTTGAACCTGCTCGCGAAACATTAAATGGTCGTCGCGAAAAATCGTGCGCATCGGTTGTCCTACTTTCCGTAACCTTCGGTGATGGCGAGTTGGCCGCGCAGTACAGGAGCTGCTGCGCTGCCGGTCAAAAATAAGCTGTAGTGGTCGCCGGGCTTGAGGGCAGGCAACGGTAGTTTTTCGGAGGTGACGTTACCGCAGCCCGCACTCAATGATGCACTGACTGGGTTGATACCGCGAGCAACAGTGGCCAAGGGGGCAACATCGGCAAACAAGACGGGGCCGCCATCGGCCACATTCAGGCTGCCTTTGGGGCAGTCACTGGCCAGATTATAAAAGCGCAGTTCGGCTTTCAGGGCGTCCTCGTTACCGTTGCTGTCATCCAGAATCTGGAACTCGCCGTTGTGTTGTACCAGCGTGTTGAAGCTGTCGGGTGCGACTTTCAATTGGCCCGCCGGCTTGCCGTTGAGGCTGACGGCAAAGCTCTGATCGCCCTTGACCACGGTGTAGTTGCTGGCCAGTTGTGCTGGCCCGATGGCTTGTTCCGTGCCATTGCTGACTTGCACCTTGACAGTGTCGGCTGACGGATTGACCACCCGCACAAAGGCCGAGCCTGCGGGCGGGCTGGGCGCATAGAGCTGCGCCAATACGCCTTCGGCAGCCATTGCCGGGCCAGCCAGGCAGGCGCCCAGCACAAGGGTGACGCGCAGCGCGAGGGGTTTCATGATTTCTCCTTGATGGGACGCATATTGGCTTCTCGATACAGGGCTTCAAGCCGTTTGCGATCAACTTTGTCGGACACGCTGGTGGGGAATTGCCCGCACGCCACCAGTTCGGACGGAATCATATAAGGCGGCAGTCGTGCGCCCAATTGCTCTTTCCAGTCGCTCAATGATTGCGGCAATGGTCCAATGACCCCGGGTTCGAGCGTCTTGGGTGTGGAAACGAACCCAATCATGCGTATCAGCGTGCCATCTGGACGACGCAGAGCGACAGTGGCGGCTGCATGAACGCCATTGAGCCCTGTCAGCGCAGCGTCCACTTCACCCAGTTCAATCCGGTAGCCATTGAGTTTGATCTGATCATCCCGACGGCCATGAAAGTAGACCAGCCCGTGGTCATCGATTTCACCCATATCACCCGTGCGGTAGGCACGTTTGCCGTTGTGCAGGAACAGGCTTTGCTCGGTCAGGTCAGGGCGGCCAAAGTAGCCACGCATGACGTGGTCGCCCGCGACACAGATCTCACCGTCGTTGAGAAACACCTCGGCATAGGGTTTGGCGCGGCCGATGGGCAAAGGGTTGCGCGCGCCCGAGAGAGGCCTTTCAATTTCCACCCACGTGGTGGAGCAGGTGGCTTCAGTCGGGCCGTATGAGTTGATGATTCGCGCGCTTGGGAAGCGTGCCCACAGTTGCTCGGCCATAGCCGGTGACAGTGACTCGGCACCAAATACAAACGCCTTCAATTGAGGCAAATGGGCCTCATTGAAGTCGTCGTTGAGGAACTGCTGACGTACAAAGGCCGGTGTTGAGGCCCACACTTGCACACCGTTATCGGCTAGGTAACGCACGAAGGCCACAGGATCGGCAATGGTTTCCCGCGGGCAAAGGACGCATGACCCGCCCAAGGCCAGCGCGCCACACAGGTCGAACAGTGAAAAGTCGAAGCTGAACAGCATCTGGTTCATAAACACCGGATGCGGGCCCAGTGCCAGGCACTCGCGGATCCAGCCGGCAAATAGCGCGACGCTGTCACGGCCGATTTGCACGCCCTTGGGTTCGCCGGTGCTGCCCGAGGTGAACATGATGTACGCCAGCCCCGGCTCTGCCAATGGCAAGGGTTCAGCGGCCCCGTCTTCGAAGCGGTTCAGGGCTGCGTTGTAGCATTTCACAGCCGCCACACGGTCGATGATGCGCTTGAGGCGCTCCGGCGGGTTGATACTGTCGACGGGCACATACGTCACGCCCATGCGCAAGCAGCCGAGCATGGCGACTACGAATTCGATCTGTTTATGCCCCGAGATCACCAGCGCATATCCGGGTTTTACCCCGGCCGCTGTGGCGCGCGTCTGCCAGGTCTGCGTTGCCTCGGAAAGTTGAGCCCAGCTGATTTGGCGCTCGGCATCGCTCAAGGCAGGCCTGTCAACGAAGTGATCCAGGTCGGCAAATTCACAACGATCAAAGTCAAAGTACATACAGAGCCCCCCAATGTGTACAAAACGCCGTTGCTGTTAAGCGGTAGCGGTTTTTGTCCGGTTCTTATTGACAAAGTCGGCCAAGCTTTCAAGCGATTCGAGATGCTCTTCGATTTCAGTCGGTGGAATTTTGCAGCCATATTTATGTTGCACGGCCAGCACGATGTCCACTGCGTTCAGGGAGTCGACGAGCCCGGACTCAACCAGTAAATCGCCTGGTTCTACCTGTTTCTGGATAACGTTGAAGATAATCTGTTCCAGTTCCTTAATGAGGGGTGTCTCGGTTTGAGTGACGGGCGCAGTTTCCACTGGCTTACCAGGTACTGGCTTTATCTCTTCTTGCGGTTTTGGCGTGGGTTTTACCGCCTCAACAGGCTTCGGTGGCGCGACGGGTTTGCTCGGTTGGCCGAAAAAAATCTCGCGTAATTTTTCAAAGAATCCTTTATTAGCCATGACGTGTTGCTCCGTTGGTAAGTGGTTAAAACTGGAAGTACAGGAAGCGCGCTTCTTTATGCAGATTCATCAGGCAAAGCACTAGCAGCAGCGCCATAATCACGAGCCATTTGAATGTAGGTTGCCAGCGCAGGAATGCCAGACTGGCTGGATGCGGTTTATAGAGTGCCGGTGAATAGGTGCCCATGATTTGATGAGAGTTGGGTAAGCACCAGACGATGAAGAGCAAGGCCAGCACATGAAACACTTCCAGATGACGGCCTATAAACAGACGCCATGCGTCCGCCCACTCAACATTTGCCGGGTACTGCACAAGGGGCAAACTGTCGAAGCCGCGGACCCCGAGCATACCTTGAACCAAGTGCACAGCCTCTTGCGTATTTTCAGCGCGGAAGAAGGCTTGGGCGATGATGACCATGGCAAACGTCAGTAGCACATAACCCGCTTTTTTGAACCAGTTGCTCGTGCGTTCGGCTACTGGAGTACGACCGATGACATAGATTCGCCAGGCATGATTGACTGACAGATAGAAGGCATGGAGCATCCCGAAAATCACATATTGCAGTCCTGCGCCATGCCAGATGCCAGCCAGTCCCATGGTGAAAGCGGTAGGCCACACAATGGTCGAGAAAAAGCCGCCTAATGTTGAGACGCCTTCTATGCCCACCGGCAAATTGTGCTTGCTGCGAAAACGCGACACCATCATGGCCATTGGATAGTACAGATAGGCCGTCAGGTAGCGGGTGAGTGTCATGTGCCAGCGTGCCCAGAAATCAATGATGCTGCTGGCCTTGTAAGGCGAGTTGAAGTTGAGCGGGAAGCGGATGCCGAACATCTTGGCCAGCCCCAGCGCCATGTCCGAGTAGCCGGAGAAGTCGAAGTACAGTTGCAGCGCATAGGCCAACCCAGTGCCCCAGGCTGACCAGAACTGCAACTCGCCTGGTTGCGCGAAGCCTGCGTCAGCGTAGCCCGCAATGGGGTCGGCCAGCAGCACCTTCTTGGCCAGGCCGATCACAAACAGCATGCCGCCAATGCTGAGGTTCTCGAAGCGGAAGCGGTACGTTTCACGTTTGGCGAACTGCGGCATCATCTCTTTGTGATGAAGGATGGGGCCGGCAATCAAGTGCGGGAAAAACGTCACGAACAGCACATAGCTGAGCAGGCTGCGCTCCTTGACGATGCCGCCCCGGCAGTCCAGCAAGAAGCCGATCTGAGTAAAGGTGAAAAATGAAATACCCAGCGGCAGGATGATGTCGTCCATGCGCCCGCTGCCAAAACCCAACTCACCGGCGAAGTTCACCAGGGTTACGAAGTATTTGTAGTGGAAGAGCAATGCGATGTTGGTGGCCACGCCAAAGGTGGTAACCCCCAGTTGCAGTCGTGGCCGGTTTGCGCTGCTGAGAATGCACAGGCTGACGATGTAGTTGAAGGCGATCGAACCCATCAGCAACATCACGAATTGCGGGTTCCACCAGCCATAGAACACCAGCGAGGTGATGCACAACCACACAGCAGCCAGGCGCGGGCTGATGGCGCTGAACAGGTAGTGGGCGGTCAGCGTGACGGGTAGAAAGAGGAATAAAAACAGATATGAGTTAAAGAGCATGGTCGTCCCGTTGCGCTGGCAGAGTGGCCAGCACGGCGCGTTCTTCGGCGCTTAGCGGCAGGGAAAGGGCCATTTCGGAAAACTCCCAAATGACCAGCTTAAGGCTGGCAGGCCAGGCCTCTCGTTTTTTGAGGGAGGCCAGTAACGCGCCGCTGAATTGGCCGCCGTCCATGCTTTGGTTCCAGATTTGCTGGCCCAGCTGCTGGCTCAGACGTTCGCCAAACTCACTGCGTCGCCCGTTTGAGCTACCCACCAGCAGCACTTGCACTTCGGGTGTTTCGTCCAGAAGGCCACCGCTGCGCACCGGTTCGATGCTGACCGGGCTGGCATTGTCCAGGGGTGGGCGCCAATCAGGCGCCGCATGCTCAAGGCCCGCCAGGGTGATCAGGTCACCCATGCGTGGAACGGCAGGGCTTGGCGGGGATACCTTAAACGTCTGGGTGCCCTTGCTGCCCAGCAAGGGCAGCGCCTGTTTGGCCACCACTTCGGCTGCGGCTTGCGCCCCGACGGCTGTCATATGCACGTCAGTGTGGAAAAAACGCGGTTCTTCGCCTTGCGCCAGCGCGGGATACAGGTCGGCATAGGGCACGCCGTCTTGTTGCAGAAGGTCCTGCCACTGTTGCAGGCGCGCTTGCATCACCGGGCTTTGCTCCAGCCCGCACAGGCCTTCGGTCTGGATGCGCGACTTGTCGGGCACGGTCACCACCAGCACTTTGAGGCCTTGACGGTTCAAGTCGCTGATCCAGTGCCGCATGAGCCGAACACGTGCTTCATACGCGTCGGTGACACCCGCTTGCGGGCGCAAGCCGTCGCGGTAATACAGCCATTGCGGGCACCCTTGAACCACTTGGCTGCCCAAGTCGCCCAGCAGTCGATAGCGCACGGAGGAGGTAATGGTATCGGCCTCGTCCTGCAGCGGAAATTTCATGACGCGGCCCAATACCTGGCCTGCCGAACCATCGACCCAGGCCGAAGGTTTGAGTTGCCCCGGCTCCAATTTGGCGTGGTACAGCATCCAGACGCCGACTCCAAACCCGACTGTCAGCAGGGCGATGAGTGCGACGCCACTTCGGCGATGCGAGACCGGTAACTGCTCATTGGCCATCGATTAACGTCCCAGTGCGCCATGCAAGCGTTGACGCCAGGCGCTGTCGCTCATGTTTGAGGCGTTGTCCCAGAAACCGGTAGCTTGCGGGCCATAGGAGTAGCTGGGTTCAAACATCTGCCAGACCAGCACTTGAGGCGGGTTTTTCTTGAAGTCGGCAGATTCCAGATACTCCAGCAACATGATCCACGGGCCCACGTTGCCGGGTTTCCAGTTCACTGACACTGGGCGGTCGAGGCTGTTGGACAGCTTTTGCGGAAAGCCAAAATAGGGCTGGACCATGCTATGGCCGGTCACGTGAACCGGTGCCGGTGTTGAGTCAAGAAGGCCCGCAGCGGCTTCCTGGCGACGGACCACAAAGGTGTCGCGACCCGTTTGCTTTTGCTGATCAGGTGTCAAAAAGCGTTCGGCGAGGTCGCCAAAGCGACGTTCCTTTAGCTCTTTGCCCAACACCATACCGGTGCCCGGGCTGCCTGCGAGGTTAGGCACTTCACGTTTGATCAATTCGGCGCTGGCCACGGCGGTGGCATCTGCCGCAGGCTGGGTCCAGTGCTGATCGGTACGGTAAAACACGTCTGTGCCCGAGTTTCTCAATTGATTGAGCAGTGCGAAGTCATCAAACGTTGAGATGCCTGCGCCTTTGAGTTTGCTCATGATCAATTGGTAACGCTGTTTGACGTCTGCGCTGAGTTTTTTATCGGCCGGCAGCTTGTCCTGATAGAACAAGGTCTTGTCAGGCAGCACGATCACTTGCAGCTTGATATTTTTTGCGTTCAACGCGTCACGGGCTTCTTTGATCAACGCTGTTGAGTTGTCGATACCTTTGGCATCCACCTCCGTCAGACTGCCCCAGCCGGGGAATAGCCAGCCATCGCTGCCGCGAATGACCAATGTTGAATCATCAGCCTGAGCGGCGCTCATTGACAGCACCAGGGTGGCGCCCAGCAGCGGTGTGCCCAAGCGCTTGAATGTATGGGTTAGCCGAGATGAGAGTGACATGGGTTAGCATCCTTTGCTGGCTGGGTTAATAAGAAAAAGTGAGGTTCATGAATAGACCTTTGGCCCGTTCGGTTGCGCCGCCGCCAATGGGGTAGCGGTACTGCATCGACCAGTTCAAGGACGAGCGCGGAGCGTTGTAGTGGTCTTCGCGGAACCAGTAGCGCACGGCAATACCGGGGCCGACGCCCATTGACCACGAGGTTGAGTCGTTGGTCAGGTCCCAGTTGCTGCTGACACGACTCAAGTCGATGTTTTCGTTACTGCCGAAATTCAGGCCAGTGGCCTGATCTTTCTGCCAGATCCAGTCAACGGCGCCGACAATATGCGGAAAGACCACCACATTGGGGCCTAGCGTATCGAATACGTAACTGCGGCCGACACGCACTTCTGAGCTGGCGAACAACTGCTTACGCTTGAGTTGCCCATCAGTCTTGGCCAGTTCCCGCGCCCGGTTGCCTGCTGCATCCGTCTCATAAGCTTTAAAGGTGGCGTCGTTGTCTTCCCAGGCATAACCCAGCTGGGCGTAGCCATCCATGGTGAACCAGCTGTTTTCGTTTCGGCGCAGCTCGGTGCCTTTGTAAAAACCGTACGTGATGTAGGACAGCCAACCACCCGCATCGCTGTCCAGTTGATAGCGGGTCATCATGCCGTTCAGGCCTTTAGCGGCGACTGCTTTCTGGATCTCACATTGATCGGTGCTGCTGGTGGGGTAGGCGTTTCCTTCACGGGTCGCCGAGCCCAGGAAGAACCTGCGCTCCAGACCAAAGGTCAGCCCGGTGTTGGCCAGCATGTAGCGAACACCTAAGGATCCAATGGTGCTTGGGAAACCGGTGACCGAGCTTGAGCTGTTGGTATCGTTACCATTGACGGGGTTGCTGGCACCGCTGCACGGATCGATAAAACCATCGGAGCGGAACTTGCTGCCTTCGTCATACAAGGTGTTGGTCAGGCGGCCGTAGACTTCAAGCATGCCGTTCTGATCATTGAATTGCGTCGGCCGCCAGTACAGTTCATTAGTGCTGAACACCGAGTCGCCCGCGGTGCTCAACCCCGCGCCGGTAGTGTTGGTAGTCGGTTGCGCGCCGCGAAAGCCCAGCGAGGATGTTGCGCCCCACTCACGGTCGAGCCCGGCAATTGCACCGCGGGTGTTGTAGCGTTGTTCATCATCCATTTCGAGCTGGTGGGCATCCGCCATGTCGATGGCTTTTTTGAGCTGCTTGACCGCCCCCGGACTGTCACCCAGCGCCGCTTGAGCGTAGGCCTGATTGAGGATGACCGTGGGCGGGGCATTGCCAGTGGCTTGCGCTGCACGAAAGTCTTGCAGGGCTAGGGCGGGCTGACGGCTCATTTGGCGTACATAACCGCGCTGGATCAACAGGTCAGCATCGTTTGGCGTCACCGCCAGCTGACGCGACAGCCGCTGTTCAGCCTCGGCAGTCTGCGCGGCATTGCCCGAGGCCAGCGACGTGGTCAGCAAGCGCTGGTAATCGGCATTGTTGGGGTCTTGCTCGATGGCCAGTCGAGATTGCTTGATGGCTTCCTGGTAATCCTGGCGACCATACGCCGCGTAGGCTTCGGTCGCAGGGCCTTGCGGGCCGGTCACTGAGTCGGAAGGCAGGAGTTCGCACTGGGTGCCATAGGGGGTGTCGGTGCAGGACTGCGCGGGTGCCGGGTACAGCGCGGTGGTCAATCGAGCAGGCGGCTTTTTGCCTTCCTCAAGCTGGTTGCGGCGCTTGATGGTCGCTTCATCAGTGGCATCCAGCGCCGCCAGCAGTTGTTCTGCACGGGCGGTGTCGCCCGCTGCCAGCGCGCCATCAATCGCGATCAGGCGCACGTTGCGGCGTTGATCATCGTCGAGCCAGTCCTGAGCGATGGCGGTGTCAAAGTCACCACGGGCGGCATCGGTTTTACCTTGAAGTTGCCGCACGTAGGCGCGCATCACCAGCATCACGGTGTTTTCGTCGTTCTGTTGCAGGCCCTCGTCGGCCGCCTGCTCGGCTTCGGCGTACTGATTGCTTTGGAGCAGGGCGGTTACCAGCAACAGACGCTGGCTGGTGACGTCCGGAGCCAGATCCACGGCTTCACGAGCCAATTTGGCCGCTTCAGCGGGTTTATTGGTAATCAGGGCTTGATAGGCCTGCTGAGTCGGACGTACCGCCAAGCTGCGCTTGAGCGTGGCGCGACGCGCTTCAACATCGGACTTGTTCGGTGGGTTCAAGGCAATGATCTGATCGGCCGCCTGAACGGCTTCGGGCCATTTTTCCTGAGCCTGGAGCGCATCAAGCCAGAGCAACGCCCAAGGCCCTTGGCTGGTGTCGGCCCGGAAGGCTTGCTCACCGTATTGTTCGGCGGCAGGCATGTCCCCGGCGTTGTAGGCGGTATAGCCTTTGGTGGCCAACGGGAAACCTTTGTTGTAGGCCGCTGAAGTCCCTTTGCCCGCGCCGCCTGCATTGGCCGGTTGTTGCAAGTTCTTCACGGTGTTGCGCAACGCCGGGTCGTTAACTCCGCGTTTGATCGCCGCTTCTCCGAATTGGCGCGCCTCGCCAAGACGCCCCAACTTTTGCAGGGTATAGATTTTCAGCAAGTTAAGACGCACCACATCAGGCCGTAGTTGCAAGGCGACGTTGACCTGCTTTAGCGCATCACGGTAGCGACCTGACTGATAGCTCTTGTAGGCCATGTCCGCCTGCTGCCAGGCGGCGCCTTCGAGCGGCGCTTCATTAGCCGCCGCCATTACTGTCGGTGCCAGTAGGCCAGTACCACAGAACAAAGCTGCGGTGAGTAATAGCAAACGGGAATGAGGGATCATGTCAGCTCAACTTTTTGCGCAGTGGGGCCCGAGGCCTGGGAGTCATCATTGTTAGTGTTCTGGAACGAGATCGCTTCATCCAGGGTGTCCTGATCGAGATAGCCAAGCTCCAGCAGGATTTCACCCAAGGGGCGATGTTCTTTCTCTTGCAGCGTCAGCGCATGCTCCAGTTTGGTGGAGTCGATAGCACGCCATGACACCAACAGATCACCCAGGCGCTGACGTTGCTGGATGAGCTGATCGCCAGACGGGAAATCATGCATGGTCTTGTCCCACACCAGCCGCTTGCCGGTGATCAGGTAGCCCAGATACTGGCGCCAGGCCCGTGCAGCGGCCATGGCATTGATGAAATTACCGATGATCATTCGGGGAACTGACAGTACTGCGTGTTCCCAGCCATAGAGGTTGCCGACAAAGTACATTCGTTGCACAACCCGCAAACCCAGCAGGATGCTGTTGATCCACATCAGTTGAAGCAGACCGCTGCTGGGGCTCAGTGCCGACGGGAAGTAGGTGGTCCACCAGCCCATGGAGGTGATCAGAATGATCAGCAAAAACTGAGCCAGCAGCACATAAGCAATGATGGCGATAAACGACGTCACCAGTCCTTTACGGTCTCGGTAGAGCAAGTATTTGTCGGCCAGCGAACCGGCCCAGCCCACCTGGCTCCAGCCTTGCAGGCCGATGCCCAGCGTCCACCGGGCTTTCTGGCGGTAGGCGGTGCGAAACGTGTCAGGGAAATACTCGCGTACGCCCAACGGCATGCGCACCGGCACCATTTTCACCGGGCCCAACCCGAACCAGGAGTTGCGTTTTGCGATGAAGTCCACCGGGAAAGTGCCGAAAATCTGCTTCATGCCCCGGCGGGCCAATCGCGCGCCGATGTCGTAGTCCTCGGTCAGGGTGTCGGTGTTGAACGGTTGGTTATTGGTTTCTGCTGACAGCTCCAGCAAGGAGCGACGGGAGAAACAGGTGCCTACCCCTGCGGACGGTACTTGGCTGGACAAGCTTTCGCGCACGACCAGATCCTTGGTATGCCATTCGGCAAACTCATCCATGTAGGTCCCGGCGACCAGCTCATACCACTCGCGCTCAAGGGAGGAGACGGGCAGTTGAATAAAGTCGATGCGCGGCAGCAGGTAGTTGAAGTAGTGCAGTTCCAGTTGATGGAGCACATCTTCACTGTCGTGCAGGATGACACCGGCATAGGGAACAGGCTGGTGTTCATCGTGTTTGAAAATGGCTTGGATAATCCAGTTCAGGCAGTCTGCCTTGCAGGTGGGGCCATCGTGGGGCACTTCAACGCGAATCAGTTGTTTATAGCGCCGACGCATACGCTCCACTTCGTCAATGGTGCGTGCGTCGTTGCAGTAAGTGCCGACGAAGATGGAGTAATTTTGGTACTCCAGTGTGCCGACCATGTTTTCGAGCATGGGGGCGATCACGTCGTATTCCAGCCACGCCGGAATCATGATCGCCAGGGGTTGCTCAGGTTTGGCCCGCAGTTGCTCTGCCGTGAGTTTTTTGCCTTTGAAGCGCTTATTGATCGTAAGCGCACGGTAGACACGTCGTACCCAATACCAGGCATCGATGAACAGGTCATCAATGCTGGACAGCATGATCAGGATGCCGACCACCACTGTCGCAATCTCTAGGTAGTGATAGTAGTCAGCCAACAGATAGGGCCAGTAGAGCGACGACATGGACTGCTCCCGCTTTTATAAGGTAATGGATTTAGTTCTTTTTGTGACGACGTGCCAGCATTGCCAGGACGACCATCAAGACCAGAAACCCACCCAGGAGCGGCAGCCCCCATGACAGATATTTACGCCACTGGTGCATCGGCGACTCATTGAGGCGCAGAGCCTGGCTCAACTCAGGATCGGAAGTGTCAACCCAGGTGAGGGGACCTTCTTTGCCCAGCACCACAGCGTTGCCACGATTGAGCACAAACGGGCCGGGTGTGGTCAATGCAGCGTCGCCCAGCGGGTACCAGATCACACCTTGCTGATTGTTGGATTGCGCCACCGAAGCTGCGCTCAGAGGTTGCGGGCCTGTCAGATCGAGCGTAGTCGTGTCGCCATTGTTGGCTTGCAGGCTTTTGCCGTCTTTGACTTCGATCAGCGGTTTGGCGCCGTCTAAAGGAACACCCACGGACAGGAACGGTTTGGTGGGTTTGAACGACTGGCCGCTGTCGGCCAATACCAGCTCGGCGTTCAGGGGCGAGATCGAGGCAGCGCTGGACAAACGAATGATCTGGCGCAAAGACTCGGCAGGGTGATCCAGCGCGTCTTTAGGTGCGATGACCTGAGCCGGCCCGGCCAGCAGCGGCAACAGCCCTACGAAAGTGCCATCAGGCTCGGCATTGGAGGTGCGTAAAAAGCTCGTCGGCAGCACGTTGACCGGGTAACCCTGAGGGATCTCGAAGCAGTTCGGTGATACCGGCTGACGCTGGAAGCGAACTTTCAGGACGTTTGTGACACCCAGAGCATAGCCAGGTACACGTGCGACTATTTGTTCAGGCTCACCATCGGCGTTCAATTGCTTGGCGCCCAACAGCGTATCGTTCCACAGCACGGTGGCGACAGGACGAGTGCTTGAGGCACCTGGAGCCGCCGACACGTCAATGACCACTTCGCCAGGCATCCGGCCATCAACGGCGACGGCGCTCAGCGGGAACACGGCTGTCCAGTCGCCACGACTGACCACATCAAACGCGCTGGTCGAGCCACCCAGTCTGGCGATACGCACGGTTTGGTTAGGCCCCATGCTGTGGTCGGACAGTTGCGTGATGGTGGCTTGAGGGGAGACCAGCACTTCACGCCATTGCGACTCGAACAGACCGCCCGCCTTGGCACCGGCATCCGGTGCCACGCTGATGACATTCTTGTAGCCCAGATTGGCGAGCTGGATTTGCTGGCTGCCCGGCACTTTCTGGCTGAGCGTGGCGTGGCTGGCGCGCCATTGCTGCAGCTCTTTAGCGGCATCGCTGTCGGTTTGCAGTTGTGCTTGCAGTGCATCCAGTGCGGCGTTTATTTGTCCGACCAACGCCGTGTCAGCGATTGCCAGATCAGCCTGGGTTGCCGGTGCACCCAGCACCAGCAATGCGCCTATTTCAGCGGCATTGCCCAGGGTATGTTGACCTTTGCCCGTGAGGGCTGAGAACGGTGCCACATTGGCCAGTGCGCCAGGCACGTTCACGGCGTCCAGTGAAACCACATCACCCACGGCCGGAAAGGTGTGAATCTGCGCACGTTTGGCTGCACGCTCAAGGTTGACGCCCAAGCGCCACGCACTGTCGAAGCTCTGCTGATCGAGCTTGCCCGATGCAATCATGATCACCGGTTTTGCCGGCAGGGTGCGCCAGGCATCAGCCAGAGAGGTCAGCGATTTGAGCGAATAGCGATACGTCAGAGCGGTTTCGGGCAACACCGTCAGAATGTTTGCGCTCTGTTGAGTCGGATCGCAGATTTTCTGGCCGGTAGGTGAACTCCAGTTAAGGGTGAAATCGACGAAACCCTCGTCTCGACGGCGCGCCTCAACGGGCAACACCTCATTGAGTGTCCCTTCGTGCTCAGTCTTTTTCTGGGCATACACCGGGCGGCTATCCACCGATATAGTCAGGGCCGCAGGCGGCTCTTCACCCTTGATAAAGTCGCCCTGTATGTTGATCGATGCTTTATCCAGCATCACACCCTTGGGCACAGGCAAATAGAAAGACTGCACGTTATCGGCATTTTGCAGCACGACCGGGTTGGTGATGCCGACATCCGCGAGAGAAATGCTGCGCTCGACCCAGTCATTTTGCGTCAGGGCATGCAGGGCTTCGCTGCCAGGCGAGGCCATGGCGTAAAGAGGAATGGCCAAAGGTGTGGCAAGCACAACCTGTGTGATTACAGTCAAGTACTGCCTGGATTTCTTGAAATTATTCATGCGTAATTTTCGGCCACATCTAAAAGTTAAAGGTTACAACTGCACGGAGAAGTCCCGACAACAGCGTGTGTCAGGGCGATAACGGAGCACAGTCGTCGTACAAGAACTCATTGACGGTACCCAGTTTCAGGTAAAGGCTGACCGACAAGTCATTGACATGACCCGACATGAGCTCAAACAAAAAAGGACGTTACGGTCTGGTAATCACCTGGTGAATCTCCTTGTTTACGCTTTGGATCCATCCCGTAAAGGCATGAACAGAGTGTGGTGTCTCAATGCTACCTGTCAATATTCTGAATAGAATTTATATTTATGTATCAGGCATGAACATTTAGTCATTTTTTTGACGCTAAAACGCCGAGTCAATGGCTGACTCAGTTTTTTAGCGCCAGCAGGCACTGTGCAATGCCAATCCCGTAAGGCATTGGCGTCGCGTTGATCCATACAGGTGCTTCAATACCGCAGTTTGACTGCGCTACCGCGCAAATCTTCATACGTATCTAAGGTGCAGGAGTGGCATTTAGCAGGGCGGGTTGAATGCGTGGAATTCACGCCCGGTCAGCGCGGCAATGATTCGTTCGCTGGCATGCCCGTCGCCATACGGGTTAACACTGCGTGCCACCCGTTGATAATGATCGGGATCATCCAGAAAAGCCTTCACGGCGCTGACGATGCGCAATGGTTGTGTGCCCACCAATGTGACCGTGCCAGCCATCAATGCTTCCGGCCGTTCAGTGGTTTCGCGCATCACCAGCACAGGTTTACCCAAGTGCGGGGCTTCTTCCTGAACACCGCCCGAGTCGGTGAGAATCAGGTAACTGCTGCGCATGAGCCACACAAAGTCCAGATAATCCACGGGTTCAATGAGGTGGATATTGGCCATATCCGAGAGGCGGGGTAATACCACGTCGCGCACCTGAGGATTCAAGTGCACGGGGTAGACGATCTGTACATCTTCACGCCGGCCGATCATGGCCAGCGCTTCGCAAATTTGCAAAAAGCCGTCGCCAAAATTCTCGCGGCGATGGCCTGTGACCAAAATCAGGCGACGCGTCGGGTCTATCCATGAATAACGAGCGGCAAGTGTGGCTTTGAGTTCGGGCGTGTGATCGATTTTGCTCAAGGTCATTTCAAGCGAGTCGATGACGGTGTTGCCGGTGACGTAGATTTGCCCGTGAAGATTCTCTTGCAGCAAATTTGCCCGAGAAGTGAGCGTTGGGGCGAAGAGCCATTTACCCATGACATCGACAACGCGTCGGTTCATTTCTTCGGGAAACGGCTGAGTCAGGTCACCGGTACGCAAGCCCGCTTCTACGTGGCCGATTGCGATACGGCGATGGAATGCAGCCAGGCTGCAGGCGGTGGCTGTCGAGGTGTCACCGTGAACCAGTACGCAGTCTGGTTTTACCTCTTCGAGCAAAGCATCGACGCGGGTCATAAGCCGTGCAAACAAGCCATTCAATGTTTGCCCCGGCAGCATCACGTCCAGGTCGTGATCAGCATTGATATCAAAGAGTTGTAACACTTGGTCGAGCATGTGCCGATGTTGGCCGGTCGTGCAGACAATGCTTTCAATACCCTCGACCCGCGCAAGTGCATGCACGAGGGGAGCCATTTTAATGCCTTCAGGGCGAGTACCAAACAACGACAAAACTCTCATATCTCAGTATTCCTGACTGATTCATGGCTTTTACACACATTATGATACGTTCCTGATGAGGCGCTAGCCCTTTGACTGAATATGAATCTTGGTAAAACCATTCAGTTGAGTTAATTGATTGAGCGATCAAAGTTAATTTTTATAGTGTGCAAAGAGTGTTCCTGTCTCTTGTGACTTAACTGCATTCTATTCAGACTAGTGCGTAGGCATAAGATTCATAAGGGTTTTTACGGATGTTGTCGCGGGAGTGAGTTTTTTTTCGCCACGCATTACCCCCGTGGCCGGACTCGGCGGCTACGGTTTTTAAGGTTTCGACACCATTCAATACGATGGAAATTGTTATAAAAGGTCAGGAAAGTTTTGATAAACGGTGCTGTATTAAACGCCCGATCATTCACGGCAAGCCTGCCACACAGGCGCAGTCCCGCAGGGCAAAGCGGGCACGCAGCGTCTGAAGGGTCGACTTAGAACGTTTGTCCCAACGAAAACTGGAACACTTGGGTTTCAGCATCCTCTGGTTTTTTCACCGGCAGCGCCAGGTTCACGCTCAGTGGTCCCATCGGGCTGTACCAGGTCACGCCCACACCCACCGAACTGGCCATCTGGCTGAGGTCAATGCCATCACATCCGGTCGTGGTACTCAGGTAGCACTTGCTCGAATACACACTGCCCACGTCCCAGAACAGCGAGGTACGCAGGGCTTTGTTGTCCTTGATAAAGGGCATCGGAAACAGGTATTCCACGCCGCCGGTAATCATGATGTTACCGCCCAGCGCTTCTGTGTCGCGGTCGGAGTAGTATTCCTGACCCGCGCTTGAGTAAGTGCCGGTGGCCGGCGTATTGCGTGGGCCAAGGGTGCCGCTTTCAAAGCCGCGCACAGAGCCTTCACCGCCGGCCGTGTAGTTTTCATAAAAAGGCAAACCGTCCGTCGAACCGTAGCTGTTGCCGTAACCCAGCTTGGTGTGCAGGCGCAGCGAGGTCGAGGCACTGACCGGCAAAAAGGTCTGTGCGCTGTAGTCGATCTTGTAAAAACTCAGATCGCTGCCCGGCAGTGTCACCATCAGATTGAGGTTTTGTGAGTGCCCGCGAGTCGCCAAAATGCCTTTGTTCAGGGTCGACTCAGACCAGCCGAGGTTGGCTTTGAAGTTGGTGAATTGCTCACCCTGACGTTCGATAAAGTCATAGATCTCATCGGCGCTGTAAGTGCCGGGTTCGATCGTATCGTGCTGCACAGTCAGGCCGAAACTCAGCCGTGAAGTTTCATTGATCGGGTAACCCACTGTGGCACCGGCGCCATAGCTGTTGATCGAGTAGTACGACACGCCATCATCGTAATAGTCGTTGTAATCAGTTTTGTTATAGAACGCGTTGTACCCCAGGCTCACGCCATCTTTGGTGAAGTAGGGGTCGGTAAAACCGATGTTGTATTTACTTTGATATTCCGAGCGCGTCAGGCCAAGGCTGGCGGTGTCGCCCGTCCCCAGAAAGTTGTTCTGGGTAATAGAGCCGCCGAGTATCAAACCGGCGCTTTGGGCAAAGCCGACACTGGCGGTGATCGATCCTGAGGCCTGTTCTTCGACGCTGTAGTTCACATCCACCTGGTCGTCCACACCGGCTACGGCCGGCGTTTCAACATTGACCTCCTTGAAGTAGCCCAGGCGTTCGAGACGTGTCTTGGATTGGTCGATTAAATACGTCGACGCCCAGCCGCCTTCCATTTGACGCATCTCACGGCGCAGCACCTGGTCTTCGGTCTTGGTGTTGCCGCGAAAGTTGATGCGGTTGGTATAGGCCCGTTTGGCCGGGTCGACGACAAACACCATATCGACGGTATGATCCTTGTCATTGGCTGTCGGCACCGCGTTGACGTTGGCAAAGGTATAGCCCTCGTTACCCAGCCGACGGGTGATCAATTCGGACGTAGTGGTCATCAACTTGCGCGAAAACACCTGGCCTTCTTTCACCAGCAACAAAGCGTTGATCTGTTCTTCCGGTACTTTCAGATCGCCACGCAGTGACACCTTACCCACCGTGTATTTATCGCCTTCATTAATATTGACGGTGATATACACCTGTTTCTTGTCCGGCGTGATCGAGACCTGCGTCGAGACGATTTCCATATTGATATAGCCACGATCCAGGTAGTAGGAGCGCAGCCGTTCAAGATCGCCGGAGAGTTTTTCGCGGGCGTACTTGTCGTCGTTTTTGAAGAAAGACAGCCAGTTAGTGGTTTTAAGGGTGAATTGATCATCCAGTTCGGACTGATCAAAGACCGTATTGCCAACCACGTTGATGTGCTTGATGGCCGCCACTTCTCCTTCGTCGATCTTTATCTTCAGCCCGACACGGTTACGCGGCTGAGCCACCACTTGCGTGTCCACCGAAGCGCAGTAACGCCCCTGAGCCACATATTGGCGCAGCAGTTCATTGCGTACACCTTCGAGCGTGGCCTGCTGGAACACTTCGCCTTCGGCCAGGCCCGACTGCTTGAGGCCCTTCATCAAGTCTTCGGTGGATATGGCTTTGTTGCCCTCAATGTCGATACTGGCCACAGAGGGGCGTTCGACCACCGTAATCACCAGTACGTCGCCGTCGCGCCCCAATTGAATGTCCTGAAAGAAGCCCGTCTTGAACAAGGCACGCGTGGACTCCACCAGACGCTGATCATCGGCTTGTTCGCCAACGTTCAACGGCAAGGCACCGAACACACTGCCCGCGGACACCCGCTGCAGGCCGTTGATGCGAATATCGGCAATCTTGAAGACTTGAGCGTGGGCAAGGGTGGCATTGAGCAACAGTGCCACCGAGCAGAGCAGGCGCGGAAAATTCATTTAGATCGTTTATCCAGGACACATCGACAAGCAGCGCAAGCGGGCGTCGGCAACCCTTAAAAGGCGGCAGGCGGCCCTGCAAGCAGGCTGGTGAAGGTCAAGCATAAAAGTTCGGGGCGTATGGTGCGGTTAACCCTGTGTCAAGTTAAGTAAAGGTTGCTGCGGGCCGATGACGCTGGGCGACGCAAGGCCGATAATGCCTCACCCACCCCTTCAAGAGTTCGCCATGATTCGTGTATTGCTCGTCGACGATGACCAGGAATTGACTGGATTGCTCAGTGAATACCTGGTGCGTGAAGGTTTTGAAGCAACAGCGGTTCACACCGGAGAAGAAGGAGAGGTGCAGGCACTTTCCGGACGCTTCAGCATTGTCGTGCTGGACGTTATGTTGCCCCGCCTGTCAGGCATTGAAGTGCTCAGGCGCATTCGCGCACGCAGCCAGGTGCCGGTGGTACTGCTGACGGCCCGAGGCGATAACATCGACCGCATCACCGGGCTGGAACTGGGCGCTGATGACTATGTGCCCAAACCCAGCTCACCTGGCGAGTTGGTGGCGCGCTTGCGGGCCATCATGCGCCGGGTACAACCGGCCACGCAGCCGATCACAGAGGTCATCCGCACGGGCGCTCTGGTGTTATGGCCGGGCAAGCGTGAAGCCACGTGGCAAGGCAACGAACTGGGTGTGACCAGCACTGAATTCAGCCTGCTCGAAGAGCTGGCCCGCAGCGCCGGGCAAGTGGTCAGCAAACAGGACTTGTCGCTTAATGCCCTGGGCTGCCCACTGACGCGCTACGACCGGCGCATTGATGTGCATATCAGCAGCATTCGGCAAAAACTCGGCCCACGCCCTGATGCCAAAGCCTGGATTCAGAGCGTTCGCGGGCTCGGTTATTTGTTGATCGCAGAATGATGAAACCCAGTCGGTTGTTCTGGAAGCTGTTCCTGGCTTTTTGGCTGGCCACCAGCCTGACATTTTTTGTCGGTATAGGCGTTATGACGTTGAGTCGATTGGGGCCTGGCAACCCTCATCTGGACACCATTCTGGAAAGCGAAGCCCAGCTGTTGCGCCACTACGGTGTCGAGGCGGGCAAACAACTGCTGGACGTGTGGCATCACCCTGACGACGAAGCCATTGCCGTGTATGACAGCAGCGGCCAGTTGCTGGCCGGATTGCCCATTGAGCACCCGGCTTATGAGCAAAAAGTCATCAGCAACGAGGGCTTGAGCCTGTCTCTGAGGTCAACCCGTGCGCCCGGTAACGGCGGGGGTGGAGAGGGCGGGCCCGGCTTGATGCCGCTGCTGATCGGCACGGTGATGAGTGCCTTGTTTAGCGGCTATATGGCGTTTTATCTGGCCTGGCCATTGGCTTACCTGCGCCGGGCGATGAGCGATGTGGCACAGGGGCGTTTCGAAACCCGGGTCAAGCCGATCATGGGGCGACGGCGCGATGAAATTGTTGACCTGGCCGAAGACTGCGACCGCATGGCCAATCAATTGAGATTGCTGGTAGAAGCTCAGCAGCATCTGTTGCACGACATTTCCCACGAACTGCGCTCACCGTTGACGCGCATGCAGGCCGCCATCGGCTTGTTGCATCAGGACTCGTCACGGGCAGACATGGTCGGGCGTATCGAGCGTGAATCGGTGCGCATGGACACCCTGATTGAAGCGCTGCTGACGTTGGCCCGCGTTCAGGGACGGCCTGAAAGCATTGAGCGTGAAGCGGTGGATATAACCGAGTTGCTGGCGCATATCGTCGAAGACGCGCAGTTTGAAGCGGGGATCAAAAACTGCAGGGTCAGTTTGCAAGCGGGTGCGCCCTTTGTCTGCCGGGTCAGCGGTGAGTTGCTGTATCGCTGCTTCGAGAACGTCATTCGCAATGCCCTGCGCTATACCGGGACGGACACCGATGTGCGGGTGGTGGCTCAGATCAGTCTGGATGACCGCAACCTGCGGGTGCGCATTACTGATCAGGGGCCAGGGGTTGAGGCGGAGCGTTTGTTGAGCATTTTTGAGCCGTTTGAGCGCGGGGTAAACGAGCCCGGGAATGGTTTTGGTCTGGGTTTGGCCATTGCCTCCAGGGCGGTAGCCCTGCATGGAGGCAGCATCAGTGCGAGTAATCAGCCTTGCGGCGGTCTGACCGTAGAAATCAACCTTCCCCGGCACACCGTGTAGATACCGTCTTGATTCTCATGACACAACCGTCTGCACATGCGGGGGCGGCCGCATCAAGCGACTACAGGTGGTGAACTTTACACAAAATTACACGGCCTTGACGGCCCTGTACGCCACGCCCCCGTAGACTTTGCGCTCATCTTTAAGTGGAAGTGGGCATGTTTCTGGTTCATAAAAAAGGCTTTGTGGCCGGCAAGAAAATGGTCGATGGACTGGTGCCTTACGACTTTTTTTGTGAAGACAACCCCGCCATCAATCTGTTTGTTTTTACCGGCGCAGGGGCCGCGGGCAAACACGTTGAAGAGCAGACTTTGTGGGGCTTCACCCGCCTTGAGCGCTTTGAGGCACTGAGCCACACGCTGGTCGCCAACCGGAAGAATGACGGTTGGTTTCAGAGCGTGAGTGTGATGACCGGGCCTGCGCACAATGGCACCCGGTCGGTGAAGTTTCAGCGCGTCTTGAAAATCATCAAGCACGTCAGCCCTCCAAACAAGGCCGCTTACGAGATTCTGACCGATGAGGGTGACACTTACTTCACCCTCAAGCCTGCGGCAGATCTGAGTGCCCAGACCGTGATTTACGCGGCTGATCAGTAACGATGGATGCCATTGACCAAGCGCTGAATGCCCAGCGGGTTGGCGTCTTTCAAGGCATCCGGCAGCAGGCTGTCGGGGTAGTTCTGGAAGCACACCGGGCGCAGGAAACGGTCGATGGCCAGCGTGCCCACCGACGTTCCACGGGCATCGGAGGTCGCCGGATATGGCCCGCCATGCACCATCGCGTCACACACTTCAACGCCGGTCGGGTAACCGTTGAGCAGCAGGCGCCCGGCCTTGTGTTCCAGCACGGGTACCACCTCGGCAAAGGTGTGCAAGTCACCCGGCTCGGCAATCAAGGTCGCGGTCAGTTGGCCCTGCAGACTGTGCAGCGCACGTAGCAATTGCGCTTTGTCGGCCACTTCAATCACCAGCGTGGTGGGCCCGAATACTTCTTCCTGCACCACCTCGGCCCCATTGATCAACAACTCGACATCGGCTCGAAACAACTGTGGATACGCCTGATTGCCCTGCTGCGGAGCACCGGCGAGGTGTTCAATGCCTTCTAAATCGGCCAGTCGCTGAAGGCCTTGGCAGTAATTGACCAAACCGGCGGCATTGAGCAGCGTTTGCGCAGGTTGCGCGTTGAAAAACTCGCCAAGGCTTTTCACAAACCCACTGAACTCGGGTGAGCGTATCCCCATTACCAGCCCCGGACTGGTACAAAACTGGCCCGCACCCTGCATCACCGAGCCGCCCAACTCTTGAGCGATCAGGTCACCGCGCAGGCCCAGCGCCTGGGGCAAAACGAGCACCGGATTGATGCTCGACATCTCGGCAAACACCGGGATGGGTTGGGCCCTTGCGGCGGCCATATCGCACAACGCACGGCCACCCCTGAGCGAACCTGTGAAGCCTACCGCCTGAATGGCGGGGTGCTTGACCAGTGCGGCGCCGACAGTGGCGCCATGGATCATATTGAACACCCCGGCGGGCATTTCGGTGCGCTCAGCCGCTCGCACAATGGCCAGAGCGACCCATTCGGCAGTTGCCATATGCCCGCCATGTGCCTTGAACACCACCGGGCAGCCTGCCGCGAGGGCAGAGGCGGTGTCGCCCCCGGCTGTGGAGAAGGCCAGGGGGAAGTTGCTGGCGCCAAACACGGCCACCGGGCCTACACCGATGCGGTACTGGCGCAGGTCTGCACGGGGCATGGGTGTGCGATCAGGTAATGCATGATCGATGCGTGCGCCGTAAAAATCACCGCGGCGCAGTACTTCGGCGAACAGGCGCATTTGCCCGCTGGTGCGAGCTCGCTCACCTTGAATGCGTGCGGCAGCCAAGGCGGTCTCGCGGCTGACCGTAGCGATGAAGTCGTCACCCAAGGCGTCAATTTCTTCGGCGATGGCGTCGAGAAACTCTGCGCGGCGTGTGGCGGGCATACTGCGATAGGCCACGAAGGCGGTGCTGGCCGCCAGAGCGGCGGCGTCGACTTCAGCATCAGTGGCCTGGAAAAACCCATAAGGCAAGGTTTCGCCGGTACTGGCATCCACGCTGTGCAGAACAACGGTGCCGCTGGCGCTGCGTTGACCGCCGATAAAGTTGTGGCCGGTGATGTGTGTCATTGCTGTCTCCTTGAAGAAGGTTGCTGGTGTACAAACCAGCATTCAGGTGATGGCGCCAATCTGCCACGGCACAAATTCGTTCTGGCCATATCCGTGCTGTTCACTCTTGCTTCGTTCTCCGGAGGCAATGCGCAGGATCATCCGGTAGATGTGCTCGCCGCGTTCCTCAATGGTCATGCTGCCATCGGCAATGCCGCCGCAGTTCACATCCATGTCTTCTTCCTGGGTTTCCCACAAGCGGGTATTGGTTGCCAGCTTGATCGAAGGCGAGGGCGCACAGCCATACGCTGAGCCACGGCCAGTGGTAAAGGCAATCAGGTTGGCACCTCCGGCAACCTGGCCTGTGGCAGAAATCGGGTCATAGCCCGGTGTGTCCATGAACACCAAACCGTGGGCGCGTACTGTTTCGGCGTATTCATACACATCGACCAGGTCGCTTGAGCCGGCTTTGGCCACCGCGCCCAGGGACTTTTCAAGAATGGTGGTCAAGCCGCCGGCCTTGTTACCGGCTGAGGGGTTGTTGTTCAGTTCAGCGTTCATGCGTTTGCAATAGTCCTCCCACCAGTGGATACGCTTGATCAGTTTCTCGCCCACTTCACGACTGACGGCGCGCCGCGTCAACAAATGCTCGGCGCCATAGACTTCAGGGGTCTCCGACAAAATGGCGGTACCGCCGGCGGCGACCAGCCGGTCAACCGCGTTGCCCAGCGCAGGGTTGGCGGTGATCCCTGAATAGCCATCCGAACCACCGCACTGCAGGCCAATAATCAAGTGTTTGGCGCTGACGGGCTGGCGCTCCACACGGTTGGCTTCGGCCAGCAGTGAGTTGACCTGAGCGATGCCGCTGGCGATGGTTTTAGAGGTGCCACCCGTGCCCTGAATGGTGAACGCGCGTAGAAACTCGCCTTTTTCCAGGCCTTGGGCCGCCAGCAAGTCAGCAATCTGATTGGTTTCGCAACCCAGGCCGATCATCAGCACAGCTGCAAAGTTGGGGTGCACGGCATAACCACCCAACGTGCGGCGCAGCATGGCCAGCGCCTCGCCACCGGGGTCAACCGCACAGCCAAAGCTGTGGGTCAGGGCGACAACACCGTCAACGTTGGGATAATCCATCAGGGCTTGCGGGTTAATGTCTCGACGAAAATGATCAGCTATGGCCTTGGCCACCGTCGCGGAACAGTTCACCGAGGTCAGGATGCCAATGTAATTGCGCGTGGCCACCCGGCCATCGGCGCGCACGATGCCCATAAACGTGTCACGGGTCTGAGTGCCGCTACCGCGTGCGTCGACGCCAAAGGCGTAGTCGCGCGAGAAGTCGCCCATCGCCAGATTGTGCACATGCACATGCTCGCCTGCCTTGATCGGTTGGCTGGCGAAACCAATGATCTGGCCGTAGCGCCTCAGCGGGTGACCGGTCTCAATGGCGCGGGTGGCAATCTTGTGGCCCGATGGAATTGGATCAAGGGCTATCAGCCCTTCGGCCTCCAGCACCAGCCCCTGGGGAATGGGCTGGCGTGCGATCAGCACATCGTCCAGTGCGTTGAGTCGGATCACGGCGTTGGCAGCATTCTCGCTGCCTGTTTTAGTTATAAGTTGCATCACAGTTACCTCAAGGGAGCGCCAAGGCTCAGGCCAGGCCACGTTCGCGGTAGTCGATAAGTGAAGAAAACAGCATCAGACCGAATGCCATGACCACAAAAAAGATCAGCGCCAGAAAGTACGAGCCGGTGAACTGAACGATCAGGCCGATCAGGATCGGCACGATGACGCCGACCATATTGCCGCAGAAGTTCATGCTGCCGCCCAGCACCCCGGCTTTGGATTTACCGCCCAGAATGGCCGGCAAGCACCAGTACATACCGCACCAACGGATAAAAAACAGGGCGACGCAGAGCAGCGAAATAACGGTGACAGCGTCCTTGCTGTACGCCACCAGCAGGATGCACAGCGCTGCAATCGCCGCAGAGCCACCGAACATGGTGCGCATCACCTTGTTCGGCGCGCCGCCGGCGTCCTTCCATTTATCGGCCAGCCAGCCGCCGAAAATTTCACCGATAAAGCCGCACATAAAGATCAGAAATGTGGCCCCGCCCATCGCCTTGATATCAAGGTTGTGAGCCTTGTGCAGGTAGCTCGGCATCCACGTCAGCAACCCGTAGAACACGCTGTTGTAGCAGGCGTACCCGGCGAACATGGCCAGAACCGAGCGGCTTTTGAGCAAATCCTTGAGTATCGCCTTGCGTTCGCCGTGGGTCTTGGCGGCCTCGGCGTTGGCGTCCGTGATGTAGGCCAGTTCCGCGGCATTGACCTTGGGGTGTTCGGCCGGGTTATTGCGGATATACCACCAGGCCCAGACGCCGACGATCATGGTGCCGACGCCGGCAATCACAAAGGCAATACGCCAGGAATCAAACCACGTGATCAAACCGGCAATGATGATGGCACCGAATGCGGTCCCCAGCGGCGCGCCGCCATCCACCAGTGTGGCGCCACGCCCGCGCTCGTTGGGGGTTAGCCAGGCGCCGTTGAGTTTGGCGCCTGCGGGCATGATCGGCGACTCCGCCACACCCAGACCAATACGCGTGGCCAACAGCATCATCCAGGTTTGAGCGCCACCTGCGATGGCTTGAAAAAAGCCCCAGCCCACCGTGGCCACGCCGACAATATTGCGCACTTGAAAGCGATCCAGCAGCATCCCGCCGGGAATCTGCATCAGTGCGTATGACCAGAAAAATGCGCTGAGCATCAAGCCTTCCAGCGCCGGGGTCATTTCAAACTCGGTAGAAATCAACGGCAGGGCCACCGACAACGAGGCACGATCGATGTAGTTGATGGCCGACAACAGCAGCAAAATCAGGAAAATGCGCCAGCGCACGGTGGTGGGGCGTTCGACGCCCGCGGCATCAATCACCTGAGCAGGCACGACCGCAGCAGTTTTAGTGTTCATGGGGGTTCTCGCTTTTTTATGATTTTTATCAAGCGGTGCGAGCCTTTTGACAGGCCCGCCAAAGGGTTTACAAGGTAGCGACCTGCCCGGCGGGAAGTTCAGCGGCCCCGGCCTTGATGCCATTGATCAGCGGCTCGCCAAACGCTTCCATGCTGATTTCGAAGCGGTCGCCTTCGCGGGTTTGAATGTTGTCTGCCACGGACAGGGTGGCAGTGCCGAAAAAGTGCACATGCACATCGCCGGGACGCAAGAACTGAGCGTACTTGAAGTGGTGGTATTCAAGGTTTTCCAGGCTGTGGCACATGTTGTCCTCACCGCTGAGAAACTCTTTTTCCCAGACCACTTCATCGCCGCGCAGGATGCGGCTCATGCCGCTCAGATTGCGCGGTAACTCACCCACCCGCAATTCAGGGCCATAACTGCAATTGCGCAGTTTGGAATGGGCCAGATAAAGATAGTTGCGGCGCTCCATCACATGGTCGGAAAACTCGTTGCCCAAAGCAAAACCCACTCGGTAGGGTTTGCTGTCGTCACCCACCACATACAGCCCGGTCAGTTCAGGTTCTTCACCGGCATCTTCGGCAAAGGCCGGTTTCTCAAAGGCAGCGCCGGGACGCACGACAATCGATCCGTCGCCCTTATAGAACCATTCTGGTTGCACACCGGCGGTGCCAGCCGGTGGTCGACCGCCTTCGATGCCCCATTGGAAGATGCGCGCGGTGTCGGTGAGGGCGGCCTGATCGCCGATGTTTTGCTGATGCATTTTATCGCGGGTCGAGGCGCTGCCCAGGTGGGTCAGGCCTGTACCGCTGATCAGGCAGTGGGCCGGATCTTCATGGTCAAGAGGCGCCAGCACGCGTCCGTCCTGCAAGGCCTGGCGGTAGCTTGCCGGGCTGGGCTGAGTCCCTCTGGCGCATACTTCTTCAGCCAGGCCATGCCCCTTGCGAATGGCGTCCAGAGCGAGCTCGCGGGTGCTTGCAGCGCCATTGACGACGAGCAGCGTATCGCCTTCAACGACCGCAACATGACGTTGACCTTGAACCGTTTGAAATTGAATCAGACGCATGGAGTGAGGCCTTTGCAGATTATTGTTCTGGCGGGCCTTTGAGGCCCTTCTGTGGCTCACTTTAATTTTTGTCGGGGATGCTGCCTAATGACGACTGCTGATTGAGCGATAACTAATGGTCATCCCCATGCTGCCATCCTTGACCACGATCATTTCCCGCTTGCGCCTCAAGCAACTGCGCTTGTTGATTGCGCTGGACGAATTCGGCTCCTTGCACAAAGCGGCGGACTCCGTCGCCATTACCCAGCCGGGGGCCACCAAGGCACTGCACGAAATCGAATCGACCCTGGGCTCGACCCTGTTCGAGCGTACACCCAAAGGCCTGGTCCCCAATGACCTGGGACGTTGCGTGATCCGCTATGCGCGGTTGATCCATACCGACGTCGCGCACCTGCGCGAAGAAATGCTGGGCATCATGCAAGGCCACGGTGGTCGGCTGTCGGTGGGCGTAATCATGGGAGCGGTGCCGGTTCTGGTGGAGTGCCTGGCGCGTCTACGGGCAAAACAGCCGCAACTGTCAGTCGAAATTGTCGAAGACACCAGTGCACGCTTGCTGGCCTTGCTCGATGAGGGGCGGTTGGATCTGGCGATCTGCCGCACCAGCGTCAGCAAGCATCCTGGTGCTTACGATTGTCGCCTGCGTGATCAGGAACCCCTGATTGTGGTTGCGAACACCCAACATCAATTTGCCGGCCGCGCGTCGCTGGCGTTGAGCGAACTGGCTGACGCCCCTTGGGTCGTGTTCCCGGTCAACATGCCCATGCGTTTGACTCTGGAACGTGAGTTCCGGGAGGCGGGGCTTAACTTTCCGACGTATCCGATAGAAACCTCATCGACCTTCACCACGCTTTCGTTGCTGCTGCAAGACCCGCATTTGGTGGCCGTGATGCCGGTTGATGTTGCGCAGATGGCCGTGACGCACGGCATGTTGGTGCGTTTGCCGCTGGTGCTGAAGTCGCGCAGCGAGCCTTATGAGATTGTCACCCGTCAAGGGGTTGCGTTGACTGCGCCGACGCAGTTGTTGATTGATGAGATGAGTGTGCGTGTAGTGTCTTGAGGCTCATAACAGTGCCTTCGTTCTGGCACCGGGCGAGCCTAGGCGAGCTCGGCCGTATGGTAGGGCGAAACCTTTATTCCAGTAAAAAGCATGAAATGGATATGTACTCGTAGCTTTTAATTGGTCAGCGTACATATCCATTGGGTGTATTAAGACGTTCTACGGGTTCCGCCCTTACGGCGTGTCACTTTGCAAAAGCCGAGTGTCGGACCATGACAAAGTAACCAAAACGCTTCCGCCCCCGCGTACGGCCCTCGCTTCGCTCAGGTGTCCCTCACTCCGGTCCCGCTCCGTGGGCACGCTGCGACGGGCCATCCTTGGCCCGATCGCAGCTCTCCCGGCATCCATGCCGGTCGACCCACTCCGCGAAACCTCCTTTCGGCCTCCCGAAGGGGCGGCAGATCAAGATCAAAAGCCAGATCAAAAACCAGATCACAAGCAGATCAAAAGCTCGCTTACGCTCTTGCTCTTGTAGCCGCTGACGAGGAACGAAGGCTGCGATCGAGCGCGTAGCGGTCGTAATGCTTTTGACTGTAGGTGTGCGCTCACTGGGATTCGGGAGGTTTCGTACAGGTTTGTCGATTGAGATGACTGGGGCGCGGGCCTATAGTCAGCGCTCGCATTAAGCGACCGGGTTTGGCGACTCGGAACTTGAACAATGGACTCGTGCAGTTGTTGTGATACAGGCATAGCGTGTATTTTGCATCGCTCTGTTTTATGACGGCTGTGCGTGGGAGATCTTCGGGTCTGCCGGTTTTCCTTGTTCTACCGGTTCGCCAACCCGCGTACAGCTGTCACCTATTTTGTTTGGCGACGAAGCAGGTGGCTCCACTTGTAACAAGGAGCTTTGTTTATGGAACATTCGTTCATTCCTCTGACCGCTATCGACTGCCTGATCCCCGCGCTGTTGATCGACCGCAATGCGCCGGTCGATGTGCTTCATGCCAATGCTGCCGCCCGTGTGCGGGCAGCTACTCAATTGATGGAAACCCTGTCTAATCGTGATCTTGAATTAGCCGATACGGTTGATCTACGGCAGATAGCAACCGTGGCGATGATGTTGCTTCGTGATGGGTGTGATTTGCTGGATGTGTTGGGGTGGCGCTTACGGGTTGAATAGAGACGTTGCCGTTGCCTTTGCTGTTGCCACGCAATTTTTGGGTCGACGCGAATGCCCCTCACAGGAGGCTGAACGCAGGTGCTGTTATGGGGGTGGCGAGGCAGGACGCCGAGCCAGCCGCGATCGGGCCAAGGATGGCCCGTCGCGGCGTGCCCCCATAACAGTGCCGGAGTGAAGGCACCGGGCGAGCCTCGGCGAGCTCGGCCGTATGGTAGGGCGCAGACCTTTTGGGTATTTTTGGGATGGTCCGACACTCGGCGTTTGCCAAAAGTACCTCGCCGTAAGGGCGAAACCCGTAGAAAGAATTTACACATCTTATGGATATGTACTCAGTGCTCCAGTTATATAAACCGCGTACATATCCATTAGGTGTATCACGGCTTTCTACGGGTTCCGCCCTTACGGCGGCTCACTTTTGTCAAACAGCCACAAAAGTAAGCAAAAAGGCCTTGCCCCTGCGTACGGCCCTCGCTTCGCTCAGGTGTCCCTCACTCCGGTCCCGCTCCGTGGGCACGCTGCGACGGGCCATCCATGGCCCGATCGCAGCTCTCCCGGCATCCATGCCGGTCGACCCACTCCGCGAAACCTCCTTTCGGCCTCCCGAAGGGGCGGCAGGTCAAGATCAAAAACCAGATCAAAAGCCAGATCACAAGCAGATCAAAAGCTCGCTTACGCTCTTGTAGCCGCTGACGAGGAACGAAGGCTGCGATCGAGCGCGTAGCGGTCGTAATGCTTTTGACTGTAGGTGTGCGCTCACTGGGATTCGGGAGGTTTCGTACAGGTTTGTCGATTGAGATGACTGGGGCGCGGGCCTATAGTCAGCGCTCGCATTAAGCGACCGGGTTTGGCGACTCGGAACATGCCAAGAATTGCTATCTCTAGCCAAGCGTGTATTTTGCATCGCGAGGCTTTATGGCAGCTGTACGTGGGAGATCTCAGGATCTGCCGGAGTTTCTTGGGTATGACCGGTTCGCCAACCCGCGTACAGCAGCCACCTGTTTTCGTTTGGCGACGAATGTGGATGGCTAAAGCCCATGCCCAAGAGTTTTCACCCATGAATCAAGATTCGTTCATTCCGTTGACCGCTATCGACTGCCTTATCCCCGCTCTGATGATCGACCGCAATGCGCCGGTCGATGTGCTTCATGCCAATGCTGCCGCCCGTGTGCGGGCAGCTACTCAATTGATGGAAACCCTGTCTAATCGTGATCTTGAATTAGCCGATACGGTTGATCTACGGCAGATAGCAACCGTGGCGATGATGTTGCTTCGTGATGGGTGTGATTTGCTGGATGTGTTGGGGTGGCGCTTACGGGTTGAATAGAGACGTTGCCGTTGCCTTTGCTGTTGCCACGCAATTTTTGGGTCGACGCGAATGCCCCTCACAGGAGGCTGAACGCAGGTGCTGTTATGGGGGGGGCGAGGCAGGACGCCGAGCCAGCCGCGATTGGGCCAAGGATGGCCCGTCGCGGCGTGCCCCCATAACAGTGCCGGAGTGAAGGCACCGGGCGAGCCTAGGCGAGCTCGGCCGTATGGTAGGGCGCAGACCTTTTGGGTATTTTTGGGATGGTCCGACACTCGGCGTTTGCCAAAAGTACCTCGCCGTAAGGGCGAAACCCGTAGAAAGAATTTACACATCCAATGGATATGTACTCAGTGCTCCAGTTATATAAACCGCGTACATATCCATTAGGTGTATCACGGCTTTCTACGGGTTCCGCCCTTACGGCGGCTCACTTTTGGCAAACAGCCGAGTGTCGGACCACCCCAAAAGTAAGCAAAAGGTCCTTGCCCCCGCGTACGGCCCTTGCTTCGCTCAGGTGTCCCTCACTCCGGTCCCGCTCCGTGGGCACGCTGCGACGGGCCATCCTTGGCCCGATCGCAGCTCTCCCGGCATCCATGCCGGTCGACCCACTCCGCGAAACCTCCATTCGGCCTCCCGAAGGGGCGGCAAATCAAGATCAAAAACCAGATCACGAGCAGATCACAAGCCAGATCAAAACCAGATCAAACGCTCGCTTGCGCTCTTGTAGCCGCTGACGAGGAACGAAGGCTGCGATCGAGCACGCAGTGGTCGCAAATGTCTGCTCAGCAACAGTGTCGGTGCAGAGTGTGTGACCCTCAACAGCGTTGAACAGCGGCACTCTCCGTGCGCTCAGTTAGCACGGGTGTATGGGCGCATGGCATGTTTGATGCTATGCACCTTCCTGACATTCATATTCAGGAAGCTTTCATGCATTACCGCCAATTGGGTAACAGCGATATCAAGGTCAGTGTATTGGGACTGGGCACCATGACCTGGGGTCATCAGAACAGCGAGCGTGACGCCCACCAACAGATCGAGCTGGCGCTGGCGCAAGGCGTCAACCTGATCGACACCGCCGAGATGTACCCCACACCCACTCATGCCGACACCTGGCGCACCACCGAGCGCTATATCGGCAGTTGGCTGGCGGGCAGTGGTCGGCGTGCCGAGGTGGTGCTGGCCAGCAAAATTGCTGGCCCGGCCCGGGAGCCCAACGGGCAGTTGCATATCCGCGACGGCCTGACCCGACATGACCGGCGCAATATCGTCGAAGCACTGGACGGCAGCCTCAAGCGTTTGAACACCGACTATCTGGACCTGTACCAGTTGCATTGGCCAGACCGCGCCACCAACTTTTTTGGCCAGCGCGATTACCCCTATGCCGAAGACACCCACAGCACCGCCATTGAAGAAACCCTCTCGGTGCTGGCGGATCAGGTCAAGGCGGGCAAGATTCGCCATATCGGCGTGTCCAACGAAACCCCGTGGGGCGTGGCCGAGTTTCTCAAGCAAAGTGAGCGGTTGGGGCTGCCGAAAATTGCCAGTATTCAGAACCCCTATAGCCTGCTTAATCGCCTGTTCGAGGGTGGGCTGTCTGAATTCACTCACCGCGAAGGGGTCGGTCTGCTGGCCTATTCACCCTTGGCATTCGGTTCGTTGACCGGCAAGTATCTGGGTGGAGCACGCCCCGAGGGCACCCGGCTTTCGTCGGTGTACCGCACCTTCAATCGCTATGACAGCCCTTCGGCGGATGCGGCCATCAGCGGGTATGTGCAGATCGCCCGCGAACATAATTTGACCCCGGCGCAACTGGCCCTGGCGTACGTCATCAATAAGCCGTTCGTGGCCAGCGCCCTGACCGGCCAGACCAGCCTCGCGCAGTTGCGTGACAACCTCAGTGCCCTTGAGGTGACGCTTGATGCGCAGGTACTGGCGCAAATTGAAGCCATTCATCAGCGCATACCCAACCCGGCGCCCTAGGCAGGAGTTTTGACCATGCCCAAACAACTGCACGTCAACTTGTTTGAAATGAACTGTGTGAGCCATATTGTTCATGGTCTGTGGGTTCATCCCGAGAACAACCGGCATCGCTTCAACGATCTCGATTACTGGACCGAACTGGCGCAACTGCTGGAGTACGGCACCTTCGACGGGGTGTTTCTGGCCGACGTGATCGGCACCTATGACAGCTTCCGCGATGGCCCGCAAACGGCGCTGCGCGAAGCCATGCAAATCCCCAGCAATGACCCGCTGCTGGTGATTCCGGCCATGGCGGCCGTGACCCAAAACCTGGGCTTTGGCGCGACTTTTTCCACCACCTACGAACCTCCGTTCGCCTTCGCCCGGCGCATGAGCACCCTCGATCACCTGACCAAGGGCCGGGTAGGCTGGAACATCGTCACGTCGTACCTGCCCAATGCAGCACGTAACTTTGGGCATGCCACCGAGGTGGTTCACGACCATCGTTACGAGATTGCCGATGAGTACCTGGACGTTCTGTACAAGTTATGGGAAGGCTCCTGGGACGATGACGCGGTGATTCAAGACCGCGAGCAGCGCGTCTATACCGACCCCACCAAAGTGCGTTACATCGACCACGTTGGCGAGCACTTCAAGGTCGCTGGCCCGCACCTGTGCCAGCCGTCGCGCCAGCGCACGCCGGTCTTGTTTCAGGCCACCGGCTCGCCTGCGGGCATCGAGTTTGCTGGGCGCCACGCCGAAGTAGTGTTTACCGGCGGTATCGACACCGCTGCCGTGCGCGCCAATATTCAGGCCATGCGCAACAAGGCGATCGCCCATGAGCGCGACCCGGGCGGTTTGAAATTTATCGTCATGGCCGGGGTGATCGTGGGCCGTACCGACGAAGAGGTCAGCCGCAAGCTCGACAGCTATCGCAAGCTGATGAGCGTTGAAGCATCTTTGGCTCACCAGCAATCGGCGGTCGATCTGACACGCTTCCCCGGCGACGCACTGATCAGCGACTTGATCGCGCTTAAGGTCAAGGGTTGGGAGAGCCTGCAGCGCTATAAACCGGAGTGGACGGTGAGTACCGTACTGGCCCAATTTTCGGGTTTCAACCGGGAGCGTTTTTTCGTGGCGGGCACGCCGACGGTGGTCGCGGATCAAATCGAAAAATGGCTGGATGAAGACGGTATCGACGGAATCAACTTGCGTCAGTACCTGTCGTTTGAAACCGCGCGCGACTTTATTGAACTGGTGATCCCGGAACTGCGTCGACGCGGACGCTTTCGCGAGCGCTACACCGCGGGTGAAACCTTTCGTGAGCGCCTGTTTGGCGCGGGGCAGGCCAGATTGCCGGCTGATCATTTTGGCGCGCGGTATCGAGATGCTGCGGTGTTGCAGCAACCGGCGCGGCCGTTGCGTTTCTCGTAAACCCCCTCCTGTAGTTGCTGCCGAAGGCTGCGAAGGGATGCGTAGCAACCCGTATTTCCGAAAACGCTGCCATCCCTCGCAGTCTTCGGCAGCGACTACAGGGGTGCGGCAATGCGTAAGGCATAAAACCAACTGTTGCCCCACCAACAGTCCCTGCACAGACTGTTGGTTTTTAACCCTTCTTTCACGCGTAACCCCCGTATTTACTGGCTTTAAAACCCGGCACGGCTTGTGCAATAGCCTTGTTCCCGGACTTTAGGCAGCAAGCCCATGCGTGAAATCTCCCCTTTAATTTGTCTTGCCGCGCTATGCGGCGTCTTGAGTGGCTGCGGCCAGGACACCTCAACCGTGGCACGCAGCGATAAGCCGGTCAGCGGCGGTACGCTGATCTACGCCACCGACCGCGAACCGACCTGTCTCGACCCCCATGTTTCCGGCGATATGCCGCAGGTGTTTATCGGCCAGCAGTACCTTGATTCACTGGTGTCCATGGACGAGCAGGGGCAAATAGGGCCGTGGCTGGCCGAACGTTGGGAAGTCTCGCCGGACGGGCTTGCGTACACCTTCCATTTGCGCAAGGACGTGCACTTCACAGACGGCACGCCGTTCAATGCGGCGGCAGTCAAAGCCAATCTCGATCACATGGCCAATCCGAAAACCCAGTCGAGTACGGCGGGCGGTTATATCCGCCAATACCGCAGCACCGACGTGCTGGATGACTCGACGGCCGTGGTGCATCTGGCCACACCTTATGCGGCTTTTCTGGAGGTGTTGGCGCAGGGTTTTCTGGGTATCGAATCGCCCACCGCCTTGCTCCGTTCACGTGATGAAAACTGCGAAAGCCCGGTGGGCAGCGGCCCGTTCAAAATCGTCAAGTGGGACCGCCAAAGTCAGGTAGAGCTGGTGCGCAACCCGGATTACAACTGGGCGCCACCCACGGCCAAACACCAAGGCCCGGCCTGGCTTGAGCGCATCGTGTGGAAGTTCATTCAGGAACCTTCCGTGCGTTTCGCTTCGCTGCAAGCCGGTGAGGTGGATGTGATCGAGGCGCTGCCGCCCGAGTCCCATGAGGCCGCACGGCGCAACCCTGACTTGAATGTGATCGTCGCCCTGCGACCGGGTAACCCCACCAACGGCACGCTGAATATCACCCGCGCCCCGTTCAATGACGTCAAGGTGCGTGAAGCCTTTGTGCGCAGCGCGGATGTCGAAGGCGCGTTGAAAAGCGTGTACTTCAACGAGTTCCCCCGTGCGGGCGGGCCGCTGAGTTCGGCCACACGTTTTTACAGCCCGGACTTTCAGCATGCACAGGACTATGACCCGACGCGGGCCGCGCAATTGCTCGACGACAGCGGCTGGACCGGGCGCGATGCCGAGGGTTATCGCACCCGTGACGGCAAGCGGCTGCAAGTGCATGTGGTCATGGGCAACCGCACGCCGCCCTCCGAATACACCCTGTGGGAACAGGTTCAGGCCACCACCCGCAAAGCCGGTTTTGAATTGATCGTAGAGCAGATGAGCGATGTTCAGGCCACCCAACGTCAAGCGGATTGGGATTACGACATTCGCCTGGGCTACTGGAACACCAACACCGCTGACGTGTTGCGGATCATTTTCGGTGCCGAGTTTGTTCAACCCGCTGGCGTCGGCGGCTATCACCAGAACACCGCAGGTTTCGCCAATCCGGGCTTTGATGCCCTCAACCAGCAGGCGCTGGCGACCCAGAATGCCGATCAGCGCCGCGCCCTGTATTACCAGGCGCAACAGATCGCTTCGCGCCAATACCTGCAACTGACCACCTACCCGCAAAGCTCGCGGCTGGGCATTTACAAAACCACTCAAGGAGTGCGACTGGAGCCGTCTCTGGCGGTGACGTACCTGTATGACGCCTGGGTTAATAAATGAGAAGGGTGAAGGCATGAGCCAATTAACAGTCACACATCTACGACGTGAACGATTGACGCAATTGGGGCGGCGCGCGGTCTGGCGACTGGCGGGTGGGGTGCTGGTGCTGTGGGCGGTGGCGACCTTGACGTTCTTTGCCTTGCGCCTGATGCCGGGTGATCCGGTATTGGCGATTCTCGGCGGGCCGAGCGCTAACCCGACCGCCGAAACCATTGCCGAGGCGACCCGCGAATACGGACTGGACAAGCCGCTGGCGGTTCAGTACGCGCTGTATCTGGGACGGCTGGTGCAGGGTGATCTGGGGGTTTCTTATTCCCAGCACATGCCAGTGACTGGCGTGCTCGCTGATCAATCGTGGGCTACCTTGCAACTGACCTTCACCTCACTGCTGCTGGCCTGGCTGCTGGTCATGGTGCTGACCGTGTTGACGGCAGGTCGGCGTCGCTGGGTGGCCAATCTGGCCTCGCTGGCCGAAACCTTCGCCGCTGCCTTGCCGCATTTCTGGCTGGGTATTTTGCTGCTGTCGGTGTTCGCTTTCGGCCTGCGCTGGTTCCCGCCTGCGGGCAGCGATGGTTGGCGCACGCTGGTATTACCGGCCGTGGCGCTGGCGATTCCGCTGGCGGGTTTTATTGCTCAAGTTACCCGTGAATCCCTGGAGCTGACGCTGGAGCAACCCTTTGTGCTGACCGCCCGCACGCGAGGCTTGAGTGACACGGCAGTGCGCTTTAAACACGCCCTGCGCCATGCCGTGTTACCCGGTATTTCATTGTCGGGCTGGGCCATCGGCGCATTGATCAGCGGCGCCGTGGTGATTGAAGTGATCTTTTCGCGCAGGGGCCTGGGTCGCCAGCTGTATCAGGCGGTGCAGGCGCAAGACTTGCCGTTGACCATCGGCATCAGCCTGGTGGTTGCTGCGGTGTACGTACTGGCCAACATTCTGATCGACCTGCTGTACCTGTGGGTCGACCCTCGCCAACAGGGGAAAACCGCATGAGCGCACTGACGTTTGAAACGACGCTGCCCGCGATCCGGGTTCAGCGTGCTGCGCGCCCGATCCGCCTTGGGCCGTGGTTGGCCGTGGGGTTTCTGGGCTTTCTGATCGTTGCGGCACTGCTGCCGAATGTATTTGCTCACAGCGATCCGCTGGCCATTGTGCCGCAGGATGCCTTTCACCCGCCGGGCTGGGCGCACTGGTTCGGCACTGATCAATCGGGCCGGGATATTTTTTCGCGGGTGATCTATGGCACGCGCCAGTCGCTGTTTATCGGTCTGGCCGCGACGGCGTTGGCCATGAGCATCGCGATTGTGCTGGGTCTGCTGGGCGGGTTGGGCGGCGCTCGTCTGGATCGAGGCGTCGGCTGGTTCCTGGAAGTGCTCTTTGCGTTCCCGAGTCTGGTACTGGCGCTGCTGTTTGTGGCGGTGTTCGGCAGCGGCGTCGGGCCGTTGATCATTGCCACTGGCCTGGGCGGCGCACCCGGTTATGCGCGCATGGTGCGCGGTCAGGTACTGGCGGTGCGCAATGCCGGTTATATCGAAGCGGCAGTGGCGCTGGGCCACTCGCGGCGGCGGATCATCCTGCGTCAACTGCTACCCAACGCCATGCGCCCACTGATCGTGACCCTGACCATGGGTGTCGGTCAGGCCATTGTCTGGGCCTCGGCCCTGAGCTTTCTGGGGCTGGGCGCCCGTCCACCCGCGCCCGAGTGGGGCACCATGCTGTCGATGGGCCGTGACTTTATCGCCAATGCCTGGTGGCTGACCTTTTTCCCTGGGCTGTTCATCGTGCTGACCACGCTGTCGACCACTGTGGCTGGCCGTTACTTGCAACAACGCCTGGAGGGTCGTCTTTCATGAGCGACAAACACTTGATCGTTGAAGGCCTGTCCATCGAGTTTGGCGGCCAGACCGTGGTGCGTAACCTGTCGTTTACTCTGGCGCCGGGCAAGACGCTGGCGCTGGTGGGTGAGTCCGGTTCCGGCAAAAGCGTGACTGCCCGCAGCTTGATCGGTCTGGCCGGAGCCGGGGCACGGGTCACTGCGCGCACCTTGAGTTATGGCGGGCAGGATTTACTCGGCTTGTCCGAGCGTGGCTGGCGCGGACTGCGCGGTAAAGGCATCGGCTTTGTCTTGCAGGATGCGCTGGTGTCGCTGGACCCTCTACGCCCGGTCGGCAAGGAAATCCTCGAAGTGCTCAAGACCCATGGCTGGGGTGATCGTCGCCGCCGTGCTGAACGGGTGATCGAGCTGCTCGACACAGTGGGCGTACCAGACCCTGAACTGCGTGCCCGGCAACGTCCCGATCAATTGTCCGGCGGCCTGCGCCAACGTGCGCTGATTGCCAGTGCGCTGGCACTTGATCCCGGTCTGGTGATCGCCGATGAACCTACTACCGCGCTGGATGCCACCGTGCAGGCGCAAATTCTTCAGGTGTTGCAAGCCATCAAGGCCCGTGGCGATTCGCTGCTGATCATCAGCCATGATTTGGCGGTGGTGGCGCAACTGGCCGATGAGGTGCTGGTGCTGCGTCACGGGGTAGCGGTGGAACAAGGCCCGATGCAACAGGTGCTGCGCAACCCGCGCCATGCCTATACCCGCGCCTTGCTCGATGCGGTGCCCGCCGAACATGCCCGGGGCACGCGTTTGTCGCCACAGCAGGGGACGCCCGTAGTACGCCCGCGGCCATCGGTTGACGCGCCCGTTTTGCTCAAGGCGACTGATTTGGGCAAGCGCTATATCGGCCCTGATCAACAACCACGGCAAGTGGTCGATGGTGTCAGTTTTGAGCTGCGGGCAGGGCGCACACTGGGCATCGTCGGTGAGTCCGGTTCGGGCAAAACCACCGTCGCTCGTATCGTGCTCGGACTGCTTGAGCCGGACGCCGGTCGCGTTGAGTTTCTTGGGCAGGATTGGTCTGGCGCGGGCAGCCAGCACGTGGATGAACAGCAGCGACGTGCGCGCCGGCGCGACATCAGTGTGATTTATCAGGACCCGCTGAGTTCGTTCGATCCGCGCTGGAGCGTGGGCCAGATTCTTGCTGATGCGCTGGATGTGGCGGGCGTGACGGCCCAGCAACAGACGGCACGCATCCAGCAATTGCTGGAGCAGGTGCGCCTGCCGGCTGAACTGGCCACGCGTCGGCCTTTGCAACTGTCAGGCGGTCAGCGTCAGCGCGTGGCCATCGCTCGGGCCATTGCCAGCAACCCAAAAGTGATTATTTGTGACGAGCCGGTGTCGGCACTGGACGTGTCGGTGCAGGCGCAAGTGCTCGATCTGCTGGCGGATCTGCAAGCCAGTCTGGGGCTGGCCTACCTGTTTATCTCCCACGATCTGGGGGTTATCCGCCACGTCAGCGATGACGTGCTGGTGATGCGTCACGGCAAGGTGGTGGAAAGCGCTCCCGTCGAAGCCTTGTTCGAGCATCCGCAGCATGACTACACACGCCGCTTGCTGGGGGCTGTGCCGCGCCTGCCGGGCGCGGGAACACCCTTGATCGTGCCGCCGCTGGAAGCGGAAAACAGCGCCTGGCTGTTTGACGAATCGCAACTCTGGAAAATCGCCATTTAAGCGTTAACCCGCAAGGAACAGCCATGAACAGATTATTTGCTGTCACTGAACATCCCGTCACTTCGGTGGCCGAACTGAATGCCCGTGCCGACCGGCTCCTGCCGGACATTGGCCGGGGTGCCGCGCAACGTGAGCGTGATCGCCTGCTGCCCTTCGATGCGGTGGCCCAGATAGCCAAGGCTGGATTATTTACCACGCGCATTCCTGTGCGTCATGGCGGCAGCGGTGGCTCGGTCAGAGATGTGATCGCCTTGCTGATCCGTATCGCGTCTGTGGATTCCAACGTCGCTCAGGCGTTGCGTCCCGGTTTTGGTTTCGTCGAGGGGTTGTTGGCATCGCAAGCTGACGACGCCGAAGACGAGCGCGCCCGCTGGTTTGAGCGATACCTGCAAGGCGCGGTCATCGGCAATGCCGGATGGGAAGTTGGCGGCGCCAATGGTTCGATCAGTGCTCGGATTGTGCGCGACGGTGAGCACTATCGGGTGACGGGTAACAAGTATTACAGCACTGGCTCTTTATACGCCGATTGGGTCAGCGCTGTGGCGCTGGACGAAGACGACCAGCCGGTGTCGTTCATTCTGCCGCGCCAGCGTCAGGGCCTGGAGTTGCTCGACGACTTCGATTCAATGGGCCAGCGCCTCACGGCCAGCGGCACGACCCGCCTAAACAACGTACAGGTGCTGGCTGAAGAAATTCGTACCCGCACGGTAGAGGAGGGCAAGCGCACCATCGTCACGCCTTTTTTGCAGTTGTTTCTGGCGGCAGTGCAGGCGGGGATTGCACGCAACGCCCTGAACGATGCAGTGGCTTTTGCCAACGAACACGCACGGCCCATCAAGCACAGTACTGCCACACGCTCGGTGGACGACCCCTACGTGGAACTGAGTGTGGGTGATATATCGGCGCGTGCTTTTACCGCTGAAGCGGTGGTGCTGCATGCCGCCGACTCGATTGACCGGGCCTGGGCGGGCGGGCTCGATCCCGTGCTCGTGGATCAAGCCGCGGTGGACGTTGCGCAGGCGCAATACATTGCCGCCGAGTCGGCACTCAAGGCCGCAGAGCTGGTATTTGATGTGGGCGGTGCTTCGACGACCGGGCGGGCGCACAACCTTGATCGTCACTGGCGCAACGCGCGCACGGTGGCCAATCACAACCCCCGTCACTGGAAAGCCGCAGCGGTGGGCAGTTGGCAGTTGAAAGGCACACCGCCCCCCACGTCGGGATTGTTTTAACAGGTTAATCGCAAGCTCAGGTTTTACAACGACTGTGTCGCCGAACGTCGCCCTCGGCAATTGCTACGGGTTTGGGGTGATCGAGAGGCGACACTCTTCTTTTGAGGTCATCGCTTAAAAGGTCTCAAGTCGGTCGAATTATGACTTGGACGGTCTTGGTAGGGGGCGCATAGGATTGCACCCATCGGAGTTCATGACTGACTCCCCTTACCAGGAAAACATTAGATGAACCTTAAATCTCTTATCGCCAATCCACTGGGCTTCGGCTCGGCCCCACTGGGCAACATGTTCCGCAACGTGCCAGAGGCCGAGGTACAAGCCACTGTCGACGCCGCCTGGAACAACGGCGTGCGCTACTTCGACAGCGCACCGTTCTATGGTGCTGGCCTCTCCGAATCACGCCTGGGCAACGCCCTGATCGGTCGTCCCCGTGACGAATACGTGCTCAGCTCCAAGGTCGGTCGGGTCATCCTCGATGAGCTGGAAGATCCTGCCAGCCGCGAGTTCGGCGAGAAGAGCGGCTTGTTCGAGCACGGCAACCGCAACCGCATCGTCAATGACTACAGCGCCGACGCCACCCTGCGTTCCATCGAAGACAGCCTGCGCCGGCTGAAGACCGATCGCCTGGATATCGTCTGGATCCACGACATCGCCCAGGACTTCTACGGTGACGAGTGGCTGGAGCGCTTCGAGACTGCGCGCAAAGGCGCCTTCCGTGTCCTTACCCGCCTTCGTGAAGAAGGTGTGATCAAAGCGTGGGGCCTGGGTGTGAACCGTGTCGAACCGATCGAGCTGACCCTCGACCTGGACGAGCCACAGCCCGATGGCTTCCTGCTCGCTGGCCGTTATTCGCTGCTGGATCACGACCGCGCACTGCAACGCGTCATGCCGCAAGCGCTGGAGCAGGGAGTAGGCATCGTTGTCGGTGGCCCTTACAGCTCTGGCGTAACCGCGGGTGGCGAGCATTTCGAATACCAGAAAGCTACCCAGCCGGTGCTGGAGAAACTCGAGCGCATCCGTGCAGTTGCACGTATCCATGGGGTTGAGGTCAAGGCGGCCGCCCTGCAGTTCGCCCTGGCCCACCCTGCGGTGGTCGCGGCAATCCCGGGTTCTACTCGTCCACTGCACGCCAACGAAGACGCTGCGGCCCTGAGCGCAGTCATCCCTGTCGCTTTCTGGAACGAGCTGCGTCAGCAAGGACTGATCAACGCCCTGGCGCCTGTTCCAGCTGTTTGAAAAAGACTTTTGCAGGGCCGTATCGCGGCCCTGTCTTTACCCAATCATTGGGGTAGAACCCCAGGAGAAACATCATGGCTACTGCACAAGCTTGCATCGACCTTCACATCAATGCCGACCGTATCTGGCAACTGATTGGCGGTTTCGACACGTTGCCCGACTGGCTGCCGTTCGTTCCGCAAAGCGCGTTGAGCGAAGGCGGCCGCGTGCGCACGCTCAAGAGTATCGACGGCGACACCATCATCGAGCGCCTGCTGGACTTCAACGAAGCCGGGCGCAGCTACAGCTACACCATCCTTCAAGGTCCAGCGCCGGTTCGCGACTATCAGTCGACCCTGCGTGTGGTGTCTACCAGCGAGGGGGCCCAGGTGCATTGGTCCGGTTCGTTCGTGCCAGTGGGTATCAGTGAAGCCGAAGCGAGCGCAATGTTCGCCACCATTTACCAGGATGGCCTGGCCGCGCTGAAGCAGACGCTGGAAAGTTGATGGAGGGGTCGGGGCCGCAAAGCGGCCCCAACACCCCATAGATCCCCTTCTATCCGAACCGTATTAGCGAGCCGTTACCCACGCTGTTGGCAACTTTTAAAGGCTTATATGCTGGACATCAGACAACTTCGTTATTTCGTCGCCGTCGCTGAGTTCGAGCACGTGGGCAAGGCTGCGGAACAACTGCACATATCCCAGTCGCCGCTCAGTCGGCAAATTGCCCAACTTGAAGAGCGCCTGGGCCTGCAACTGTTCGAGCGCAGCCAGCAGCGCCTGCGCATCAGCTCCGATGGCCGCACATTCTTGCATGAGGCCAAGGCCCTGCTAAAACACGCCGAACGTCTGGAATCACTCGGCCGCCGATTGGGCCGTGGCGAGTCAGGCGGTCTGTGCATCGGCTACGTCAGCCACGCCATCCATGCCGGCGTGTTGCCCAAGGCTCTGCGTCGCGTCCGTGAGGAAAGGCCGGGCATCCACATCGCCCTCTATAACCTCACGCCCCAGGAGCAATTGGAGGGTTTGCGCCAGCGCAGCCTCGATATCGCACTGGTCTGTGAACCGATGTCGATGGATGACCCAGACTTGCTGGCAACGCCGGTATTCAACGATCCACTTTATCTCGCGCTACCTTCGGGACACCCACTGGTGGACAAGGCGCACATCATCCCCACCGATCTTCACGAACAGGACTGGATCATGGTCGACGGGCGCGCGAACCCCCATCGCCGTGAGCGGTTCATGGCCAGTTGCGTGGAGGCAGGCTTTACGCCACAGATCCTGCTGGAGGCAGCCGAACCGCTGATTGCGCTCGGGCTGGTGTCCGCTGGCTTGGGACTGGCGCTGATCCAGCAGAGCATGGGCGGTGTCAGTAACCCCGACGTGGTCTTGCGCGAGTTGCCGTGGTTGCAGCAAAGCATCGGCCTTTGGGTAGCCTGGCTCCGTGTTGACCTGCGACCGATTGTGGGCGAATTTCGTCAGATCGTATTGGCGGGGGCAGAGCATTAAGGACATCAATGACAAGGGCCGCTATGCGGCCCTTGTGTTTTGTACGCTGAGTTCAGATGGCGAGGCTGTCAACTACACCGCCGTCAACCCGCAAGGCTGCGCCGGTGGTGGCGGAGGAATAAGGGGAAGCGAGGTAGACGACCAAGTGGGCGACTTCGTCGACCTCGGCGGCGCGCTGGATGATCGAACTTGGACGGGAGCTGCGCACGAAATTGTCAGCCTCATCGCGGATGCTGCGGCCGGAGACCTTGGCGGCCTCGGCCACCAGGTTGGCGACTCCGTCGGTCAGTGTCGGCCCGGGCAATACTGCGTTGACGGTGACGCCGGTACCTGCCAGACGCTTGGCCAGACCGTGAGAGACGGCGAGGTTAGCGCTTTTGGTCACGCCGTAGTTGATCATGTCGGCAGGGGTGGCGATGCCCGATTCGGAGGAGATGAACAGGATCCTGCCCCATCCTTTCTCCACCATCCCCGGGGCGTAGTGGCGAGCCAGACGCACGCCGGACAGGACGTTGGTCTCGTAGAAGCGGGTCCACTCGCTGTCGGCAACCTTGAAGAAGTCGACGTCGTCGTAGATGCCCAGGTTGTTGACCAGGATATCGGTCTTGGGGTGGGCGGCGAACAAGATTTCGGCACCAGCGGCGGTGCCCAAGTCGGCGACAACGCCCTGTACCTGGCCACGACCGCCTTGGGCGCGCAGTTCGGCCAGGGCGGCATCCACCGATTTTTGACTGCGGCCGGCGATGACTACGTCGGCATGTGCGCGGGCCAGGCCGCGGGCAATGGCCAGGCCGATACCGCCGGTCGAGCCGCTGATGATGGCGGTGCGTCCGCCGAGGTCAATGATCATGAAATGATTCCTGTGGGTGAGTTGCATTGATGGAAACCATGCTAGTAGGGCACCCTCAGACTGTAAAAGACGTCATTCGACTGAGTTCAGACCTTGCGGGTCTGTTCAGCCAGCGCCAACACCCGCTCGCGGAAAACCCCCACAATCGGACGCAGGTCCACCTGATGCCAAGCCGTCCACAGCTGCAAGCTGGGCCTGAACCAGTCCAACTGGCGCAACACCACCGTAGGCCCCGCGCTGGCGGCCAGGCTGCTCTGCACCATGGCCAAGCCCAGCCCTGCGGACACCAGCCCGAGCACGCTCAGCGGGTCGGTCGCCTCCAGTGACAGACGCGGGGTGAAGCCGGCATCGGCGCAACGGGCGATGAAGTCATCACGTTTGTTGATCTGGTCGGGCTGGCCGCCGGTGATGATCCACTCCTGTTCATGCAGGTCGGCGGGGGTAAGTTCGGCCTTGGTCGCCAGCGGGTGTTCAGCGGGGATGGCCAGCAGCATTGGATCGTTCAGCACGGGCAGGGCAAGCAAGTCAGGGTCATTGACGGGTGCAGGTTCGCAGACCAGGGCGATGTCCAGGCTGCGTTGGCGCAGGCCTTCGAACAGCTCGCTTGGGGTCATGTTGTAGAGGGCAATATGGATCTGAGGACGTTCGGCACGAATCGACCGAACAGCGCCGGGCAGCACGCCGGCGTAGATGGCGTGGTTAACATAGCCGATGCACAGGCCACCCTCTTCACCGCGGCCCAGGCGCTTACCCAGAGACTCCAGACGCTCGGCATGCTTGAGCAGGCCGCGGGCTTCGGACAGGAAGGTGCGCCCGTCAGTGGTCAGGAACAGGCGCTGGTTGCGTCGTTCGAACAGAGCCAGGCCGAGGTGGTCTTCGAGCTGGGCGATCTGGCGGCTCAGTGGGGATTGGGAAATGTGTAGCTGCTCCGCCGCTCGGCCGACGTTCTCACATTCGGCAACGGCGACGAAGTAGCGCAACTGACGTAGATCTTGCATTAGACCTCCAGGGGACTGTCTTGCGTTTTATTAGGAAGGTTGTGACTTGGCTTGGCTCATTACCTCGTCAGTGGCCTTGGCGCGCCCGCCAAGCCATACCCGTAATAGCCCACCCGCTGCCAGCAGACCGCCCGCGACCGAATGCAGCATAGCCAAGGTCCAGGCTGAGGACGGCGCCACCCAGCGTCGCACATCTGCAGCGGTGGCACTGCGTCGAAGGTGAATTCATCCATACCAGCAAGGCCAGTGCTGCGCTGCTCTGTTGCTAGAGGCCCGTGAACTGTTGCCATACACACAGTCGTTTTACAAAGTGTCGGGTTGTTGCTGTTCAAACACGCTTTCTAGACCTGTTTTTCGGGGTTTTTGCGCTGGCATGAACCCTGCAAAGTGCCTGTCAGAGCCAGACTATGCCCATAGATGCTCCCCTTATTGAGTCGGTGTGGAGTATTGAATTGATGTGGAAAAAGTCCGGAAAAAATGTTCAGCGTCTCAACCCGTTAACCACGGCGTCGAGCCTGGGTGTGCTGTTGATGCTGGTTCAGGGCATAAGTGTGGCGGCGCAAGATCCGACGCTGGCCACGGTGGTGGTACAAGGTGCCAGCGCCAGTGAAGCGCAGAAAGCCGAGAAACAATTGAAGAAAATCGCCGGTAACACCGCAGTGGTGGATAACCACGTTATAGAGCAGGGCAGGGCCGCCAACGCCGAAGATGTGCTGGCCTTGCAACCCGGTGTGTTTGCCCAGGCCACCAGCGGCTCCGGGGCCAATAAAATCTCGATACGCGGCTCCGGCCTCAACACGTTTTATCAAGGCTATGTACTGGGCATTAAGTTTCTGTTTGACGGCTTGCCCCTCACCGGGCCGGGTGGCACTCAGGAGGACATGCTCGACATGGCGTCGGTTGATCACACTGAAGTGCTTTATGGCGCCAATGCCTATTTGTATTCGGCGCTGTCGCTGGGGGGCGCGATCAATATGGTCAGCAAGACCGGGCGCACCGATCCGGGTAGCTCTGTGCGCCTGGAGGCGGGTAGTTTTGGTTACCGCAAACAGCAGCTCAGCACGGGCGGGGTAGTCGGCGACAGTGATTATTACGTCAGCGTGCTGCACAACGAACGCGACGGTTATCAGCACGACACTTCTAACAAAGGGCAGGGGCTGGTAGCCAACTTCGGGCACGTGTTCAGCCCCAAACTGCAAACCCGTTTCTTCTTGCGTTATCGCGAAGAAACGCTGACTCAGGGCAACGCGCTGACGAAGTACCAGCTCAAGCATGATCCCAAGAGCAACGAGGTGCCGTTCGGGCGCAAAAAAGACGGCTCGACCTTGCTCGGCAGCAAAACGACCTACACCTTTGATGACGATGCCAAGCTGGAAGTGGGTGTTGGCTATAACGATTATCCGTTGCTCAACGGCTGGCGCTACGCCGCCCAGCCTCAGGACTGGCGCTCCAAAGACCTGAACTTGACCCTGCGCTACCTGCGCACCGGCGATACGGTGTTCGGTTTGCCCAGCGACAGCAACGTGACCTTCAGCACCACCCGGGCCTGGTTGGCTGACGTCAAATCCCACAGCCGCGCCACTGGCCAGACACTGCAAAAAACCGATTACACGGGCTCGCGCGATACGGTGTTTTCGGTGGGTAACGAATTGCAGTTGGGCGAGCGCACCTGGCTGTCCAGCGGCGTATCGTGGATCGATATCAAACGCAAGGCCGACATTCAGTACACCACCAGCGTCAACACCAGCGAGTTTCCGAGTGGCGTTGAATACAGTGAGTACGACTGGGCGCCGCGCTTGGGGCTGCGCTATCAGTTGACCCCGGATTTCGAGCTGTTCGGCAACGTCAGCCGCTCCATTGACCCGCCGGTGACCTGGCAGTTGGGCAGCACCGGCACCCCGTATATCCGTGATGTACGCCCGCAAAAGGCCAACACCGTGGAGTTCGGCATTCGTGGCGGGCACGGTATCTTCGACGGCAGCCTGACGGTTTATCGCTCATGGGTGCAAAAGGAATTGCTCTCTGTGGTGGTACGCCCGGCCAGTGCAACTCAAGATCAACTGATCGCGACCTCCAATGGCAGCGCAACGATTCACCAAGGGGTCGAGGCGGGGTTGAACGCATTGCTCTGGGAGAATCAGAACGGCGACAGCGTGGCGTTGCGCCAAGCCTATACCTATAACGATTTCCACTACCGCAACGACCCGGTGTTTGGCGCCAATGAGCTGCCGGGCCTGCCGCGTCAGGTGTACCAGGCGGAGCTGCAATACCGTCAGGCCACGGGCTTTTACGCGCAACTCAATGCGCGTGCCGCGTCCAGCTATTACGTCGATTTTGCCAACACCTTGAGCGCCCCGTCCTATGTGCTGTGGGGGGCCAAAATCGGGTATGAAGCGCCGAGTAAAAAGTGGGAGGTGTTTGTCGATGCCCGCAATCTGACCAATCAACGTTACGCCACGGCGGCCAACACCACCTATGACGCCAAAGGGCAGGACTCGGCGAACTTCTTTGTGGGCGATCCCTTTAACGTCACCACTGGTGTGGCTTACCACTTCTGACTCGGCGAGCCTGCCTTGGCCAGGCCTTACATCAGCAGATAGAGCAGCACGATGTTGACCACCAACATCACCAGCGCCGTGGGTATTTGCGCCTTGATCACGGCGTACTTGTCCGGCAGCTCCAGCAGCGCAACGGGCACCATGTTGTAGTTGGCTGCCATGGGCGTCATCAGCGTGCCGCAATAGCCGGAGAACATGCCAATCGCAGCCATCACGGCGGGGTTGGCATCATAAATACCCACCAGCACCGGTACGCCGACACCGCCGGTCATTACCGGGAAGGCCGCAAAGCCGTTGCCCATGATCATGGTGAACAGCGCCATGCCGAGCACGTAGACCATCACCGCGATCAGCCGATAGTCCATGTTGATGTACGCCGTGGTGACGTGAGCAACCGCGGTGCCGACACCGGCGTCATTGAACAGCAGGCCAAGCATGGCCAGCATTTGCGGGAGCACCATGGTCCAGCCCAGGGCTTCAGTGAGGCGGCGTGACTCGCGTAAACCTTGCAGCGGCGTATCGCGGGTCAGGATGCAGGCCAGTATCAGGGCGACCAGACAGCCCAGCCCCAACGACACAAAGGTGGTGTTCTTCGGGTCGAGCAGCGGTACGCCGGCGATCTGCACATGTTTGAGCAGCACCGTGCCGATAACCGTCACCAGCGGGATCGACAATGCCGGGATGAACAACTTGTGGCCCAATCGCCCGGCGCTGGTGCGGGCAGCTTTGACCGGCAATTCGGCATGCGCGCCGCGACCGACACCGCCGATGCCGGCAATACCCGCCATCACCAGCACGCCCACCCCGACCACAAAGGGCGACAAGCGATCTCCGATCAGAAACACCATCGAGAACAACGCCCAAAACAGTGCGCTGGTCCAGCGCTTGGGATGGCTGCGGTCCGACACAATCATCCCGGCGGTGATCAGCAACAGCGCCCCGGCCAGCCAATAGAAATACTGGATAGAAATAATCATCGGGCCAGCTCCCTGGAGTCGTCAGCGTGGGCAACTTCGGACAGGCTACGAGCCAGCATCAGGTCAAAGCGATAGAGCCGCAGTGCGTGCACGATAAAGGCACAAATGGCCGTGGGAATACCCCAGAACGCGATATGCAGCGGTTCGACATCGAGGCCCGACCCCAGTAAAAAAGTGTGCATCAGGGCAATCGCCCCAAAGGCCACGAACACGTCTTCGCCAAAGAACAAACCGATATTGTCCGTGGCCGCGCACATGGCCAGGACTTTTTGCCGAACCGCAGCCGGCAGTTTGCCGTACTTGTTTTGGGCAGCACCTTCGGCCATGGGCGCCAACAGCGGGCGCACCATTTGCGGGTGTCCGCCCAGGCTGGTCAGGCCGACCGCTGCGGTGGTTTCGCGCAGAAACAGGTACATGATCAACAATCGCCCCACGGTGGCCCGCTGAAAGCCTGCGATCCAGTTTTGTGCGTGCAGGCGCAGACCGTGGCGCTCCAACAAGCCGATCACAGCCAGAGGCAATAACAGAATGAGTTGCAAGGCGCGGGTTTGCAGAAAGCCTTCACCCATTTCGCTGATGATTTTTTCCAGCGGGAAGTTGGCCGCAAGCCCGGTGACAATGGCCGCCGCACTCACTACCAGCAGGGGATTGAAGCGCAGCAAAAAGCCCATGATGATGACGAGCACGCCGATCAATGGCCAAAGATTTACGACGGTTTGCATGAGGGTAAGATCCCTTAGCTGATTGCGACTCACCAGGGCAGGCTGGTGTGAGCAAGGCGAAAGCGGTCAGGCACACTTTCACAAAATCGGTACGCTGCCGGACTCAGCGTGTTTTTTTATTGTTGACGCTCATGGAATGGCGACTGACCCACATGGTTGGGGGCTTTGGGCGATGCGTCCAGTCAAAAAAAGTTGTCGCCGCCGAACAAAAAAGTTTTATCAATCACCGACTTAAGCGGTCTGGCTTGAAGGCACAGTGAGCGTTTACAGTGGCACACTGTTTTCACCGGGTGGGATGTCCTACATGAATATGCGATTTCTACTGACATTCGTCTGGGTGGCCCGCCTTGGCAGCTTCCGACTCACCGCAGAAAAGCTTTCAAGCACCCAGGCGGCCATTTCAAGCCGTATTTCAGTGCTTGAAACCGAACTTGGCGTGCAGTTGTTCTTGCGTGATTCACGGGGCGTCAACCTGACTCGCGAAGGCCACAAAGTGCTGGGCTACGCCGAAGAGATGCTCGCCACCCAACAGCGCTTGCTCCAGTCATTGGGGCAGGCGGACAGCTTTACCGGGCGGTTGCGCATCGGGGTGATGGACACCGTGATTCACAGCTGGCTGAGCGAGCTGATCAGTGCCTTGAGTCGTGACTTCCCTCAGGTCGAAGTCGAACTGACGGCCGACACGGCACTGAACCTCAGTGAGCAATTGCTCAAAGGCCAGCTGGACTTGATCTTCCAGACGGACCTGTTAAGGGCTGACGGGGTGCGTAATGTGCAATTGGCCCGCTACCCGTTGAGTTGGGTAGTCGCACGAAACGGCGCACTGGACAGGCCCTATGACAGCCTTGCGGACTTGTGTCAGGAACGCTTGTTGACGTTTTCAAGACACTCGCGACCCCATCAGGACATGCTCAATTTCTTGCATCAGCACGGTATCGCGACACCGCGCATCAGTTGTATCAATTCAGTGGCAGCGATCATCAAGCTGGTCGCCGATGGCTTTGGTATTGGCGCTTTGCCGCCGGTACTGGTCAGTCGTGAACTGCACAGTGGCGCGCTGCGTGCCGTGGCGATTGAAACGGCACCGGGTTTTTCGGTGTACGCCAGTTGGCGGGTGGGCGCCGGGCTTGAGCTGAACGAAGCGGTGGTCATCCTGAGCCAGACGGTTGTGGCCGATTATCAACGCAGTGTCCTGCCTGAACACCTGATCTTGCCGATCAACTGATCCGTATTTTTTCGTGTTATCTGCGACTGTTATGTGTGCAGCCAGCGGAGCAGAATTACTCACAACCTTTCGAGACAGACCAGAACGTTGACGACACAGCAACGCTCGCATGGGATCAGCTGATGTTCTGCGCCTGTTTTCTTACGAACGTGTAACAGGGGAAATGACATGGGCAAGATGGGATGGTTTCTGGGCGGCTTTTTAGTGTTGACCATTGGCATTGGTTTATTGGCGACCATTCCGCCGGGCTGAAACCGGCCTTGGGCCGGTGAGCGAAGGTAAGCCAGTTCTTTGAATTGCGTAAGTTTGTTCTCCGGCTTAATTCCTGCCTTGGGTCAAAAAGCATGAGTGCTTAACTTTTAATTTTTAATTAATTAAGAGTTGGCCCTTATGTTGAACCGTGAAGTGTTCACACAGTTATTTCCCAAAAGCGCAGCGTCCGTCGATGTTTATTTACCCATCGTGCAGGCCGTCACGCACGCCAATACTATCGACACCCCCCGGCGTCTGGCGGCCTTCATCGCGCAGGTGGGGCATGAAAGTGCCGGTTTTACGGCACTGGTTGAAAACCTCAACTACAGCGCTGACGGCCTTGCCGCCACGTGGGGCACACGGTTCGCGCAACGCGACAGTGCCGGTCAATACATCACGGTCATGGACGGTGGGCGTGCGCGCAGGTTGCCCAACAGCGATGCGCAAAAACTGCACCGTCGACCACAGGCCATTGCCAATCAGGTGTATAGCAATCGTCTGGGTAATGGTTCACAAGCTTCAGGCGAGGGCTGGCTTTATCGCGGCAGGGGTTTGATTCAAATCACCGGTAAGAGCAACTATCAACACTGCAGCCTGGGCTTGTATGGCGACGAACGATTGCTAGGAACCCCACACTTACTGGAGCAATGGCCTGGAGCCGTAGCGTCTGCGGGGTGGTACTGGTCGTCGCGCCAGCTTAATGCATGGGCCGACGGGGAGGATTTCGAAGCACTGACGCGAGCGATCAATGGTGGGCTTAATGGCCATGCCCAGCGTTTGGCGGTGTTTGAGAAGGCCTTGGAGCTTTTGTCTTGAAACCTGGGGTTTGATTGAAGGGCCCGCCCGGCAAGATGCAAAGTGAACCTCTGCTTTTCGCTCAGCGAGCCCCGTCACCGGGTGTTAACTGACGACGCGATAACACGGCACATAAGCCGCGCCGCCGGGCAGTTTCATACGGTGTTGTTCAACGAATGCATGCAGCAGTTTATCCAGTGGCTTCATGATGGCCGTGTCGCCGTGAATTTCATACGGTCCGTATTCCTCGATCAGGTGAATGCCTTTTTCTTTCACGTTGCCAGCCACGATCCCCGAAAATGCCCGGCGCAAATTAGCCGCCAGCTCGTGGGGCGGCAGGTCACTGCGCAATTGCAGGTCAGCCATGTTGGCGTGGGTGGGGTCGAAAGGGCGCTGGAACCCTTCATCGATTTTCAATAGCCAGTTGAAGTGAAACGCATCATTGCGCTCGCGGCGAAATTGTTTAACTGCTTTGAGTCCAGCGGTCATTTGCCGGGCAACTTCTGCCGGGTTGTCGATAATGATCTGGTAGTGCTGCTGGGCCTCATCGCCTAACGTGGCGCCGACAAACTCATGCAGCTGTTGCAGGTACGGCGCAGCTTCTCGAGGGCCCGTCAGGATTACCGGGAATGGCACGTCGCGGTTGTCCGGGTGCATCAAGATCCCTAGCAGGTATAGGAATTCTTCAGCGGTTCCGGCGCCGCCCGGGAAGATGATGACGCCGTGGCCAACGCGCACAAACGCCTCCAGGCGTTTTTCGATGTCCGGCAGAATCACCAGTTCGTTGACGATAGGGTTGGGCGCCTCGGCCGCGATGATGCCCGGCTCGGTCAGTCCCAGATAACGCCCGCCTGTCAGGCGTTGCTTGGCGTGGGAAATGGTTGCCCCCTTCATAGGCCCTTTCATCACGCCGGGCCCGCAACCCGTGCAGATGTCCAGGCTGCGCAGGCCCAGTTCGTGGCCCACTTTTTTGGTGTACTTGTATTCTTCGGTATTGATCGAATGGCCGCCCCAGCACACCACAATTTTGGGCTCGACGCCGGGGCGCAAGGTGCGGGCGTTGCGCAGCAGGTGAAACACATAGTCAGTGATACCCGCCGAACTGCTCAGGTCGATACGCGGGCTGTCGAGACCGCTTTGTGTGTACACAATGTCACGCAGGGCGCTGAACAACATTTCGCGGGTGCTGGCGATCATTTCACCATCGACAAAGGCATCGGCCGGGGCATTAAGCAGCTCCAGGCGCACCCCTCGGTCTTGCTGGTGAATCCGCACGTCAAAATCCTGATACGCCTCAAGAATGGTTTTAGCGTTATCGACGTGGGCGCCGGTGTTGAGAATAGCCAGTACACATTGACGAAAAAGCGTGTAGCTGCTGCCCGAGCCAACCTCACTCAGTTGCTGAACTTCACGTTGGGATAAAGTTTCCAGGCTGCCTTTAGGGCTGACCGAAGCATTGATGACTTGTCTTTGAACCATTGTGGGCTTCCTGTGAGCGGGATCGAAAAGAGGCGTGGCGTGGCGTAGCTGTTTAATCCTTATCAGCGATTCGCATGTGCCGGGCGAGAGGTCCCAACTCTTACGGCTTTGGTTATTTTCACTATCAGCATAGTCGCCGCAGATGAGGCTGGCTGCGGTTTTGCCTACATTAACACTGCCGGCGCATAAGGCCAGTATCGGCCTGTTCGGTTGCCGGATCGCGACAAAGGTGTGAGTGTCTGCGTTAAGCTTGGGTTCAAAATGAGCGTTTATAAAGGGGAACCCAGTTGATCATTACGACGACAAACAGGATTGAAGGCCGCCAGATCACCGAATACCTGGGGATCGTCAGTGCCGAGTCCGTTCACGGCATAAACGTGGTGCGCGATTTTTTTACCGGAGTGCGGGATTTTTTTGGTGGTCGCTCGCAAACCCTGGAGCGAGCATTGAAAGAGGCGCGTGCCGAGGTAACTGATGAAATCCGCGACAGGGCACAGACCCTTCAAGCCGACGCCATTGTGGGGCTGAACTTTGAAATCAGCATGCCTTCCGGGCGGGGTGGCATGCTCGTGGTGTTTGCCACGGGTACGGCGGTGCGGTTGAACTGATGGCGCACATTCCGAGGAAAATTCGACTGCCCTGCGGGCAGCCGAATCATGCGCGCGGAGCGCGCAAGGGAGCGTGATTTAGATCGTAGTGGTAACAGGTGCCGAAGCGGCATGTGTTGAGAGCGCTTGCTGAAGCTTTGCTTCTTGCTCAGGCGACAGGGACGTACGCAGCACCTTGCCTTTGAAGTCTGACTGTTCAAGTTCCTGAAGGACTTTTTCGGGTTGGAATTTGCGCAACAGAACGAACAGGGCAGACGATTCCTTTGGAATGGTTTCGCTGAGGTTTTTGATGAAGTCGTCGTCGATGCCGTAGTCGGCCATTGAGCCTGACAGTGCCCCCATTCCCGCCCCGGCCGCGCCGCCGATGACGAAGCCGGCCAAAGGGTTGAGAAACAACAGGCCGACCAGCGCGCCCCACAGGCCCCCTGTAACCAGGCCCGAGGTCGCACCCAGGGCTTTGAGATTAACGCTTTGCTTTACGTGAACCTTGCCTTCAGCGTTGCGTACAACAATGACGGCATCCTCAAGCTCTACCAAGTGCTCTTTGCCCAACGAGGCTAGTTTGGTAAGGGCGCGGTCGGCTGTTTCAGTATCTGGGAATCCCACAACGATTAAATCTGACATGTCTTTCATTCCTTGACTGTACAGGTCAAGCCCAAGATCGGGCTGACGCTTACGAAGGTGAGTCACACGCTGGACTGTTTGACCTTCTGCGAGGAATGAGCGTGGTCGCTAACCTTTAAACGGTCAAGTCGACAGCAGGATTCTGCGAATGCTTTAGCAATTATGGGCTTGGGAAGGTCGTTGCGGGAGGGTGTACGGGGGTGTGGATTGAGGAGGGCTGGCTGAGCAGCCCTGACACTCAGTTCGAGGGCTGATACCTCGAACGCTTAGGATGGATCTACCTTGTCAGTGGCAGTCAAGCCAGCCTGGATGCGTTGATAAATCTCTTCACGGTGGACAGCCACATCTTTCGGCGCATTGATGCCGATTCTGACTTGTTGCCCGCTGACACCTAAAATAGTGATCGTAATATCGTCACCGATGTTTATGCTTTCACCAACTTTACGGGTGAGTATCAGCATTTTTTTCTCCTTGATGGCTTTGTAAGGCACGTCTCTGAGACGGTGCGGCTTCGTTCATGGCTACAGAATACTGCTAAGTGGATATAAATGCGCCGCTCATTACAGACGTCCTCGCCAAGGGTTAAATTCCCTGAGTGCGGGAATATCTTGGTACAGACCTTTAATAAGGGCGGATTGGATTTGTTCAAGGAGAGCAAATGCACTGTCCCGGTGATAAAATCGACCCACTCAAACAGCTAGGGGAAATGCAGTGCGCAAAGTCATCGTGATGACAGCAATTTTGGCCTTGACGGCTTGCGGTCAGGAGTCTAACGATAAAATCCAGCAGGCTAAAGCAGCTTCTGAACCAACGGTAGCACAGGCGCCTGTTGCTCACTGGGCATTGGAGATTACCGAGGGCCAGCGCGCAACCATCACCGACACCACGGGCAGGCTCATGGAACATGGTTTCACCCCCTATATTTACGAGCATGACGGTGTTAAACATTTCCTGATCGGGCCGTACGCGACCCAGGCTCAAGCCCTGGAGACGCAAGAGAAGATCAAGCAAAAGCCGAAGCTGGACGGCATTGAAACCGACATTATTGAATTGCCCGCCAGCAACTAATTAAGCACAAAGCGCCAAACACAGAGTGAGCTTAACCGCGGTCTGGCGCTGTTATGTTTTATTTATTCGCGGATCTGTCCGGGTGTTCGCCGACGATGCACGACGTTAAGGGCATTAAGGGAATGAGCAATCACAAGATCCAGATTCGTCGAAGCAATGTTGAAAAAATCCTTATAGGCGCAGAGAAGGTGTTTGCAGAAAAGGGGTTTGCGGGGGCTGCAATGGCGGACATTGCCGCTGAAGTTCAACTGCCGCGTTCCAACCTGCATTACTACTTCAGCACCAAGAACGAACTGTACAGCGCGGTGTTACTAGGCTTGCTCGACGTGTGGAAGCAGGACGCACTGTGCTTTGAAACCTACGATGACCCACGTCTGGTACTCAGCAGTTATATCCGGGCCAAAATGAACCATTCGCGCACACGGCCCTATGGTTCGAAGGTATGGGCCAACGAAATCATTCACGGTGCGCCGTCTTTGGGCCTGGCGCTGGATGCCAGCCTGTATGACTGGGCCAAGATGAAAGAAGCGAAAATCCGCCAGTGGGTAGCCGATAAACGCATTCTGGCAGTAGAGCCGGCAAGTTTGTTGTACATGATCTGGGCTTCAACCCAGCATTACGCCGACTTTGATCATCAAGTGAATATCCTCAATGACCATCAGCCCTTGTCTGATATTCAGTTCGAGCGCGCTGTGCATACAGTGACCAGCGTGATTTTGCGGGGGATCGGGCTGGAGCCCTGAGGGTGGAGAGAGCGCGAATTTTCGTCGTTGCTGACGAGGAACGAAGGCTGCGATCGACGGCGAAGACGTCGCAAAACCAGAGACACCGAGGGGCCCCCACTTTGCGAACGCTTCGCGCTCGATCGCAGCCTTCGTCAGCGACTACAGTGCGTTACACCCTCCCTCAGGATGCCACGCGGTAGGGGTTGCGCGGGTCGTGGTTCCAGTCCAGAAACGGCAAACCGTTGTTGTGCGGCACCATCTCGATGCAATCAGCGACGGGGCAGGTGATCTGGCACAAGTTGCAACCGACGCACTCATCATCGATCACTTCATAGCGATGGGTTCCGTTCGCCAGCTTCACACTGGAAATCGCCTGGTGCGAAGTGTCTTCGCAGGCAATATGGCAGCGTCCGCAGCCGATACAGGCGTCCTGATCAATCTTGGCGATCACCTGATAATTGATATCAAGATATTTCCAGTCGGTGGTATTGCCCACGGCCCGACCGGAAAAGTCATCCAGGCTGGTATAGCCTTGGCTGTCCATCCAGCGCGATAAACCGTCTTTCATCTCTTCGACGATGCGAAATCCGTGAAGCATCGCGGCCGTGCACACCTGTACCGACCCACAGCCCAATGCGATAAATTCTGCCGCATCACGCCAGCTGCCAATGCCGCCAATCCCGCAAATCGGTAAGCCTTTGGTCAAAGGATCACGGGCGATTTCGGCCACCATGTTCAGTGCGATCGGCTTGACCGCTGAACCGCAATACCCGCCGTGAGTGCTTTGACTGCCCACCACCGGCAGCGCCACCATGCGCTCAAGGTCAACGCTGGTGATGGAGTTGATGGTGTTGATCAGTGACACCGCATCGGCGCCGCCACGGTGTGCTGCGCGCGCACTGAGGCGCACATCGGTGATATTGGGTGTCAGCTTGACGATGACGGGCAGCGAGCAGTAGGTTTTGCACCAGCGCGTGACCATCTCCACGTACTCGGGTACCTGGCCCACGGCTGCGCCCATGCCGCGTTCTGGCATGCCGTGAGGGCAACCGAAGTTCAGTTCGATACCATCGGCGCCCGTGGCTTCAACCAGCGGCAAAATGTGTTTCCACGCTTGCTCTTCGCACGGCACCATCAGCGACACAATCAGTGCGCGGTCGGGCCAGTCTTTTTTGACCTGAGTTATCTCGCGCAAGTTGATTTCAAGCGAACGGTCTGTAATCAGCTCAATATTGTTGATGCCCATGACTTCGCGGTTAGGCCCGAAGTGTGCCGAATAGCGTGAGGACACGTTGACTGCGGCCGGGTCTTCACCCAGGGTCTTCCAGACCACACCGCCCCAGCCCGCCTCGTATGCGCGCACCACGTTGTAGGCTTTGTCGGTCGGCGGGGCAGAGGCCAGCCAGAAAGGGTTAGGCGCTTTGATGCCGGCGAAGTTAATCGAAAGATCGGCCATTTACGCAGCCTCCTGATTGAGCATGAGTTGGGCATGAATGGCTTCAGCAGCAAGCTTGCCGTGTTGTACAGCCTGTACGGTCAGGTCTTGACCCAGCGATGTGCAGTCGCCACCGGCGTACACCCCGGCCACGCTGGTGCGCAATTGCTCGTCGACCGCGATGCGATCGCCGATTCGGCGCAGTGAATGCGCCAGCGGATCACTCAGCGCCGTTTCGTCAAACGCCTGGCCGATAGCCTTGAACACCGCGTCGGCAGCCAGTTCGAAGGTTTCGCCGGTGGTCTCTAACCGTCCGTTTTCAAGGCGGGTGCGGGCAAAGCGCATGCCGCGTACATTCCCGTGGTCATCCAGTAACACCTCGTCGGGCTGTGCCCACGTCATCAAGCGCACCTGGTTATCTTTGGCGATGTCTTGTTCATGCCCGGTGGCGCCCATGTCCGCCAACCCGCGGCGATACACCAGATTCACTTCCCGCGCCCCCAGACGGGCCATTTGTACGGCCATGTCGATGGCTGTGTTACCGGCACCCAGCACAATGCAGCGCTCGGCCAGTGGTAACTGGGTCAAGTCGTCACTCTGGCGTAATTCGCGGATGTAGTCGGTGGCGGCCAGCAGGCCGGGTGCGTCCTCGTGGGGCAGGCCCAACTGGCGGCTGGCGGCCAGGCCAAGGCCCAGGAAGACCGAGTCGAAGCGTTGATGCAGCTCGCTCAGGCTCAGGTTGTCACCCAAGCGCTGACCGTGGCGTACTTCGATACCGCCAACGTCCAGTACAAATTCCACTTCCTGCTGGGCGAAGTCGTCCACCAGTTTGTATTTGGCGATCCCGTATTCATTGAGCCCGCCAGCCTTCTCGCGCGCTTCGAAAATCACCACTTCATGACCATGCAGCGCCAGTCGATGGGCGCACGCCAGCCCGGCAGGCCCGGCGCCAACCACGGCGATACGCTTGCCGGTTGGCTCTGCTCGTTTAAAGGGATGTTCGCTGAACTGGGCATGGTCGACGGCATAACGCTGCAACAAACCGATCAATACTGGGGCGCATTCCTGCTCGTTATTGCGCACGCAGGCTTGTTGGCACAGGACTTCGGTAGGGCACACACGGGCACAACTGCCGCCCAGAATATTGGCCGAAAGGATTTTATGCGCCGCGCCTTGCACGTTCTCCTGCTGGATATTGCGAATGAACGAAGGAATATCAATGTCACTGGGGCATGCATTGACGCAAGGCGCGTCGTAGCAGTACAAGCAGCGCGAGCTTTCAAGTACGGCCTGTCGGGCGGTCAACGGCGGAGCCAGATCAGTGAACTGGCTGGCCAATACCGACGCATCTTGCTGAGGATGCGGCAAATGATTCAGGGATTTGATCACAGTGAGTGCCTCACGGTTGTGGGAAGCTTCTGCCTCTGTCGGGCAGTGGGTTGTGCTACTTAGCGTTTAACCGCCACGGGGATGTGCTGCTCGGCGCGTTTTTTCAGTAGGTCGAACACCGCCGGGTAGGGCGCACGTTCGATATAACGACCCGCGCCACGCTCTGCCCGTAAATCGCCATCAGCCCATACCACGCGACCCTGGCTGATGGTGTGGCTCGGAACACCGCGCACGGTTTTGCCTTCAAAAATGTTGAAATCGACTTTTTGATGGTGGGTTTTCGCTGAAATGGTGCGGGTGCCCTCTGGGTCCCACAGCACCAGATCCGCATCGGCGCCAACGCGGATCGAACCTTTGCGCGGGTACATGTTGAAAATCTTGGCGGTGTTGGTGGACGTCAGTGCGACAAACTCCTGCATGGACAGGCGGCCCGTGTTGACCCCCTCATCCCACAGCACCGCCATGCGGTCTTCAATGCCCGCTGTGCCGTTGGGGATCAGGCTGAAATTATCGCGACCGGCCGCCTTTTGCTCAGCGCAAAAGCAGCAATGATCGGTGGCCGTGGTGTGCAGGTTGCCGGACTGAAGGCCATGCCAGAGGGCTTCTTGATGGCCGCGCGGGCGAAAGGGCGGGCTCATTACGTAGCCCGCTGCGGTCTGCCAGTCCGGGTGCTGATACACGCTTTCATCCAGCAGTAAATGCCCCGCAAGTACTTCGCCATACACGGGTTGGCCCTGACTGCGGGCGTAAGTGATTTCGTCCAGCGCTTCACGGGTCGATACGTGTACCAGATACAAGGGCGTGCCGATGGTCTGTGCGATACGTATCGCCCGGCTGGCGGCTTCGCCTTCCACTTGCGATGGGCGCGACAACGGATGCGCTTCAGGGCCGGTCATGCCTTGTGCCAGCAACTTGCGTTGCAAGTGATACACCAGCTCGCCATTTTCAGCATGCACCGTGGGCACTGCGCCCAGTTCCAGGCAGCGTTCGAAGCTGGCCACCAACGTGTCATCGGCGGCCATGATGGCGTTTTTATAGGCCATGAAATGTTTGAAGCTGTTGATGCCGTGGTGGCTGACCAGTTCAGCCATTTCTTCGCGAACTTGTTCGCTCCACCAAGTGATTGCCACATGAAAACCGTAGTCCGACGCTGACTTCTCAGCCCAGCCCCGCCATTGATGGAATGCCTCCAGCAAAGACTGCTGAGGGTTGGGAATCACAAAATCAATAATGGAGGTTGTGCCGCCTGCCAGACCGGCCGCTGTGCCCGTGAAAAAGTCCTCGCTGGCCACCGTGCCCATAAATGGAAGTTGCATGTGAGTGTGCGGATCAATACCGCCGGGAATCAAATATTGGCCGCTGCCATCAAGCACTTCACACCCGGCTGGAACATCAAGATTCGTTCCAATGGCGCGGACTAGACCGTCAGCGCAATAAACATCCGCGCAATAACTTTCATCATGGGTCACAAGCGTAGCGCCACGGATTAACAGTGACATACGGAGTTCCTCGCAGGCAGACCGACTAAATGCCGGTTCTAAGTGTTGTTATTACCAGCACGGTGCAGGTGTAATTCCTGTCACTGGTGTCAGGAATGAAATCTAGTGGGTTGTCGGGAAATGATCAAACTTTTTTTTTAATTATTCATGAATAATATAAGTCATTGTTTTATAAGTATTTATCTTATAAATATCCAAAATGGTGCATGCGCTCACCATTTTGACGCACTTGACAGGAATCAAATATAAGCGAAGTTTCTTATGCGAAATCAGGCGTTTGAGGTGCCCTGAGTGGCACGGGATAAGCACTTAAAATTAATAAGCGTGCACCGACTTGTTTCGTTTTGTTATATGAAATTTTTACAAGCGGGTAACACCCGGCGCTTAATAGGAATGAGTGCTATTTCGGCAAATGTTTATTAGCTGTTAAACCAGACAGTTGCACCGTTGAGCCGTGGAATATCGCAAGGACCGGGCAAGTCGGCACAGTTCTTGATTGTGGTTGGCACTACCGGATCAACCGTGTCAGCCAAGTGAGCCATATTGCGTTGAAGCGCAGGGCTTAAAGAACATAAAAAAAGAGAGTGAACGAGCATGCAATCGAGCAGATCACACGTCACCGAACGGGACGGTTTGTACGAGTTGGACGCTGGCCCTGAAGTTCTTGAAAGTCCTCGCTATAACCACGACATGGCGCCTACCAAAGTTCATGAGCGCACCTGGAATAAATGGCATATCACGGCGTTATGGGTCGGTATGTCTATATGTGTGCCCACCTATACATTGGGCGGTGTATTAACGGCTTACTTCGGTCTAAGTGTGGGCGAGGCATTGCTGGCCATCTTGTTGGCCAATATCGTCGTTTTGATCCCCCTGACACTCAATGCTTTTCCCGGTACAAAATACGGCATTCCCTTTCCTGTTTTACTCCGTTCTTCTTTCGGCATTATCGGCTCCAATGTTCCCTGCCTGATTCGCGCGCTGGTGGCGTGTGGCTGGTTCGGCATTCAAACGCTATTTGGCGGTTTGGCCATTCACCTGTTTCTGGGGTCGGTATTCGAAGGCTGGAAAAGTTTGGGCGGGACCGGTGAAGTGATCGGCTTCATGATTTTTTGGGCGCTCAATCTGTGGGTCGTGTTGCGCGGTGCCGAGTCGATCAAATGGCTCGAAACCCTGTCCGCACCCTTGCTGGTGCTGGTGGGTATCGGTTTGCTGGTCTGGGCCTTGCCTAACGTGTCGATGACCGAGTTGATGGCTCAACCACCCAAGCGCCCTGAAGGAGCCAGTGTGTATGGCTATTTCTTTGCCGGCTTGACCGCCATGGTCGGCTTTTGGGCGACTCTGTCGCTGAATATTCCGGATTTCAGCCGTTACGCTAAAAGCCAGAAAGACCAGATTCTGGGGCAGGTCTTGGGCTTGCCACTGACCATGTTCCTGTTTGCGGCGTTGGGTGTGGTGTTGACCGCGGCCTCCGAAAAACTGGTGGGCGTGACTGTTTCAGATCCAGTGAGCCTGATCGGCCACATCCAGAGTCCGGGCTGGGTGGCGCTGGCCATGGCCTTGATCATCATCGCGACGTTGTCGACCAACACCGCAGCCAACATCGTTTCACCCACCAACGACTTCCAGAACATTGCGCCCAAGCTGATTAACCGCACCAAAGCCGTGATATTGACCGGTCTGGTCGGGCTGGCCCTGATGGCCCATGAGTTACTGAAAAAGCTGGGCCTGCTGGTCTCGGATGTCAGCCTCGAAACCGTGTATTCCAACTGGTTGCTGGGCTACTCCAGCCTGCTGGGGCCCATCGCCGGGATCATGGTGGTTGACTACTTTATCGTCCGTCAGCAACGGCTTGACCTTGCCGGGCTGTATGTCGATGGCGTTTACCCAGCCTGGAACTGGAACGGTTTCATTGCCTTCGGCGTGCCCGTTGCCCTGACGTTGATGTCGCTGGGTAGCAGTTCATTCAGCTGGTTCTACGATTTCGGCTGGTTTACCGGGTCACTGCTCGGCGCTGCCATTTATTACGCCTTGTTCCGCCTGAGCAGCCCACAGACGGCGGCCGTCAAAAACGCTATTTGAAGCATGAAACATTCAATAAAAACTGCCTGAGGAAACCACCATGAACGCAGCACACGACCTTCAGCAGCATCTCAACGGCACCATCAATGGCGAGCGCCTGTGGGCCTCATTGATGGAATTGGCGCAACTGGGTGCCACCGCCAAAGGCGGCGTCTGTCGCCTCGCTCTTACTGACCTGGACCGCCAGGCCCGCGACTTGTTTGTGCGCTGGTGTGAAGAGGCGGGGTGTACCGTCAGCGTCGATGCGGTGGGTAATATTTTCGCCCGGCGGCCGGGCACCAACCCCGACCTGGCGCCCGTGATGACCGGCAGCCATATCGACACCCAGCCCACGGGGGGCAAGTTTGACGGGTGCTATGGCGTGCTGGCCGGGGTTGAAGTGCTGCGCAGCCTTAATGACTTGAATATTCAGACTGAAGCACCGCTGGAAGTCGTGGTGTGGACCAACGAAGAAGGTTCGCGATTTGCCCCGTGCATGATGGGCTCCGGGGTATTTGCCGATAAATTCACGCTGGAGGAAACCCTGGCCAAAACCGATGCCGATGGCGTGACCGTCGGTGAGGCACTGAATGCCATCGGCTACGCAGGCAAAAGAACTGTGAACGGGCATCCGGTAGGGGCCTATTTTGAGGCGCATATCGAGCAAGGGCCGATTCTGGAAGATGAGCGCAAAACCATCGGCGTGGTGCTTGGTGCCTTGGGCCAGAAATGGTTCGACCTCAACCTGCGCGGTGTGGAAGCGCACGCCGGGCCAACGCCTATGCACCTGCGCAAGGATGCGCTGGTCGGCGCAGCCGCGGTGGTCGCGGCCGTCAATAAGGCTGCGCTGGGCCATCAACCCCATGCGTGCGGGACCGTCGGCTGCTTGCAGGCCTATCCTGGCTCGCGCAACGTCATTCCCGGCGAAGTGCGCATGACCCTCGATTTTCGTCATCTGATTCCCGAGCAACTGGACGCGATGATTGCGCAAGTGCGTCAGGTCATCGAAGCCACATGCGAGCAACATGGCCTGAGTTTTGACCTTACCCCGACAGCTGATTTTCCGCCGTTGTACTTCAACCCCGATTGCGTCAACGCCGTGCGCGATGCGGCCAATGAACTGGGCTTGTCCAACATGGACATCGTCAGCGGGGCAGGGCATGACGCCATCTTTTTGGCCGAACTGGGCCCGGCGGGGATGATCTTTGTGCCGTGTGAAGGCGGCATCAGCCACAACGAAATCGAAAATGCCGACCCCAAGGATTTGGCGGCAGGGTGTGCGGTATTGCTCAAGGCGATGCTGGCGGCAGCGACGACAGGTTTTGCGCGGACCCTGTAGCCGCTGCCGAAGGCTGCGATCGAGCGCGAAGCGGTCGCAAACGAGGGCACCACGGTGTGCCCGTTTTGCGACGGCTCTGCCGCCGATCGCAGCCTTCGTGCCTCGTCAGCGGCTACATTGATGCTGTGATGTCAGTTGCACACCACAGTAATACCGTTTCCTTCTGACTGTCTGAGCGGAACTGTCCGACATACAGATGTTTGTTTGCCTTATCTAATAACTCCCCAGTCAAAACTGACGGGGGAGCAGGGCATGTCTCCTTCGTATTCCGAGGAGAGACACGGATGCCGCCAACTTCCCCCCCGTTACGTATCCGCTTGTCCGTGCCGGGTTTACCCCTTGAGCTGGACGTATTGAAGTTCGATGGCCATGAAGCCATCAGCCAACCCTACCGCTTTGTTATTGATGTGGTCAGCCGCCAGGACGATCTGGACCCTGGACGCTTTTTGCATCAACCCGCCTTTTTGGCTTTTGACGACCATAACAACGGCATCTTCGGCCACATCCAGCAGTTTGCCGTGGGTGAGTCCAGCGCCGATCTCAGTCATTACCAATTAATCCTTACACCTCGTTTGCAAAGCCTGTCGCTGCGGGTCAACCAGCGTATTTTCCAGAACCTGAGCGTTGAGCAGATCATCACTCAGGTGCTCAAGGAACATCACCTGCAGGTGACCCTGGACGTCCTGTTTGAACTCGGCCCTCCCGTTTACGAACCCCGGGAATACTGCACCCAGTACAACGAAGATGACCTGCATTTCATTCGTCGCTTATGCGAAGAAGAGGGCTGGCATTTTCACTTCAGGCATTCCCCCACCGGCTGTGTGCTGGTGTTTGGCGACACCCAGATGAATTTCGGCAAACTGCCCCGGCCCATGCCATTCGTGCCCGCAAACGGCATGGCTGGCCCTCAACCCTCGATCAAGCGCTGGGGCGAACGCCAGCAGATACACACCCGCCGCGCCACCCAGCGCGATTACGATTTTGAGCGGCCCCATGTCACGCTGGAATCGGACTTTCTCAGCGGTCTGCCAGGCACCGTGGATGGCCATGCGCACCTTGAAGATTACGCCTATGCGGCCCACGCCTTGCCTGAGCGACAGCGTCAACGCCAGGTGCAGCGCACCCTGGAGCGTCTGCAAGTGGGCGCGCGTGTCGTCGATGGCAGCAGCGATGAGCCGTGTTTGCTGTCAGGGCACTTGCTGACGCTTGAAGGCCATCGGCGTTACAGCTCCAATGATTTGTGGCTGTTGACCCGGATTCACCACGAAGGTTATCAGCCGCAAGTTTTGCAAGAACAGGCTGGCAGCGCCCTGGACTGGCCGAGTGCGGATTTTCAAGGCTACCGCAACAGCTTCGAAGCCATCCCCGGCGAGGTGGCCTTCCGCCCGCAACTTGAGCACCCCAAGCCCCTGGTGATGGCCGGCCAGACCGCTGTGGTCACCGGTCCGCCCGGCGAAGAGATCTTTTGCGATGCCTTTGGCCGGATAAAAGTGCGCTTCCATTGGGACCGCCGCGGCATCGACGACGACAACAGCAGTTGCTGGTTGCGCACCGTCAGCAGCTGGGCGGGGCATCACTACGGCAGTCAGACGCTCCCGCGCGTGGGCATGGAAGTGGTGATTTTATTTTTGGAGGGTGATTGCGACCGGCCGATTCTGCAGGGTGCGCTGCACAACAAAACCCACACCGTGCCTTACGAGTTGCCGACGCATAAAACCCGAAGCGTGTTCAAAACCCTCAGCTCGCCGGGGGGCGGTGGTTCCAATGAACTGCGCATCGAAGACCGCAAGGGCGCGGAGCACATTTATGTGCACGCCGAGCGCGACCTTCTGGAGCAGGTCAAGCATGACCACCGTCTTGAAGTCGGGCACGAGCAGCGCAGCCAGATTCATGGCAACCGCTACAGCCAGCTCAACGCCGAAGAGCACCACCACGTCACGGGCGAGCGCAAGGTGCAACTGTTGAGCAACGACCACCTCACCGTTGGCGGCAACAGCGTTAACAGCACCGGGCAGGTGTTTGCGGTCATGGCCGGTCAGCAAGTGCACTTGCAGGCGGGCGCCGAGGTGGTCATCGACGCGGGTGCCCGCCTGATCCTGAAAGCGGGTGGGCAGCACATAGTGATTTCCAGTGACGGAATCTTCAGCAGCACCTTGATCCTGCCCGGCGGCTCGTCGGTCAGCGGTGCAGCCCCCGTGCCGGTCTTGCCGGGACTGGCGGGGGAAACGCCCCAAGCCACCGCCGCGCGGTTGCTCGAATTGATGGACACGCAGGGGGTGGGCGACAGTGCTGCCCCGCACCTACCACCACAGAGCCCTTCGCAAGTGTGCAAAGACTGCCTGCAGCGCGCCAGTGAACAGGTGCAGGCCGTCGTTGCTCGTTGACTGAAGCGTTCAGGCGGCTCAAACGCCGTGTCGCCAAAGCCCATTAATGGCGTTCGTGAATCAAGGAGTTTTTATGTATCTGGATGCAAGCGAGTGGTCTGAACACCTGCGAAAGAAAGCGCAGCGCCTGGAGCTGGCCCATCTGGACGTACAGATCGACGGAACACTGTTCAGTGAGTCGCAGCGTGCATCCCTCGCTGCCCTTGAACCCCCACCGTTGCAGGCACTGTTGTTTGAACAGACCCCCGAGCATGCAAACAAGGCACTGGGCCCACTGCTGGTACGTCTGCAACTGGACATTGAAACCCATACCCAGTGGTTAAAGACGTTCACGCAACAGTCCTACAAAAAAGCTGGTGCGCTGAACCTGTTGAGTCGCTGGGAATTTCCTGAACTGGCCGCACATTTGCGCGACTGTACACAGGCGCAATGGAGCGAAGGGGCGTGCACGGGCATTTTGCGTTACTACGATTCCCGGCTGTTTGGCACCGTCAGCCTCATGCTTGATCCCTCTCAACGCCACTATTTTCATGCCCCGGTGATTGAGTGGTTGTGGCTAAGCCGTGATGGCCGGGTTCGCACGGTAGCCGGGCACCCATCAGCCCCCGGTGATATTCCGTCGGCAGTGCTGAGCCTCAGTGATGAACAGATGGGCTATATGCAGGCCTGGACCTTGGCCGAGCAGTGGCACCTTGAGCGAAGAGCATCGGGTCGTCATGGTTTTACAGCGTTCGAAGACTGGCTGAACGTGCTGTTCGAAGGCCATCTGGCCGCGTGGCGCGAGCGCGTACAGGACGCCGACAGAGAAGCCTTTGTTCAACAGTGGCTGGCCACCAACACTCCCAGAAACATGCTTGATCATGGGCGCTCGTGATGAAGCGCTGTCTGCCCGTTGCACTGGTGGTCTGCCTGTTGCTGCAAGGCTGTGTCGAGTCGCGGCCGACGATGTTAGGGGCGCCGATAGAAGGCATCAACCACACCTCAGCCGCCATCAACCGTTTTAGTGTCAACCGCAATGGTGGCCACAACATCGGCCCTTATGGCGGTGGAGGTACGCAAGTGTGTTGCGCTGTGCTGCCACGGCAATGGCGCGAAGGGCTGACGGTTGTTGTGGAGTGGGAGAAGGATCCTTCGCCCTACGATTACGCGACACTGACAGAGCCAATGTTTACAGATGCTTGGCGAGTCCGTATGGAGGAAATGCGGAAAAAAAATACCCAGCACAGTGCAGTCGTTGAAGTGGCCCCTTATCAAGAATTGGGTGTTGTCACCGTGCATTTCCTGCCCTGCGATCAAGTCAAAGTTGCAGCTGGTACGACCTACGCCTGGCTTGCTGAGCATCCTTATCAATATCCCCGCCGAATGGAAGTGCCCAGCACATGCCCGACACCATGATTTGCCGCGTATTTCTGCTGCTGGCGGCCAGCCTGTTGCTGCAAGGTTGTGTCGAGTCGCAGCCGACGATGTTGGGGGCTTCGATTTCTGGGGTTAACCACACTTCAGCCGCCATTAACCATTTCAGCGTAAACGGCGGCGGTGGCCCGAACATCGGCCCCTATGGGGGTGGCCCGGGTAGCCAGATGTGCTGTGCAATGTTGCCGGTGCAATGGCGCGAAGGGCTGACAGTGGTGGTGGAGTGGGAGAAGGATCCTTCTCCTCATGATTATGCGAATTGGTCAGAGCCATTGTTTTCTGATGCCTGGAGTGAACGTATGAAAGGACATCAAAGCAAATACACCCGTCACCGCGCCGTGGTTCAAGTAGCGCCTTACAAGCAACTGGGGCTGGTCACTGTGCATTTCTTGCCATGCGATCAGGTCAAGGTTTCTGCCAGCCCGACCTATGAAGGTCTCAGTGGTCACCCCTATAACTTTCCCCGCCGAATGGAAGTGCCCAGCACATGCCCGACACCATGATTTGCCGCGTATATCTGCTGCTGGCGGCCAGCCTGTTGCTGCAAGGTTGTGTCGAGTCGCGGCCGACGATGTTGGGGGCTTCGATTTCTGGGGTTAACCACACTTCGGCCGCCATCAATCATTTCAGCGTAAACGGCGGCGGAGGCCCGAACATCGGCCCCTATGGGGGTGGCCCGGGTAGCCAGATGTGCTGTGCAATGTTGCCGGTGCAATGGCGCGAAGGGCTGACGGTGGTGGTGGAGTGGGAGAAGGACCCGAATGTGGGAGCTTCGGTGAATTGGCCGCCTTTGGGAACTGATGGCTACCGAGTTGCTTACAAAGAACATGCAGCCAAATACACCCGGCACCGCGCCGTTGTTGAAGTAGCGCCTTACAAGCAACTGGGGCTGGTCACCGTGCATTTCTTGCCTTGCGATCAGGTCAAGGTTTCTGCCAGCCCGACCTATGAAGGTCTCAGTGGTCACCCCTATAACTTTCCCCGCCGAATGGAAGTGCCCAGCACATGTCCGACTCCGTGAATACGCTCGACAAACGCCCGCCAGCAGAACCTCTGGCGATGACCCCGGAATTTCCCTTAAAGGGGTTGTTACCTTCGCATCCTCAGCAGGTGGCCGATAACGGCATCGCGCAGCGCAAAGTGGAGCGTCAGATCGCGATTGAAACCGAGCGGGCTGCGCGGGCTGTACGCCGGTTTTATGTTGGTCCGCCGTGTATGGATGTGCTGAACATTACGCTGTGCTTTGACGGCACCAATAACCACGAGCCGTCAGATAAATTGAGCAAGCCACCTACCACCAGCAATGTGGCGCGGCTTTATCACGCCAGCCTCGGCAACCCTGAAGGCGCATTGCAAACCCGAATCGGTCAGCTGGCTTTTTATCGTTATTACATCCCCGGTGTAGGCACTGAGTTCAAGGAAATTCACGAGTTCGGGCCGAGTGATTCGGGGCTGAGCATGGCCACCGGGGGCGAGAATCGCATTAACTGGGGACTGACCCGGTTGCTGGACGCCCTGAAAGTGTCCTGTCGTGAAGAACCGCTTGCGCCTGCTAATGCCTACGCACTCATCCTGAAAATGGGCACGTCTGTGGGCATGGATGCCTTGGGCGCTTCACTCGTCAGCGACGGTTACGCTCGCCGCAAGGCAGTTCTTGAAGCGCCGATTCGCGAGTTGCAGCAAAAAGTCGAATTGCAGAACCGCCTGAAAACCGCCCCGCTGATCAAGGCCATGCGCCTGTACGTGTACGGCTTTTCTCGCGGGGCTGCCGAGGCGCGTGCGTTTGCCGATTGGCTGGAGGCGTTGACCAAGGTCGAGGTCGAGGGTGAAACCTGCTACCTGTTTGCCGGGTTGCCCATCAGCATTGCCTTTATGGGGCTGTTCGACACGGTGGCGTCCGTGGGTGTGGCGTATCTGGCGCCGTTTGCCAGCGGGCATATGGGCTGGGCTGACAACTCGCTGCAGCTGTCTGATTCGGAAGTGTTTCTGGAGCGCTGTGTGCATCTGGTTTCGGCCCATGAGCAGCGCGCTTGTTTCCCGCTGGATTCGATACGACGCAAAGCGCGACCTGACGATCCGCTATGCCCCTCGACCTATCGCAATGGCACCGTTGAATACCTGTACCCCGGCATGCACTCGGATGTGGGCGGCGGCTATCCGCCGGGGGATCAGGGCAAATCACGGGAGGGCAGTCAGGACGTTTTGTCGCAAATCGCCTTGCACCATATGTTCAGTGAAGCCTACAAAGTAGGTGCGCCGTTGCAGGCACCCAGAGATGCGCTTCATGTTGACCAACGGGAGCGTAGCCCTTGGTTGGTAATGGATGCACAAACTTTAGCCGAGTTTGAAGTCTCCCCAAACCTCATCCAACATTTCAACACCTGGCGCAGCACCCTGATTCCCGGCCCGTTGGAAACCGCCATGGAACATTAGGCCGGGCTGATCACCGGTTGGCGCATCCACCGTTACGCCAGTTACTGGTTCGAGGATTCAGCCGCTTTCTCTCACGTCTCCGGTAAGTACCCTGGGGAAAGCCCCGACATGACCGCTAAAGAGCGCGAGGCATTCGAGGCGTTGCACGGGATGCAGCTGGCAGAAGATCAGGCCGCTCGCTCCGGCCAGCCGTTACCCGAATGGTCGGACAGCGAGCGCGAAGAGCGTGTGGAGCATGAGCAGACCAAGCTGGCCTTCGAACAGCGCATCGGCGCGTCCACCCCCACGGCCATCAACACCGCCAAAGTTTTTGAGCCCTCGCTGGACCATACCCAGCTGAGGGCCGCCATGAACGAATTCCGCATTGATTACCTGGCCGAATGGCAGTTGCCGGAAAACTCCGAGATGTTCAGTTGGGGCCGGTTCGTCAATATGGCCGCCGGCGGGCTGGTGTATCTGACCAACGAGGAGGACGAAGCCCAGCAGTACAATGACCTGCGCAGGGCGGGCTATTGGTCCTACTTCCGGCTGTTCACCGAGGACCATCAACCGCTCAATGATGAGGCCAGGCAAGTGCTGACGCTGTTCGATGACTATGTGCACGATTCCCGCGCGTGGTTTATGCATTCGTCACTGGGCGAGCGTGAACCGTTCAGCGACTATTTTCGTTACCGCACGATTTTCTTCGACGACGAGAGCAATAAGGCGCTGTCGTTGCTGGCCCGGGCCGGGCAGGTGGTGGGTGTTGCCGTCGCTATTGCCAGTGTGGGCTTGAGCATCAAGCGGCGTGACCCGCGTTATCTGGTCGGGCTGTTGATGCCTTCATTGGGGCTGCCGGTGTTTCGCGGCAAAGTCGGGGCGCCTGAATTCAGCGCCATCGACACCCTGACCGGCATAGCCTTGCCGATGCTGGAAGACACCCAGGGCGTTCGCGCCTTTACTCAGGAGACGGGCAGCAAGCTGAAACTGCTCGATTCACTGCCTTTACCGCCAGCCCTCGACGAAACCACCGCGACCACCCCAGCCCTGCAAGAAGTGTTAGCCGCGGCGCTGGCTGCGGCGGCCGTGCGAAAAGCCGAAGAAGAGGCGGCGTACCAGGCCAGTCTTACCCCGGAAGATAAACGCCGCTTGCTGGAAGCCGAGGCGCTTGAGCAGCGAAAACGCCAGTGGATTGAGCAGGCGAAGGCCGCTTCAGGCCTGACTTAACCCTGCCAACCTCCGCCCAGTGCCGTCAGCAAGCCAACGCTGGCTTGAAGCTGGCGGGTGTGCAGCGCTTGCACCTGACGCTCGGCCTGTAAGGCTGCAGTCTGCGCCGTGACCACATCCAGATAGCTCACGGCCCCCGCTTCATAGCTGTGGGTGGCCAGGGTTTGCGTATGTCGGGCTGCATTGGCCGCGGCCTGTTCGTCGAGGTTTTCCTGTTGCAGGTCGCGCAGTTGCGCCAGGTTGTCTTCCACCTCGCGCACCGCCTGCAAGACCTGAGCGTGGTAGTGAGCCGAGGCTTCTTCAAGTTCGGCTTTGGCTTGCTGCTCTTGAGCACTCAAGCGGCCGCCATCAAAGATGGGCAGGTTCACCAACGGCCCCAACGCCCAAAACCGATTGGCCGCGGCCAACAGGTTACCGCTGCCCTGGGTCTGGCCCCCGAGTAACCCGGTCAGGCTAAAGTCGGGATACCACGCCGCCTTGGCGACGCCAATCCCGGCATTGGCGGCAAACAGTCGTCGTTCGGCCGCCGCAATGTCCGGGCGGCGTTGCAGCAAGGAACTGGGCAAGCTGTTGGGTGCGACGGGCAGGTTGAGCGGGTGCTCACTGGGCGGTAGCTGGAACGTGCTCGCGGGTTCGCCCACCAATTCGCCAATGGCGTGTTCGCTCAGGTTGCGTTGGCCGCGCACCTCATCCAGTTGCGCTTGGGCCTCGGCCAGTTGGCTTTGCGCACGGGTCAGGTCCATTTCTGAGGCAATCTGCCCTTGATAGCGTGCGCGGGTCAGTTCCAGCGCCTGGCTGTAATCATTCAGCGATTTAGACAGGATGCGTTGTTGCGCGTCCAGCCCGTCAAGTTGCACGTACAGGCTGGCCAACTGGCGTTGCAGGCTTAATCGAGCCACGGCCAGGTCGTCAGCCGACGCCTGCGCCTGGGCATCCCCGGCGGCCACTTGATTGCGGATCTTGCCCCAGAGGTCGAGGTCAAAACTCAATGCAAAACCCGCCGTGTTGCTGTTGTAGATCGACGGCTGAGTGGTGCCGCGCAATGGGCGGCTGTCCGATTGACGCTGACGCAGCGGCTGGCCGCTGGCGGTTATCTGCGGGAACAGTCCGGCATGCAGTTGGCCGGCGTAGGCCTGAGCGGCATCGTAATGCGCCAGTGCAGCCGCCAGATTCGGGTTGGCGGTCTGCAAACGCTGTTGCAAGCCGTTCAGGCGCTCGTTTTGATACGCCCGCCACCACTGCGGTGACAATTGGTCGGCAGGTTGTGCGCTGTGCCACGGCCCATCACTGGTTTGTTCACGGTAGTGTTGAGGCAAATCCAGCGTCGGGGTTATATAAGTCGGCGCCAGTGAACAGCCCTGCAGGGCCAGCGCCAACAACACTGCGCCACGTTTAAGCGTTGGCTGCATGGGTGGCTCCTGTGTCGGCACATTTCACCGAGTCGCCTTCGCGCAAGGCATCAGGCGGGTTGTCGATCACCCTGTCGGCAGGCTTGAGGCCTTGATCGATCACCAGCCGTTCGCCCAGATCCAGGCCGATGTGGATGTCTTGCAAGTGCACGTGCTGGGCACTGTCGAGCACCGCCACCTGCGTGCCTTGGGCACGAAAGATCAGGGCACTGGCCGGGATGCTGACGCCGTGGGTGTCGGCCGGAATCGACAGCACCGCTTCGGCATAGTCGCCGGGCATCAACGCGTCGCCGGGGTTGAGCGCGACAAATTGCGCCATCAAGGTGCCTGAGCGCGGATCAACCGAGGTCGAGTTACCGATCAGCCGGGCCGTAAAGGTTTGCCCCGGATGCTCCGGCACGCTGAGTTGCACTTGCATGCCGGGACGAATCACGCTGGCGTAATTCTGCGGCACTGGCACGTAGAGGCGCAGTTGGTGGGTGTCGGCAATATCAAACAGCTCAGCGTCGCTGTCGGTGTCTGCCTTGATCAGTTGGCCAATGTCGGTGTTGCGCGCGGTAATGGTGCCCGCGAACGGTGCGCGAATGGTTTTGTAATCCTCCAGTGTCGAAAGCCGTGCGTAGTCAGCTTCGGCGGCTTGGGCATTGGCCTTGGCCGCTGCGGCATCCGAGCGTTTTTCGTCGGCCTCCTGTCGCGACACGGAATGACTGGCCAGCAGGTTTTGCCAGCGGCTGGCCGTGGTCGCGGCAAGCGCGGCGTTGGCTTGCTCTTGCAGCATATGAGCGCGGGTTTGCGCCACTTGCTGGTCAAGGTCGGGGCTGTCGATCACCGCCAGAATCTGCCCGGCTTTGACCTTGCTGCCGATGTCGGTTTGCCAGCTTTTCAGGTAGCCGTTGACCCGGGCATGGATCGGCGCCTTGCTCCAGGCCTCAAGGTGCGCGGGTAAGCGCAAGGTGTCACCGTGGGCGTTTTGTACCGGCTGGAACACGCTGACCACAGGCAGGGCGGCGGCTTCGGTCCAGCGGGCGACGGCATGCTCATGACGGGTGCGCGCTGCCAGCCCATTGGCCACCAGCAGGGCGGCCAGGGTCAGGCCACCGATGCCCAACACCATCAAACGCTTGCGCGAGGTTTTTTGATTAGACGACATGGGAAGTTTCTCCAGCAGCAGCGCGATTTTTTTTACGACCGTGCACCAGGCTGAACACCACGGGCACGAACAGCAGGGTGGCAACGGTGGCCAGCATCAGGCCGCCGATAACGGCGCGTCCTAGAGGCGCGTTCTGTTCTTCTGACAGGGCCAGTGGCAGCATGCCGATCATCATGGCCAACGCGGTCATGCACACGGGGCGAAAGCGCGTGTAGCCTGCTTCGAGCGCCGCCTTCAGGGCATCACCATGTTCGGCCAGGCGTTCGCGGCAGAAACTGACCACCAGAATCGAGTTGGCCGTGGCCACACCCATGCACAAGATGGCTCCGGTCAGGGCGGGCACCGACAACGAAGTGCCACTGAGGAACAGCATCCAGACAATCCCGGCCAGTGCGGCGGGCAGGGCGGTGATGATGACAAACGGATCAAGCCAGGACTGGAAGTTGACCACAATCAGCAGGTAGATCAGCACGACCGCCCCGAGCAGACCCAGGCTCAACCCGCTGAACGCTTCATGCAGGGCGTCGATCTGTCCGTGCAGGCTGATGGTCGCGCCTTTGGGCCGCAGGTCGGCGGCACCATCGATGACTTTTTGCACATCGGCGGCTACAGCGCCCAAGTCGCGGCCCTGGATATTGGCGTACAGGTCCAGTGTCGGCTGGATGTTGTAGTGAGTGACCACGGCAGGGCTTTCGACCCGGGTGATGGTCGCCAGCCCGCCGAGGATTTGTGACTGACCGTTGCTGCCTGTCACAGGCAAGGCTTCCAGCGCGGGCAGGCTGTCCAGTCGGTATTGCGGGGTGGCGGCGACCACGCCGTAAGACACCCCGTTCTGCGGGTTGAGCCAGAAGGTCGGGGCCACCTGCGAACTGCCCGCCAGCGAGGCAACCATGCTGTTGGTGACATCACGCTCGGTAATCCCCAACCCGTTGGCCCGCAGGCGGTTGACGTTGACTTGCAGCGACGGGTAGCCCACGGATTGTTGAATGCGCAAGTCGGCAATGCCGGGCACGTATTGCAGGCGGCGTTGCAATTCCAGCGCGTAGGCGCGGTTGGCGGCGTCATCGCGCCCGGAGACTTTGATGTCCAGCGGCGCCGGGGCACCAAAGTTGAGGATCTGGGTGCTGATGTCTGCGGGCATAAAGGCAAACTGGCTGCCCGGGAAACTCTCGGGCAGGGCTTCACGCAAGCGTTTGACGTAGTCCGCCGTCGGGCTGTGATCGGCCTTCAGGCTGATCTGAATATCACCATCTTGCGGGCCGATGGTACCGCTGCTGCTGTAGGCCATATCGATCCCGCTCAACGGGATACCAATGTTGTCGATCACCGTGTCCAACTGATCAGCTGGGATGATTTGCCGAATGCGTGCTTCGATCCGGTCAAAATCGGCGGCACTTTCTTCAATACGTGTGCCCAGCGGCAGGCGCACATGCAGCGCCAGCGCACCGGCATCGGTGGCCGGAAAGAAATCCTGGCCGAGGCTGGGCAGCAAGGCAAACGAGGCCAGCACGCAGGCCATAAAGCCCAGCAAAAAGCGTTTGCGATGCGCCAGCGCCAGCTCCAGTACCGCGTAATAGGCGTCACGCACGGCCGAGAAGCGGCGCTCGAAACCTTGCTGGAAATTCAACAAGGCGCGCACCGGGGCCGAGTGCGCTTGAGTGGGCTGGTCGCCCTCGTGGTGATTGATGTAGCCGTCTTCGGGGTGATGGCCCGCACCTTGCTCGGGCACATGAGGCTTGAGCAGGAACATCGCCAGCGTCGGCACCAGGGTGCGCGACAGAATAAACGAACTGCCCATGGCGAAAATCACCGACAGCGCCATTGGACGGAACAGATAACCGGCAATGCCTTGCAACATGAACATGGGCACAAACACGATGCAGATACACAGCAGCGACACAAAGGCCGGCCCGACAATCTGTTTGGCCCCGTCGAGAATGGCCTCGCGCACCGACTTGCCTTGCTCAAGGTGCCAGTTGATGTTCTCAATGGTCACGGTCGCATCGTCCACCAATATCCCCACGGCCAACGCCAGCCCGCCGAGGGTCATGACGTTCAGGGTCTGACCGCTGAGGGCCAGCAGGGCGATGGCTGACAACACCGCCAGTGGAATCGACACGGCAATGATCAGGGTTGAACGCCAACTGCCGAGGAATAGCAGAATCATCGCGCTGGTCAGCAGCGCGGCAATAATGCCTTCCTGCGCGACACTGCCCACCGACTGTTTGACGAACACCGAGGCGTCGCCCAGCAGCGAGGTTTTCAGCGACGGCGGCAAGGTTTCGTTGATGCGCGGCAACATGGCGCGAATGCCGTCGACAATCGACAAGGTCGAGATGTTGCCGTTCTTCAACGCGGGCATCAGCACGGCACGGTGGCCGTCGACCCGCACGATATTGGTTTGTGGCGGGGAGCCGTCCCGCACGTGAGCCACCTGGCCGATGGTGATCAGCGCGCCGTCGACGGTCTTGATGGGCAGGTCGTTGAGTTCGTCGATGGCCTTGGGGCTGTTGTTGAGCATCACGGTGTATTCGTAGGTGCCCAGCTTGGCCGTGCCCACGGGGATAATCTGGTTTTGCGCGGCCAGTGCAGCGCCCACGTCCTGCGCCGACAGGCCCTTGGCGGCCAAGGCTTGAGGGTCGAGGTCGAGAGTGATCTGGCGCTGCTTGCCACCCATCGGCGTCGGCATGGCCAGACCGGGCAGCGAGCTGAGGGGCAAGCGAATATTGTTCTGCACCAGGTCTCGAATTTTGGCTTCCGACAGCGTGGGGCTGGAAAACGCCATTTGCAGAATCGGCACCGTGGAGGCGCTGTAGTTAAGAATCAGCGGCGGGGTGATGCCAGGTGGCATCTGCTTGAGCACGGTTTGTGACACGGCGGTCACTTGCGCGTTGGCCGTACGAATATCGACGCCAGGCTGAAAGAAAATTTTCACGATGCCCATACCGGGCAATGACTGCGACTCGATGTGTTCGATGTCGTTGACGGTGGTACTCAGTGAGCGCTCGTAGGTATAGATCACTCGGCCCGCCATGTCTGCGGGCGCCAGGCCTGTGTATTGCCACACCACGGCGACGACCGGAATGCCAATGTCGGGGAACACATCGGTGGGGGTGCGAACGGCAGCCAGCGGCCCAATGATGCAGATGAAAATCGCCAACACGATGAACGTGTAGGGCTTGTGCAGTGCGGTCTTTACCAGCCCGAGCATGCCTGAACCTCCGGGGAGTGGAATTGCAAACCCGGGCAGTCTTACCGTCCACACTTAACGATCACCTTTCAGCTACGTGAAGGTTCCTTTAGAAAAGCGCTGAAAATCCCTTCATATTCATTCATTTGGCGTAACGCGGGGTGAGCACCAAGCTTGGCACCATCGACGGGCCGCTGTTTGAGTCTGTCGCACTCTTGGGTTCCCTTTGCGAGGTGTATGTGTGATGACTGTTAAACCGCTGCTCTTGATCCCCGCTCTGGGGTTGGTGTTGCTGCTGTCGGCCTGTGCCGGGCCGATGCCCAAACAAGACCCGAGCGAAGCCTGGATCGGCTTTAAAGAAGAGGGCAACAGCGACCTGATGGCAGAGCGTGTGGACGGTAAAAGCACGCAGGATGGTCGGTACTTTGAAGTGACACCCGGCGCGCATCGTCTGGACGTAACCCTGTATGAAGGCGCCACGGGGGATGAAAATGAGGTCGATTGCCAAGGCAAAGTCAATTACACCGGCTTCAAGGCAGGTGAGCATTACGAGTTGATTGAGTCCAGCCTGGGGCCAGAAGTCAGTGCACGGCTGGTGGACTCCCACGGCAAGGAAGTGGCGCACACGGCGGACTTCAACTGCATGCCGGGGTAATAAGCAACCGTGTAGCCGCTGCCGAGGAACGCAGGCTGCGAAAAGGTCCGCAGGGCCTTCTGTACTGGGGCCGCTGCGCAGCCCATCGCAGCCTTCGTGCCTCGGCAGCGGCTACAAATGGGGCTAAAACGATTTGATGATTTTGCCCAGGGTTTCCATGGCTTTTTCGCTGGCGGCATCCCACGGGCTGCCATAGTTCAGGCGAATGCAGTTGCGAAAGCGCTGGGTGGGGGAAAAAATCGGCCCCGGTGCAATGCTGATGCCTTGGGCCAAGGCCATTTCGAACAGCTTGAGTGAGTCCATTTGCTCAGGCAACTCCAGCCATAAAAAGTAGCCGCCCGTGGGTTTGCTGACCCGTGTCTGGGCTGGAAAGTAACGGGCAATGGCCGCCAACATGGCGTTTTGCTGCTCTTCCAGCGCATCGCGCAATTTACGCAGGTGACGGTCGTAACCGCCGTGCTGCAGGTAATCGGCAATGGCGGCTTGCGCAGGCATCGAGGCGCACAGCGAGGTCATCAGTTTCAGCCGTTCGACCTTTTGCGCATACCGCCCGGCCGCGACCCAGCCGATGCGATAACCGGGGGCCAGGCTCTTGGAAAACGAGCCGCAATGCATCACCAACCCTTCGGTATCAAACGCTTTGGCCGGTTTGGGCGCATGCAGGCCGAAATACAATTCGGCGTACACATCGTCTTCAATCAACGGCACCTGATGGCTGCGCAGCAGTTCGACCAACGCTTTTTTGCGGGCTTCGGGCAGGGTGGCGCCAATCGGGTTTTGAAAACTGGTCATGCACCACACGGCCTTGATCGGGTGCCGCTCAAGGGTATCGGCCAGCACCTCCAGATCAATGCCGTCACGGGGGTGCACCGGCACTTCGACAGCCTTGAGCTTGAGCCGTTCGAGCACTTGCAGGCACGCATAAAACGCCGGAGCCTCGATGGCGACCAGATCACCCGGCTCCGTTACCGCCTGCAAACACAGGTTCAGGGCCTCCAGTGCGCCATTGGTGATCAGCAGTTCTTCCATGGGCAGCATCAACCCGCCGACCATGTAGCGCAGGGCAATTTGGCGACGCAGTTGCGGGTTGCCAGGCGACAGATCAGTGACCACCAGGCGCGGGTCCATCTCACGACAGGCCGTGGCCATTGAACGGGCCAGCCGTTGAAGCGGAAACAGCATCGGGCAGGGGAACGCCGAGCCGAAGGGGACTGTATGCGGGTCTTTGATCGAGTCCAGTACTGAAAACACCAACTCACTGACATCCACCTGCATGGACTCGGCCCCGTGGCTGCTGACCACCGGTTCCGCGAATGGAGTGGGGGTGTGCACATTGACGAAGTAACCGGAGCGCGGCTTGGCGCGAATCAGGCCGCGGCGTTCCAGCAAGTAATAGGCCTGGAACACCGTCGAGGGGCTGATCCCGTAGGTCTGACTGGCATAGCGCACCGAGGGTACGCGCTGACCGGGGGCGAGCACCCCGCTGCGGATCAGTTCAGCAATATCATCGGCAAATTGTTCGTAGCGCTTCATGGGGCGGGCTCGGTCCGGCGGGTTTCAGGTCAAGGCGGTTGAATCTAAAGACGTGCCTTGCTGGCGCGGGCCATTTTCAGCGCGATGCTCGCAGGGGTAAAGCTGTTTGGGCGAAGACAGCCTATAAACCGGTTTTCAGGGGGGGATGTTCACCCGGCGGATCGCCAATCGGCTTTGGATCACCCAGCGGGGGTTCTTCCTCGGGGATATGTTGAGGATCGACAGGCGGTAACACCGGGTCATCTATATTGGGATCAGGTGTCTCAGCGGGGATCGGGATGTTCATGGCGTTGGCCTCATTGCTGCATGGAAAGGTGTAGCCGGTCGACCGTCATCGTGCCTGAACGGTTCCCGTGCCATGACCAACGGCGTGTCGTCATTTAGTCTGAACTTTTAAGCCGCAACCTCGCTCCCAACCTAGGTGCCCGGTGTTGATGCCGGAATGTGCTGTGAAACGACCACCCATCAGCGTCCCAGGGCGTGAGGAGTGAGGCTCGATGAATGCTGATTTCCCGCTGGACCCCGATGTAACGTCCACCCTGCCGTTGTCGCAGGCCTTGCTATTGCCACGCATTGCCATTGAATCCACGTCGCCGGTGCTGGATGGCGGCGAGTTTGCGGTCAAGGCGGTGGTCGGGCAGGTGGTGCAGGTGAGTAGCAAAGTGTTTACCGACGGTCACGACCAGTTGGCCGTGACGCTGCATTGGCGCTTGGCCAGTAGCGATGACTGGTCGGCCGCGCCGATGCGCTTTGTGGGCAATGATGCGTGGAGCGGGCAGTTCACGGTGCCGGTGCAGGGGCGCTATGTGTTTTGCATCGAAGCCTGGATCGATCGCTTCGCCAGCTTTTGCCATGAGCTGGAAAAAAAGCATCAGGCCGGTATTCCCGTCAGTCTGGAGCTTCAGGAAGGTCGCATTCTGGTGCAGCACGCCATTGAGCTGAGCCAGGGTGAATTGCATGAGCAATTGCAGGTATTGCTGCGCCAGTTGTCTGGCCTGCTGGAAAACGAGCAAGTGGCCTTGTTTGTGCACGAACACAGTGCGCAATTGATGGCTCAGGCCCAACACCATGCGTACGTGAGCCTGAGCCCCGAGTTTCCGGTGGATGTGGAGCGCCCGTTAGCCCAGTTTGCCAGTTGGTACGAGCTGTTTCCGCGTTCAGCCACCGATGACCCCGGCCGTCACGGCACCTTCAATGATGTGCTCGAACGCTTGCCGATGATCCACGACATGGGGTTTGACGTACTGTATTTCCCGCCCATTCACCCCATCGGTCGCAGTCATCGTAAAGGCCCCAACAATTCATTACAGGCGGGCCCGGACGATCCCGGCAGCCCCTATGCCATCGGCAGCGAGGAGGGCGGGCACGAGGCCATTCATCCGCAGTTGGGCAGCCGTGAGGATTTTCGTCGCCTGGTGGCTGCCGCCGCGCGCCAAGGGTTGGCCATCGCGCTGGACTTTGCCATTCAATGCTCTCAAGACCACCCCTGGCTCAAACAGCACCCCGGTTGGTTTAACTGGCGGCCTGACGGCACTATTCGCTATGCGGAAAATCCGCCCAAAAAATATCAGGACATCGTTAACGTCGATTTCTATGCTCCGGATGCCATTCCCAGCCTGTGGCTTGAGCTGCGCGACATCGTGCTGGGCTGGATCGACGAGGGTGTAAAGATTTTTCGCGTTGACAACCCGCACACCAAACCCTTGCCGTTCTGGCAGTGGTTGATTGCGGATGTGCGCACGCGCTGTCCCGAAGTGATCTTTCTCGCCGAAGCCTTTACCACCCCGGCGATGATGGCGCGCCTGGGCAAGATCGGCTATTCCCAGAGCTACACCTATTTCACGTGGCGTAATACCAAGGCCGAGCTGGCGGCGTATTTCACCGAGCTGAACCAAAGCCCGTTACGCGAGTGCTTCCGGCCCAACTTCTTCGTCAATACCCCGGACATCAACCCGCGTTTTTTGCATGAGTCCGGCCGTGCCGGTTTTTTGATTCGCGCCGCGCTGGCCACTATGGGGTCGGGGTTATGGGGCATGTATTCGGGCTTTGAGCTGTGTGAGTCGGCCGCTCTGGCCGGCAAGGAAGAGTATCTGGACTCCGAGAAGTACCAGATCCGCCCTCGGGACTACGGCGCACCGGGCAATATCGTCGCCGAAATCGCCCAGCTCAACCGCATCCGGCGGCAAAACCCCGCCTTGCACAGTCACTTGGGCCTCACGCTGTACAACGCGTGGAATGACAACATCCTGTATTTCGGCAAACGCAGCGCAGACGGCAGCAACTTTGTGCTGGTTGCGGTCAACCTTGACCCGCATAACGCCCAGGAAGCGCATTTCGAGTTGCCGCTGTGGGAGATGGGCCTGGCCGATGACGCGCAAACCTCAGGTGAAGACTTGATGAGCGGCCATCGCTGGACCTGGTACGGAAAGACGCAATGGATGCGCCTTGAACCCTGGCAACAGCCCTTTGGCATCTGGCGTATCAAACCCCTTTAGGCCACGTCTGCAAGGCCCAACCCACTCGCATCGGCAGGGAGTCCACATGGCGAAGAAATCCGCTTCGGCAAGCTTTATCAAAGACCCGCTCTGGTACAAGGACGCGGTGATTTACCAAGTGCATATCAAGTCATTTTTCGATTCCAATAATGACGGTATCGGCGATTTTCCTGGATTGATCAGCAAGCTCGATTACATTGCCGAGCTGGGGGTCAACACCCTCTGGTTGCTGCCGTTCTATCCCTCGCCACGGCGCGACGATGGCTATGACATTGCCGACTATCGTGGGGTCCACCCCGACTACGGCACATTGGCCGACGTCAAACGCTTTATCAAGGAAGCCCATGCGCGTGGCTTGCGGGTCATCACTGAACTGGTGATCAACCATACCTCCGATCAACACCCGTGGTTCCAGAAGGCCCGGCACGCCAAAGCCGGCTCTAAAGCCCGGGATTATTATGTGTGGTCGGACACCGATGAAAAGTACGACGGCACGCGGATTATCTTCCTCGACACCGAAACCTCGAACTGGACGTGGGACCCGGTGGCCGGCCAGTACTTCTGGCACCGGTTTTACTCCCATCAGCCAGACCTCAATTTCGACAATCCGCAGGTCATGAAAGAAGTGCTGGCGGTGATGCGCTATTGGCTGGACATGGGCATTGATGGCCTGCGTCTGGATGCCATCCCGTATTTGATCGAACGCGACGGCACCAACAACGAAAACCTGCCAGAAACCCACCAGATACTGAAGCAGATCCGCGCCGAAATCGATGCCCATTACCCCGACCGCATGTTGCTGGCCGAGGCCAATCAGTGGCCTGAAGACACCCAGCAATATTTCGGCGACAGCGACGGCATCAATGGCGATGAATGCCATATGGCCTTTCACTTCCCGCTGATGCCGCGTATGTACATGGCGCTGGCGCAGGAGGATCGCTTCCCGATTACCGATATTTTGCGCCAAACCCCGGAAATACCTGCGAACTGCCAGTGGGCAATTTTTTTGCGCAACCACGATGAACTGACGCTGGAGATGGTCACCGACAAAGAGCGCGATTACCTGTGGAACTACTACGCCGCTGACAAGCGCGCCCGCATCAACCTGGGTATTCGTCGACGTTTGGCTCCGTTGATGGAGCGCGATCGCCGCCGCATCGAATTGCTCAACAGTTTGCTGCTGTCGATGCCCGGAACGCCGACCCTGTATTACGGCGACGAAATCGGCATGGGTGACAACATTTACCTGGGCGACCGCGATGGCGTACGCACGCCCATGCAGTGGACGATTGACCGCAACGGCGGTTTCTCGCGGGCCAACCCGGCCAGCTTGGTATTGCCGCCGATCATGGACCCGCTGTATGGCTATCAGTCGGTTAACGTGGAAGCGCAGTCGGGTGATCCGCATTCCTTGCTCAACTGGACCCGTCGTCTGTTGGCTGTGCGCAAGCAGCAAAAAGCCTTCGGCCGTGGCACCTTGAAAATGCTCTCGCCGAGCAATCGACGCATTCTGGCCTACATCCGCGCGTTCACCGACAGCGACGGCAAGACCGAAACCATTTTGTGCGTGGCCAATGTGTCACGCAGTGCCCAAGGGGTCGAACTGGATCTGTCCGAGTTTGCGGGCCGTGTGCCGGTTGAAATGATCGGCGGTAACGCCTTTACGCCCATTGGTCAGACACCTTTCACGCTGACGCTGGCGCCTTATGGGTTTTTCTGGTTTCTGCTGGCCAGCGAAAACCAGATGCCCGGCTGGCACACTGAGCCTTCGCAAAGCTTGCCGGAGCTGGTGACGCTGGTGCTCAAAAACGGCCTCACTGATGTGCTTAAACAACCTGTAAGCACGGTGCTGGAGCAGACGGTGCTGCCGAGCTGGTTGCCCAATCGTCGTTGGTTCGGGCACAAAGAGGCGCCCATTGAGCAGGTCACTATTGTGTACGGCGCGGCCTTTGGCGAGGCTGAATCGCCGGTATTACTGACGGAGCTGGAGGTCATGTGCGCCGGTCAGCCGCACCGTTATCAAGTGCCCTTGGGCGCAATGGGTGAGGAGCAACCCAATTCTGCAGTGGCCCAACAGGTCGTATTGTCACGCTTGCGCCGCGGGCGCCATGTCGGTTTTCTGACCGATGCGTTCAATCTGGAGCCCTTTGTGCACGCCGTGTTATCGAGCCTGAAAAAAGGCCAGACGATCAGCAGCAGTGCCGGTGACATTCACTTCAGCGCAACGGATCAGATGGCCACGCTGGGCCTCGATGAGCACAGTGAGGTGCGTTACCTCACGGGCGAACAGTCAAACAGCTCGGTGGTGGTGGGCGGGGTGTTGGTGCTCAAACTGCTGCGCCAACTCCACAGCGGCCCGCACCCCGAACTGGAAATGGGGCGTTTCCTGACGCGCGCCGGTTATCCGAATATGTCCCCGCTGCTCGGGTCAGTGCTGCGCCGTGATGCTCAGGGTGAGGACACGTTGCTGATGATTGCCCAAGGGTATTTGAGCAATCAGGGGGATGCCTGGAGCTGGACCCACAACACCCTTGAGCGAGCGATTCGCGACGAACTGGCAGATGCCCGTTCCGAGCACGAACAGCATTACAACGCGTTGAGCGAGTTGGCTGAGTTTGCCCGTGTGCTGGGCCAGCGACTGGGTGAGATGCATACCGTATTGGCACAAGCCCGCGACAACCCTGACTTTGCGCCGCACACCACCACACTAAAAGACAGTCAGCGCCTGGCCACGCATATTACGGCGCAGGTCAAGCACGCCCTGCAACAGCTCAAGGCACACCTGAACGATTTGCCCGCCGCCGATCAACAGCGCGTCAAGCACCTGATCGATCAACAGGGCGCAATCAACGCCCACATCCAGCAACTGGCTGCCGATACCCAAGGCGGGCTGAACATCCGCGTGCATGGCGACTTGCATTTGGGACAAGTGCTGGTGGTGCAGGGCGATGCGTTCTTTATCGACTTCGAAGGCGAGCCGTCGCGTTCCCTGACCGAGCGGCGAGCCAAACACAGCCCCTACAAGGACGTCAGCGGATTATTGCGTTCCTTTGACTACGCCGGTGCAATGGCGATCAGTAACGTGCAACAGGCGGATCACTCGCCCGAGGCAGACGATGCGCGGCAACGGGTCGTAGAGCGCTACTTAAATGATGCGCGTCATGCTTTGATCGATGCATATCGGCTGGCAACAGCTAGCCTTAGTCCTGAATGGACTTCGCCACGCGGTCACGATGCTGCGCTGGCGCTCATGAGCCTGGAAAAGGCGGCCTACGAAGTTATCTATGAAGCAGCCAATCGGCCGACGTGGTTGCGCGTGCCCTTGCAAGGTTTAAGCGAGCTGCTTGCTCACTTGCCAAGCAGGGCCAAGCCTTTACCGGATGGAGAGAAGTAATGAGTTCTAGCAAGGATCTGGGGGCAGGAAAACAGGCACTATTGCCTGAGCAACAGGATATTGAGGCGTTGATCAGCGCCCAGCATCGTGATCCGTTTGCCGTATTGGGGCCACATCCGGACGGGCAGGGCGGGCAGATTATTCGCGCGTTTCTGCCCGGTGCATTGAGTGTCAAGGTGGTTGCCCGCGACAGCGACGACCTGCTTGGCAGCTTGCACGGCACAGACGTGGCAGGTCTGTTCGCCGCTCATTTCGATCACACGCAACCCTACCGCCTGCGTATCAACTGGGCGGGTGCCGAGCAGACCAGTGAAGACCCTTACAGCTTTGGCCCTTTGCTGGGCGAAATGGATTTATACCTGTTCGCCGAGGGTAATCACCGCGACTTGAGCAGTTGCCTGGGCGCCCAGGTGATGAGTGTCGACGGCGTACCGGGTGTGCGGTTTGCGGTCTGGGCACCGAATGCCCGACGGGTGTCGGTGGTCGGCGATTTCAACATCTGGGATGGCCGTCGCCACCCCATGCGCCTGCGTCATCCGAGCGGCGTATGGGAGATTTTTATACCGCGCCTTGAAGCCGGTGAAGCGTACAAGTACGAAATCCTTGGCGAGCACGGCATTTTGCCGCTCAAGGCCGACCCCATGGCGCTGGCAACCCAGCTGCCGCCCGATACAGCGTCCAAAGTCGCATCGCCACTGGCGGTGGACTGGCAGGACTCGGCCTGGATGGAGGGGCGCGCCGAGCATCACCGTCACGACAAGCCGCTGTCCATCTATGAGCTGCACGTGGGTTCCTGGCAATGCGAAGTCGACGATGTGGGCGACATCGCGCGTCAGTACACCTGGCATGAACTGGCTGAACGGCTGATCCCCTATGTGACACAGCTGGGCTTCACCCATATTGAATTGATGCCCATCATGGAGCATCCGTTTGGTGGGTCGTGGGGTTATCAGCCGTTGTCGCAGTACGCCCCCACGGCCCGTTATGGTTCCCCTGATGATTTCGGTGCGTTCGTCAATGCCTGCCATGTGGCCGGCATTGGCGTGATTCTCGACTGGGTGCCGGCGCACTTTCCCAATGATGCCCACGGGCTGGCGCAATTTGACGGCACGGCGCTGTATGAATACGCCAACCCGCTGGAAGGCTTTCATCAGGACTGGAACACGCTGATTTACAACCTGGGCCGCACCGAAGTGCATGGTTTTATGCTGGCCTCGGCATTGCACTGGCTAAAGCACTTCCACATTGATGGGCTGCGGGTTGATGCTGTGGCGTCGATGTTATATCGCGACTACTCGCGCAAAGCCGGTGAGTGGGTGCCTAACCGCTTTGGCGGGCGGGAAAACCTTGAAGCCATTGATTTTTTACGTCACCTCAACGACGTGGTTGCACTGGAAGCGCCGGGTGCGTTGATGATTGCCGAAGAATCGACGGCCTGGCCTGGCGTCAGCCAGAGTACCGCCCATGGAGGGTTGGGCTTTTCGTACAAATGGAACATGGGCTGGATGCATGATTCGCTGCACTACATTCAGCAAGACCCGCTCTACCGAGCCCATCACCACAACGAGCTGAGCTTCGGTCTGGTGTACGCCTGGAGCGAGCGTTTTATCTTGCCTATCTCCCATGATGAAGTGGTGCATGGCAAGCATTCGCTGATCGACAAAATGCCTGGGGATCGCTGGCAGAAGTTTGCCAACTTGCGGGCTTATCTGAGTTTCATGTGGACGCACCCGGGCAAGAAGTTGCTGTTTATGGGGTGTGAGTTCGGCCAGTGGCGTGAATGGAATCACGATCAGCAACTTGACTGGTATTTGCTGCAATACCCGGAGCACCAGGGTGTGCAGAAGCTGGTGGGGGATTTGAACCGGCTCTATCGCGAGTATCCGGCGTTGCATGATCAAGATGATGCCCCGCAGGGTTTTCAGTGGTTGATTGGTGATGATGCGACCAACAGTGTTTATGCCTGGTTGCGCTGGAGCAAGGAAGGCTCGCCGCTGTTGGTGGTGGCTAACTTTACCCCGGTGCCGCGTGAGGGGTATCGCATTGGGGTGCCTTTCGCGGGGACGTGGCATGAGGTGTTAAACAGCGATGCGGGGCTGTATGCCGGGTCTAATTATGGCAATGGTGGTGGGGTCGTCAGTGATGACTTGCCCAGCCATGGTCAAGGGTGTTCGGTGGCGTTGAATTTACCGCCGTTGGGGGTGTTGGTGTTGCAGCCGCAGAGGTGATAAAGCGGGCCGCTTTGCGGCCCATCGCAGCCTTCGGCAGCGGCTACAGGGAGTTGTAGCCGCTGACGAGGCACGAAGGCTGCGATCGAGCGCGTAGCGGTCGTAATGCTTTTGACTGTAGGTGTGCGCTCACTGGGATTCGGGAGGTTTCGTACAGGGTTGTCGATTGAGAGGGTTGGCCCGCGGGCCAACTGTCAGCGCTCGCGTTTAGCGACTGGGTGTATCAGGTCTGCTTGAAAATTCCCCTTTTCAGCACGGATGTGATTTTCTATGACAATGCCGAATGATTAGTTCGGCATTTTTATTAAAAAAGCCCGCCTTCGGGCCTTGAGGCGCTGGCTGAGAGTGGCTCAATCTGTATCTTTATCGATTTGGCAAAATGCCAGTCCACAAACAGATTTATCCTTTAAATATTGGACCACTAGTTCTGCATGAGTGTGGTCAATTCGAAAAGCATCCCATCCCCCCGTAATGCCAATTGGAGGAGGTAGCTTCGCTGGTCCTTTCGATTGGTAGGGTTCCCCAACCAATGCTCTAACACCGTCCTGGTCCATTTTGCGGATGAAAGGGATAGGGAGTTCACCTTCATATACAGGGTCGTCATCAAAAATCGGTGACAGAGTCATTACGATCCGTTCCAGTCTCCTGGTCACAGCACAAAACCACAACTCAATCCCTAGGGCCGGCTTCTGGATAAGATCCTCGTTTTGACCCTCAGTAAACAGTGGGGTTGGTGATGAACCCAGCACTAAACCGTCGGCGATGAGTTCCTCGTAGGTGTGACCTAGTCCTTTGATCAATCTATTTATGGTTACTGCGTCCATTAGTACCACCCCTGCTCTTCGTTGATGTCGTGGATTTTACTTCGTGCCATCTCTAGGTCGGCTTCAGCAAAGCCTTCTTCAAGCATATAGGGCTTGATCGCATCAAAGTTTCTATCTACGGCCCCCCGCAGATCGCCTGCGTCCGAGTGTTGTTTTATCCGGGTGTTTCGCCCGCCGTAGGTTTGACTAAATTTCTGATGGACCTTGGCCGGGATAGCAACACTTGCCACTTTTTTCAGATACTCATCTACCTGTTTCTGAGTCAAGGTTCTGAAATTTGCCTCCAAGTAGCGCCGTATAGCTGCTTGTGAGGGCATATGGTCGACTTGCTGGCCATTCTCCACTCGGCCTTCCGAGGGGGCGGCAGATCAAGATCAAAACCCAGATCACAAGCCCGCGTTTTATAAATCCACTTCTCCAGACATTTCCGCAGGTGAAACCGGCCCATCGCAGCCTTCGGCAGCGGTGGTAGCCGCTGACGAGGCACGAATGCTGCGATTGGCGGCGAAGCCGTCGTAATGCTTTTTGTGTAGGTGTGCCCTCACGGGGATTCGGGAGGTTTCGCACAGGGTTGTGGATTGAGATAGCTGGGGCGCGGGCCTATAGCCAGCGCTCGCATTATGCGACCGGGTTTGGCGACTCGGAACATGCCAAGAATTGCTATCTCTAGCCAAGCGTGTATTTTGCATCGCGAGGCTTTATGGCAGCTGTACGTGGGAGATCTAAGGATCTGCCGGAGTTTCTTGGGTATGACCGGTTCGCCAACCCGCGTACAGCAGCCACCTGTTTTCGTTTGGCGACGAATGTGGATGGCTAAAGTCTCGGCTGTTTGACAAAAGTGCCTCGCCGTGAGGGCGAAACCCGTAGAAAGAACTAACACATACAATGGATATGTATTTAGTGCTCCAGTTATATAAACCGCGTACATATCCATTTCATGTATCACGGCGTTCTACGGGTTACGCCCTTACGGCGTGTCACTTTGCAAAAGCAGCAAAGTAACCAAAATGCTTCCGCCCCCGCGTACGGCCCTCGCTGCGCTCAGGTGTCCCTCACTCCGGTCCCGCTCCGTGGGCACGCTGCGACGGGCCATCCTTGGCCCGATCGCAGCTCTCCCGGCATCCATGCCGGTCGACCCACTCCGCGAAACCTCCACTCGGCCTCCCGAAGGGGCGGCAAATCAAGATCAAAAGCCAGATCACAAGCAGATCAAAAGCCAGATCACAACAAGGTGACTAGCCCGCGCTTTATAAATTCACCTCTACCGACAACGGTAAATGATCCGATAAATGCGACCACGGTTTGCCTCCCAGGATCATCGGGTTTTGACCCGTCGCATTGCGCAGGTAAACCCTATCCAGCCTCAGCATCGGAAACCGAGCCGGGTAGCTCTTGGCCAGTTGGCCGTGGTGACGCTGGAATACTTCATGCAAGTCGTCACGCTGTAACAACGTAGCATTGCCTTGCAGTTTCCAATCGTTAAAGTCCCCCGCAATGATGACCGGGTCACTGGGTGGCAAGGATTTGAGCAGTTGGTTAAGCAGCACGATTTGCAACTGCCGATGGCTCTCCAGCAAGCTCAGGTGCACGCAAATCGCATGCACTTGGTTATGCCCCGGCACGTCCAGTACACAGTGCAGCAGCCCGCGCCGTTCAGGGCCTGTGATGGAAACATCAAGGTTGCGATAGGACTTGATCGGGAATTTGGACAGCACCGCGTTGCCGTGGTGACCACCGGGATAGACCGCATTGCGGCCGTAGGCAAAGTCAGTCCACATGCTGTCGGCCAAAAATTCATACTGCGAAACCGCCGGCCACGCGTCATAACGCGAGGCGTGTTTGTCATGTTCGCCCAGCACTTCCTGTAAAAATACGACGTCAGCGCCGGTGGCACGCACGGCTTCGCGAAGCTCCGGCAGGATGAAGCGTCGATTTAATGCGGTAAAGCCTTTGTGCATGTTGACCGTGAGCACTTTGACTCGGTGTACGGCCGGCGCCGTTTCAGGCGCCGGCGACTCGATGGGGTTGCCAACAATATCAAGCGTCATGGTCTCTCCTGTGCGTTGAATCACGTTCGACCCGGTACACGCCCGGCCGTTCGGCGCACAGGCAGTTATAGCGTATCGGGACGCGAGTCCAGTTGATGTTGATCAGGTGCAGGCAACGCTAGCAGGGACTTGAGGTAATCGCCAAAACCCCCCGCAGCTCGACAATCCAATCGGGCGCTGGTGGTCACTTTGGGCCGGTGACTCCAGGCGATGCTTGCACCGCAGGCTTGTAGCCGTTTCACTAATTGAACATCTTCATGGCAGCTCAGGGCCTCAAAACCGCCCGCTTGCCGGTAGGCACGGGCGCTGATTCCCAGGTTGGCCCCATGAATGTGCCGGTGCCCGTCGCAGGCTTCGTATGCCGCGTGGTAACGCGCTTGGGCAGGCGCGTCGATCAGGGTGCCCCAATCGTCCACGGCCACCGTGCCGCATACCGCATCGCTGTTAAGCGCCAGTTGCGCAACCAGCCAGTCTTCAGCAACCAGGCTGTCGGCGTCGGTGCAGGCGATCCAGCGCGCACCTTGTTTGAGCAACCATTGCGCCCCCAGGCTGCGAGCAGCCCCGACATTGCGGGCCTGGATGTGCAGCACGTGGATGGGGAATTCAGCGGCTAGTTCAGCCGAACGGTCGCTGCAACTGTCCAGTACCAGCACCACGCTCACGGTTTCGCCGTTAAGACGCGGGTGACGCCCCGCCGCCAACGCGGCTTGCAGGCACTGCGCGAGCAGGTCCTGCTCGTTATGGGCCGGGATCAAAATGCCAATCATCGCAGGCCCTCCTGCCGTGCCACTGAGATAGGGGCGCGGCTCCAGACTTCAAGCACGAAGTCGTCTTCGAGGTGCTGGGCCAGGCGGTATAAACCCAGTGTGTCGTGCAGCAGGCCATGCACTTCATCACCGGTCAGTGAGCAGCCCTCAATGGCAGGGCGCCAATGGCACGCCAAAAAGTGTCCGTCAGCGCTCAAGCTGCTCAACACCCGATCAACCAAGCGTTGCAGCGCCTGCGCATCGAGGTAGTAACCCAGTTCGCTGAGCACGATCAGTTCGAACTGTTCGGCGGGCCAATGTTCCGGTATGCGGCTCTGCTCCACATGGGCGTGGGCGCAATGACTCAAACGCTCACGCGCCAGTTCAACCGCTTTGGCGGCCGCGTCGCAGCACAACAAACGGTCGGTACGTTGGGCCAGCCCCGCACTCAGTTCGCCATTGGCACAGCCCAGTTCGTAAATTGACCCATAGTGCTGGCGCGGCAGGCTGGCCAGGGTGAGCGCGCGTTTGCGCTGCTCGTACCAACGATCACGGAAGGCCCAGGGGTCGGGGTTTTGCTCATAAAGCTGATCGAAAAAAGTGGTCGGCACACTCATGTTTCACTCCTGTATAAACACGACTTCAAACGGTTGCAGCAAACGCTCCAGTACAGGCGCGGGCAAAACAGCTTCCAGTCCGGTGCTCGGGTCTTGTACCAATTGGCTGGTAAACGCCTGCGCCGCGTAGCGTTTGCGGGCGATGGCATAAGGGCTCAAGCACACTTTGCGTGCACGCTTCCAGGGCACTCGGGGGTCGTCATTATGGGCCCAGTGCCAGGCCCAGATGGGCACTTCGTGCAAGGTCGCACCGACGGCTTTGGCGGCTCGACTGCTGGCACGGCCCACCGCATCGTGGTCGCTGTGACCGTCTTCTCGCCACGTGGCGAATACCACATCGCCGGGTCGCAAGTGCTGTTTGATGAATGCACTCACGGCGTCCTCGCAGGTCGCGACCTGGGTGTCTTCAAACCCGCCGCGCACCCAGTTCAATCCGCTGAGGCCCAAACGGGTCAAGGCCTCTTCGGATTCCTGTGGGCGAACCTGGCGCAGCCGCTCGGCAGGCCATGCCGTTGACCCCGGATGACTGGCCGTGCCGTCCGTGATCGAAATCAACAGCAGTGAGCGACCGGCAGCGTGCAGCAATTGCAGCAAACCGCCGCAGCCCAGAATTTCATCATCAGGGTGCGGGGCGATAATGACGGCACGAGCACCGTCGGGCACCAGACGGGTCAGGTCGATTGGCCGCATGTCCGCCAGACACCGGGCATTGCGCCAGTGATCCAGCCCGGTGCCTGCACCCACAATCAGGTTGGTGGTCATAGTGGCCATTCCCTTTCAGGCAGCAGGGCCGCCTGTTCGCCGAGCGCTTGCAGGTCGCGCTCGGCATGGCTTTGGCGCAGATAGACCGGCAAATCGGCACTCAGGCGGGCAAAGTGCGGGTTTTTACAATATGGGCCCGCGCCCAACGCCCGGCCTACGTGAGCGATCACCTGTTCGACGCAGGTTTCAACGTGGGCGCGAGTTTGGCGCGCCAATAATTGCGCGTCGGCCGTGGGCTGTTCGTCCACTTGCCGGGCACATTCGGCGAATACGCAGGTGGCGCTGAACAAGGCAGCATTCACCGCTCCCAGATGGGCCAGTGCATGGGGATCGGCGCGCTGGCTACAGTGGTGTTGCAGGGCGTGGGCCAACGCGCTGGCGGCGCCATGCCAGCAGGCGGCAATGCCAATCGCACCTTGCCAGAAGCCGGGGCGCTGCAAATAGTCGCCGGGGCCACCGATACAGGTCGCTGGCGCCTGTTCAAAATGCACATCGAGACTGGCCGTGGCGCTCATGCCGACGGCTTCCCAGCCGTAGGCGGTGATGCTGATCTGCGGTTGGTGCATTTCGACTGCCACCAGTTGCACCGCGCCCTGTTCATCCCAGGCGGTCAACAACCCGTGGCTGACCACCGCCGCTCCTGAACACCACGACTTGCGGCCGTTGAGCACGACTTGCCCGTTGACCCTGCGCACCTGAACCCGGGCATTGGGCGGCTCTGCGGCCCACAGCCCCCAGGTGCTGCCTGCGGGCGGACGCTGCGCATGCAATTCCTGCATGGTCGCCAGCGCGTCCGTATGGCCCTCATAGAGTTTGCACAACCCCAAATCGTTGCTCGCCACGTACGCCAGCCGCTGCCAGCGCTCCAGTGTGCGACCGCTGCCCGGTAAGGGCAGGGTGTCGAGCCCGGCATCGGCCATTTTTTGCAAGCAGTCGCCCAGCGCCTGCGCAGTGGTCATGGGCAGGGTGACGGTCTTGAAAAAACCGTGCAGATCCATGGTCAGTCCTCGTCGGTGTGGATCAGCTCGAACAGCGCCATGGAGCGCCCATTGAGGCTGTAAGTGCTGTTGAAGGCCAAGGTGTCGCGGTTTTTGAAGTCGGGGTCGAAGGTGTCGAACTTGCAGGTCCAGCCTGAACCTTCGGGCACTTCAGGCAGGGTGAAGTCGACGCTGTCATGTTGCGCGTTAACCGTGATCAACAGCGTGGCATCGGCTCCGGCGCGCTGCACACCGGACACTTGAGCGCGACCGTCGAGCAGGATCCCCAGGCAGCGACCGTTGGGGTCTTGCCACTGTTCAATGCTCATTTCGGTGCCTTCAGGGGCCAGCCAGGTCACATCTTTGATGCCCAGCTCTTCGTTGTAATGGCCAACCAAAAACAGGCCACGGCGCAAGATGGGGTAGCTCATGCGCAGCTTGATCAGGCGTTTGACGAACTTGAGCAGCGACTTGCCGTCAGCGTCCAGTTCCCAGTTGATCCAGCCAATTTCGCTGTCCTGGCAGTACGCATTGTTGTTGCCGTTCTGGGTGCGGGCGAACTCGTCACCGGCAACGATCATGGGTGTGCCCTGGGCCAGTAACAGGGTGGCGAAGAAGTTGCGCATCTGGCGCAAGCGCAGGGTGTTGATGTCTTCGTCTTCGGTGGGGCCTTCGACACCGTGGTTCCACGACAGGTTGTTATTGCTGCCGTCCTGGTTGTTCTCGTCGTTGGCTTCGTTGTGCTTGTCGTTGTAAGACACGAGATCGTGCAGGGTGAAGCCATCATGGGCGGTAATGAAGTTGACCGAGGCGTAAGGGCGCCGTCCGCGCTGGTTATACAGTTCCCCGGAGGCGGTCATGCGCGCGGCGAAATCGGCCAACTGACCTTCGTCGCCTTTCCAGAAGGCGCGAACGGTGTCGCGAAAACGGTCGTTCCATTCTGCCCAGCCCGGTGGGAAACCGCCCACCTGATAACCGCCGGGGCCACAGTCCCAAGGCTCGGCAATCATTTTCACCTGACGCAGCAACGGGTCCTGGCGGCAGGCCACCAGAAAGCTGTGCCGTTCGTCAAAGCCGTCGTGGTAACGCCCCAGAATGGTGGCCAGATCGAAGCGGAAGCCGTCGACGTGCATCTCCTGCGCCCAGTAGCGCAACGAGTCGGTGACCATTTGCAGCACACACGGGTGGCTCAGGTCCAGCGTGTTGCCGGTGCCGGAGTCGTTGATGTAATAGCGATTGTCATCGGGCATCAGACGGTAGTAAGAGGCGTTGTCGATCCCGCGCATGGACAGGGTCGGGCCTTGTTCATTGCCTTCAGCCGTGTGGTTGTAGACCACGTCCATGATGACTTCAAGCCCGGCTTCGTGCAGGTGCGCGACCATTTCCTTGAACTCGGCAATTTTGCCGCTGGCCAAGTAACGCGGGTCGGGTGCGAAGAACGCAATGCTGTTATAGCCCCAGTAGTTGGTCATGCCTTTTTGCAGCAGGTGCTGGTCATTGACGAAGGCATGAATAGGCAGCAGTTCGACGCTGGTAACCCCCAGTTTGCGGATGTGTTCGATGACTTCATCGACCATCAGGCCGGCAAAGGTGCCGCGTACATTTTCCGGCACTGCGGGGTGTTGCATGGTGATGCCGCGCACGTGGGTCTCGTAGAAAATCGTGCGTTCCCATGGCACCACCAGGCGATGGTCGTGGCCCCAGGTGTGGGCCGGGTCGATCACTTTGCACTTGGGTACGAAGGGGGCGCTGTCGCGTTCATCGAAGCTCAGGTCTGCGTCGGGGTGGCCGATGGTGTAGCCGAACAGGGCTTCTGACCATTTCAGCTCACCAACCAGTTGCTTGGCGTACGGGTCAATCAGCAGTTTGTTGTGGTTGAAACGATGGCCATTTTTGGGGTCATAGGGGCCGTACACGCGGTAGCCGTAGATTTGCCCCGGATGGGCATCGGGCAAGTAGCCGTGATAGGTCTCATCGGTGTATTCGGGCAGTTCAATACGTTCCAGTTCCACTTCGCCAGTGGAGTCGAACAGGCACAGTTCGACTTTGGTGGCGTTGGCTGAGAACAACGCAAAATTAACACCTAGCCCGTCCCAAGTAGCGCCAAGCGGGAAGGGCAGCCCTTCGCGAATGCGCGAGGGTTCAACGTCCGGTGTTGCAGGGGGTGCTGACTTGCGCTGAGACATAGATGCTCCTGGGTGATCGGGTCGTGTCGCCAATGACGGGCAATAAGTGCCCGTCAGGCGTTATGGTCCTGTTGTAAGTGACGCGCTAGCGTTACGAGAGCAGCGTTAAGGCGTGGCCGGCTTGCGCGGTGCCCGTGGCTTTTTAGCGGCGGCTACCTTGGCAGCAGGCTTGGCCGCTGCCTTGGCAGGCGCTTTGGACGCTTGGGGCTTGGCTGGGGCGAGTGCCTCGGCCTGCGCCAGTTTGTGCGCCATCTCCCAATGCTTGGCTTCCTGCCCATGGGGCCGTCCTTCGGACTCCCAGATTTGATAAGCCAATTCACGAATGCGTTTTTCGTTAGTACTCATCGCAAAGCTCCTGAACTCAAGTGTTGATCATGAGGGTGACGGGGAAGGTGTCCAGAGCGTCGCTGACCCTTAGCGTCCTATTTGTAGTGACTGCGGGCGAGTCAAAAAATCCCTTAAATTTGAGATCTATTCCGTCGAACGGTAGTTCGATGAAGGTTTCACTCCAAATGGGTGTTTTTCCAAGCATTAATGTATGTTTTTGGGTGTAATTGGCGATAAGTCGAGGAACGACGATGACAGCCACTTGCTCATTCCATTGACGGGCAAACGCCACCAGGTGATCGGCATTTTCTCCGCGTACCTCCAGCGGAATATAACGCCCCCGGCTGAACAACTGCGGGTGACGGGCGCGCAGGTTGAGCGTGCGGGCAATCATGGCTTGCTTGACAGCGCCGCTGCGCCAGTCAGCGAGCAGGGCCTGCGGGCTGAGGTCGGCATCGAGCATCTGTTGATGGTGGGCATAGTCCACCGGACGTCGGTTGTCGGGGTCGACCAGGCTCAAGTCCCACCCTTCGCAGCCTTGGTAGATATCCGGGATGCCGGGGCTGGTGAGTTTCAGCAGGCATTGGGCCAGGCCGTTGAGCGCTCCGGCCGGAGCGATGCATTGCGCGGCCTCATACAACTCGGTGCGCAAGCTCAAGCCTTCGGGTTGCAGCAGCAGCCGCTCGATAAAGGCCTTGACCGCTTGCTCATAAGGCTCGTTGGGTGCCGCCCACTGGCTGTCGAGTTTGCTTTCACGCAGGGCCTTGAGTTGCCACTGCCAAATGCGTTCGTGGTAGCGCTCCAGGCCGGGCCTGTCATCCGGGTGCAAATCCAGAGGCCAACTGCTGAGGATGATTTGAAACAGCATCAACTCATCAACGCGGTTCGGGTCTGGCGGATCGACCTGCAGTTGCCGCGCCAGCGGCAGCCAGCGGGCAACGCATTGCGCATACCAGTCGCTGCGTTCACTGAGTACCGCCAAGCGCGCTCGGCAGTCTTCGCCGCGCTTGTGGTCATGGGTGGCGGTGGCCAGCAGGTTGTCAGGGAAACTCGCCAGACGCGTTTCACAGGCGTGATGAAACGTCTCGACGGGTGCGCTGAAGCATTCGGCATTGAAGCCCACGTCATTACGCGACAGCAATCGCCCGTAGCGATAGAAGGCTGTGTCTTCCACGGCCTTGGCGGCCGTGGGAGAGGTCAATTGCTGAAAACGCACGCAGGCCTGCTTGAGCAATGTGCGCGAGCGCCCCACCGGGCGGCTGCGCCAAGGGGCGCCGCCGAGCCACTGTTGCAGGTGCTCGAGCACTGGCCAGTCGGCTTCGCTCAAGCGTTCGCGTGCACCTGCAAGTGCCTGCTCAAACACTGCATCATCCGCCTCACTGCGGCCAGCGGCGGTGATGTAGGTGCGGTACACCGGGAAGTGGATCACCAGCGCCTGCAAGGCTCGGCGAATGGCGCCCAGAGTCAGATCCCGGGTCATGATGTCGCTGCGCGCAACGTCCTGCAGGGCCAGCGCCACCCGTTCGAAGTCGCCCGCCAGTGCACCGTTGAGGGTCTGTTTGCGTGCCAGCAGCGCTTCGGTCTTGAAGTCGGCAGGCCGGTGGCTGTGGGCGGCCCACAACAAGGCCAGCGCTTGTTCACCGTCAGGCTGATGTTGCAGCAGCGAGACCTGATTCATGAACTCGTAGCCGGTAGTACCGTCCACTCCCCAATCGGTGGGCAGTTGTTCTTGGCCCCCGAGGATTTTTTCGACATAGATCGGTACATGCCGATCTGGGCTGAGGCTGTCGATCCGGCGCCTGAGTTTGCGGCAATAACCGCCGGGGTCGGCGAGGCCGTCGATGTGGTCGACGCGTACACCGTCAACCAGACCCTCGGCGATCAGGTCGAACAGTTTGCCGTGTGTGGCCTCAAACACCGTGGCCCGCTCGACGCGTAAACCGGCCAGTTCGTTGACATCAAAAAAGCGCCGCCAGTTGATGTCGTCTGCCGCCGTGCGCCAACTGGCCAGTCGCCAGGACTGCCTTTCGAGCAATTGATGCAGGCGCGCAAAACCTTCGGGGCTGTGTGAGTCGTAACGTAGCAGGTGCTGCTCGATGGCGGCGACGGTGGTGGGCGAGCGGCCCAACTCGGCCAGTTGGCGGTGCAACGCCGCCGCTTGATCGCGGGGATTGCCAAACTGGGTCAGTGCTGCAAATCCCTGGGCCAACGCCTGTAGTTCTGGTAAGTGACTGGCACTCAGCAGCGCCGGGTAATCCAGTGGGCAAATCGGGAAATGATGCGGGCCGTGCTCGGCGTGAAACGTCCCCTGCTGGGCGTTGAAACGCAGGGCAATGCCGCCCGCTTGCAGAGTGGGGCCATAGTCGTCGCCCAGAAACGGCAGTAACAGCACCCCCTCCAGGAGCGGGTCGGCTGAGTGCCACTGAATGTCGAAAAACTCCGCATAGGGGCTGGCCCGCCCCCAGGCCAGCAAGTCCAGCCACCACGGGTTATCGGCGCCGCCTACGGCCATATGGTTGGAGACGATGTCGAGCAGCAACCCCATGTTGTGGGCGCGCAGTTCGGCCACCAGTCGGCGCAACGCGTCTTCACCGCCCAGCGCCGGGCTGACGTGGGTGGGGTCGACCACATCGTAGCCATGCATTGAGCCTTCGCGGGCTGTCAGCAAAGGTGACGCATAGAGGTGGCTGATGCCCAGACTGGCAAAGTAGGGCACCTGTTCGCGAGCGTCATCCAAGGTAAAACCGGCATGGAATTGCAGGCGCATTGTCGCGCGCCAGTCCACGGCCGCGTGGCGGCTCACTGATCGCGCTCCTGTGCTTGCAGGCGTGCGCAGGCCAATAATTCCAGACGGCGTGCCACCTCTGCAGAGTCGAGCAAGGTTTCAGCGTCGGCGGGGAGTCGGCGCTGCCAGTTCGGATGAGTACTCACGGTACCCGGCAGGTTGGGCTGTTCCTCAAGGCCCAATGCATCTTCGATGGGCAGCAGCACCAGTGGAGCCCGGGTGTGCCCGAGAAAACGGGCGCTGGCATCGAGTACTTGATCTGCGCCGCTGGATTCGTCCTGAAAGTTTTGCGGGTCCTGACTCAGGGCGCGATGCAAGCCGTCGCGTTCATGTTGCCGGTGTTCGCGCCAGTGCGTTGCGGTGGGCTCATCGACCATGCCCAGTCGCAGATTCCAATCGATGTCGCGCCCCAGCCACCAGCCGTTGAGCGTCGGTAAGTCATGGGTGCTGGTGGTGGCCAGCGCGTTGTCGGGCCAGTCGAGGATGGGCCTGAAGCGTGCGCCGTAATCCTGCTCGAAGAGCAACACGCGCATGCCGAGGATGGCACGTTCACTGAGCTTTTCACGCAGGCCGTCAGCCACGGTGCCCAGGTCTTCGCCCAGCACAATGACGCGATGACGCACCGACTCCAGGGCCAGCAAACGCAGCATGTCTTCGACCGGGTAATACAGGTAGGCACCCTCATGGGGTTGTGCACCCAAGGGGATCACCCACAGCCGTTGCAAGCCCATTACGTGGTCAATGCGCAGCCCCCCTGCGTAGGCCATATTGGCGCGCAGCATTTCGATAAACGCGCGAAAGCCGTTGCGCTTCAGGCCATCCGGAGAGAAAGCAGATATTCCCCAGCCTTGGCCCTGGCGATTGAGCAGGTCAGGGGGAGCGCCCACGGTCAGTTGTGCGAGTAGTTCGTCCTGACGACACCAGGCTTGGCTGCCGCCACCATCAGCGCCCACGGCGAGGTCGGCGATCAGGCCAATGGCCATGCCGCTGGCGCGGGCCGCTTTGTGGGTGTGCGCCAGGCAGCGGGCAATCAGCCATTGGCAAAAGGCGAAGTAGCCAATGCTGTGCGCGTGCTCTTCTGCAAACACCAACAGCGCAGGGCTGTTGGGGTCGCGCCATTGTTCGGGCCACTGGCGCCAGTCCAGGCCTTGATGCTCGGCGACGTGTTGCGCTTGCAGGGCTTCAAAGCGGCAGTGGTTTTCGAGGGCCTCGCCCCCGTTGTCGCGAAATTGATTGAAGTCTTCGCGCAACGGTTGCTCGCCCAGCAGGAAGTCTTCGTACAGCTGGTGCAGCAGGGTGTTTTTGGCCGCGGTGGCGGCGGGCCAGTCGACCAGGGGCAGTTGTTCCAGCCTGCGAAGTTCGTCGGTCAGGCCGGTGGCTTCAATGGCTCGCTGCACGGCCACTTCACCCAGCACCATGGCGGGTGCGGCGTACAGGCTGTTGAAAAACAGTCGGCTGGACGGCGAGTAGGGGCTGTAACGGTAGGGGTCGCAACTGAACATGGCATGCATGGGGCTGATGGCCAGTGCATCGGCCCCGCGTTCACCGGCCGCTTTGGCAAACCGTTCAAGCGCCAGGCTATCGCCAAAGCCGCCTTCGCCTTCGCGCCTCAACGCATACAGTTGCACGCTCAAGCCCCAAGCCCGGGGTGTCTGGGTGTCGAGAGCATCGGCCATGCTGTAGCAGCGGGCCGGTGCGACGGCCAGAGTGAAGTGCTGATCATCCACTTGCGCGCGGTGGTAGCCCATCGGAATCATGCCGGGCAGATAGGCATCGGCGTCCAGTTGAATATCCAGTGATCCGCCCGTTTCCAGGTACACCACGCAGTGACTGTGGGGGGAGAAGTAGCGGGCCAGATCCAGACCTTTGCCTTCATCGGCGGTCAACAGGGGCGGCAGGCGTTTGTCTTGCTGTTCAAGCTGTAAATTCAACAGGCTGGTTTCAATCGCTGCGTTGCTGTCGGCGGGCAAGCCCAGACCGGCCAGTACCGCTTGCAGCACGTAAGGTTCGACGCGTTGCGGACGGCCGTTAGCGTCGACCCAATCCACGGCCAGACCTGCTCGGCCGGCGAGTATTTCAAGCTGTGATTCACTCATGGGCACTTTCCAGGAACGTGGGGTGATAAGGGCTGGGAACCAGAGAAACCAGCGCGCTGTAAGGCGCTAACAGGCCATGTTCGCTCAGGTGCGTGACCAACTGCGGCGGGGTTTGAAACACCACTTCGCCTTGGGCCGGGGGGTTATAAGCCACCGCTTGGGCGCTCAGGTTGAGGGCGATGTGCAGCACGCTGTGATCGCCCATGCGCCAGCGGGCAGCGACTGCGCCTGTCGCCAATACGTGAGCACCCAATGCCTGGGCACCGTCCAGACGGGGAATGATTGTGTGATGGCGGATGCGCAGCAGGTGTTGATACAGCGCGAGCATGCCCTGACGTTCTTCGTCATCGGCTTTTGGCAAAGAGGGGCGGGCGATCTCAAAGGTCGAGCGAAGATTGGGGTCGGGAATCAGTGGGGCGTGTTCACCTGAAGAAAAATGGCTGAAGGCGGCAAATTCTTTGCGCCGACCTTCGCACACAGCCTCTGCCAGCTCGCCGGTGTAGTCGGTAAAAAAGGTGAAGGGCTCGGGCGCGGCACTTTCGTCGCCCATGAACATCAGCGGAATCATCGGTGACAGGAGCAACAGCGCCGTGGCTGCGCGCAATGCCTGGGGCGGGCATAGCTGGTGCAAGCGTTCGCCAAAGGCGCGATTGCCGACCTGATCGTGGTTTTGCAAAAACAGCACAAAGGCGCTGGGCGGTAATTGACCGCTGGGCTCACCCCGGGCGTGACCGTGACGGTCTTTTTCACCCTGGAAAACAAAGCCCTGACTCAGGCAACGCGCCAATTGCTGGCTGGTGTGTTGGGCAAATTCGGCGTAGTAGGCGTCGGTTTCTCCGGTCAGCAACACGTGCAGGACGTTATGGCCGTCGTCATTCCATTGCGCGTTGAAGTCTTTTTCCAGCAGAAAGGCCTGATTGAACTCATTTTCAAGCGTCAGCCACACATGCCGGGCTGGATCGACGCTTTGGCGTACTCGATGAGCCAGTTCTTGCATAAAGCCGGGATGGTTAATGGCATGCACCGCATCCAGACGTAGCCCGTCGATGCGGTAATCGAGCAACCACATCAAGGCATTTTCAATAAAGAAATTGCGGACTTCCTCGCGCTCGAAATTGAGCCCGGCCCCCCACGGGGTGTGGTGTTGTTGGTTGAGAAACGCTTTGGCGTAGGTCGGTAAAAAATTGCCCTGCGGGCCAAAGTGGTTGTAGACCACATCGACAATTACCATCAGGCCCAAGCCATGTGCCTCATCGATCAGCGCTTTGAGGGCGCCGGGTGAGCCATAGGTGTCATGGGGCGCATAGGGCAGCGCGCTGTCATAACCCCAATTGCGCTCACCGCTGTATTGCGCCAGCGGCATCAGTTCAATGGCTGTAACGCCCAGTTGCGCCAGACGCGGCAGCTGCTTGGCGACCTCGGCATAACCGCCAAACACACCCACATGCAGTTCATAAATGACGGCTTCATGCCAGGGCCTGCCTGTCCAGTGACGGTGGCGCCAAACGAACTCTTGCGGGTCTACCACCACGCTGTAACCGTCGATCCCGCCATCCTGGGCCCGAGAGGCCGGGTCGGGTACTTCGGTTGTGTCATTGATGCAGTAGCGATAACGAGTGCCTTTGGGGCATTCGACTTCACGTACAAACCAGCCGTCAGGTTCAGGTAAGAGGGCCACACAACGCCCGTCTTGAAGGGCGACGCTGACGCTGTGTGCGTCAGGTGCCCACAAGGCAAAACGTGTGTGGTGTGCATCCAGCAAGTGGGCGCCGTGGGGCCATGTTGCCAATGTCTGTGAAGGCATCGATAAAGGCCTCTTTAAGGACGTCAGGTGTGAGTAACTCTGCTCAGTGATTGGGCCACCAGTTGCTCATACAGCTCGGCATACGGTTCCACGGCCTGACACCAGTTGAAGGGTGCAGACATGGCGCGGCAACGCATGGCATTGAGCAGATCGGGAAAAGCAAACACCTTGAAAGCCCGACGCAAGGCGTTCTCATAGCTTTGAGCAGTGGATTCGTTAAACAGAAAACCGGTCACGCCATCTTCAATGGTGTCTGCCAGACCGCCGGTGTTACGCGCCACCGGCAGCGAACCGAAGCGTTGCGCGTACATCTGGCTCAAGCCGCAGGGTTCGTAACGAGAAGGCATCAATAAAAAGTCGCTGCCGGCGAAGATGCGACGAGCGTCGGTTTCATTGAAGCCAATGTTCACCCCCACTTGCCCAGGATGGCGCAGGGCAAGCTCACGCATGGCCTGCTCCTCTTCGGGTTCGCCTCGGCCGATGATGCACATCTGTCCACCCGACGCCACGATAAACCCGGCCACGGCTTCGGTCAGGTCCAGACCTTTCTGATACACCAGCCGAGATACCACCGCGAACAAAGGCCCTTTGGACGGCTTTAAGTTAAACAACTCGCGCACATGCTGGGTATTTCGGGCTTTACCCTCCCAGTCGCCGATGGCAAAGGGCGCGACCAGATGCGGGTCGGTGGAAGCCTCCCAACTTTCATCAATTCCGTTGGGAATGCCGCTGAGCAAGCCTTGCTGGGTTTTGCTGGAGAGAAAACCGTCCAGCCCGCAGCCGAATTCCGGGGTGGTGATTTCTTGCGCGTAAGTGGCGCTCACAGTGGTGATGTGGCTGGAATAGGCCATGCCCGCCTTGAGGTAGGAGAGTTTGCCGTAAAACTCCATGCCGTCCTGTTGCAGGGCATGGTGCGGGATGCCCAGTTCCGGGCAGCTGGCGCGGCTGAATACGCCTTGGTAGGCAAGGTTATGGATCGTAAACAGGGTCGGCGTACGTTGGCCGCGCCAATGCATATAGGCTGGTGTCAGCCCCGCAGGCCAGTCGTGAGCATGTACCAGATCAGGCTGCCAGTGAATCTGCGCGAGATTGGCGGCGATGTCCGCCGCTGCCAGACCCAGACGCGCAAAGCGGATATGGTTGTCCGGCCAGTCACGGCCGTTGTTGGCGCCGTAAGGGCTGCCATCGCGCTCATAAAGCTCAGGGCAAATCAGGACATAGATGACCAAGCCATCTTTCATGTCCATGCGCCCGATTTTGCAGGCAGGCAAGGCGGCGTGGCCACCCAGCTCACCGATGACATGAATCGGGTTATCACTGTGCAGCACTTGAGGGTAGCCAGGAATCAACACCCGCACATCATGCAGGTGGCGCATGGCCCTGGGCAGCGCGGCTGAGACATCGCCCAAGCCTCCGGTCTTGACCAGATCGGCAATTTCAGAGGTCACAAACAAGACTTTCTTTTTATTGGGGTTGGCGCTCCCTGCCGGTAGCACGACCTTGCTGGCAGGAGCGAGCTCAGACAACGAAATTCGGTCGACGGCAGGTAGCTCCAGCCGTTCATCTTGATTGGGCGCAGCAGCACTGATCATGACTCTCTCCCTTTATAGTTGTTGGCTAGCACTTTTCTTCCGGCAACCAATCACCCTTTTCCATTTGGGTGGTACACGCCATCAAATTAAGCCTGTGAGCGATGGCATGAACGACTGACGTGAACAGGCAGTAGCAAAGATTGCACCAATCAGCGTGCCCTCCCATTTACTTGACCTGCCTCTGAGACAGAAGGTTCGTTTTTTTAACAACGAAAAATAAAACGCCGAAGGTCGACAGTCTGGAGTGTAGGAGTGATGTTCGATTCTTGTAGGACAAAAATATGAATCATTGAGATGCCCGATGTAAATGGGCAAGAAACAGTCACGACGGACGGGGAGGGAGGGTGTAGCGCTCACGGGTATAAAAGCCTTTAAATGCACCGTTGCGGTGCATTTAAAGGCTGCGGAGATTAATTGCCGGCGTATTCGGCGATGACTTCTTCGCGGCCATCGTTACGCAAGCCAATGACTTGATAGGCGTCCTTGTGATCGCCCATTTCCATCCCCGGGGAGCCCATCGGCATACCGGGCACGGCAATGCCCTTGAGGTCGTGACGCTGAGTCAGAGCCACCACTTGTTCGGCGGGTACGTGGCCTTCAACGAACTTGCCGTTGATGATTGCGGTGTGGCAAGAAGCCAGACGTGGCGCTACTCCGGCCTGTTGTTTGAATTGGCTCATATCGGCCTCTACATGGTCATTGACCTTGAAACCGTTGGCTTGCAGGTGTGAAATCCATGACTTACAGCATCCACAGTTGGCATCGCGGTGCACGTCGATGGTCAGTGATTCAGCAGCCTGTGCCATTGAAGTCAGCAGCAAGGCCGATAGGGCCACAAGACGCAATGGGTTTTTCATGAGCGACCTCTTAACGTAAATATAAATTCTGCACCCCAGGGCCTGTCAGGCAACTGATGGCGAGATGACAGATCTGTCAGGTGGGGACAGTTTTTACGTTAAGCAAGGGGGCGAAACATGAGGTATTGCTTTTGGCCGTTGACCGGGCACGGTCAGCGCTTTATCTGGAGAGCGGTGCTGAAGCCCTCGCGGGTCAGCACCCTTGCTGAAGGTTGCTCGCGTGTTATCTGGCCTCGCGCGGCATGCCCAAGGCGCGCTCGGCAATAATGTTGCGCTGTATTTCACTGCTGCCACCATAAATCGTGTCAGCGCGGGTGAACAGAAACAGGGCTTGCAGGCGTGTCAGTTGGTAAGGGCCCGACTCCAGCAGCTCAGCTTCAGGCCCCAGCACGTCCATCGCCAGCTTGCCCAATTCGAGGTGCCAGCTGGACCACGCCAGTTTGTAGATGGTCGCTTCGGGACGCAGGCTACCGTCCTGCACCCCCGACAGCATGCGCAACGAGTTATAGCGCAACACACGCAAGCCGCTCCAGGCGCGGGCGATGCGTTGGCGCAGCATAGGGTTTTGTGCTGCTCCATTGTTCTTGGCAATGCGCACCACTTCATCCAGCTCGTTTTGGAACTGCATCTGTTGGCCCAGCGTTGAGACGCCGCGTTCGAAGCCCAGCAAGGCCATGGCAATTTTCCAGCCGTCACCGGGCTGCCCTATCAAGTTGTCTGCCGAGGTGTGCGCCTGATCAAAAAACACTTCATTGAATTCGCTGGTGCCGGTCATCTGGCGAATGGGTTGCACCCGAATGCCGGGTTGAGCCATCGGTACCAGAAAAAACGACAAGCCGCGATGGCCCACGCTACCGGCTTCAGTACGGGCCAGCACAAAGCACCAGTCAGACTCATGGGCCAGCGATGTCCAGACCTTCTGGCCGCTGATCAGCCATTGGCCGCTGTCCGTATCGAGGCTGGCGCGGGTTTTGATATTGGCTAAATCAGACCCGGCACCGGGTTCGGAGTAGCCCTGGCACCAAAAATGCTGACCGGCCAGGATCGGCGGCAAAAAACGCTGTTGTTGTTCAGGGGTACCGAAGGCGGCGATCGTCGGGCCGACCAGCCCCTCACCGATGTGGCCCATGCGACCGGGGCCACCAGCGCGGGCGTACTCTTCATAAAAGATCACTTGCTGGTTGATGCTCAAACCGCGACCGCCGTGTTCGGTGCTCCAGCCGGCACCGATCCAGCCACCACTGGCCACGACCTGTTCCCACGCCTTGCGTTGTTCTGGCGCGAAGTCCTCATCGCCCGGCCCGCCGCGAAAACGCAGGGCCTCGAATTCGCCACTCAAGTGCTGCTGCATCCACGCCGCCACCTGCTGGCGAAACTGTTCATCTGCCGCGCTAAAGCCGGTATTCATGCGCATTCTCCAAAAATCAGTTTGGCCAGTTGCTCGCGGTGAAAGTCCGGACTGCCCAACAGCTGTTCACTGGCGCGGGCACGTTTGAAATACAGGTGCGGGTCGTATTCCCAGGTGAAGCCGACGCCGCCATGCAACTGGATCGACTCCGCGGCACACTGATAAAACCCTTCGCTGGCGTGGATTTTGGCTGCGCTGGCCGCTTCGGCCAGTTCCCGACGGGCGATGGGGTCGCCATCGACTTTCAAGCATTCATCGGCAATGCAGGCGGCGTAGTAACTGGCTGAGCGTGCGCATTCAACCGCCAGCATCAGGTCAGCGCAACGGTGTTTGACGGCCTGAAAACTGGCAATGCTGCGGCCAAATTGCTCGCGGCCTTTTATGTATTCCAGCGTCAGGTCCAGTGACTGTTGAGCGCCGCCTGTCTGTTCGGCGGCCAGTCCGATGGCGGCAATGTGTAGCACATTGCGCAACAGGGGCCACCCTTGGCCGGGCTCGCTGAGTAAATGCTCATCGGTCAGGGCAACGTCTTTAAGGGTGACGGTCGCCAGGCTGCGGGTTTGATCAAGGGTCGGTTGTCGCTGGCGGCTAATGCCGGGCGTGTCCGCAGACACTGCGAACAGACGTATACCGGCTTCTCCGACACTGCCCGGAGTACGTGCGGCAATGATCAACAGGTCACACTCGGCGCCGTCGATGACGTAAAGGTAGTGGCCATTGAGGCGGTAACCGCCGCCGTGGCTCTGTGCGTAGACTTGCACGCCACCGTCATCCCAGCGTGATGAGCTGGTGTAAGCCAGGCTGGCGCTGAGTTCGCCCGCTGCAATCTGCGGCAACCAGCGCGCCTTGAGCGCCTCATTCTGGCTCAGCAGCAGGGCGGGGGTGGCCAGGCAACAGGTTGCGAAGAAAGGCGAGGGCAGCAGGCGACGGCCCAGTTGTTCCTGTAACAGGCTGACTTCGACAAAGCCCAACCCAAGCCCGCCATAGGCCTCAGGAATAGCCAGCGCCGGCCAGTACAGTTCGCGGGCTATGCGCCCCCATGTGTCAGCGTCATAGCCACGCTCGCTGGCCATTGCTGTGCGCACCGCCGTGCTGTCGGCCACCTGAGCCAAAAAGCGTTCGGCAGACTGCACAATCATGCGTTGCTCGTCAGTCAGGGCTAACTCCATACGGTGGCTCTCATCAATGGATACGGTTTAAGGCGCAAGCATAGAAGTGGCGCCGGGTGTTGAAAACCTTAGGGTGGACTAGTCCATTCAGCCGTGAAAAGTCAGATCTCACGGGCTGGGCGTCGACCATGACTGGCAGGCACGACCCTGCGGACACGTGCGGGCCAGACGTTTTGCTTAGTCTTAATGGACGATGATCCACTCACTGCGCATTCCCATACTGCTCCCATGCCTTAGGCCATTTCAGGAGCACTTGTGACTAGCGCAACCCACACTGCATTTCATACCGCCATCGACGCCGGCGTCGCTGAGCTGGTGATTGATCGGCCCCCCGTCAATGCGCTCAACAGCCAGCAATGGCTTGACCTGGCGCAAACGATTGAGGCCTTGGGCGCCAACCCACAAGTACGCGTCATCGTGATCCGGGCAGAAGGCCGGGGTTTCTGCGCAGGCGTCGATATAAAGGAGCTGGACGCCAACCCGGAACTGATCGTGCAGGTCAATGCCGGTAATTACGCCACCTTCAAGGCGGTGCATCGCAATCCGGTGCCGGTGATTGTGGCCGTCCACGGCTTTGTTCTGGGCGGCGGAATTGGCATTACCGGTGCAGCCGACATCGTCGTGGCCTCCGATTGCGCCACGTTCGCCTTGCCGGAAGTAGACCGCGGCGCAATGGGCGGCGGGGCGCACTTGCAGCGCCTGTTCCCGGTGCAAAAAGTCCGTTATCTGTTCTTTACCGGCGACAAGATCGGTGCCGTTGAAGCCCAGCAGTACGGCTTTATCGAGCGCGTCGTGCCCCGTGAGCAATTACGCGAAACCGCGTTGCAAATCGCCCACAAAATCGCCAGCAAAAGCCCGGCCATGATCCGCATCGCCAAAGAGGCGCTCAACGGTATCGAAGACGGCAACCTGGAAGACAAATACCGCTGGGAGCAGGGTTTTACATTACAGGCCTACACCTGTGCGGACTCCGCTGAAACCCGCCGCGCTTTTGTTGAGAAACGCGACGCTGCGTTCTAAGGAGCTGACATGGACCTGACTTACTCGCCGAAACAAAAGGCCTTTCGACACGAGGTGCGTCAATGGCTGGCAGCCAATCTGCCCAGCAGCCCATTAGCCAGTTACGACACCCGCGAAGGCTTTGAGCAGCACCGTCAGTGGGAAGCCAAGCTCTTTGAGAACCGCCTGTCGATGGTCATGTGGCCCACCGAGCTGGGTGGGCGTGGCTGCGATCTGATTGAGTGGTTGATTTTCGAGGAAGAATATTACGGTGCCGGTGCCCCCATGCGGGTTAACCAGAACGGTCAGTTGCTGCTCGGCACGACCTTGATGGAGTTCGGCACTGAGGAGCAAAAAAAGCGCTTTCTGCCGCGCATGGCTGCCAGTGCTGATATGTGGGCTCAAGGCTGGTCTGAGCCGAACGCCGGTTCGGACATGGCCGCCATCACCAGTAAAGCCACTCGTGAGGGTGACGAGTATGTGCTCAATGGACAGAAAACCTGGTCGACCCGGGCGATTTTTGCCGACTGGCTGTTTGGCTTGTTCCGCAGCGATCCGGCGTCCAGCCGCCATCATGGTTTGTCGTTTGTCATGGTGCCGCTCAATGCGCCGGGCGTAACGGTGCGTCCAATCAAGGCGCTGAACGGCAAAGATGCGTTTGCCGAAGTGTTTTTTGATGACGTGCGTATCCCGCTGCAAAACCGTATTGGTGATGAAGGGCAGGGCTGGCACGTGGCGATGGCCACGGCTGGCTTTGAGCGGGGCTTGCTGTTGCGTTCGCCCGCCCGTTTTCAGTACACCGCCCGCAAGTTGGTGGAGTTGTATCAAAACCATCGTGTCAGTGCCGACCGTGACCCGACGTTGGGCGAGGCGGTGTGCAAGGCGTGGTCGGACGCCCAGGCGTATGCCTTGTCCGCCTATCACACGGTGGGACGCCTGAACCGGGGTGCGCATATTGGTGCCGAGTCGAGCATCAATAAAATCATCTGGTCGGAACTTGACCTGCGCATGCACGAAACCGCCATGCGCATTCTCGGTGCCCACGGCGAACTGACCGGGCAGTTGGACGGTGGGTACAACTGGCTCGAAGGCTTTTTGTTTGCTCAGGCAGGGCCTATTTACGCCGGCACCAACGAGATCCAGCGCAACATCATCGCCGAGCGCATGCTCGGCCTGCCGAAGTGAGGCCGGGAATGGACTTTACCTTTACCGAAGACCAGCAAACGTTTCGCGAAGCCATCAGCCGTTTTTTGATGACTGAAGCTGCACCCGAAATGCTCCGCGAAATCTGGGAAACCGATCTCGGTCGCTCGCCAGACTTGCGCAACAAAATAGCTGCGCAGGGTTTGACTGCGCTTTCAGTGCCCGAAGCCTACGGCGGTTTGGGTATGGATGATGTGGCGTGGGCGTTGATGACCCAGGAACTGGGCTACTACGCCATTCCCGATTCACTCAGCGACACCGCGTATGTGGCCAGCGCGATGATTGCCGGTTTGGCAGCGGACACCGCCACACGCAGCGAGTGGCTGAGCGGCATTGCTGACGGCAGCCTGCGCATTGCCATTGGTCACCCGGTGAACCCGATGGTGGCCGATGCGGCTCACGCGGATTTGCTGCTACTGGCTCAGGGGGACGAAGTCCACGTGGTGCCCCGTAGCGAGGTCGATGTGCATCCCCTCAGCAGCCTGGATGCCTCACGGCGTCTGGCCCGTGTCAGTTGGCAGTCGACTACTTCAACGCTGGTGGCCGACGGCCCGTGTGGTCGCCATTTGTGGGCGCAAACCCTGAACCGTGGGGCGCTGTCGGTGGCGGGGCAATTGCTCGGTCTGGCCCAGCGCATGCTTGACCTCTCGGTGGACTACGCCGCGCAGCGCAAACAGTTCGGCAAGCCGATAGGCAGTTTTCAAGCGGTCAAGCATCACTTGGCCGATGTTGCCACGCAGATTGAGTTTGCCAAGCCGGTGCTGTATCGCGCGGCCTATGCATTGGCTCACGGCGAGCAATACGCCAGCGTCTGGGTCTCGCAAGCGCGTCTGGCGTGCTGTGAAGCCAGTTGGCTGGCGGCCCGCCACGGTATTCAGGTGCACGGTGCCATGGGCTACACCTGGGAAGTTGACCTGCAAATGTTCATGAAGCGCGCCTGGGCGCTGGACAATGCCTGGGGCGATCGCGCCCTGCATAAAAGACGCGTGGCAGACCACGTACTCAGCGGTGCTGCGCCTCTGGGCCCAGGCCACACCTTCGAGGATTGATGATGCCCCAAGCCTATATTGTTGATGCCTTGCGCAGCCCGACCGGCAAGCGTAAAGGCGGGTTGGCCCATGTGCACGCGATTGACCTGGGCGCCCATGTGCTTAAAGCGCTGGTGGAGCGTAACCAGATCCCCGCCGACGAATACGACGACGTGATTTTTGGTTGCGTTGACACCATTGGTTCGCAGGCCGGGGACATTGCCCGCACCAGTTGGCTGGCGGCGGGCCTGCCGCTCAACGTACCGGGCACCACCATTGACCGACAGTGCGGCTCATCGCAGCAGGCGCTGCACTTTGCCGCGCAAGCCGTCATGAGCGGTACTCAGGATGTGATTGCGGTGGGTGGTGTGCAAACCATGACCCAGATTCCGATTTCATCGGCGATGTTGGCGGGGCAGCCGCTTGGGTTCAGTGATCCGTTTTCTGGCAGCAAGGGCTGGCAGGCGCGTTTTGGCAACCAGCCGGTGAATCAGTTTTACGCAGCGCAGCGCATCGCCGATCACTGGCAGATCACCCGCCAGCAGATGGAAGCCTACGCGCTGGAAAGTCATCGCCGTGCGCTGGACGCGATTGCCGGGCGCCGTTTCGTCAATGAGATCGTGCCGTGCGAAGGCGTTTGGGACGATGAAACGCCGCGTCAGACCAGTCTGGCCAAAATGGCTGAGCTGGAGCCGGTGTCTGCTGAGTTCCCATCCATCACCGCGGCTGTTTCCAGTCAGACCTGTGACGCCTCGGCCGCTTTGCTGGTGGTCTCCGAGGCGGCGCTCAAGCGCTATAACCTGACCCCCAGAGCACGCATCCATCACCTGTGCGTGATGGGCGACGATCCGATCTGGCACCTCACTGCCCCCATTGCAGCCACGCGCATGGCATTGAAAAAGGCCGGTATGCGCATGCAAGACATCGATCTGGTGGAAATTAACGAAGCCTTTGCGTCTGTGGTGATGGCATGGGCCAAGGAGCTGGATTATGACCCGGCTCGCACCAATGCCAATGGCGGAGCCATTGCCCTGGGGCACCCGTTGGGCGCCAGTGGTGCCCGGTTGATGACCAGCTTGCTCAATCAGTTGGAGCGCAGTGGCGGCCGTTATGGGCTGCAGACCATGTGCGAAGGCGGCGGGCAAGCCAACGTAACCATCATTGAGCGTCTTTAGGAGTACCGAGATGGCCATTTGTGAAGGACGTACCGTGATTATTACTGGCGCGGGGGGTGGTTTGGGCCGCGCCTATGCGCTGGCGTTTGCCGAACAGGGCGCCAATGTGGTGGTCAATGACATTCGCCGTGAAGCGGCCGAAGACGTGGTGGGCGAGATTCGCCAGCGCGGCGGGCAAGCGATTGCCAACGCGGATGACATCACCACGGTTGCGACGGCGCAGTTGATTGTCGATGCTGCACTGGCCGCCTTTGGTGAAGTTCATGTGTTGGTTAACAACGCCGGGATTTTGCGCGACCGTATGTTTATCAGTCTGGGCGAAGACGATTGGGATGCGGTGATGCGCGTGCACCTCAAGGGGCACTTTTGCCTGGCCAACATTCTGGGCAAGCGCTGGCGCGATCAGGCCAAGGCCGGGCACCCCGTGGACGCGCGGATTATCAATACCAGTTCGGGTGCGGGTTTGCAGGGTTCGGTGGGGCAGTCCAATTACAGTGCGGCCAAAGGCGGTATTGCCGCGTTGACGCTGGTGCAAGCGGCTGAGCTGGCGCGTTATGGCGTCACGGCTAATGCGTTGGCCCCGGCGGCGCGCACCTCGATGACTGAAAGTGCGATGCCGGACATTGTGAAAAAGCCGGAAGACGGCGGGTTTGATGCCTGGGCGCCAGAAAACGTCGCGCCGTTGGTGGTGTGGCTGGGCAGCAGCCTGTCGCGGGATGTGACTGGGCAAATCATTGAGAGCCAGGGCGGGCGGCTGTCGCTGGGCGATGGCTGGCGTACGGGCGTGACCCGTGACAAGGGCGCGCAGTGGCAGCCTGAAGAAGTGGGCGTGGCCATGAGCCAGATATTAGCTGAAGCGCCGAAGCCGCAAAGGGTTTGGGGCAGCTGAGACGGCTGAACCCTGGCCCTCACCCCAGCCCTCTCCCGGAGGGAGAGGGGGCTAGAAGCGGATCTGCTTTTGCCTTTAGTCCCCTCTCCCGGAGGGAGAGGGGCTAGAAGCGGATCTGCTTTTGCCTTTAGTCCCCTCTCCCTCTGGGAGAGGGCTAGGGTGAGGGGCTTTTGTTTGCCATCACAATAAGAGAATTCAACCATGAGACAAGCACCTCCCTACGTCCCCGGCCACCAGCTTTTGGCAGGCAAGTCGATCCTGATCACCGCCGCAGCCGGTGCAGGTATCGGCTATGCCGCCGCCAAACGCTGCGCCGAAGAAGGCTGTCGCGCCTTGATGATTTCCGATATTCACCCGCGTCGTCTCGAAGAAGCGGTTGAGCGCTTGAAAGCCGAGACCGGCCTGCAAGCGGTCTTCGGTCAACTGTGCAACGTCACGGTTGAAGCCGACGTGCAAGCCCTTGTCGCCGCTGCTGAAGACGCCTTGGGCGGCGTCGATGTACTGATCAACAACGCAGGTCTGGGCGGCCAGGTGCGTCTCACCGAAATGACCGATCAACAATGGTCTTCTGTGCTCGACATCACTCTCACCGGCACCATGCGCATGACCCGCGCCATGCTGCCGCACATGGAGCGTCGTGGCGCCGGAGCTATCGTCAACAACGCCTCGGTACTGGGCTGGCGGGCGCAAAAAGAACAGGCCCATTACGCCGCGGCCAAGGCCGGGGTGATGGCACTGACCCGTTGCAGCGCGCTGGAAGCTGCCGAGAGCGGTGTGCGGATCAATGCCGTCGCGCCGTCGATTGCGCTGCATGACTTCCTGAAAAAAGCCTCCAGCAGCGAGCTGCTCGAACAACTGACCAGCCGCGAAGCCTTTGGTCGCGCGGCCGAAGTTTGGGAAGTGGCCAACGTCATGGTGTTTTTGGCCAGCGATTACGCCTCTTACATGGTCGGTGAAGTGTTGCCGGTCAGTTCGCAGCAGGCTTGAGGTGAACCCATGAGCACACTCTTCAGCAGCGCCGCGCAATTGCTTGCCGCACAGGGACAGGATCTGGGCCGTACTGACTGGCTGGAACTGACTCAGGAACGCATTAACCTGTTCGCCGAAGCCACGGGCGATCATCAGTGGATTCATGTCGACCCTGAGCGTGCTGCCAGCGGCCCGTTTGGTGCCTGCATTGCCCACGGCTATCTGACGCTGGCCCTGGCCAATCTGTTTATGCCGCAATTGATGCAGTTCGACAATCTGGCCATGGGTGTCAATTACGGCAGCGACCGCTTGCGCTTTCCGGCGGTGGTCAAAGTCGGCTCGCGGGTGCGCGGGCATGGCCAGATCGTGCAGGTCGAGGTGCTCGGAGCTGCCTTGCAGGCGGTGGTGCGCATCAGCGTTGAAATCGAAGGCAGCGAGCGCCCCGGCTGTGTGGTGGACACCATCAGCCGTTACACCTTCAACCCTATTGAACAGTGAGTGGTGAGCATGAATTTGAATGACGTTGTGATCGTCTCCACGGCCCGTACGGCCCTGACCAAATCCTTCCGTGGCTCGTTCAACGACACCGAAGCCCCGGTGCTCGGTGGCCATGTGGTGCGTGCGGTGGTTGAGCGAGCGGGCATCGAGCCTGGCTCGGTCGAGGACGTGATCATGGGCGCTGCGGCGCAACAAGGCACCCAGGGCTACAACATTGGCCGTTTGTGCGCCAATACCGGCGGCTTGCCAAACACTGTACCGGGCATGGCCATTGACCGTATGTGCGCCTCGGGGTTGATGAGTATCGGTGTGGCGGCCAAGGGCATCATGACCGGCGAAATGTCGATTGCGGTCGCGGGCGGTGTCGAGTCGCTGTCATTGACTCAAAATAAATACAAAAACACCTACCGGGCGCAGTCCGAAGCGGTGCTCGCGTGCATGCCTACGGCGTATATCCCGATGCTCGAAACTGCCGAGATTGTGGCTCGACGCTACAACATCAGCCGTGAGGTGCAGGATCAGTACTCGCTGCAAAGCCAGCAGCGTACGGCTGCCGCACAGGCCGCCGGGTTGTTTGCCGAGGAGATTGTGCCCTTGGCCGCGCGCAAGCTGTGCTTTGACAAGGAAGGCAAACCCAGTGGCCATGAAGAGGTGGTGGCCGACCGTGACGAGTGCAATCGCCCCTCGACCACCCTTGAAGACCTGGCCGCGTTGAAACCTGTGTGGAAAGACGGCAAATGGGTGCAGCAGGGCGAGTTCATCACCGCTGGCAACGCTTCGCAATTCTCCGATGGCGCTGCCGCCGTATTGTTGATGAGCCGCGCCGAGGCCAAGCAGCGTGGGATCGAAGCGCTGGGCACTTATCGCGGGATCGCGGTCAGTGGTTGTGCGCCGGAAGAAATGGGCATTGGGCCGGTGTTTGCCATCCCCAAATTGCTCAAGCGCTTTGGCCTGACGGTGTCGGACATCGACCTGTGGGAGATCAACGAAGCGTTCGCCTGCCAAGTGGTGTACTGCCGCGACTTTTTGCAGATTCCCAATGACCGCCTGAACGTCAACGGCGGGGCGATTTCCATTGGCCACCCGTTCGGTATGTCCGGGGCGCGAATGGTCGGCCACAGCCTGCTGGAAGGACGGCGCCGGGGCGCGCGGTTTGTCGTGGTAGCCATGTGCATTGGCGGCGGCATGGGCGCTGCGGGGTTGTTTGAGCTGAGTTGAGGAGGTGGTCGCGGCCATCGCGGCACCCTTAAGAGATTTATTTCAAACTTTTACGGTATAACGGCCCATGCGTTTTTTCTAAGGGCGATCCGTTATGCAAACACCTTCACAACGGCCGCTGTGGAAGATCTACCTGATCTTCCTCGCGCCGATGGTGCTGTCCAACTTCCTGCAAAGCTTTTCAGGGACGCTTAATGGGATTTATGTCGGGCAATTGCTCGGCACTCAGGCACTGGCGGCTGTGTCGGGGATGTTTCCCATCGTGTTTTTCTTTATCGCCCTGGTGATTGGTCTCGGCGCCGGTGCGTCGGTGTTGATCGGTCAGGCATGGGGGGCGGGGGAAACGTCGCTGGTGAAAAAAGTCACCGGGGCCACGTTGACCTTGGGCGCGATCATCGGGCTGGTGGCGGCGGTACTGGGCAGCTTTTTGGCTCGCCCTGCACTGCAGGGGCTGGGCACTCCGATAGACGTGCTGGAAGACGCCGTGGCCTATGCGCGGGTGATGATGCTGATCATGCCGCTCTTGCTGGTGTTTATTCTGTTCACGCAACTGTTAAGGGGCATCAGTGACACGATTTCGCCCTTGCTGGCGTTGATCGTGTCGACGGCAGTAGGCCTGTTACTGACCCCGGCGTTGATCCTCGGCTGGTTGGGTATCGCGCCCATGGGCATCCAAAGCGCGGCATTGGCCGGGCTGGTGGGCAATGCCCTGGCGATGGGTTTTTTGGTGCTGCGTCTGCGCCATAAACGCAGTGCGATGGCGCCGGATCGGGAACTCTTTGCGGCGTTGCGTCTGGACTGGACCATTTTGAGCAAAGTCTTGCGCATCGGCTTGCCGACCGGGGTGCAGATGGTGGTGCTGTCGCTTTCCGAGCTGGTGATTCTGGCATTGGTCAACAGCCATGGCTCATCCGCCACGGCGGCCTACGGTGCGGTCACGCAGATCGTCAATTATGTGCAGTTCCCGGCGTTGTCGATTGCCATCACGGCGTCGATTCTGGGGGCACAAGCGATCGGGTCAGGGCACGTGGAGCGTATCGGCCCGATCCTGCGCACCGGTCTGCTGATCAATCTTTGCCTGACCGGTGCGCTGGTGCTGTTGGGTTATGGATTGTCCAACTGGCTGCTGGGGCTGTTCATCACCGACGTAGATGCGCTGATCAGGGCAGAACACCTTTTGCACATCATGCTCTGGAGCATTCTGGTGTTTGGCTTTCAAGCCGTCATCGGTGGGATCATGCGAGCCAGTGGCGTGGTAGTGGTGCCTATGGGTATCACACTGTTTTGTGTGCTGTGCATCGAATTACCTGTGGCCTACGCGCTGGATGCCCATTTTGGCCTTCAAGGGGTGTGGATGGCGTTCCCTGTGACCTATATCGCCATGCTGATTCTGCAAACCCTGTATTACCGGCTGGTGTGGAGGCACAAGCAGATTCAGCGCCTGATTTAACCGGCCCCTGATGCAGAGGCCGTTTTTATCAGCTTGGGCCTTGAGTGAAGACCTCTGTGACACTCCGCCGACGAGCGTTCTGTTCGCTGGCTTTGATCAAGGCTTCAAGGTCTTCAGGGGTTACATCGATAAAGGCCTCCATTTGCTCCAGGGCTTTTTGCAAGTCCTGTGCAGTGATCCCCGGATCTCCGGCAGCGGCCTGAGCCGCGGGGGCGGCGGTTTCAGATTTTTTCGGGTAGCGCACCCGTGTCAGGTTGTTATAGGCCATTGCCGCTACCAGCATGCACGCAGCCGCAAGCATCACCGGTTCCAGTACGGCCCAGCCCAGGCTGGCACTGGCCGGGTCCGCCAGCACGATCAGCAGGCTCAGCGCCCCGGCAGGCGGGTGCAGACACCGCAACAGGCACATGGCTATCAGGCTCACGCCCGCTGCCAGACACGCGCTGTTCAGGTCGCGCCCTAAAAAGTGCACCACCACCAAGGACACCAGCGTGGCACAGAAATAGCCGCCCAGAATTGACCAGGGCTGCGCCAGCGCGCCTGAAGAGACGGCAAACAACAATATTGCTGATGCCCCCAATGGGCCGATCAAGTGCATAGCGACCGGCAGGCCGAAAAAAAGGCTACAGACCCAGACACTCAGCAGGGTGCCCAGGGATACGCCGATGGCAGCGCGGCTCCATTCGGTAGGTCGGGTATGGGTAGAAGCAGGCAACAGCCGGCTGATCCAGCGGGTTTGCATGGTGATGAGAATCCGGTTTTGATGGGCGTAAAGATGAAAAAAGGGCTTGGCGGGTGTCCCGGCAAGCCCTTGAAATGTCCCTTCATGTGGGGGAGGAACGCGTGAAGTCTGCCCAATGCCCAGCCAATCTGCAAATTCATAATAATGAGCTTTAACTGCATTATTTTTGAGCTTAAGCCGCCTTTCATCCGTTCACGATGATGTGATGCACCTAAAACTAGGGAGGCGTTGCCGACACGTGATTGGGGTTCTCAGACGCCAATTTGCCCAGCACGCGCTCATAGACCTCGTTGTTTAACAGTCGTCCCTCGATAACGTCGCGCAAGCTTTCGTTATTGGCCAAGGGGACCTTGAGCATCAACAATGCATCGCGCAGCTTGACCAGTCTGCTCAGTTCCGGGGCGTCTATCGGATCGGGGCAGTCTGGCGTCGGGGCTGCGCCACACACGTCGGGTTCAAGTGCAGGCTTAGTCTGGGCAAACAAAGAATAACTCATCGTGTCGTGCTCCCTAAGTAAGGCTATTTGGACAATACCGGGCAGTGGCCAGGGGAAAAGTGTCAACCAAACAGTCAGTGCTTTGTTGGCAAAATATCCATGGGCTGATCGGTATTTGGGCTATCTGAGGGGGTGGTTCAGATCTGGACTCTCAACTGTATGGGGGCAGAGCTCGTGAATGCCGTTCATCGCGATACAAACAGTGACATATCGGGCATTTACTTGGCTTGGGATCTGGGATTTGTGCAAACGATTGTAAAGGGCCCGGCCACCTCAGTCTTGTCAGTCAATGCGTAACTATCAATAAGATTTACGGAGATGTTCGTGGGATTATTCAGCGTGAAAAGGAGGAGTTTTGAAGGGCTTAATTCGTACACCGGCTAAGGCGAATTCGGTACTTCAAGGGATGTAATTTTTTACGCCCAAGTACGCTCAGGTAATAAAGTGAAGTATTTTTTCGCAGGTGTAATGGCTCACGGTCAATGGGCTCCTGTCGCCAATGCCTACTTATAGAGGGGTGTCATTGACTGGAACAGGCCATTTCGGCTGCAGGGCCTGGAAAAATGAAAGATGGCAGATGGGTATCCGTTTCAGCAGAATCCGAGGGGCTCCAAGGGATGAATACGTTCATGGAGGGAATTTCTTGCTGCGATCGCACTCCATTAGCGCCGGCGGAGCCCTTTTTTATCGCTTTTAAGGTTTTGCTGGACAAATAGATGTCATTTCAGTTGCTGAGTCGATAACTCGGCCTTAGACTGCCGCCCCTCGTAAATTGAGTGCCGGGTGGCGCTTGAAACAGATGGCACCTGACGGGTTGGGGCGAATATCGGTCAGAACGCTCCCCAGTTCGCCTTAATGCACGTATTTTTTATAGAGAAATCAATGACAAAGGATAAGTTGCTGGCCATGCCGGCGGATGACTACATGAATGCCGAGCAACATGCTTTTTTCAGCGAGCTGTTGCAAAACATGAAGGTTGAAACCCACGAGCGTATCGAGCAGAACCGTATCGCGATTGAAAGCCTGGATACCCCGGCCGACCCTGCGGACGCTGCTTCGGTAGAAGAAGAGCGCACCTGGCTGGTGAACTCTATCGATCGTGATCAACGTATGCTGCCTCAGTTGGAGCAAGCGCTGGAGCGCATTAAAGAAGACAGCTTCGGCTGGTGCGATGACAGCGGCGAAGCCATTGGCCTTAAGCGCCTGCTGATCAGCCCGACCACCAAGTACTGCATCGAAGCTCAAGAGCGTCACGAGCAAATCGACAAGCACCAGCGTCAGGCCTAAGCGCCAGCGGAGGTGTTCTCAATGGTTTTGCGCAGCGCGCAAACTGAATGAGAACACCTCTGACGTTCTCGTAACCCGAGTGGTTTCGGTTTTTGCCCCACGCGACAGTCATTCGTACTGTTGTTCAGCACCCCCTCGCAGTAATCCGTGCACATACAATCTTAGGGTCTTGAACTGGTCGCTGGTGCTGAGCACCCTTATATTTGGCCGCGCATTTGTGCGTGCAACTGAATAAGAAGAGGGCAGCATTCATGGGCAATTCCAGCAACACGGGATGTGTGTTGCGTGTCGGTATCTTTTTTGACGGGACGGCGAATAACACCTTCAACAGTCAACTGGGCCAAGCGCTTAAAGCGCAGGGCCTGAGGGTTGACGAGGGCAGCAGCTATGAGGGCATTGCCACTAATATTGCCCGGTTGCATCAGTGTTACCCGGTGCAATCATCCTTTGATACCACGGGCAAGGCCGTCACTTCGCTGTATGTCAGCGGCATTGGCACCACCACCGGCAAGGCGGATACACGCTTTCCGGCGCAGACCTATGGGCGCGGCAGCACGGGTGTGCTGGGCAAGGCAGGGGAGGCTCAGGCACAACTGAATCAGTGCCTGACAACGTTCGTGCAGGCGCTGGCGCCTCACACCCTGAGCCGCTTGCAACTGGATATTTTTGGTTTCAGTCGAGGTGCAGCAGCGGCCCGACATTTCATTAATCAAATCAACGCGACTGATTTCGCAGAGCACTTTGCGCTGGCGGACGACTTTACGTGCGAGGTCTGTTTTGTCGGGCTGTTCGATACCGTCGCTGCCATGGGTGGGCTGGCCGATTTGGGCGATATAGGCGACGACATCAATCCGGGGCTTAACCTGTATCTGGGCCCAGAGTGCGCGCATCAGGTGGTGCAGCTCTGTGCCAGAGACGAACAGCGGAGAAATTTCGCACTGAGCCGAATTGCGCCACAGTGGCCGCAGGATATAGCCCTGCCGGGTGTGCACGCCGATGTGGGCGGCGGTTACCCGATGGAGATGGCGGAGCAGGTGTATCTGACCCGTTGGCACACCAATCTGGTCAGCCCTTCGACGCCACTCACCATGACCCGTGCGTGGGCGGTTGCCGAGACCGACCTGGCTGACTGGCAGCGTCAAGACTTGCTGGACCCCCAGGACCCGAATCCGCTGCTGGAGATACGCAGCGAGTCACACCCCACCGGCTCTCGCCAAGACCCGATGCAGCGTGTGCAGGCAGCAGTCTTCATGCAGCGCCGGGTATTGGGTCATTTGTCGCGGGTGTACCTGCGGATCATGCACGGGTTGGCTTGCGATCAGGGGGTGCCGTTGCGCGCATTGACCGTCGCCGAGGCTGATATACCCGACGAACTGTCAGCAATCGCCGTCAGCCTTGAGGCTCAGGTGCGTACGGGCGTTATTGAACTCAGCGCTGATCAGGAGCGTCTGTTGCGCCAACGCTATATTCATTGCTCGGCCAACTGGAATGCGGGCGTGGGCATGGGGACGGGGGTGATGGATCAGGCTTTTTTCAATAGGCCACGTGAGGGCGGGCGCTCGGTGTTCGATCAGCCAATACCGCAAAGTGGATGGGCCTGAGGCAGGGATTGTTACCGCTGATGCAATTGAGCTATGCCACAGATAGCTTTTTCCGGGAAGTGTTAGTCACTAGAATGGCCAACATCGTTAGGTGACTAACTAATTGCTGGAGAATTCATCATGCCTTATCAGGTTGATGTAGCGGTCATGATTGGCAGCGGTGTTCCCAAAACCTTGCGCGAGGCGGGTAAAAAAGCCTGCTGGGTAGTTTTGGTCAATGGTGAGCAGCGCGGCACGGCTTTTTCTACGCGCCTTGAAGCTGAAGAGTGCCGCGCAGCATGGCTTGCGCAGCTGGGGAGCCAGCACAGGGCCTATGCGGGTAATGCCCGGCACGCCTGAGCCAGCTCATCACAGGGGTCAAGCGTTGAGGGCACCTGCATCGACTGCGCTTTTCAACGCCAGGGCGGATTCAAGGCCCGCTGCTTTGGCGCCATCGGCGGTCTTGAACCAGCGATCCTTCTCGACCTGGTGGTAAGTGACCGTGGAGAGCGGAGGTTTGGCCCGCATCACGATCACGGCCTGAAACTCACCTTCGACTTCTCTGACGTCTCCGTGGATGAAAAACTCGCCAATATCAAATTCCGTCACGTGTCACGTTCCCTTATAGGTAATGGAGCCCGGCGAACCCGGCTTCATGGGCCAAGTCGATTTTTTGGCGAGTATGGCAGTAGTTGATGATCTGTGGCGCAGTTAACTGACCGGTGTGACGTAAGCCTCACCATTTGAGGCGTTAATACGCCAAAAAAGTTAGAAATCCTCGACAGCTGTGAGGATGTTTATACCCAACTCCGAGCATGGCCGGTAGAATGCCGTCCCGACTGATTTTTTTATCCGTTGTATTCGTACAGGTTCAGGCTGAATTCCTTCAGCTTCAGGCGCATAGTTCGCCAGGGTAATCAGAGTACGGATCCTTTAGTCTTGATGTTTCTTGTCTCCCGACTCCAGCAGTCCGGAGTCATTGCTGTACTCGGATTTTTTCATTACGTGGCTGATGCCTTTTTTTGCTGCCTTTTTGTTCAGGCAGTTCCACTTCAGGTTTCGAGGGTTTTTCGTTGGCAGTCAGCAATTTGGAGATGCATGCGTTATTCGTTTTGGGTGACTTGCGGGCTCGGCTGGTAAAGCTGTTCCACTCCCGTTTTGTCTATGTCACCGAGCAAACGGCGGAAGGTATTTACATCGCCGAGATCGATACTGAAACAGCGCTGGTCGTGGATGACAAACCCGGTCTCAAGCTTAAAGTCGGTGATCATTTCAGCGCCGCTGTTTTGCCCAGCCGTGAAGGCGGCAAGTTCGACATCAAGTTTCGCGAAATCAAAATGACCGTTTATGGCATTGGTGACTATGCCTATGTCACTTCGCCTGAGGGTGAAGGCGTTGTCTTCAAGGAAGGTCAGACGGTCATGCTGGTGTTTGCGGCCAACCAGCAGCTTGAAGGCGGTTTGACCAAAACCTTGAAGGCGATTACCAAGAAGGCTGCTACCTGGCCCAAAGGTGTGCTCAAGTTCAAACCCAGCAAAGAATGACCCTGCGCGCCTAGTCGCTGACGAGGGACGACGGCTGCGATTGGCGGCGCAGCCGTCGTAAAACCATCCAGCCAGAGTCTTAGTCCTGCCGCGATGGTCGGGTGTGGGTTCAGATACACCACGCTGTCCCGTCTTGCGAGCGCTTCGCGCTCGATCGCAGCCTTGGTTCCTCGTCAGCGGCTACGAGGTCCGTGTTTTTCCCCTTCAAACAGCCTAAGCCTTATGGACGATGTTCCAGGCACAGCTGCACCTGATGATCACTCCCAATCAGCGCGGAGTGGTTGATCAAGCCGCAAACCAAAAACAATAAAAATCTGCGAGGGATCGTGAGCATGGGCGCCATCGTCTTGTCATTTGCTGTGCGAGGCTGCGATGAAAACTGCGCCTGAACTCACCGCTACGCAGCGTCTGGTCAATCTGTGTGCCGAACGACTGCTCGCCCATCGCAAGCCCCTGCTCGGATTGTTTTTGCTCATCACCCTGGCGCTGGGCTATAGCGCCACCCAAGTACGGCTCGACCCCGGCTTCAACAAGCAGATCCCGGTGCGCCATGCCTACATGCTCAACTTTCTGGATTTCAGCCGGATATTCACCGGTGCCAATCGCTTGTTGGTCAGTGTGCACTGGAAGGGCGAGGGCGATATCTACAACCCCGAGTTCTTGCAAACCCTGCAACAGGTCACGGACGACGTGTTCTATATCTCGGGCGTCAGCCGTCCCAGTGTGACGTCGCTGTTTACCCCCAACGTGCGCTATATCGAAATTACCGAAGACGGCTATGTCGGCGATCTGGTGGTGCCACCGCAATATGCAGCGACGCCCGAGGACTTGCAGCAAGTGCGCAGCAACGCCGCCCGCTCCGGGCAAATCGGCCGCCTGCTGGCCAATGACCTGAAATCGGCGATGGTGACAGCCGACCTACAAGACGTTGACCCCAAGACCGGTCAGCCGGTGGACTATGTGCAAATTGCCCAGCGCCTTGAGGACATTCGAGGCAAGTACAGCAGCGCGGACATTGACATCAATATTGTCGGTTTTGCCAAGCTGGTCGGGGATGTGGTCGAAGGGTTGAACACCGTGATGGGCTTTTTCGCCATCGCCTTTGTGATTACCGGCGTATTGCTGTGGCTGTACTCCCGCTCGTTACGCTTGACGGTGGTGGCCTTGTTGGTCGCCTTGTTGCCGGTCATATGGCTGCTCGGCCTGCTGCCTTTACTGGGCTTGGGGATCGACCCGATGTCGATTCTGGTGCCGTTTCTGATTTTCTCGATTGGCGTGTCCCATGCCGTGCAAATGACCAATGCCTGGAAGCAGCAAGTGCTCGCGGGCAGTGACTCGGTGACGGCCGCCAAGGCGGCATTCAGCACGATATTCATCCCCGGTGCATTGGCGCTGCTGATGAACGCGCTGGGGTTCGGGGTGATCATGCTGATCGACATTCCTATCGTCCATGAGTTAGGCATCACCGCCTGCATCGGTGTGATGCTGATGATCATCACCAATAAAATCATGCTGCCGCTGATCATCGCGCACTTGCGCCTTGAGCCTCGCCTGATGACTGCCCGCGCACGGCTCAACGAGCAGCGTCACCCGCTGTGGTGGCGTTTATCGGCCTTGGCTACTCCCGGCCCGGCCCTGTGGGTGTTTGCTATCAGCCTGTTGTTGCTGGCCGCGGGGGCTTACAAAGCTCGGGATCTGGCCACCGGCGACATCGGCGCCGGTGCCCCCGAGTTGCGCGCAGATTCGCGCTACAACCAGGACAATCACGCGATTATCAGCAGCTACTCCATCGGTCTGGATGTGTTGTCGGTGTTCCTCACCATCAGTGATCGCAGCGAGGCGTGCCTGGACCCTGCCGTGATGCGCGCGGTGGAAGCCTTCGATTTCAACATGCGCGAAGTGCCCGGCGTGCAGTCGGTGCAAAGCGTGGCAGGCATGAGTAAAGAGGTGATTGCCGGCAACAATGAGGGCAACCCGCGCTGGGCTGCCATCCCGGGCTCATCCCAAGGCTTGCAGCAGGGTGCCTACGCCTATTCGCCGGATTCCGGACTGGTCACCGACGGCTGCCAGCAGATGCAGATTCTGGTGTTTTTGACCGACCACGAAGGCGCCACGGTTGCCCACGTGCTTAGCGAAGCCAAACGCATCATTGGCGGCATTCAGGTGCCGGGTGTGAGTTTCAAGCTGGCAGGCGGCAATATCGGGGTGATGGCCGCGTCCAACGAGGCCGTCAAGCAAGCCGAAGTGGTGATGCTGGCCGCTTTGTTTATCTCGGTGGCGCTGTTTTGCCTGCTGACCTTCCGCTCAGTACGCGCCGTGCTGTGCATTCTGGTGCCGCTGGCGATTGTCGCGGTGCTGTGCAATGCCCTAATGGCGCTGCTGGGCATCGGCCTCAAAGTCGCCACCTTGCCGGTCATGGCCTTGGGGGTCGGCGTGGGTGTGGACTACGGCATCTACCTCTATGAGCGCATCGAGCATGAAATGGCCGAGGGCCAGAACCTGCGCGAAGCCTTCTACCGGGCCATGTGCCAACGCGGCACGGCGGCTGTGTTCACCGCTTTGACGATGTCGCTGGGGGTGTGCACCTGGGTGTTTGCCCCGCTCAAATTTCAGGCCGACATGGGCGTACTGCTGGCCTTTATGTTCATGGTTAACGTCCTGGGCGCGATCTTCCTGCTACCGGCGTTGGCCGCCTGGTTCAACCTGGGCAAGCCGCTGGTGGTAGACAAATCACCCGTAGCAGCTGATGCAGGCGGCGTTCGGACGCACCGCGACCGTGAAGCGCTCAACGCATCCATATCGACAGATTGAGTGGTTCGCATCAGGACCGCTTCGCGCTCCAATGCAGCCTTCGGCAGCTGCTACGGGGTTTTGCTTTACCGACAAAAACAACAAGGAGACCCCCCATGCGACGACTCTCTCAGATGGGCGGCTGGCTCTCAGTCGCTCTGGCCTTACACAGTTACAGCGCCTTGACGCTCGCCCAGGCACCCGCTGACCAGATTGCCCGGTTGGGCAAGGATCTGACCTGCGTCGGTGCGCAAAAAGAAGGCAATGCCGAAGGCACCATCCCGGCCTACAGTGGCCAATGGCTGGGCGCGCCGCCCGGCATCAAGTTTGAAGGCACGGGCAAACACCCGATTGACCCGTACCCCAACGAAAAACCTTTGTTTGTGATCACCGCGCAAAATCTCGACCAATACGGCGCGCATTTGTCCGAAGGGCAGAAAGCCCTGTTCAAGCTCTACCCAAGCACCTTCCGTATGCCGATTTACCCCTCGCACCGCGACTTCCGTTTCTCGGACACGGTGTGCCAAGCCACACTGGAAAACGCCTCGGTGGCCAAGTTGGTGGACGATGGCGAAGGGGTCGTGGCACGTACAGGCGGTGTGGCGTTCCCGATCCCGCAAAGCGGCATCGAGTTGCTGAAAAATGCTTCGTTGTTCACCGTGCGGGCCTGGACCGAGGAATACACCTCCGACAACGCTTACGTACTCAAGGGGGGCAATATCAACTGGGGCCGCGTGCACTCGCGCAACCTGGCGCCGGGCCTTGCGCCGGGCAAGATCGGTGACACCACCGGCAACTCTGCCTATTACCTCAACGAAACCCTGCTGCCGCAACGCGACAAAGGTGAAATCAACACCGGCACCGAGTTCTGGAACGACAAGACCGAGCCTCGTCAAAGCTGGCGCTACGACCCCGGCACACGCCGCGTTCGCCAATCACCGGGCTATGGCTTCGACATGGCGTTCCCAGGGTCGGGCGGTTCGATCACGGTCGATGAAGTGCGGATCTTCAACGGCTCAGCACAGCGCTACAACTGGAACATCGTCGGCAAAAAAGAGCTGTACATCCCGTACAACACTGCGCGCTTGCATGCCAACAACCTGCAGTACGCGAACATGCTCACGCCCAACCATATCAACCCAGACAACATGCGCTACGAGCTGCACCGTGTCTGGGTACTGGAAGGTGTGCTCAAACCGGGTAACCGTCACCTGTATGGCAAGCGCACGATGTACATCGACGAAGACACCTGGTTTCCGATCATGGGTGACAACTATGACAACCGTGGCGAGCTGTGGCGCACCTCAATGGTCAACTACTTCTACGCCCCCGAAACCCAGACCTGGCAAGCCGGGGTTGGCCTTTATCACGACTTGAACGCTGGCAGCTATCTGGCCTTCAACCTGATCAACGAACAGCGCGATGGCTACATCCTCAACAAAGGCGGGATCGTCGCGGGTGACTTCGGCCCCGAAGCCGCTCGCCGCGCAGGCAAATAACCCCGCTGCGCAGCGTCATGACTGCCACAGGCACAGCCTGTGCGCAGTCGGCGGCGCACCGCAAGGCATGAGCACAAAAACAATAAAAAGGAGCATCGCATGTTTACGCAGTACACACGCATCAAGCCTGTCAGCCGTGTGCTGGGGGCCGGTTTTCTGAGCGGGTTGAGCACATTTGCATTCGCGTTACCGACGCTGGAACTGGGTGAAAACACCACCCTGGACTCCAACCTGACGGTCAATTACACCGCCTCGATGCGTACCGTCAAACCCGACAGCGAATACCTCAACAACCTCAATTACGACGACGCCACGCGCAACTTCAAACGTGGCTCGCTGATCAACAACCGGGTCAGTGTGTTTGGCGAGTTGATGCTCAAGCATGAAAACCTGGGTGCGGTGCTGCGCGGCAGTCATTTCTACGATGAGGTGTACCACCAGCGAAACGCCAACGACTCGCCCGACACGGTCAACAAAACCGGGCGTTATGACGAATTCATCAGTGACACCCGCAAGCTCAGCGGCAGCAAGGCGCGCCTGCTGGATGCTTACGTGTATGGGGATTTCACGGTCAATGATGATCAGTATGTATCGCTCAAGGCCGGGCGACATCTGGTGGCGTGGGGCGAAAGCTTGTTCTGGCCCAATATCAGCCAGGGGCAGGCACCAGTCGACTCGACCAAATTCAACGTGCCGGGCACCGAAGCCAAAGACGCCTACCTGCCGGTCGGGCAAGTATCCGGCTCCTGGTCGGTCAACGAAGACTTGGCTTTGCTCGGTTTCTACCAATACAAATGGGAAGAAACCCTGCTTAACCCGGTGGGGGACTATTTTGGCAGTGACACCTTTGGCCCCGGCGCCGAGTTCTATCGGTTGGCTCCGGGAATTATCGAAAACTTGCCCGACCCGCAGTTTCGCGCTGTGGGCTATGGGGGTTCAGTCAAACCCGGCAACAGCGGCGAGTGGGGGCTGGGCACCCGCTACCGGCTGACGCAAAACACCGAAATCGGTTTATTTCATTACCGCTATCACGACCGCGTGCCCGCGCTGTTTTTCGACTTCACCGGCCAGACGCACTATTCATCGCTGGGCAAGGTCGGCGGTAACGGAAATGGCCCTAGCTACCAGTTGGGTTACTTCGACAACATCAAACTGACCGGCGTGAGCTTTACCACCAAGGTGGGCGATTCGGTGCAGTTTGCCGGTGACCTAAGCTATCGCGACGGTGCTGCGGTGTACTTGAGCAATGGCGCTCCGGCCCGTGGGCAAGTGTGGCAAGGCAACCTGAATGCCGTGTACATCATCGGGCCGACGTTTATGGCTCAGCAAACGACGTTGATGACAGAAGTGGTGCATCAGCGCATTCAAGGTGTGGACGACCTGACCATTACCGGCGGCGGTGCTGGAACTGACGGCACGTTCAACAAGTTTGTGTATGACGGCCAGACGCGTGGGTCGAGCCTGTTGGGCGTGGGCGCGTACTTCGATCACCCCAGCGTATTCAATGGCTGGGACCTGACCACCAAGGCGACATGGACGCAAAATATCGACGGCAGCGCCTATTCGGGCTTGGGCCGCGCCGAAAAACGCCTGACCGTGGGCGGCGACTTCAAATACCTGGGCAACTTCCAGTTGGGCCTGACTTATGTGGCGTACTTGAGTTCGGCCAACATCGCCCAAGGGCGAACGCTGTCTGACCGTGACTACGTGTCGTTCAACGGCAAATACACGTTCTGACCCTGCAATGGCGGCGTAGCAGTTGCCGCAGGCGACGTCCGGCGACGCAGTCGTCGTAAATTGAGTGAATGGGGTTTGCCTGTACACCCCCCATGCTCTGGTTTTACGATCGCTGCGCAATCGGACGCAGCCTTCGGCAGCTGCTACGGGCTAGGCATCAGCTCAACGGCGGTGTGCGCGGTGGAACCCTGCGCTTGCTGCCGGTCGCTTCAAACGCTGAGGCCAGGCGCAGCAGCGACGAATCATCGTACGCACGGCCCGCAAACGTCAGCCCCACCGGCATGCCAATGTCGGCCATCACGCCCATCGGCACGGTGACGGTCGGCACGCCCAGATGGCGAATAGCCAGATTGCCGTTGGCCACCCACACGCCATTGCTCCAGGCAATGTCCGCCGACACCGGGTTCACATCGGCATCTGCCGGGGCCACATCGGCGACGGTTGGAAACACCACCGCATCCAGCTCCAGCCGGTCCATCCAGTCTTCCAGATCGAGACGGCGGGTCTGCTCCAGCCCGCGCAAGCCGTCCGGCAAGGAACTGATCTGATCCCACGGGGTGATGCCGCGTTGGGCCATGCGCACGTACTCGTCCATGCCCGCGCCCAGATCGTCTTCGCGATTGGGCAATGTGCCGGGGTCGTGGGGGAAGATCTGTGCGCCGTCGACGTCGGCCAGGCGGTTCAGTTTTGGATCGTCGTTGGCGCGCAAAAAGTCATCGAACGCCCAGGCCGACAGCTCCCACAATTCGTCGCGCAAGAACTCTTTGGACACCAACCCGCGGTTAAACACGGTTGGCGCGCCAGGGCGGTCGCCTTCGCAATTGGACACCAGCGGGAAATCCACCTCGATCACCACACCGCCCTGGGCTTCGATAGCCGCGCGTGCGGCTTGCCACAGGTCAATCACCGAGGCGCGGGTGATGATGCGTTGGCCGGTCGGGCCACCGATGCCCGGCGCTTCGGATGTACCGGCCTCGGGGTCGGCATTGATGTACATGCGTGGCACGCCGAAACGCTTGCCCGCCAGCGCATCAGCCTTGACCGCAAGGCTTGCATAAGAAGAAGGGCGCACACCGGCGACACTGGGAATCGGCACCCAGGGTTGCAGGCGCCACAGGTCGCCACGGGTGTCCGGGTCGGTGGCGACCACCACTTCCAGCACTTCCAGCAGGTCGGCCATGGTGCGGGCAAAGGGCACTACCACGTCCATGGTCGGGGTCAACGGCCAGTTGCCGCGCACGGAAATGACGCCGCGTGAGGGCGTGTAGGCGCACAGGCCATTGTTGGAGGCCGGGCCTCGGCCGCTCGACCAGGTTTCTTCGGCCAGACCAAAGGCTGAAAAGCTGGCGGCGGTGGCGGTGCCCGCGCCGTTGGACGAACCCGAGGCAAAAGGTGCCGTCAAATAGTCCGGGTTGTACGGGCTTTCAGCACGGCCATACACACCGCGCTGCATGCCACCGTTAGCCATCGGGGGCATATTGGTCTTGCCCAGGCAGATGGCTCCGGCACCGCGCAAGCGCTCGATGGTGAACGCATCGCGGTAGGCAATCAGATCCTTGAAGGCCGGGCTGCCAGACGCTGCCGTCAGGCCCTTGACCAGATAGCTGTCCTTGGCGGTATACGGAATGCCGTCCAGCGGGCCGAGGCTTTGGCCGTTGGCGCGGCGCTCGTCAGAAGCCTGCGCCTCGGTCAGCACGTCAGGGTTGCGCACCACCACCGCGTTCAGCGCGGTGGGGGTGTTGAGGGCGTCATAGGCGTCGATACGCGCGAGATAGGCCTGCACCAGTTCCACGGCAGTGGTCTGGCCGGACTCAAGCGCCGCGCGCAGGTGGGCAATGGAAACCTCGGTGACTTCAATCATGCGCTTACCGCTGGTGGCTGATAGGGGTGGCAGAGCTTAGCGAAACTTCGGCCTGCTGAGCCAGCCCATGTGACCGTTAGCGTGCTTTTTTCACCATAACTTCCAGGTGTAATCGACATTGACGCGCAATTCATTGTCATCGCGGTGACTGGCCTGGGCGATAAAGTCGTTGCGGTACCAAGCATTACGCACGCGCAGCGACAGGTCTTTGAGCGGGCCGCTTTGAAGCACGTAGGCGATCTCGATGTCTTTTTCGCTTTCGCTCAGATTGGAGCCGCCGAATTTGGCCAGTTCGATATTGTCGCCACTCACATAGCGCAACATGCCCTTGAGGCCCGGCACGCTCAGCCCTGCAAAGTCGTAGTCATAGCGCACCTGCCAGCTGCGCTCTTTGGGGTTGAGGAATTCAGAACTCAGGGTGCCCTCGGTAATCACCAGTGGCTCGGTGCCAAACAGATAGGGCATGGCGGTCTTGCCGGTGAGCTGCATATAGCCTGCCCCCAATCTGTGAGCTCCCAGGCTGTAGGTCAGCATCAACGCCGCATTGCGGTTGTCGACCGGGCCAGCCTTGGCGGCGCCGTCTTCGCCAGTGATAAACAGTCGAAAATCACTTTTCAGACGTCCCGCGCCGAGGGGACGATCATCGACAAAGCCATAAAAATCCTTGCGGTACAGTTGCGCCAGTTCAGCATGGTAGTACTTGAGGGTCAGGCTCGAAGACCACGCGTAGTCGCCCCCGATAAACATAAAACGGTTCGACTCGGCAGCGCCGTTGAAACGGCCATTGGGTGAGCCCACCGACATTTTCTGGTAGTCGGTGGAGTCACGCAGGTTAATGCGATCAAGCCAACCTGCGTGCAGGATCAGGTTATCCAGCTCCCGGGATTTGAGGTACGCGCCGCGAAAGGTTTGCGGCAGCAGGCGGGTCGGGCTGGCGAATGCAATGGGCAGGAAGGTGCTGATGGTGCCCACTTGCAGTTCACTTTTCGACGCCCGGGCTTTGGCGGTGAGGCCCAGTTCCGAATAGGTATCGGCAGGTTCCCGGGTGCTGGCACTGTAGGGCAGCAGCCCGGTGCCGGTGCGGGCACGCGAGGAGTCCAGACGCACCCCGAGCATGCCTTGGGCATCCAGGCCGAACCCCACTGGCCCTTCGGTATAGCCCGAGCGCAGGTTGAGGATAAAACCTTGCGCCCATTCGCGGGCTGCGGCTTGTGGCGTGGCGTTGACGTAGTTGCGGTCGAAGTAATAGTTGCGCATCACCAGATCGGCGTGGCTGTCTTCGACCAGGCCGCTGGCACACGCGTGCCCGATATAGAAAGCGCAGGTGCAGGCGCAGAGTGCCGAAAGCACAGGTTTGAGCATGGCGGATTCACTTTTATTGTTATTAGGGGTCAAGCATTGCGCGTCGTGTCGACGCGCAATGTGTAGCGTTGGGGTCAGTCCGGTGTGGTTGTGTTGCGCCGAAGCGACAGGTAAAACATCGCCACGGCGGCGATGACGATGCCCGGTGCCGACGCCAGCATGACGCCGGCGGTGCCGGTGCCCAGTGCGAGCATTTTGCCGGCCACCAACGGGCCGCTCATGGCCCCCAGCCTGCCGATGGCCACCGCGCTGCCCACACCTGTTGCGCGGATGGACGGGCGATAGAAGTGCGGTGCCAGCGCATACAGCACACACTGGCCGCCAGTCGCAAAAAAACCGGCGACAAAACCTGCCAGCAGCATGCTTTGCAGGTCAGTGGCCAGTCCCAGCGCGGTCAGTGACAGCAGAATACCCACGTAGATCAACGCAGACAGAGCCCAGGCGGGCAGACGATCCATCACCCAGCCCAGAAACAGCGTGCCGACGGCGGCCCCCAATTGCAGGGCGAGCATTACCCAGCTGGCCTCACGCCCGCTGAAACCTTGACCGATGACCAGACTCGGCAACCAGTTGATCAGGATGTACACCACCATCAGGGTGAAGAAATAGCTGACCCAAATCAGCAGCGTGGGCAGCGCTGCGCCTTCGCGGAACAGACCCTGCACAACGCCTACCGGCACCGCCTCCTGAGCAGTGCGAAACTGGAGCGACTCTGGCAAGTACAGGGCCAGCAGGGGCACGATTAACAGCGGCACAACCCCACCCACGTAAAACACGCTGTGCCAGCTGCCACCCAGATCGGCGATGCCGATGATCGCTGCCAGCCCGGCGCCCAGTGGCACGCCGCAGTACATCAGGCTGACCGCCATACCGCGCAAGCGCGGGCCGGCTATTTCGCTGGTCAGCGCAATCAGGTTGGGCAGGGCGGCGCCCAGGCCCACCCCGGTCAGGCAACGGGCAATCAACAGGCTATTGAAATCCCATGCCAGGGCCGTGGCCAGTGAGAACACCCCGAACAATGCCACTGACGCCATCAGCACGCGTTTACGGCCGATGCGATCCGCCAGCCGGCCACCCGCGAACGCGCCGGGCAGCAGGCCGAAGATCCCGGCGCTGAACACCCAGCTCATCTGTAACTTATCCAGTTCAAAAGCGGCAGCCATGCCTTGGGCCGCGATCCCGGCGGCTTGCAGATCGAGGCCTTCCATAAGGGCCACGAGGAAACACAAAGCGATAGTGCGCGCCACCGGCAAAGCGGTGGTGACGTTGAGCGATGTCATGGGCTGTACCCGTTTTATTGTTGTAGTACGCCCCGTAGCAGCTGCCGGAGGCGGCGTTCGATTGCGCAGCGATCGTCCATTCAGAGCACGCGGTAATGCAGGTGAACCGCGTGAGCCGGATTTACGACGACTGCGTCGCCGAACGCAGCCTTCGGCAGCTGCTACGGGGGTAGGGAAGCAAGGATCAGCGTTTGAGCAGGTCCAGCGCCACGTCGACGATCATGTCTTCCTGACCGCCGACCATGCGCCGTTTACCCAGCTCGACCAGAATGTCCAAGGTCTTCAAACCGTACTTCTGCGCGGCAATTTCGGCGTGGCGCAAGAAGCTCGAATACACACCCGCATAGCCCAGCGCCAAGGTTTCGCGGTCGACCCGCACTGGCCGGTCCTGCAATGGCCGCACGATGTCATCCGCCGCATCCATCAAGGTGTACAGGTCAGTGCCGTGGTTCCAGCCCATGCGCTCGGCAGCAGCAATGAACACTTCCAGCGGCGCATTACCGGCCCCGGCGCCCATGCCCGCAAGGCTGGCGTCAATCCGGTCACAGCCTTCTTCAACCGCCGTGATCGAGTTGGCCACACCCAGCGAGAGGTTGTGGTGGGCATGCATGCCGGTTTCGGTTTCAGGCTTGAGCACCGCTTTGAACGCCCGAAAGCGATCACGAATATCCTGCATGTTCATCGCTCCGCCCGAGTCGGCCATGTACACGCAGGTGGCGCCGTAGCTTTCCATCAGCTTGGCCTGTGCGGCCAATTGCTCGGCTGGAATCATGTGGCTCATCATCAGAAAACCCACAGTGTCCATGCCCAGTTCACGGGCGTATTCAATGTGCTGTTTCGACACGTCTGCTTCGGTGCAGTGAGTGGCAATACGCACCACCCGCGCCCCGGCGTTATACGCGGCCTTGAGGTCATGCACGGTGCCGATGCCGGGCAGCAGCAAGGTGGTGATTTTGGCGTGGCTGATCACGTCCGCTGCTGCTTCGATCCATTCCAGATCGGTGTGAGAGGCAAAACCGTAGTTGAAACTGGAGCCTTGCAGGCCGTCGCCGTGGGCCACTTCGATGGCGTCGACACGGGCTTTGTCCAGCGCGCGGGCAATGTCTTGCACGTTCTTGAGCGAGTACTGATGACGTACCGCATGGCTGCCGTCGCGCAGGGTCACGTCGCTGATGTAGATCTTTTTACCGTTCATGGTTTTCTCCTCAGGCGTTAAGCATCGACAACGCCATGCGCTCGGCGGTGGCCAAGGCAGCGGAGGTCATGATGTCGAGATTGCCGGCGTACGCGGGCAGGTAATGGGCAGCCCCTTCGACTTCGAGAAAGACCGAGGTCTTGAGGCCCGAAAACTTGCCCAGACCGGGGATGTTCAACGGTGCATCCTCGGGGATGACGTCGAACTGCACCTTTTGTTTGAGTCGGTAGCCCGGCACATAGGCCTGCACGGCCGCTGCCATTTCGACGATGGAGGCTTCAACCAGGGCCTGATCGGCCGCTTCGGACAGCACAAACACCGTGTCGCGCATCATCAACGGCGGCTCGGCCGGGTTCATCACGATGATGGCCTTGCCCTTGGTCGCGCCGCCAATCACTTCGATGGCCTTGGAGGTGGTTTCGGTGAATTCGTCGATATTGGCGCGGGTGCCGGGGCCGGCGGATTTGCTGGCAATGGAGGCGACGATTTCGGCGTAGTGAACCTTGGCCACACGGGACACGGCCGCCACCATCGGAATGGTCGCTTGCCCGCCACAGGTGACCATGTTGACGTTGAGCTGATTGAGGTTCTGTTCCAGATTGACCACGGGTACGCAGTACGGGCCGATGGCCGCAGGCGTCAGGTCAATCAGGCGAATACCCGGTTTGACCGAGCGCAAAAAGGCGTCGTTCTTGACGTGAGCACCGGCTGAGGTGGCGTCGAAGACGAAGTCGATGTCCTTGAACACGTCCATGCGGGTCAAGCCCTCGACGCCTTCGTGGGTGATGGCCACGCCCATGCGTTCGGCGCGAGCCAGACCGTCGGAAGCGGGGTCGATGCCGACCATGACGGCCATTTCCAGGTGCTTGCCGTTGCGCAGTATCTTGATCATCAAATCGGTGCCGATGTTGCCGGAACCGATGATCGCGACTTTAAGTTTCTTGTTCATTATTGTTGCCTCATGTGCACGCAGGTTGCCGGTTGCCCGGCGGTGCCTGTCTTACGAGAAATCCACGCCGACCTGGCCAATGCCTTCGATGTGCGCTTCAAAACGATCCCCGGCGGCCACCGCCACCATCGGCCCCAATGCCCCGGTCAAAATGATGTCGCCGGCCTTGAGCGGATTGCCCAGCCGCGCCATGGTGCGGGCCAGCCATACCGCTGCATTGATCGGGTGGCCCAGGCATTGCGCGCCGCTGCCGGTGGACACTTGCTCATCGTTGCGGGTCATGCGCATAACCGCGTTGCGCAAGTCCAGCCCTTCAATGCGCCGAGCCGGGCCGCCCAACACATAGCAGCCGCTGGAGGCGTTATCGGCCACGGTGTCGACGAAACGGATATTCCATTGCTGCACCCGACTGCCGACAATCTCCAGCGCGGGCACAACCCAGCCCGTCGCGCTCATGACTTCGTCAAAGGTGGTGTCGGCGTGGGGCAGATCGTGTTGCAGGATCAAGGCGATTTCTGCCTCGATTTTGGGTTGCAGCACACGCTCCAGGGGCACGGTCTGGTTGTCGCCGTAGCACATGTCGGCAAACAGGGTGCCGAAGTCCGGTTGGTCGACGCCCAGTTGCGCTTGCACCTTGGGGTTGGTCAGGCCAATCTTGCGGCCGACCACACGGCGGCCATTGGCTACGGCGTGGGCGACGTTTAGCTGTTGGATGGCGTACGCAGCGCTGGCGTTGTCTTCACCGATCTGCTCGCGCAGCGGCCCGATGGCTTCGCCGCTGATTTCAGCCTGGCGCAGGTCGGCGGCCAATTGCGCCAATGTTTCTGGGGTCACATTCATAAGAGTCTCAGTCATCAATGGGTGAGGAAGTCCAGCACCATGCGGTTGAACGCATCTGCGTGTTCCCACTGCGCCCAGTGCCCGCAACGGTTGAATACGTGCAGTCGGGCTTTAGGCAGGCCGGCCAGCAGGCGCAGGCCGGTGTCCATCGGTACAAAACGGTCTTCACGGCCCCACACCAGCAAAGTCTCGGCACTGATTTCGTGCAGGCGATGGCTAAAGTCAGGGAATTGCTTGGGGTTGAGGGTGCTGCTTTTAACGAAATTTTCCAGGTGGTCGCGGCGCGACAGGATGTTGTCGAGGCGGGTCTGGAACAGCTCTTCGGTCAAGCTGCTGGCGTCGAACACGAAGACGCTCATCATCTTCTTCAGGTTGTCGATGGTCGGATCGCGGTACAGCGCGCCGATCAGCTTGATGCCTTCAGTGGGTTGCGGCACAAACGCGCTCGGGCCGCCGGTGCCGCCGCCCATCAGGATCAGTTTGCCGATGCGCTCAGGGTTTTCCAGAGCAAAGGCCACGGTGCTGTGGGCCCCCATTGAGTTGCCAATAATGTGCACGCGGTCCAGATCCAGCACATCCAGCAAACCCTTGAGCGCGGTGGCATTGAGGTTCGAGCGCGAGCCTTGGCTCACAACCGGGTCGCTTTTGCTCCAGCCGGGGCAGTCAAGCAGGATCACCCGGTAACCGGCGTTGACCAAGGGTTCGATATTGCGGTTGAAGTTGGCCCAGCCGCTGGCACCGGGGCCAGAGCCGTGAAGCATGATCACGGTCTCTTTGCCTTGGCCGACATCGTTGTAATGCAGTTGTAAGTCCAGATCGCCTTCTTTGATGCGGGCGAACCGGCTGGTGGACGCTTCAGTGAATGCAGTGGCAGTCATGGCAGTGTTCCTTGAATTCAAAGGGAGGTGTGCAGCGGCTTCGCGCCCAAAGCGCCGAAGCCTGCGATCCACTCGGGAATCGGGCGGTAGTAACGGCCTTCGGCCTGGTAAGGGCCGAAAGCTGACAAGGCGGCGAAGGCGGCCACCCAAGTCTTGACTTCGTGGGTCGACTTACCGGCCAGCGCCGACAGTTCGTCATTGCCCAAACCGTCGAAGTCGCTCAACCGGCCTTGTTCCAGGGTGTCGAGAAAGTGCTGGTCCCACACAGGGTTGAGCGGGTGCAAGCTGTTCTGGTCTTCAACAAAGTGGCGTGCTGCCTGAATCACCCGTTGCTGGCGTGCCTGACGTTCATCGGCGGGCAACTGGCGACCGCTGCCCATCAAACGGTCGGCCATACGCGCATCGACCTTGGCCAACTCCGGCACGGGAGGCTGATGGGAGAGGCCGCCGGAGGCCAGAAACAGCACCCGCAGGTTCAGCGATTTGGCCCATTGGCCAATGGCCTCGCCGAGCAGTCGCGCCCGCTTGAAACCGGGCAGCGGTACCGCCACCGAGTTGATAAACACGGGAATCACCGGGCACTGGCTCAACCCGCCCAGCAGCAACTCCAGCGGTTGCGCAAAGGCGTGGTCGACCTGCATGCGGTAGGACACGGCGGTATCAATACCCGCGTCCATGACCGCCTGTGCGCAGTCTTGGGCCAGCGCTTTGGGCACGTCCAGCGGCCCGGCGGCGGTGTCGAAATCACCGATGGCCTCGGCGGCCATGCCAATGCAAAACGGCGGCATCACGTCGTAGAAAAAACCGTTGTAGTGATCCGGGCCGAACAGCACGATCAGTTGTGGATCAAAGCGGGCGATACGCTCGCGAGCCTCACCGATCATGGCGTCGACTTCGGCCAGCACCTCAGGGGCCGGATCAACGAAGCCCACCAGCGGGGTATGCGACAAGCAGTGCAGATAAGCGCTCATATCAAGCCACCTTGCTGACGACAGGCGTCACGCTGGCGAGCGGCTGGGCGTTGAGTGCCAGCGTCAACTCATCGCAGGTACGACCCAGCGTTTGCGGGGTGGCCAGCCCGGCGAGAAAGCGGTCAGGGCGCAGCAGGGCGATGGAAGATGAACCGCGAGCGAACCATTCACGCAAACGACCACTGCTATCACCCACACGAATCACCTCGGGGCCCGCGTCGCTCGGCGCTCTGAGCTGAACATCGGGCAGCACTTGAATAAAGCGCGTACCCATCGCTTTCCAGTGGGTGATTTGCGCGGCGCTCAGGCCCCAGGTAGGGTCGCAACCCCACGCGATAATGGCGAAGTTTTCACCGATCACTTCATCGAGCCGCACTGTGGCCCCGGCGTCGGTGAGCACCTGTGGCTGAATAAACATTTTGCCCACTGGCGAGCCTTTTTCACTGGGTACGATCAACGCGCCACGGGTGTATTGCGGCATCGGCTTGAAGCGCATTTCAACGAAGTAGCGTTTGATCGGTGGCACATAGTTGAGCAGCCATGACACACCATCACGCAGGGTGCCTTGCCAGCGCTTGGGCGGCGCCAATACATGCCCGGCCATGACCGACAAGTCGATCATTGCCTTGGCGTGATCACGGCGTTCCAGTTCATAGCTGTCCAGCAAGCTGTCGTGTGCCAGCCCTTTGACCACCCGGGATAATTTCCAGGCCAGGTTGGAGGCGTCGCGCATGCCGCTGTTATAACCCTGGCCCTGCCAGACCGGCATGATGTGCGCGGCATCACCGGCCAGCAGTACCCGGCCTTCACGGAACCGGCCCGCAAGACGAGCGTTGTGTGTGTAGACGCGGCTGCGGATCAACTCGATGCGGTCCGGGTCGGGCAGCACCTTGGCCAGCAGCTTGCGCATGTTTTCGGGCTTGCTCAGTTCGGCCTCGGTCTCGCCGGGCATGACCATGAATTCGAAGCGGCGTACGCCGTGGGGCAGGGCGGCGGACACGTACGGGCGTACGGGGTCGCAGCACAGGTACACATGCGGCGTGCTCAACGGGTCATTGGCAATGTCCACCACAATCCACTGGTTGGGCGCGGTCTTGCCTTCAAAGCTGATATTGAGGCTGCGGCGCACCAGGCTGTTGCCGCCGTCGCAACCAATCAGGTACTGGGCCTTTAAGCATTCACGGCGACCGTCAGCGCTTTTCAGCGTCAGTTGCACACCGCTCTCGCTTTGCTCAAAGCCTTCAAGTTCGCGACCGAACAGCACCTTGACGTTGTCAAAACGGGCCAGCCCCTCAAACAGCACACGGTCGGCCAGCGGCTGGATAAAGGCGTTGCGGCGCGACCAGCCAAACTCATCGGTCTTGGGCTGAATATCGGCAAAACAGCGACCCTTGGGTGTCATAAAGCGCATGGCATGCCAAGGGGTGGTGTGCGGCAACACGTTCTCGGCCAGACCCACTGCTTGAAACGTGCGCAGGCTTTCGTCGTCCAGGCCGATGGCGCGAGGGTAGTCGATCAGGCTGTCGAGCTTTTCTACCAAGGTGACGTTCACACCACATTGGCCCAGGTAGTTGGCGATCATCAGCCCGACAGGGCCGGCGCCAACAATGGCGACATCAGTGGACAGCTCCACAGGGCTAGACAGGTGGGCAGTACTCATGGGTATCTCCGTACAGCGCATTTTTGGATTTCTTGTTGCGCGCAGTATGGAAATCGCAAGGCTGGTGAACAACGACAACCCTTGTTAGGGTGCACAGAGTGCACATCGTTGATTTACCGATAAAAATAATGGAAGGCACATGAGCGAAACCGAATACAAAGCCGTGCGTGGTTTGATCCGGGGGCTGGCATTGATCAACGGTCTGAACCGTTTTGATGGCGGTGCCAGCACGGCGCAATTGGCCGAACAAAGCGGCTTGCACCGCACTACCGTGCGTCGGTTGCTGGAAACATTGCAGGTCGAAGGGTACGTGCGGCGCAGTGAGTCGGATGACAGTTACCGGCTGACGCTCAAAGTGCGCGAACTCAGCGAAGGCTATCGCGATGAGCAATGGATCTCCGCCATTTGCGCGCCTTTGCTCGGCCAGTTATTGCAACAAGTGGCGTGGCCCACCGACCTGTGCACCCTGGATGGCGACGCCATGGTGATCCGTGAGACCACCCATCGCTTCAGTCGCCTGTCGTTTCACCGCTCGATGGTCGGGCGCCGTTTGCCGTTGTTGATGACCGCGACCGGGCGTGCCTACTTTTCGTTTTGCCCGCCCGCCGAGCGCCATGAGTTGGTAGAGCTGATGATCAGTCGTGGTGATGCGCAATCTGCGCTGGCCGCAGACAGTCGTTTTGTCGAGCGCCTGATTGAACACACGCGCAGCAAAGGCTATGGCGAAAACAACGCACATTGGGGCGAAGAGCGCAAAATCGCGGCCATTGCCATTCCGGTGATGCATGAGGCGCGGGTCATGGGTTGCCTGAATCTGGTGTATATCGCCAAAGCCATGCCGGTTGAAGAAGCCGCGCGGCGGTTTCTGCCAGCGATGCACGAGGTCGTGGGTAAAATCCAGGCCGGGTTGATCGGTCAGTGATCCTCTGGAGTAAACTGCTGGTCGCTTAATCTTCAAAACCCAGAGGCACACATCACATGGCAACTGCATCAGCGTTTATCGATATTCCTGTTTCGGCCGATCAGGTGTGGCAATTGGTAGGTGGTTTCAACTCGTTGCCCGACTGGCTGCCGTTCATTATCAGCAGCGAGGCCAGTGAAGGCGGGCGCCTGCGCCACCTCAAGACCGCAGATGCCGCCATAGTCGAGCGTCTGCAAACCTTCGATAACGCAGCTAAAACCTACAGTTACTCGATCGTTGAGTCGCCGTTTCCGGTGGCCGATTACTTCGCAACCTTGAAAGTCGAAGTCCACGGTGAGGGCGCGCGGGTCACTTGGTCGGGCAGCTTCACACCAGTGGGCGTCAGCGACGACGAGGCCCATGCCTTGTTCAAGGGTGTGTACGAGGGGGGATTGCAAGCCTTGAAAGCCAATTTTCCGGGTTAATCCGCAATAGGTCGGCAGTCCCGTTGTGAGTGATTGATTCACTGACGTGGGTCAGTACCGCACCGTGACAAACCCCTCACAATGGGTTGTTACTGGTTATGACAATGGGATATTATCGCCCGGCGTTCACCTACCACGGTTAATGCATTTTTAAATCCCAAGTTTCCATCAGCTACTTGGGATTTTTTTTGCCTGAAATTTGAGGTGGCCCCCCTGTGCAGGGCGGCGCAGAAACGAAAACGGCGCCATTTGCAGGCGCCGTTATTCATTCACTCAGCGTGTTTCAAGCAATCGCGTTCGCGCTCCACTCGCCGTTAACCAGGCGCTGCAAGCCCAGCGGGTTGCTGTTTTGCAGTGCTGGCGGCAGTAAGGCATCGGGGTAGTTCTGGTAGCACACAGGGCGCAGGAAGCGGTCGATGGCCAGGGAGCCTACCGACGTGCCGCGAGCATCCGAAGTAGCAGGGTACGGGCCGCCGTGAACCATGGCGTCGCAGACTTCGACTCCAGTCGGATAGCCGTTGACCAGAATGCGTCCGACCTTTTGCTCAAGAATCGGCACCAGCCATTGGTACTGTTCAAGGTCGGCCGGTTCACCGATCAGGGTGGCGGTCAGTTGCCCGCGCAAGGCCAGCAAGGCGGCTTTAAGCTGTGCCTCATCGTCCACTTCGATGACGATGGTTGCCGGGCCAAATACCTCTTCCTGCAGCAGTGGGTCTTTGTTCAGCAGCAGGCTGACATCGGCCTTGAACAATTGCGGTTGTGCTTGCTGGCCCGCTTGCGCGTGGCCTGCCAGATGGGTGATGCCCGCATGATTGATCAGGTGCTCGACGCCTTTGGCGTAGCTGCGCAGACCGCCCGCATTGAGCAAGGTCTGAGGGGCCTGTGCGGCCATGTTCTGCGTCAGTTGTTCGATAAACCCGGTCAGCTCAGGGGAGCGCAGGCCGATGACGAGGCCTGGGTTGGTGCAGAACTGCCCTGCGCCCATGGTCACCGAGGCCGCCAGTTCGCTGGCCACTTGAGTGCCGCGCGCTGCCAGTGCTTGAGGCAGCAGGATGACCGGGTTGATGCTCGACATTTCGGCGAATACCGGGATTGGCTGTTCGCGTTCAGCGGCCATTTTGCTCAAGGCATTGCCGCCGTTCAGCGAGCCGGTAAAGCCGACCGCTTGAATGGCCGGGTGCTTGACCAGCGCTTCGCCCACGCCTGCGCCGAAGATCATGTTGAACACGCCTTGAGGCATGCCGGTTTTTTCGGCCGCGCGGATAATCGCGCAGCCCACCAGATCAGCCGTAGCCATATGGCCGCTGTGTGCCTTGAACACCACCGGGCACCCGGCGGCGAAGGCGGCAGCAGTGTCCCCACCGGCCGTTGAGAAGGCCAGCGGGAAGTTGCTGGCGCCAAATACCGCCACAGCGCCGACGCCGATGCGGTATTGGCGCAAATCAACCCGAGGCAGCGGTTTGCGGTCCGGCAGGGCCAGGTCAATACGCGCACCCAAAAAGTCACCGCGTCGAAGCACCTTGGCGAACAGGCGCATCTGCCCGCTGGTACGTCCGCGCTCACCTTGAATACGCCCGGCAGGCAACGCCGTCTCAGCGCAGACAATGGCGACAAAGTCATCGCCCAACTGGTCGATTTCGTCCGCGACGGCATCCAGAAATTCAGCGCGACGTTCAGGGCTCAACTGGCGAAAGGCAACAAACGCTTGGTCGGCAGCATTGGCGGCGTCATTCACTTCTTCGGGGGTGGCCTGATAAAAGCGATAAGGCAGCGCCTGGCCGGTGCTGGCGTCAAGGCTTTCAAGGGTTGTGGTGCCAGCAGCACTGCGGCGGCCGCCGATAAAGTTGTGGCCGGTTACGGTCGACATGGTTTCAATCCTCGCTAGATAGGCTTAAAGCGCGCATGGGGGGATCAGCGCACAAGACAGGGTTTTTTGTTGTCGTATTTCCAGCCCGGAACAATGTACTGCATGGCGACGCTGTCGTCCCGCGCGCCCAGTCCCATGCCTTTGTACAGTTCGTGGGCCTTGGCCACGGCGTCCATATCGATGTCCACACCCAGGCCGGGGCGAGCCGGGACCTTGATATGGCCGTCGACGATTTTCAGCGGTTCACGGGTCAGGCGCTGGCCGTCCTGCCAGATCCAGTGGGTATCAATGGCAGTGATGTCGCCCGGTGCGGCGGCGGCGACCTGAGTGAACATGGCCAGGGAAATATCAAAGTGATTGTTGGAATGCGAGCCCCAGGTCAGGCCCCACTCATGGCACATCTGCGCGACGCGTACCGAGCCTTGCATCGTCCAGAAATGCGGGTCGGCCAGTGGAATGTCCACGGCTTGCGATTGAATGGCGTGGCCCATTTCACGCCAGTCGGTAGCGATCATGTTGGTGGCCGTCGGCAGGCCGGTGGCGCGTCTGAACTCGGCCATGACCTCACGCCCCGAGTAACCGTTTTCGGCGCCGCAGGGGTCTTCGGCATAGGCCAGTACATGATGCTGGTCGCGGCACAGGGCTACGGCCTCTTTGAGTGACCAGGCGCCATTGGGGTCCAGGGTGATGCGCGCCTCCGGGAAGCGTTCAGCCAGCGCGGTCACGGCTTCGATTTCTTCGGCACCGCGCAACACGCCGCCCTTGAGCTTGAAGTCGTTAAACCCGTATTTGGCTTGTGCCGCTTCGGCCAGACGGACCACGGCTTGCGGGGTCATCGCCTGCTCATGGCGCAGGCGAAACCAGTCATCGCCATCCGCTTCATTGCGATAAGCCAGATCAGTCTGTTGGCGGTCACCTATATAAAACAGATAGCCGAGCATCTTCACCGCATCGCGCTGCTGGCCTTCACCGAGCAGGGCGGCCACCGGCACCTCCAGAAATTGACCGAGCAGGTCGAGCAGGGCGGCTTCCATGGCCGTGACGGCGTGGATGGTGATGCGCAGGTCGAAGGTTTGCAGGCCCCGGCCCGCCGAATCCCGTGCTGCAAAGGTGCTGCGCATGGCGTTGAGAATGCTTTGGTAGTTCCCAATAGGCTGGCCCACGACCAGGCTGCGGGCATCTTCCAGGGTTTCGCGAATGCGCTCGCCGCCGGGCACTTCACCGACACCGGTACGGCCGCTGCTGTCTTTGAGAATAACAATGTTGCGGGTGAAAAACGGCCCGTGGGCGCCGCTGAGGTTGAGCAGCATGCTGTCATGACCGGCCACTGGAATCACTTGCAGGCTAGTTATCACTGGTGCATGGCTGGCGTGGTGCTGATGTTCGGCATTCATGGCGTGTTCCTTGAATTTTTTATTGGAGTCAGGTGCTAAGCGGGTTGCAAGACGGCGCGAACATCGTCCGCGGGCTTGGGTTTGGTCTTGGCAAAGAACACAATGATTGCCGCCAGAATCGATGTGCCGGCCAGCCCGTAAAGACCGCCTTGAATGGAACCGGTGGTCTGTTCCAGAAAGCCGAACGTGGTGGGGGCAACAAACCCGCCCAAGTTGCCCACCGAATTGATCAGCGCGATAACCGCCGCAGCGATGCGCGCATCCAGATAAGCCTGTGGAATCGGCCAGAACAGCGCCGAAGCCGATTTGAAACCGATGGCGGCGAAGCAAATCGCGATAAAGGCAAAGATCGGCCCGCCGGTGGTCGACAGGAACATGCCCAGCGCGGCAATCAGCAAGGCCGCGGCGATCCACGCCTGCTGGTATTTAAAGCGGCTGGCCAGCGACGCGAATGCATACATGGCAAGGATCGAAATCAACCACGGAATCGAGTTGAAAAGACCGACCTGCATATCGCTCAGGTCGCCCATTTTCTTGATGATGCTCGGCAGCCAGAAAGTCGCGGCGTAGATGGTCAACTGAATGCAGAAATAGATCGCGCAGAACAGCAAAATCTGGCGGTCTTTGAGCAACTTGAACACGCTCGGCTTGACCGTGTTGACGGCATCGCGCTCGCGCTGTTCGCGGTCAATTTCATTGACCAGCGCATCTTGCTCGGCGCGGCTGAGCCACGTGGCGTCATGGGGTTTGGAATCCAGCCAATACCAGACAAAGCCACACAGCAGCACCGAAGCCATGCCCTCAATGATGTACATCCACTGCCAGCCGTGCAGGCCCAGACCGGTGATTTGCAGCAACAGGCCGGACAGCGGGCCAGAGATCAGCGAGGCCAGCGCAGAACCGCTGAGGAAAATGGCAATTGCCTTGCCGCGCTCGGCGCCGGGCAGCCAGCGGGTGAAGTAATAAATCACCCCCGGGAAAAAACCGGCCTCGGCCACGCCGAGTAAAAAACGCAGGATATAGAAGTGGGTTTCGTTCTGGATAAAGGCCATCAGCGTGGCCGTGATGCCCCAGGTGAACATGATGCGGGTCAGCCAGATACGCGCCCCGACCTTTTGCAGCAGCATGTTGGAGGGCACTTCAAACAGTGCATAACCAATAAAAAACAACCCGGCACCAAAGCCATAGGCCGCTGCGCCAATCCCCAGATCATGCTCCATGTGCGTGCGCACAAAGCCGATGTTGACCCGGTCGATGTAGTTAACGATAAACATGATGACGAAAAGCGGCAGGATATGGCGCTTCACCTTGTGGATCGCGCGCGCCAGAACGGGTTCGATGGCGGGCGCAGCAGACACGTTTTCGGAAGTATTCACAGAGCTTAACCCCACTGATTATTTTTATGCGGGTTGGTGTGTGCTGAAGGCATGGCCTGCAGTTGACGGACATCATACGACTTGATTTTTAGGCAGGCAATGCTCTTTTAGTGCTCATTACGGCCTTTTTTGCTGTATTCAAGCGTGTGTGAAGACTGGAAAAGAGAAGGGTTGATTCGGTTATTTCCACTTGTCATACATGTTGGGGCGGGGTTGAATGGCCCGTATCACCCACAGGGAACCTCTATGGACGACTCCTCGATACGCAAACGCTCGCAAGGCCTTGCCCATGACATCGTGGCTGAGTTGACTCAACGGATTTTGTTGGGCCAATTGGCGGCGGGAGAGAAACTGCCCTCCGAATCGGCCATCGTGCGCGAGCATGGCGTCAGCCGAACGGTGGTGCGTGAAGCCATTTCCAGAATGCAAGCGTCGGGGTTGGTCGAAACCCGCCATGGGATTGGTACCTTTGTGCTGGCACGCGACCCGCGTCAGGGCTTGCACCTCAAGCGCGATACGGCAGACAGCGTGCGCGGGATAATTGAATTGCGCATGGGGCTTGAGACCCAGGCGGCGGCATTGGCGGCCCGGCGGCGCACTGAAGGGCAATTGCAGCACATGCGTGAAGCGCTGGATGACTACCAGCGTTCTTTGGCCAACAACGACAGCAGTGTCGAGGCTGATATGCGCTTTCACAAACTGATTGCCCAGGCGACGGGCAATAGCTATTTCACCGATATCATTTGCCAGCTGGGCCGTTCGGTGATCCCGCGTACCCGCCTTGATGCGGATGAACGGGGGGATGCTGATTTAACGCAGCTTGGGCAGATGGCCGTGATCGAGCATGAAGCTATTTTGCAGGCGATCCGCCGGCAAGACCCCGATGCGGCGCGAGCGGCCATGCTGCTGCACCTGAGCAACAGCCTTGAGCGCATGGCGGTGGATTGATGTTTTCGTTAGGATTTCGCGTTACGCATGAGCAAGCATCTGTAGCCGCTGACGAGCAGCGCGAGGCTGCGTCCGGTCGCGAAGCGATCGTAGGCCGGGCACTGACGTTTTACCTGTTGTACTGGATTGAATGGTTTCACGAAGGCTGCGCCATCGATCGCAGCCTTCGTTCCTCGACAGCGGCTACAAGATTTCGCGTAACGCATGAGCAAACATCTGTAGCCGCTGACGAGCAGCGCGAGGGTAGGCCGGGCATTGACGTTTTACCTGTTGTACTGGATTGAAAGGTTTCACGACGGCTGCGCCATCGATCGCAGCCTTCGTTCCTCGACAGCGGCTACAAGATTTCGCGTAATGCATGAGCAAACATCCGTAGCCGCTGACGAGCAGCGCGAGGCTGCGTCCGGTCGCGAAGCGATCGTAGGCCGGGCACTGACGTTTTACCTGTTGTACTGGATTGAATGGTGTCACGACGGCTGCGCC
>NZ_SCFI01000009.1:0-213506 GCF_022496705.1 Pseudomonas sp. TMW22091
TGAAACGATGCATCGCCGATGGTAGTGTGGGGTTTCCCCATGTGAGAGTAGGTCATCGTCAAGATTAAATTCCAAACCCCCTGTCTGCTCACGCAGACAGGGGGTTTGTTTTTGTGCGCGAAAAAGCCCGAGCGATCGACAAGCAATACGTTTGAATATCCTCGGTATGCCCCCAAGCTGTTCGCTCGCAGCTTGCGCAACTCCCCCCCATGCAATGTTAAGGTTCGTCTTTGGATATTGCCTTCCCTAAGGATGCCTTCATGCCGGTCGCTACTTCTCTGAATCCAGGTTTTATGGTCGTTCACGGTAATCGCCTTGATGAACTGCGAGGCTTGGTCGTGAGCTGGATGCGGCGCTATCCCTTGGCACCTCTGGAGAACGAAATTGCACTGGTACAGAGTAATGGCATCGCTCAATGGCTGAAGCTGGCTCTGGCCGAAGATGCTCAGGATGACGACTTGGGTGGCTGCGGGATTGCCGCCGCTGTTGATGTACAACTGCCCGGCAGTTTCATGTGGCAGCTCTATCGCATCGTATTAGGCACAGAGCACATTCCCGCCAAATCCTTGCTTGATAAAGCCCCGCTCACTTGGCGTTTGATGCGTTTGCTGCCTGCGCTTATTGATCAGCCGCACTTCGAACCGTTGCAGCGGTTTCTGACCAACGACTCTGATCTGCGAAAGCGCTATCAATTGTCAGAGCGCCTCGCCGACCTCTTTGACCAATACCAGGTTTATCGCGCTGATTGGCTTGAAGATTGGGCGGCAGGCCGTCACCAGCTACGCAATGCACGAGGCGAAACCCCCGCGCTGAGTCCGGCCAATTGCTGGCAAGCGGAGCTATGGCGTGCACTCCTGCTCGATGTAGGGGAAGAGGGCATGTCGCAGAGTCGTGCCGGCGTGCATCAGCGTTTTATGGACAGGATCAATAGCCTCGAACAAGCGCCGCCCGGTTTGCCAGCCCGAGTCATCGTTTTTGGCATCTCATCGCTGCCTGCACAGGCACTCGAAGCGTTGGCAGGTCTGGCCCGCTTTAGTCAGGTGTTGCTGTGTGTGCACAACCCTTGCCGTCATCATTGGTCTGACATCGTGGCGGACAAAGATCTGCTGCGCCACCAGTACAAACGCCAAGCCCGCAAAGCCGGAATGCCAGCCGCGCTGGATGTCGATATCCTGCATCAACATGCTCACCCTTTATTGGCTGCGTGGGGCAAACAGGGCCGTGACTACATCAACCTGTTGGACAGTTACGACGATCCGAACAGTTATCGGGCCGCCTTTCGCGATGGACGGATTGACCTGTTCAGTGAAGTAGAACCACTCAACCTGTTGAACCAACTACAAGACGACATTCTTGAGCTGCGTCCTCTCAATGAAACACGTGAGCTATGGCCTGCTGTTGATTTAGATACGGATCGTTCAATCCGTTTTCACATCGCCCACAGCGCGCAGCGTGAAGTTGAAATCCTTCACGACCAATTGCTGGCCCGCTTCAGCGAAGATCCTGGCTTACAGCCACGCGACGTGATTGTAATGGTGCCGGACGTCGACAGTTACGCCCCTCATATTCGCGCCGTATTTGGCCAGATTGACCGCGACGATCGCCGTTTCATCCCCTACACCCTCGCCGACCAAGGCCAGCGGGGCCGTGATCCCCTGCTGATTGCCATCGAGCACTTGCTCAAATTGCCGGACAGTCGTTTCCCGGTCAGTGAAATCCTCGACCTTCTGGATGTTCCCTCTCTACGAGCACGCTTCAACGTTCAAGAGCGCGACCTACCAACCTTGCATCGCTGGATCGAAGGTGCAGGGATTCGCTGGGGATTGAATGCGCAACAACGCGCCGGCCTCGGCTTACCGGCGCAACTGGAGCAGAACAGTTGGCGATTCGGCCTGCGTCGTATGCTGCTTGGCTATGCCGTAGGCAGTGGCCAAGCCTGTGATGGCATTGAACCTTACGATGAAATCGGCGGCCTGGATGCGGTATTGATTGGCCCGCTGGTGGCTCTGCTCGATGCGCTGGAAATTGCCCATCAGGAACTCTCGCAACCGGCTTTGCCTCAACAATGGGGCGAACGACTGCAAGCGCTGGTTCAACTCTTCTTTCTGGCGGAAACCGAGCACGACGACTACCTGCTGGCCCAGCTTGAAGAACTTCGAGAGAACTGGCTCGAAACCTGTGAGTTGGTTGGCCTGCAAGATGAGTTGCCGCTCACGGTTGTTCGTGAGGCGTGGCTGGCAGGTCTCGACCAAGGCAAACTGTCCCAACGATTCCTGGCCGGTGCGGTCAACTTCTGCACCCTGATGCCGATGCGTGCCATCCCGTTCAAACTGGTGTGCTTGCTCGGTATGAATGACGGCGACTACCCACGTGCGCAACCGCCGCTGGATTTCGACTTGATGGGCAGTGACTATCGCCCCGGCGATCGCTCGCGCCGTGAAGATGACCGTTATTTATTGCTTGAAGCGCTGCTCTCGGCACGTGATCAGCTGTACATCAGTTGGGTAGGGCGCAGTATCCGCGACAACAGCGAGCGCCCGGCCTGCGTTCTGATCGGACAACTGCGCGATCATATCGCCAGTGGCTGGAAACATCAGGGTGGCAGTGATCTGCTTGAAGCCATGACGCAAGAGCATCCGTTGCAACCTTTCAGCACCCGCTATTTCCATGAAGGTAACCCCAGCCTCTTCAGCTACGCCCGTGAGTGGCAGCAATTGCACGAGTTTCAGGATGCCCCGGCTCAACCCGGGTCACTCACGGCACACGAACAAGAAGAACCCCTGAACCTGACTCAACTGCAGGACTTTTTGCGCAATCCGGTGCGCCACTTCTTCAGTCAGCGTTTGAAAGTGTTCTTTGAGGCCGCAGAAGTGCCTCTTGCGGATGAAGAGCCTTTCGTCCTCGATGCTTTACAGCGTTACACCCTGAGCGACAGCTTGCTCGAAGCCGCCTTGGCGCAGCCCGATCAACTGGAGCAAGCCTTGCACAACCGCGCCCTGCGCCTGCAAGGCAGCGGCCTGTTACCGATGGCCGGGTTTGGGGAGTGCTTGCAGCACGAGTTGATAGAACCGTTGCCCGACGTATTGCAGCGCTATCAACAGTTGCTGACGCTTTGGCCTAAGCCACTGAGCAGCGCCTTGCCTGTCAGCCTCGAAGAACATGGGCTGAAACTGGAAGGGTGGCTCGGCAATCTGCATCAGCGAAGTGACAACGGCCTACTCTCCGTCACCACGATTCCCAACAGCATTGGCGCGATCAAAACCCGTAAATGGCACCGTTTGACCCGTCCGTGGGTGAATCATCTGGTTGCCTGCGCCAGCGGCTTGCCCATGTCCACTGCATTGGTCGCCAGCGATGACACCTTGTTGCTTGAACCTATGCAGCCTCAACAAGCCCGGGACATTCTCGGCAATCTGTTGCTGGCCTGGAAGGTCGGGATGAGTCGCCCGCTGCCTATCGCGGTCAAAACAGCCTTCGCCTGGTTGGCCCAGAGCGATCCGGCCAAAGCAGAGGCGGCAGCACAAAAAGCTTACGAAGGTGATGGGCAGACCAGTAATGGCGAGCGCCGCGAAAGTGCTGCGCTCGCCCGTCAGTTCCCGGACTATGCGGCGCTGATTGCCACCCATGAATTTGAAGATTGGTGCGACGCCCTGTATCGCCCCTTGTTTGACGCCCCTTGGCGTTCACTGACCAGCGAGGTGGCACGCTAATGAATGCGCAAAAAGAACCCTTGGCGCTAGCCTTTCCCCTGCACGGCAGCCAACTGATCGAAGCCAGCGCCGGCACCGGCAAGACCTTCACCATCTCGGCCCTCTATCTGCGTTTGATTCTGGGGCACGGAGCGCAGGGCGCCGGGTTTGGCCGCGAATTGTTACCGCCACAAATTCTCGTTGTGACCTTCACCGATGCTGCCACCAAAGAGTTGCGTGACCGTATCCGCACCCGCCTTGCCGAAGCTGCGCGGTTCTTCCGCGACGAGATCCAGGCGCCGGACGCTTTGGTTGCGCAACTGCGAGACCAATTTTCGCCCGAACAATGGCCAGGATGCGCAGGTAGGCTCGACATTGCCGCGCAATGGATGGACGAAGCCGCCGTTTCGACTATCCACAGTTGGTGTCAGCGGATGCTGCGAGAGCATGCATTCGACAGTGGCAGCCTGTTCACTCAGACACTGGAAACCGACCACAGCGACTTGCTGGGCGAAGTTGTGCGCGATTACTGGCGCCTGTTTTGCTACCCCATGCACGGTGACGCGCTGAACTGGGTACGTGCAAACCTGAGTGGCCCCGATGCCTTGTTGCCGCGTATACGTGCGCTGTTTGGCAGTTCGCGGGCAGGCGTAGACCCCGCACAAAACCCCGCGCAGATTATCGAGACGTGCCTGCAGGAACGCCGTCAGGTGCTCACGCAGCTCAAAACCCCGTGGCTGCAATGGGCCCAGGAACTGCGCGACATTTGCCTGCAAGGTGTAGCCAGTAAAAGTGTCGACGGTCGCAAGATGCAAGCGCGTTACTTTGAGCCCTGGTTCGAGAAACTCAGCTCATGGGCTGAGGACGACACACTGGAACAGTTGGACCTGAACACGGGATTCACGCGTCTGACACCCGACGGTATGGCCGAAGCCTGGAAAGGGCAGCCGCCTCAGCATCCGGGTCTGGATGCCATGGCCGGCCTGAAAGCCGCACTGGACGCTTTACCCAGCCCTGACGCTGCGGTGTTGGAGCATGCTGCGCGTTGGGTGAGCGCGCGTTTTGAGGAAGAAAAACGCCGCCGTGCCGAGATGGGCTTTGACGATATGCTGCTCAGGCTTGATGCCGCATTGCAGGCTGATGGCGGTGAGCGTCTGGCGACCTTGATTCGCGAGCAGTTCCCGGTGGCCCTGATCGATGAGTTCCAGGACACCGACCCGGTGCAGTACCGCATCTTCGAAACCATTTACCGTATCGAAGACAACAGCCCTGAGACGGGGTTGTTTCTGATCGGCGACCCGAAGCAGGCGATCTATGCTTTTCGCGGTGCCGACATTTACACCTACCTGCGCGCCCGTCATGCCACTCAAGGCCGACTGCACACACTGGACACCAACTTTCGCTCCAGCCACGCGATGGTGGATGCGGTGAACCACGTGTTTGCACGAGCTGAGCAGCGCGACACAGGACGCGGTGCATTTTTATTCCGTGACGGCTCTGAAAACCCTGTGCCGTTTGTCTCGGTTAAATCCCAGGGCCGAAAAGAAATCCTGCAACTGGATGGGCAGCCGGTGTCCGCCATGAACCTTTGGCAATTGCCCTCCGAACAGCCCGTTTCCGGTGCGGTGTATCGTCAGCAACTGGCGGCCGTGTGTGCCAGCCAGATTGTCGAGTTGCTCAATGGCGGCCAGCAAGGTCGATGCGGGTTTGTCCAGGAGGGACATCCGCTGCGCGGAGTATTGCCGGCTGACATTGCGATTCTGGTTCGTGACGGTAAAGAAGCACAGGCTGTGCGGCGCGAATTGTCGACCCGTGGCGTGCGCAGTGTTTACTTGTCAGACAAAGATTCGGTCTACGCCGCGCAGGAGGCCCACGATGTGCTGGCCTGGCTTAAAGCCTGTGCCGAACCGGATGTCGAGCGCCCACTGCGCGCCGCACTGGCCTGTATCACGTTGGACCTGCCCCTAATTGAGCTAGAGCGTCTGAATCAGGACGAACTGGCGTGGGAACGTCGTGTTATGCAGTTTCGGGGTTACCGCGAAATCTGGCGCAAACAAGGCGTGTTGGCCATGTTGCGACGCCTGCTGCATGACTTTGAATTACCCCGCACATTGATTGCCCGCCCGGACGGTGAGCGCGTGTTAACTAACGTCTTGCACCTGTCTGAACTGTTGCAGCAGGCTGCTGCCGAGCTGGATGGTGAACAAGCGCTTATCCGCCATCTGGCCGAGCATCTGGCCTTGTCGGGTCAGGCCGCAGAAGACCAGATCCTGCGCCTTGAAAGCGATGAGCAACTGGTAAAAGTGGTCACGATCCACAAGTCAAAAGGGCTGGAATACCCGCTGGTGTTCTTGCCATTTATTTGCTCGACCAAGCCGGTGGATGGCAGCCGTTTGCCGCTGCATTACCACGACGCGGCGGGTAACGCCCAGGTTAGCTTGAAAGCCACCCCCGAACTGATCGCTCAGGCCGATGACGAGCGTCTGGCCGAAGACCTGCGTTTGCTTTATGTGGCCCTGACCCGTGCCCAGCATGCCTGCTGGCTGGGCGTTGCCGACCTTAAGCGCGGCAACAATAATCGCTCGACTCTGCACCTGTCTGCGTTGGGTTATTTGCTTGGGGGCGGCGCCGTGCTGGCCGAATCCGTAGGCCTTGCGCGCTGGCTGGCAGACGCACAGCAAGATTGCCCGGCCATTGATTGCCAGCCGGTGCCATTGCCCAGCCCCGCGTACTTTGTTCCGCCAATTAACCAGGCCACGTTACTCAAGCCGTTGATCCCGGCTCGGCGCGCAGCCGAAAACTGGTGGATAGCGTCCTACAGCGCGTTGCGTATTGGCGACAGCCTCAGCCCTGCCGAGGCACCGGAAAGCGCATTGGCTCAAAAGCTCTCGGATGATGAGCGACTCGATCCTGATGCGCCCCGTGACGTGTTACTCACCGGCGGCGACATTCACCGCTTTCCTCGTGGGCCCAATCCCGGCACCTTCTTGCACGGTCTGCTGGAATGGGCCGGCGGCGAAGGTTTCAAGGCTGACGCTACAGCCGTCAACGATGCCGTCGCGCGACGTTGTAATCGACGTGGCTGGCAAGGCTGGATTGACACCTTGAGCGACTGGTTGCTGCATCTGCAACACGAACCCCTGCGCCTGAACAATGGTCAACCCGCAGTGGTACTGAGCGGCTTGAATCAATACCAGATCGAAATGGAATTCTGGTTTGCCAGCCACAAGGTCGACGTGCTGCAACTCGATAAACTGGTGCGCCAACATACCCACGGCGGTGCGCCACGTGCGGCGGCTGAACCGAGCCTGCTCAATGGCATGTTCAAAGGCTTTATCGACCTCACGTTCGAGCATGCAGGGCGCTATTACGTCGCGGATTACAAATCCAATTGGCTGGGTATCGACGATGCGGCCTACACCGAACAGGCGATGACCACCTCGATCCTGGATAATCGCTACGACCTGCAATACGTGTTGTACCTGTTGGCCCTGCACCGTCAACTCAAGGCGCGGCTGATTGACTACGACTACGACCAGCACATGGGCGGCGCGTTGTATTTATTCTTGCGAGGCACTCGCTCCCAAGGGCAGGGGGTGTTCTTTACGAGGCCGCCCAGACACTTGATCGAAAGCCTGGACCTGATGTTCCAGGGCAAACCTCAGCCTCAGCAGGCTGAACCGGCATGGGAACAGGGAGAATTGTTATGAGTCGTTCGTTTGCCGAACTGTTGCCCACGCCGTTGACGGCTGAAAGCCTTGCCCGTTTACAACCTTTGACGCGAGCCGATGATCTGTTGCTGCTACTGGAGCGCTGGGTAGAGCGCGGGTGGCTACGGGCGCTGGATAAAGCGTTTGTCGCCTTCCTGCATGAGCGCGACCCCGAAGGGGATCCGTTGGTGCTGCTGGCGGCGGCGCTGACCAGCCACCAACTGGGTCACGGCCATGTCTGTCTGGATCTGTTCGAAACCCTGAAAGAGCCCGACTTTGCACTGTCTCTGCCCCCTGAAGGCGATGTGCAGACGGGCGCCATGCTGCTGCCTTCGCAATTGCTCGAAGCGCTGGAGGGTGACGCGTGGTGTGCTGCCTTGCAGGCCAGCGCTTTGGTTGAGCACGCAGGACACTGCACCGAGGCGAGCAGTCGTCCCATGGTGCTGAGCGACCGCCGTCTGTATTTACGTCGTTATTGGGCGTATGAGCGGCGAATCGACAGCGCTTTGCGCCAACGTCTGTCTGCCCCGCAGGTCACGCCTGAGGATTTGCCGGCGCGCCTCAACAGTTTGTTCGGCAGCCCGGCACAGCCTGCACCGATTGACTGGCAAAAACTGGCCTGCGCCTTAGCGACCCGAGGGGCCTTCAGCATCGTCACGGGCGGCCCCGGCACCGGCAAAACCACCACCGTAGTGCGCCTGCTGGCCCTGCTGCAGGCCCCGGCCGTGGAGGCCGGAGCGCCGTTGCGAATTCGTCTGGCTGCACCGACCGGCAAAGCGGCTGCACGCTTGACCGAGTCCATCAGCCTGCAAGTCAAATCATTGGAAGTGGCTGACAGCGTTCGCCAAAAAATCCCGAGTGACGTCACCACGGTTCACCGCCTGCTGGGCAGCCGACCGGGTACACGGCACTTTCGCCATCACGCGGGCAATCGGCTGCCGCTGGATGTGTTGGTGGTCGATGAAGCCTCCATGATCGACTTGGAGATGATGGCCAATTTACTCGATGCATTACCTGACCATGCGCGGCTGGTGCTGTTGGGGGACAAGGACCAGTTGGCCTCGGTTGAAGCCGGCGCGGTGCTGGGCGATTTGTGTCGCGATGCCGAAGCGGGCTGGTACACCCCGCAGACCCGGGCATGGCTGGAACAGGTCAGTGGTGAAAGCCTTGCAGGCAGCGATTTGCAACAAGACCTGGACGGTACTCATCCGCTCGCCCAACAAGTGGTCATGCTGCGTCACTCGCGTCGTTTTGGAGAAGGCAGCGGTATTGGCCAGCTTTCTCGTCTGGTGAACCGGCAACAGTCCCATGACGCGCGGGCGTTGCTGGTCGCGGGCCATCACGAGGATCTGTTTACCTTGCCCCTCAAGGGGGAGCAAGACCGCGGGTTCGAGCGTCTGGCGCTGGAAGGGCGCGGTGCGCAGGCCAAAGGCTATCGGCATTACCTTGAGGTACTGCGTGACCGGCGTCCATCAGCCGATGCAGGCCTTGAAGACCCTTGCTGGTCCGTTTGGGCGGGGCAAGTACTGGAGGCATTCGAAGCGTTTCAGGTACTGTGCGCCGTGCGTAAAGGTCCTTGGGGTGTGGAAGGTTTGAACGAACGCATCACACGCACGTTGTTTGCCCGCAAGTTGATAGACGGTGATCAACAGTGGTACGAAGGGCGCCCCGTGCTAATGACCCGCAATGATTACGGCCTGGGGTTAATGAATGGTGATATCGGCATCGCACTCAAACTGCCGGAGCGTGATGGAGACAAGCAGCGCCATGTGCTGCGGGTCGCCTTTGCCCGCAATGATGGGCAGGGCGGTATTCGTTTTGTACTGCCGAGTCGGCTCAATGATGTCGAAACGGTGTACGCCATGACGGTGCACAAATCTCAAGGCTCGGAGTTTTCGCACACCGCGCTGGTGCTGCCGGAAGCCCTTAACCCGGTCCTGACCAAAGAGCTCATCTATACCGGCATCACGCGGGCCAAGCACTGGTTCAGCCTGATAGAACCGCGGGCTGGAGTGTTTGAGGAAGCCGTCGCACGCAAGGTCAAACGCCTGAGCGGGTTAATGTTGGGGCTCGGGTAGCCCAACACGACTCATTTGCAGGCCCGCGCAGGGAAGCGGTACCCTTCAAACGCAGTGTATAAACAGTACGGCTACCTACTTTTGGATAGCCGGTTATGTGAAGTCTGTCACAGTTAATGCGAAGCCTGTGATACATTCCCGGCATTATTCCTACAACGTTTACCGAGATTTCCTGCATGGATGTGGCCGTTTTCTCGATACGACAAGGTTTGAGAAACGGCCTGAAACGCCTGTCTCTTCACCTCCTATTGCTAGGCACCCCCTGCTTGGCTCAATCCGAAGTGCTTCTGAATCAGGTCGATCAACGTACCAAAAATGTCGCCCAAGTGGTGCTTGGCATTCTCAGCTATGCGCGTTGGCCCATCGAACCGGCGTATTTGCAGCTGTGTGTGGTTGGCCCGACCGAGTACGCCGATGACCTGCTAAAAGGCGCGACACAGGCCAGCGGCAGGGCGTTGCAGGTGCGCCGAGTGCTGGTCACTGATCCCTTGCTTATCAAACATTGCAACGCGCTCTACTTAGGCAAACTCAGCGCTGAAGACCGGCGAAGTGTGTTCGATCAACTGTCGGGCCAAGCGGTCCTGAGCATTAGCGAACAGGTGGATTCGTGCAGCGTCGGCAGTTTGTTTTGCCTGAAGGTGGGCGATGAGAACGTGTCGTTTGAGGTCAACCTCGATTCTGTCGCCCGCAGTGGCGTGCGGATCCACCCTCGTGTGTTGCAATTGTCACATCGTCGGGGTGATCAGACATGAGCCGGGATAAAAGGCTGCCTGTTCATCGCCAATTGCGTTCGGTGCTGCGCCGCGGGCATTTGAGCGTGGCATTGGTCGCCGTCGTGCTGGCCAGCACCTCGATGACGCTGTTGGGCACGTTGGCACTCAAGGTGTACGCCGACAACAACGTGCACTTGCTGGCGCGTGCCATCAATTACACCGTCGAAGCGGCAGTGGTGTTCGATGACAAGGCGGCTGCGTCAGAAGCGCTGGCCTTGATTGCCTCCACAGCCGCTGTCGCTGACGCTCAAGTGTTCAAGGCCAATGGTCAGTTACTGGCGCAGTGGCAGCGTCCGGAAAACGGGTTGTTGTCCAGGGCAGAGATGTGGCTGGCAGATCACTTGTTGAATCAGCCGGTAACGGTTCCGATTGAGCGTCAAGGTCAGCAGATCGGTGAAGTGAGGATCCGTACCCACGGAGCCAATTTGTTGCGGTTTTTGATCAGTGGGCTGTTCGGTGTGTTGCTGTGCACGGCGCTGAGTGTATGGAGTGCACTGCATCTTTCGCGGCGCATGCATGGCGGTATAACCGGCCCGTTACAACAACTGGCCGAAGTGGCGCATGCGGTACGCATCGAGCGCGCATTCGATCAGCGCGTGCCTGCGGCGCAGATTGCCGAGCTGAACAGCCTGGGCAATGACTTTAACGCGTTGCTCGATGAGCTGGAGTCGTGGCAAAGCCATCTGCAACATCAAAACCAGGCGCTGGTGCATCAGGCCAATCATGACTCACTGACCGAATTGCCCAACCGTGCCTACTTTGAAACACAGTTGGCGCGCACGCTGCGTTCTCTAAACACCACCCATGAAAAAGCCGCTGTGCTGTTTCTCGATAGCGACCGCTTCAAAGACATCAATGACACCTATGGCCATGCGGCGGGTGATGTGGTGTTGATCACGGTGGCCGCCCGCATCCGCGCCTTGCTGCGTGAAAACGATGTGGTTGCGCGACTGGGCGGGGACGAATTTGCGATTTTACTGACGCCGCTGCACAAGATCGAAGACGCCCAACGTATTGCGGAGAAGATCATCGCCAGCATGCGTGAGCCTATTTCTCTGCCGGGGCAATTCAGCGTTGTCACCTCTTTCAGTATCGGCATTGCGGCTTACCCTGAGCATGGCACCCACCCGGACTCGCTGCTGTGTGCAGCAGACTCAGCGATGTACCATGCCAAACGCCTCGCCCGTGGCGGCCAACACGTTGCGAAGCTGGAGTGCTCCGTAACCCCCAATACTTCAGGAGCTGTTCCACCATGCGTGAGTTGACTCAGCGTTATGTGCAGTTATTTAGCGTTGCCCTGTTACTGGCCGCAGTGTTGTTAACCGGTTGCCAGACCACACCGCCTAAAGGCCTTACTGCAGCGCAGATCGCGGTGTTGAAACAACAAGGTTTTGAGTTGACTGACGAAGGCTGGGCATTCGATTTGTCGGGCAAGGTGCTGTTCGGCAGTGACCTTGAAGTGCTCAATGCCCAAAGTCAGGCCATCGTGGAGCGCATCGGCACTGCCTTGGTCGCGGCAGACATCCCGCGTGTGCGGGTAGAAGGTCATACCGACAGCTCGGGTAAAGACTCCTACAACCAGCAGCTGTCTTTGCGCCGCGCCAACAGTGTGGCCAACGTGCTAATCAGCGTGGGGATGCGCCCGGAAAATATCCAGACCCTCGGCCTGGGCAGCAGCATACCGGTGGCGACCAACAAGACCCGCGCCGGGCGAACCGAAAACCGGCGAGTGGCCATTGTGGTGATTACGGATTAACACCGATGGGTGAGCCCGCAAACTTGAGCTCCCGCGTTTCCCCCCGCAATAAAGGTGCATTCAGCTCAGTCACCTCACGGATGTAATCCCACAGCAGGGTGATCCGCTTGAGTTTCCTCAGGTCCTCCCGGCAGTACATCCAGAACTGTCGGGTGAGGTTGATTTCGTCGGGCAGTACAGGCAATAGCCGTGGGTCCTGAGCCGCCAGAAAACACGGCAGTATCGCCAGCGAACGCCCTTGCTGCGCGGCCACGAATTGCGCAATCACGCTGGTGCTGCGCAAGGTGGCGCTGGCGCCGGGCACCACATTAGCCAGGTACAGCAGCTCTGAACTGAACGCCAGATCGTCGACGTAGCTAATAAAGGGGTGTTCCTGCAAGTCAGCCGCCCGGCGGATGGGCGGGTGTTTGTCCAGGTAGTCCTGAGTGGCAAACAGTTGCAAGCGGTAGTCGCACAGTTTGCAGCACACATACGGGCCATGCTCCGGGCGCTCCAGCGCAATGACGATATCGGCTTCGCGTTTGGACAGGCTGATGAAGTGCGGCAGCGGCAGGATATCTACCGAAATCGCCGGGTAGGTGTCCACAAAGTGGCTTAACTGCGGGGTGATGAAGAAGCTGCCAAAGCCTTCGGTACAGCCCATGCGTACATGCCCTGATAACGCTACCCCTGAACCTGACACTTGTTCGCAAGCCATGTGCAGCGTGCTTTCAATCGACTCGGCATAACCCAATAAGCGCTGGCCTTCAGGGGTCAGAGTGAAGCCATTGGTGCGCGACTTCTCAAAGAGCAACGTACCCAGTGCGCTTTCCAGCGAACTGATCCGCCTCGACACGGTGGTGTAGTCGACTGCCAGGCGTTTAGCGGCGCTGCTGGCTTTGCGGGTGCGGGCCACCTCCAGAAAAAACTTCAGGTCGTCCCAGTTCAAAGCGCTTAACGAGGTGATGTTTTTTTGCATGTTTGACCGGCTTATATGTGCGTTCTTATTAGAAGAACGCACACCTATACTCCAAAAACTGTCCTGCGACCAATCCGGGCGCCCGTACTCATAAAAATAATGTCGGAGACCTCCATGAGCGTTCCTAACACCCCGTATCAAAATGCCCGCTTGCTGATCGATGGCGAATGGATCGAGTCGCAGACCACCGAGTGGCACGACATCGTCAACCCGGCCACTCAGCAGGTGCTGGCCAAAGTGCCTTTCGCGACAGCCTCTGAAGTCAACGCGGCGATTGCTGCTGCCCAGCGTGCCTTTCAAACCTGGAAGCTGACACCGATTGGCGCGCGCATGCGCATCATGCTCAAGCTGCAAGCGCTCATCCGTGAACACTCCAAGCGTATTGCCACTGTGCTCAGTGCTGAGCAGGGCAAAACCATTGCCGACGCCGAGGGTGATATTTTTCGGGGCCTGGAAGTGGTCGAACACGCGTGCTCCATCGGTACGTTGCAGATGGGTGAGTTCGCCGAAAACGTTGCAGGCGGGGTGGATACCTACACCTTGCGTCAGCCCATTGGTGTCTGTGCGGGCATCACGCCGTTTAACTTCCCGGCCATGATTCCGCTGTGGATGTTTCCGATGGCGATTGCCTGCGGCAACACGTTCGTTCTGAAACCTTCTGAGCAAGACCCGCTGTCGACCCTGATGCTGGTGGAGCTGGCGCTGGAAGCCGGTGTGCCACCGGGTGTGCTGAACGTGGTGCACGGCGGCAAGGATGTAGTGGATGCCCTGTGCACGCACACTGACATCAAGGCCGTGTCCTTTGTCGGCTCGACAGCCGTGGGCACCCATGTGTATGACCTGGCGGGCCGTCATGGCAAGCGGGTGCAATCGATGATGGGAGCCAAAAACCACGCCGTGGTACTGCCCGATGCCAATCGTCAACAAACCCTCAATGCGCTGGTCGGTGCGGGTTTTGGCGCAGCCGGCCAACGCTGCATGGCTACGTCGGTGGTGGTGCTGGTGGGCGCGGCCAAGCAGTGGCTGCCCGACCTCAAGGCGCTGGCGCAAAAGCTCAAGGTTAATGCCGGCAGCGAAGCGGGCACTGACGTTGGACCGGTGATTTCCAAGCGTGCCAAAGAGCGCGTACTGGGGTTGATTGAAAGCGGGATCAAAGAAGGGGCAGTGCTTGAACTGGACGGGCGCGACGTCAACGTACCGGGGTTTGAGCAGGGCAACTTTATCGGCCCGACCTTGTTCTCAGGCGTGACCACCGACATGCAGATTTACACACAGGAAATCTTTGGCCCGGTACTGGCGGTTATAGAAGTGGATACCCTCGATCAAGCCATCGCGCTGGTCAACGCCAATCCGTTCGGCAACGGCACGGGGCTGTTTACCCAAAGCGGCGCTGCTGCGCGCAAGTTCCAGACCGAAATTGATGTGGGTCAGGTCGGTATCAACATTCCGATTCCAGTGCCGGTGCCGTTTTTCAGCTTCACGGGCTCACGTGGGTCGAAACTCGGTGATCTTGGCCCGTACGGCAAACAAGTCGTGCAGTTCTATACCCAAACCAAAACCGTCACCAGTCGCTGGTTTGACGATGACAGCGTGAATGATGGCGTCAACACCACCATCAACCTTCGTTGAGGGCACGACCATGAATATCGCATTTATCGGCTTGGGCAATATGGGCGCACCGATGGCGCGCAATCTGCTCAAAGCCGGACATTCGTTGAACCTGTTCGATCTGAACAAAGACATTCTGGCAGAGCTGGCCGCGCTGGGCGGGCACATCAGTCAGTCACCCTGCGAGGCTGCCCAAGGCACTGAGCTGGTCATCACCATGCTGCCGGCCGCCGCCCATGTGCGCAGTGTATGGCTGGGGGAAGACGGCGTGCTGGCGGGTATCGGTGAAGGTGTGCCTGCCGTGGATTGCAGCACGATCGACCCGCAAACTGCCCGTGATGTTGCAGCCGCTGCTGCCCGGCAAGGGGTACAGATGGCCGACGCACCGGTGTCCGGCGGTACGGGCGGGGCACAAGCGGGCACCCTGACGTTCATGGTAGGTGCCTCGCAAGCGCTCTTTGACACCCTGCACCCCGTACTCGCGCACATGGGCCGCAACATCGTCCATTGCGGGGATGTGGGCACCGGTCAAGTGGCTAAAATCTGCAACAACCTGCTGCTTGGGATTTCCATGGTGGGCGTCAGCGAGGCCATGGCCTTGGGCGCGGCGCTGGGGATCGACAGCGAAGTGCTGGCCGGGGTGATCAACAGTTCTACCGGGCGTTGCTGGAGCTCCGAGGTCTACAACCCTTGGCCCGGTATTGTCGAAACTGCACCGGCATCACGGGGTTACACCGGCGGTTTTGGTGCCGAACTGATGCTCAAGGATTTGGGACTGGCCACGGAAGCGGCTCGTCAGGCCCACCAACCTGTCGTGATGGGCGCTGTGGCTCAGCAGTTGTATCAAGCCATGAGTTTGCGCGGGGAGGGTGGTAAAGACTTCTCGGCCATCATCAATAGCTATCGCAAACCCGAATAGGGTTTTTTCCGGGAGTCCGCGTCGGGCGGATTTCCCGGGTTTTTGCGTTCACTGACATTTGTTCCCTCACCCCAACCCTCTCCCAGAGGGAGAGGGGGCTGATCTGTGGTGTTACACCTATCCGCTTTTGCATGAGTCCCCTCTCCCAGAGGGAGAGGGGACTGATCTGTGGTGCTACGCACATCTGTTTTTGACTTTAAGGCTCTCTCGCTCTGAGAGGGGCTGATGTGTGGTGCTACACCTATCCGCTTTTGCTTGAGTCCCCTCTCCCTCTGGGAGAGGGCTAGGGTGAGGGGCTTTTGATGTGACGTTAGCGCCTGGACAGTGGCCTGCCGGTGCTCAAGCGCACCTGATAAAACCCATAAATGATCAGCAACCATACCGGGATGGCGTACACCGAGGCGCGAACGTCGGGGATCATCCAGATAACCGCAATAATCACGGCCATAAAGGCCAGGCACAGAATGTTGCTGAACGGCGACCAGAACGCTTTGAACCCAGGCGTCACACCGTTCACGGCCATGGCTTTGCGGAACTTGAGGTGGGTGAGGCTGATCAACGCCCAGTTGATCATCAGCGAGGCAACCACCAGCGCAAACAGCAGTTCCAGCGCTTTATGCGGCGCCACGTAGTTGACCACCACGCACAGTAACGTCACCAGCGCTGACAGACCCAGTGCGCGTAAAGGCACGCCGTTTTTGGTCAGTTTCATCAGCGCTTTGGGCGCATCACCTTGCTCGGCCAGGCCGAACAGCATGCGGCTGTTGCAGTACACGCCGCTGTTATAGACCGACAGGGCTGCAGTCAGCACCACGAAATTGAGGATTTGCGCGGCGGTATCGCTGCCGATCAAGGCAAAAATCTGCACAAAGGGGCTGCTGCCATAGGCATCGCCACCCGCACCCAGTGTGACCAGCAACTGATCCCACGGGTACAGGGCCAGCAACACGGTCAGGGCACCCACGTAGAAAATCAGGATGCGGTACACCACCTGGTTGATGGCCTTGGGGATGACCTTTTTCGGTTCGCTGGCCTCGGCTGCCGTGATGCCCACCAACTCCAGACCACCAAACGAAAACATGATGAAGGCCATGGCCATCAACAGCCCGGTGCCGCCATTGGGGAAGAATCCGCCGTGGCTCCACAGGTTGCTGAAGGATGCTTGCGGGCCGCCCGTACCGCTGATCAGCAGGTAGCAGCCCAGAACGATCATGCCGACAATCGCCACGACCTTGATGATGGCAAACCAAAACTCCATCTCGCCGAAGACTTTTACATTCAAGGTATTGATCAGGTTGACCAGTACGAAGAACACCACGGCACTGACCCACGTAGGGACTTCGGGCCACCAGAACTGGATGTATTTACCGACTGCTGTCAGTTCGGCCATGCCCACCAGCACGTAGAGCACCCAATAATTCCAGCCCGACAGAAAACCCGCATAGCCGCCCCAGTACTTGTGGGCAAAGTGACTGAACGAGCCGGCGACGGGCTCCTCGACGATCATCTCGCCCAGCTGGCGCATGATCAGAAAGGCGATAAAACCGGCAATGGCATAGCCCAGAATCATCGACGGCCCGGCCGATTTAAGTACGCCCGCCGAACCCAGAAACAAGCCTGTACCGATAGCGCCGCCCAAGGCAATCAGCTGGATATGGCGGTTTTTTAAACCGCGTTTGAGTGTGACCGGGGGGGAGTTAGTGTCAGCCATCAAGTGTCCTGCACGTTGTTGTTATCGGTAGTTGATCAAATCACCCACGGCGCCTCGCGCCCCGGGTGGCGGGAAGCCCCGGATATTACTCCGGCTAAAAATTCAGGAATACAGGCGAAAACGACTCTGAGAAATTTCCTACGTAGCCCGGGGGCGGCGCCAGCGCATCAGCGCGACGGTGTTCAAGCGGGTGTTCTTTATCGGCATGGCCCTGCCGAGGGCGCATTTGCTGAACGGTGGCTAGGTCACTTTGGCAACAATCAAATATTGATTTGTGACTACAGAGCAAAAGCTATTTGTCCGGGCGCGGGTTTTTCTGTGGTGCAAGGCTCTATATCCTGCTTCTCATGATTTAAACCTTTAACGCCCCAAGTCGCTCAACAGCGCTGAGGGTTAACTCCTGATGAGGCTGACGATGAAAAAGATTCTTCTACTAAACGGCGCTAAAAAATTTGCACACTCCGATGGCCGCTACAACCTGACGATGCATGACACAGCCTTGGCGTTTTTTGATCGCCAGGGTTTTGAAGTCAAAGTCACCCACATCGACGAAGGCTATGACGTTGCCGAAGAAGTCGAAAAATACCTGTGGGCGGACGTGGTGATCTATCAAATGCCAGGCTGGTGGATGGGCGCACCCTGGATCGTAAAAAAATACATCGATGAAGTGTTCACCCAAGGGCACGGCAAGCTCTACGCCAGCGACGGGCGCACCCGTTCCGACGCTTCGCAGCGCTACGGTAGCGGTGGTCTGATCCACGGTAAAAAATACATGCTGTCACTGACCTGGAATGCACCGCAGCAAGCGTTCGACGATCCGGCGGACTTCTTTGAAGGCAAAGGTGTGGACGCGGTGTACTTCCCGTTCCACAAAGCCAACGAGTTCCTTGGCATGACCGGTTTGCCGACCTTCCTGTGCGTTGACGTCATGAAGCGTCCCCAGCCAGACGTTGACGCGGCTCGTTACGAGCAGCACTTGGCTGAAGTGTTTGGTCTGAACGGTTAACAGATTGCCGCCAAGGTGCAGATTTACACTCGTTTCGCTCCTCAGCGACTACGCTACGTCGTTATTCAATGAGGGGCACGTGTGAAAGCCAGATCCGATGAGCTGCAAATCTTTGTCTCGGTGATTGAGTGCGGGTCCATTTCCTCAGCCGCCGAGCAGGCCGGGCAAACGCCTTCAGCCGTCAGCCGCACGTTGTCACGGCTGGAGGCCAAGCTCGATACCACGCTGATCAATCGCACCACCCGGCGCATGGACCTGACTGAAGAAGGCAAATTCTTCTTTGAGCGTGCCAAGGTGATCCTGGCGCAGATGGAAGAGCTGGAAGAGCGCCTGATTTCGCACCAGCGCACGCCGTCCGGGCGTTTGCGGATCAATGCCGCCGCGCCTTTTGTGCTGCACGCCATCGTGCCTTACATCCCCGAGTTTCGTGCGCTCTACCCCGAGATTCAGCTTGAGCTCAACAGCAATGACCTGATTATCGACTTGCTGGAGCAAAGCACAGACATTGCCATTCGCATTGGTCCTTTGGCCGACTCGACCTTGCATGCCCGCTCGTTGGGGTGCAGCCCGCTAAACATTCTTGCCAGCCCCGACTACATCGCCCGTCACGGCGCGCCCACCAGCGTGGCTGAACTGGCCAATCACACCCTGATCGGCTTTACCCAGAACGATGGCCTCAACCAATGGCCCCTGCGTTATGCACAGGGTGATCGCTGGGCGATTCAACCCGCCATCAGCGCTTCCAGTGGTGAGACGGTTCGTCATCTGGCGTTGCAAGGGCAGGGCATTGCCTGCCTGTCGCACTTTATGACCCATGAAGACATCAGTACCGGCCGGTTGCAGGTGGTCTTGGCTGATTTCAACAGCGGCTACCGCCAGCCCATCCATGCGGTGTACTACCGCAACTCGCAGTTGGCGCTGCGCATTCAGTGCTTTCTGGACTTTATCCAGACCAAGCTGGCCAGTTACGCGGAATGTGACGGCCGAAAATAACCCTCGTGCCTACACATATGGCAACGTCTGACCCGACGCTTCCCTTTCTATTGAGCGACGTTTCCTAGAGAATCCTGACCGTCTTGCGGGGTAGGCATTGGGCGAATAGTCTCGCCGAGTCACTGGCATCAGTGACCGGTTTTGACAGACCGACCCAAATGCACCTTCAGCGCTGTAGACCTTTGTTGATGTTATGGCAACGGCGTGTGGGGCACTTCGGTGCGCCGAGTTTTGGGTGTTATTTCCTCGGTCTGTCAACCCGCACGCAGTTGCCACCCTCACCGATTGACAGCGGTACGTGGCAGCTATTTCAGACTTGATTTGGAATACACCCATGAACAAAATCGTCCCTGACCCGCCTCTGCTGACCTGCGCCCACAAGGGCACCGCGTTATTCAGCACGAACCCCGGCATTACCCTGCAAGACGCCCTCACACACGCCTCTTTATTGCTCAAGGGCGCAGAGCTGACGGCCGATGACATCCGCTCTCACCTCAACGGCTACGACGCTGAACAGTTATGGAGCGTCATTCATGGCGTCGAGATGGCGCGCAGTCTGGTGGAATCGCTTCTGGTCGAGACTCGCTTGCCTGACTGAACCCGGCGCGCCGTTCTGCATTTTTATTTCTTGTTTGAAAACGTGTCTGAAATGAGACAAGGTTTGGGCACGTTTTAAAAACAATAAAAGGAAGTGTTGAATGCGCATTGTGTGGTTTAAAACCTTGGCCCTGGCGGCGGCTATCGCAGCCAGCTCATCCGGGTTTGCTGTCACGCTTGAAGGCGGCGCGGTGGCGGCTCCCAATCAATACGGCGCTGATGTCGCTGAGCAAATTCTCAAAAAGGGCGGCAATGCCGTTGACGCAGCGGTCGCCACCGCTTTTGCACTGGCCGTGACCTACCCTGAAGCCGGCAACATCGGTGGCGGGGGCTTTATGACCTTGTTTATCGACGGCAAACCCTACTTTCTCGACTATCGCGAAACGGCGCCCAAGGCGGCCAGTCGCGACATGTACCTGAATGACAAAGGCGAGATTGTCGAAAACATGAGCTTGGTCGGCGCGCGAGCTGCGGGCGTACCGGGTACGGTGATGGGCTTGTGGGAGGCGCATCAACGGTTTGGCAAATTGCCCTGGAGTGAGCTGCTGACCCCTGCTGTGGGCTACGCGAAAAACGGCTTCACAGTGGCCGACAAGCAATACCAGTACCGCGAAGATGCGTTAAAGCTGTTTAACGGCACGACCAATTTCGCTGACTACTTTGGCAGCATGAAAAATGGTCAGACCTTCAAGCAGCCTGAGCTGGCCGAAACCCTGGAGCGCATCGCCGACCAGGGCGCCAAAGATTTCTACCACGGCAAAACCGCCGACCTGCTGGTTGCACAAATGCAGCAGGACAAAGGCCTGATTACCAAGGACGACCTGAACGAGTACAAGGCCCAATGGCGTGAACCGATGCGGGTCGACTGGCGCGGTAATACCTTGTACACCGCGCCGCTGCCCAGCTCGGGCGGGATTGCGCTGGCGCAACTGATCGGCATCAAGGAAGCCCGCGCTGCCGATTTCAAAGGCGTTGAGCTGAACTCCGCGCCGTATATCCACCTGCTCGCCGAAATCGAAAAACGCGTGTTTGCAGACCGCGCCGACTACCTGGGTGATCCGGGTTTCGGCAAGATGCCGGTGGCCGCATTGATTGACCCCGTGTACATCGCCAAGCGGGCGGCTGAAATCAACCCGAAGGCGATCTCGCCGACGGCCAACGTCAAAGCGGGGCTTGAGCCGCATCAGACTACGCACTTCTCCATCGTCGACAAAGACGGCAACGCGGTCAGCAACACCTACACGCTGAACTTTGATTACGGCAGCGGGGTGGTGGTTAAAGGCGCGGGTTTCTTGCTTAACGACGAAATGGACGACTTCAGTTCCAAACCGGGCGTTGCCAATGGTTTCGGTGTGGTGGGTGGCAGCGCCAACGCCATCGAACCGGGCAAGCGCATGCTGTCGTCGATGAGCCCAAGCCTGGTCACGCGAGACGGCAACGTTACGTTGGTGTTGGGCACGCCAGGCGGTTCGCGGATCTTCACCTCGATCTTTCAAGTGTTGAACAACGTCTACGACTATGACCTGCCGCTGCAAAAAGCCGTGGCTGCGCAGCGTGTGCATCATCAGTTGCTGCCTAAAGACACGATCTACTACGACGCGTATGCACCCATCACCGGCAAAGTGGCGGATGAGCTGAAAGCCATGGGCTACACCCTGGAAGATCAGGGTTGGAACATGGGCGATATTCAAGCCATCCGGGTCAACGGCACCCAGCTCGAAACCGCCTCCGACCCCCGTGGTCGCGGAGTGGGTAAGGTGGTGAAGTAACCCTCCACACACATCACCCGTAGCAGCTGCCGAAGGCTGCGTCCGGCGGCGCAGCCGTCGTAAATTCAGCCATTGCGGTGTAACCAGTACACCGTGATTGCAGAATTTACGATCGCTTTGCAATCGGACGCAGCCTTCGGCAGCTGCTACGGGTTGATATATCCCTGTAAGGATTTGTTACCATCCGTTTCTCGATACTCCCCTCCGTTTGTCCTGTCTTTTAGGTACTCCATGAAATTCAAACGTCTGCGCGCTGATGTACTGGCCGGGCTCACGACGTCGTTCGCCCTGCTGCCCGAGTGCATCGCCTTCGCGCTGGTGGCGCATCTCAACCCTCTGATGGGGCTGTACGGTGCGTTCATCATCTGCACCCTCACTGCACTGTTCGGCGGTCGACCCGGCATGGTCTCTGGCGCTGCGGGTTCGATGGCCGTGGTCATCGTCGCGTTGGTGGTGCAACACGGCGTGCAATACCTGTTGGCCACCGTGCTGCTGAGCGGTCTGATCATGTTGGCGTTCGGCTTGCTCAAACTCGGCAAGCTGGTGCGCATGGTGCCGCATTCAGTGATGCTGGGCTTCGTTAACGGGCTGGCGATTGTGATTGCGCTGGCCCAGCTCGATCACTTCAAGGACGGCGGCACCTGGCTGAGCGGCATGCCGTTGTACCTGATGATCGGTCTGGTGGCGCTGACCATGGCCATCGTCTATCTGCTGCCGCGTCTGACACGTGCTGCGCCGCCCGCCTTGATAGCGATTCTGGGTGTGGGGCTGGCGGTTTACCTGCTGGGTTTGCCGACCCGTACATTGGGCGACATGGCCCATATCGCCGGCGGTTTGCCAACGTTTAGCCTGCCGCAGGTGCCGTGGAATCTGGAGACCCTGAGCACCATCGCTCCCTATGCATTGGTGATGGCAATGGTCGGTCTGCTTGAGACCTTGCTGACCCTCAATCTGACTGACGAAATCACTGAAAGCCGAGGTTTTCCCGACCGCGAGTGCGTAGCACTGGGCGCGGCGAACATGGTATCTGGCGTGTTTGGCGGTATGGGCGGCTGCGCGATGATCGGCCAAACCGTGGTCAACCTCAGTTCGGGCGGTCGCGGCCGTTTGTCGGGGGTTACGGCGGGGGTCATGATTCTGTTGTTTGTGCTGTTTTTGTCACCGTTTATTGAGCGCATTCCGCTGGCGGCTTTGGTGGGGGTGATGTTCGTTGTGTCACAGCAGACCTTCGCCTGGGCCTCCCTGCGAGTGCTGAACAAAGTGCCGTTGAACGACGTGCTGGTCATCATCGCGGTGACGGTGATTACCGTGTTCACCGATCTGGCGGTGGCGGTGATGTGCGGAGTGATCATTGCGGCGCTTAATTTCGCCTGGCAACACGCGCGCCAACTGTATGCCGACACCGAGGTGCAGAGCGATGGCAGCAAGCTGTACCGCGTTCACGGCACGCTGTTTTTCGCGTCCACCACGGCCTTTCTCAAGCAATTTGATCCGGCTAACGACCCGGCCCACGTGACCCTCGATTGCAGCCATTTGAGCTTCGCCGACTACTCGGCCATTGCCGCACTCGACACCTTGCGTGAGCGCTACAAGAAGGCCGGTAAACACCTGCGGGTGGTGCATTTGTCGCCGCGCAGCAAGAAGTTGCTCAAGCGGGCGCGCATTGCGGATGAGTAGCTTCAAGGGATGAAAATACAGGTGGGTGATTTTCATTTTGGGCGCTGGCTCATACCTGAATGCGACAGCACATGCCGGTAAACGAAAATTAGTTTCAGAAAGATTGAAAAATAGCCTCGGTAATGCTTTTTAAGTTTCAAAGGAACTTAAAAACATTGCCGAGGGTACATCGCATGACGCCATCTTCGGGCTACGGGCTGTTGCTCTATGCCGCCATCGCCATCATTGCGCTGATCGTTTTGATTGCGCGTTACAAGATCAATCCTTTTATTGTCATTACCCTGATTTCGGTAGGGCTCGGCCTCATGGCGGGCATGCCGGCGGGCAGTGTGATTGGCGCTTACGAAGGGGGCGTTGGCAAAACCCTGGGGCATATCGCACTGGTGGTCGCGCTGGGCACGATGCTGGGCAAGATGATGGCCGAGTCAGGCGGTGCCGAGCAGGTGGCGCGCACGCTGATTGATCGCTTCGGTGAGCGCAATGCGCACTGGGCCATGGTTTGCATCGCCTTTCTGGTGGGCTTGCCGCTGTTCTTTGAAGTCGGTTTTGTTCTCTTGGTACCCATAGCGTTCACCGTCGCCCGCCGGGTTGGGGTGTCTGTGCTCATGGTGGGTTTGCCGATGGTCGCCGGTTTGTCGGTGGTGCATGCGCTGGTGCCGCCGCATCCGGCAGCGATGCTGGCCGTACAAGCTTATGAAGCGTCTGTTGGGCAAACGTTGATGTATGCCATTTTGATTGGCATACCCACAGCGATTATCGCGGGCCCGATCTTTGCCAAATTTATTGTGCCGCGTATCCACCTGCCAGCGCTTAACCCGATGGAACAGCAATTCATCAACCGTGAGCCGCGAACACGCTTGCCGAGTTGCAGCCTGACGCTGGCCACCATTTTGTTACCGGTGGTGCTGATGCTCATCGGTGGTTGGGCCAACCTGATCTCAACACCGGGCAGTGGCTTTAATCAGTTTTTGCAATTTATCGGCAACTCGGTCATGGCCTTGCTGATCGCCACGGTGGTGAGTTTTTGGACGCTGGGCTTGGCACAAGGTTTTAGCCGCGAGTCGATCCTCAAATTCACCAATGAATGCCTTGCGCCGACAGCCAGTATCACCTTGCTGGTGGGCGCGGGCGGTGGCTTGAATCGCATTTTGATTGACTCGGGCGTCACCACTGAAATTGTCGGGCTGGCGCAGGAATTTCATTTGTCGCCGCTATTCATGGGCTGGGTATTTGCGGCGCTGATGCGTATCGCCACGGGCTCGGCGACCGTTGCCATGACCACGGCCTCGGGGATTGTCGCGCCGGTGGCCATTGGCATGGGGTATCCACATCCAGAACTCTTGGTGCTGGCGACGGGGGCAGGCTCGGTGATTTTGTCCCACGTGAATGACGGTGGCTTCTGGCTGGTGAAGGAATACTTCAATATGACGGTCGCTCAAACCTTCAAGACCTGGACGGTGCTGGAAACCTTGATTTCAGTCGTGGCGTTCGGTTTTACCCTGGTCCTCTCGGAGCTGATCTAAATGGACATCCTGTATCAAATTCGAGTTCGTCAGGACACCTTCAGCGCGGCTGAGGCTCGGATTGCCCAATTGATACTGAGCGATATCGGCTTTGCCGCCAGTGCCAGCCTGGATGAGCTTGCCGTACGTGCAGACGTCAGCAGCGCCACCTTGTCGCGCTTTGCCCGCAGCGTCGGTTGCCGCGACTTGCGTGACTTGCGCCTGCAGTTGGCGCAGGCCAGCGGGGTGGGCAAGCGCTTTTTCGACACGGGCAGCCGGCCAGAGCAGTCCGCGTTTTTTCGCCAGATTGTCAGTGATATCGAATCGACGCTGCATGAGCATTTAGCCGGGTTCAACGGTGGGCATTTCGCGGATGCGGTCAAGCTGCTCGGCGAAGCCGACATGATTCACGCGTTCGGCATGGGGGGCTGTTCCAGTGTGTGCTGCGATGAGCTGCAAGTGCGTTTGGTGCGCTTGGGCTACCCCATCGCGGCTTGCCGGGACGGGGTGATGATGCGGGTGACAGCGGCCACGCTCGGCCCGCAACACGCGCTAATAGTGTGTTCACTGACCGGCCTGACACCCGAGTTGATCAAGGCGGTACAGCTGGCCCGCAACTATGGCGCCAAAGTCATCGCGATTACGCGGCCCGATACACCGCTGGCTGACTTGGCCGACGTGGTGCTGGCGTTGCAAGGCGTGGAAACCAGCTTTATCTACAAACCGACGGCAGCCCGTTACGGCATGCTGCTGGCTATTGATGTGCTGGCCACTGAGCTGGCGCTGTCGATGCCCGAAGCCAGCCAGGAACGCTTGCGCCGGATCAAACTGGCTTTGGATGATTATCGAGGCGGCGACGACGGTTTGCCGTTGGGAGACTGAGATGAACTACGACACGTTGATTAGAAATGCCCATGTGATTGATGGCAGTAATACGCCGGGTTATGTCGCTGATGTGGCGCTGCGCGGCGGGCGTATCGAGTGCATTGGCGACTTGAGCGGTAGGCAGGCCACACACGAAATCGATGCGGCGGGGCGGGTGCTGGCTCCGGGGTTTATCGATGTGCACACCCACGATGACACCGTGGTCATTCGTCAGCCCCAGATGTTGCCCAAGCTCAGTCAGGGTGTGACGACGGTGATTGTGGGTAACTGTGGCATCAGCGCGTCGCCGGTGACCTTGCGCAATGAGCCGCCTGATCCGATGAACCTGCTGGGTAACAAGGCCGCCTTTTCGTACCCGCGATTTGCCGACTACCGCACCGCGGTGCAAGGGGCCCGACCGGCGCTCAATGTTGCCGCGTTGATTGGCCACACCGCGTTGCGCAGCAATCATATGGATGACTTGCAGCGCACCGCCACGGCTACAGAAATTCAGGCCATGCGCCTGCAATTGCGAGAAAGCCTGGAAGCGGGTGCGCTGGGCTTATCCACAGGGCTGGCCTACGCCAGTGCGTTTAACGCCGACACGGACGAGGTGCTGCAACTGGCCGAAGAGTTGACCGCGTTCGGCGCGCTGTACACCACGCATTTGCGCAGTGAGTTCGAGCCGGTGCTGGAAGCAATGGACGAAGCTTTCTTGATCGGTCGTACCGCGCGCGTGCCGGTGATCATCTCTCACCTCAAATGCGCGGGAGCCGGGAATTGGGGACGCAGCCCGCACTTGCTGGCGGCCTTGGAGCAGGCGGCGAAGGATCATCCCGTGGGCTGCGATTGCTATCCCTATGCTGCCAGTTCGTCGACGCTGGATCTGAAGCAAGTGACCGATGCCTTTCGTATCACCATTACCTGGTCAACGCCGCATCCGCAGATGGGCGGGCGGGATTTGCAGGACATTGCAGCGCAGTGGGGTGTGTCCTTGATGGCTGCTGCGCAGCGTCTGCAACCGGCGGGTGCGGTGTATTACGGGATGGATGAAAGCGACGTGCGTAGAATTCTGGCGCATCCGTTATCGATGATTGGCTCGGATGGTTTGCCTGATGATCCGTTCCCGCATCCTCGTTTGTGGGGCGCGTTTCCCCGAGTGCTGGGGCATTTCAGCCGGGATGTGGGGCTGTTCCCGCTGCACACGGCGGTGCACAAAATGACTGGCATGTCGGCGACTCGTTTTGGTCTTACCGAGCGAGGGCAGATACGCGAGGGGCATTGGGCGGACTTGGTGTTGTTTGATGCTGAAAAGGTGCGCGATGTGGCGGACTTCAACGCACCGCAACAGGCGGCTGAAGGAATAGACGGGGTGTGGGTCAATGGTGTGTTGAGTTATCAACAGGGTGGCGCGAATGGTCAGCGTGCCGGGGTGTTTTTAGCCCGCTGAGCAAAGGCCCCTCACCCCAACCCTCTCCCGAAGGGAGAGGGGGCAGATGTGTGGTGTTGCGCAAATCTGCTTCTGCTTTTAGTCCCCTCTCCCTCTGGGAGAGGGCTAGGGTGAGGGTGGCACCTGCTTCACACCTTAAAGTGGCTCACCATCTCTTGCAGTTGATTGCCCAGACGCGCCAGTTCAACACTGGACTTGGCCGTTTCATCACTGGCCGCTGCCGTTTGTTCCGACACGTCGCGAACATTGACGATGCTGCGGCTGATCTCTTCAGCCACCGCGCTTTGTTGTTCGGCCGCAGCTGCAATCTGCTGGTTCATCGACTGAATATTCGACACGGTACGGGTAATACCTTGCAGTGATGTTCCCGCCTGACGGGTCAACGTCACGCTGCTGTCAGTCAGCACGCGGCTGTTGTTCATGACCGACGCCACGTGCTGGGTGCCGCTTTGCAGGGCGGCTACCAGTGTTTGAATCTCCTCAGTGGACTTTTGCGTGCGCTGGGCCAAACCACGCACCTCATCAGCCACCACCGCAAAACCGCGTCCTGCTTCACCCGCACGGGCCGCTTCAATAGCCGCGTTGAGTGCCAACAGGTTGGTCTGTTCAGCCACCGCCTTGATCACGTCCATCACGCTGCCGATTTTGTCGCTTTCCTGTTGCAGCACGGCCATCGCTTCGGTCGAACGGCCGACTTCTACCGCCAGGCGCTCAATCTGATCAATCGCCTGATTGACCACGTTGTCACCTTCACGGGCTTCGGCGTCAGCACCGGCTGCCGCTTGCGAGGCTTGTTCGGCATTACGCGCGACTTCTTGCACGGTGGCGGTCATTTCATGCATGGCGGTGGCCACTTGATCGGTTTCGATCTTCTGGCTGTTGACCCCGGCACTGGTCTGTTCCGTCACGGCTGACAGCTCTTCAGCTGCGCTGGCGATTTGCGTCACGCCATCGCGGATGCCGCCGATCAAATCGCGCAACGTGGTGCCCATACGCGCAATGCCTTGTTGCAACACCCCCAGTTCATCGCGACGGGTCACGCGCAGGTCATGGCTCAGGTCGCCACTGGCAATGCGCTCGACCACGTCCAGCGTTTCACGCAGCGGGCGAGTGATCTGGCGGGTGATGATCACGGCCGCGGCAATACCGAACAGCAAGACCAGCAGGGTGGTGATCAGTTGCAGGCGGTTGGCCTGTGCACTTTCGATGTCACGACGTTCCAGCTGAAGGTTGTACAGCGCATCACTGCGGCTCAGCACGTTGGTGCCGTAGTCAGTCATGTCTTTGCGCACAGCAATGATGGTGTTGTCGGTGTCGGCGTACACCTGTAAAGCGGCTTGGTACTGATCCATGGTCTGGGTCAGTGTGCGCAGGGTGTCGGCGGCACTGGCTGCGAACCAGGTGTTCAGTTTGCCGAGGCTGGCGACTGTATTGCTCAACTGGTCGCGCGCTGCTTTCTCGGTGGCCTTGGTGGGTGACGCTATATAAGCGCGGACCTGATAACGCGAGAGCAGGAATTGTTCGCGCATCTCAGACACTGCCTGATACATGGCGAAACGTGACTCATCACCTTCCGGCACTTGCAGGGCGCGGGCCAGCAGGTTGGCGATAGCATCCTGTGCGACCAGCGCGTTACGGTCCATGGTGGCCCGAGCGCTTGCGGAGTCGATATAGGCTTTGCGCATGACGACCAGCGCGGCCTCGTAGCGGCTAATGATGTCTTGCTGCTCGTTGAGCAGTTTGAGATTTTCCGGGCTCTTGAACGTGCTGATCAGCTGTTTTTCCAAGTCCTGAAACGCATTGATACTGTCTTGAACTTTTTGCGCGGCCGTCTCATCGCCATCGGTGAGCATGTACTGCAAGCGTGTCACCCGTAGGTTGGTGAACGCGGTGTTGAGGCGTGTGATGTCGCTCATCCAGTTACTGCGATCAATCAGTTTGTCCAGACTGAACCAGTTGCTGATTGCCATCAGGCAGGTGAGGCCCAGTACCAGGCCGAAGCCCAGGGCCAGTTTTAGATTGACGCTGATGTTGTTCAGCCAACGGTTCATACAGTTCTCCAGGAACGTGCGCGCAGGATCGAAATTCGCTGGAGTTTTTTGTTATTTAGCCCAGCAGAGTGCTTGTGTTGGCTTGTATCGGCGGCTGAGCGCAGAGCTGAAACGTTTTATTTTTTAACGCGATGAAAGGCCATCCGCGCACGGGTGAGCGTTTCGCGCTTGAGCTTTTTTTCACATCCGTTTCACTCCCCACTGACCCACCTTTTTTTAGACTGCGGTTCAGCAAACAGACGCCATTGGTGTGTGAGGCTTTGCAGCTCAAAGGTTGCGCATTAAGTCAGGGGCATCGTCGCGTTAAAGGTGGGGGGCAATTTGTGATACTAAATTTTCAGTTGGCCGGGACTCTGCGCGCCAAGCTGCGCAGCGGTCTGATCCGCCATAGAAATACATTGGTGGTGGTCGCTGCCAGTGTGCTGACGGTGATGCTCACCTTGCATCTGCTGGCGCCTGTCGCGGTGCCTAATCTGGCGCAGCCGGTTAATGCAACCCGAGCGCTGGACCTGGCCCAGAGTTGGGCAAAAGGCGATGTGATCGCCTTGGTGCGCCATGCCGAGCGCTGCGACCGTTCATCGAAACCGTGTCTGGGCCCGTTGGACGGCATTACCGAGCGAGCAGTACACACGGCACAAATCGTGGGCGCAGACTTCAAACAACTGGGCCTCAACAAGGTCGACATTTACAGCAGTCAAATGACCCGGACCCGGCAGACCGCCAATGCCATGTTTACCCGGCCTGTTGCCGCGCAAGACTGGCTATTCGATTGTCGGGGTTCGATATTGCACGATGCGCTCAAGCACAAAGTGGCGGGGCGCAATCTGGTCCTGATCACCCACAGCGAATGCATGGATGCCTTGGTGTCCGACCTGCACGCCGCCACGAACACATCGTTCGGTTATGCGACTGCATTGTTTATCAACGCCGATGGCGCGCAAGGGGGGCCGCAGATGTTGGGGTACATCGAGCCCGAACATTGGTCAAAGGTCATCCCCCTCGCCGGCACGCCGAGCCCCTATGCAATCGAGGCTTCGCAGTTCTAAGCACCGTTTAGCAGGCGGTCCCAGTTGTTATCTTGCGGCAGTGGTTGCTCGCTGAGTTCACGCGCCACGACCCGTTCAATATCGCTGGCGCTGAGCGTTTGCTCATCAAGCCAGGGCCATGTGGCATCCGCATCGCGAAAGTTGAGGTGGCTGTTGAGTTGCTCACACGCCGTTGCCAGTAAATGCATCAACACCCAAAGGCTAGTGATATAAGGCCGCTGCTCGGCCGGGGCACGGTTAATCAACTGAGTCGCTTCGGGCAACGGTGGGTTTGGCAGCGCTCGGGTGTGCAGGCTCCATACCATCTCGCCCTTGTTCGAGGCATCTTTATTGGCCAGCTCCGGGTCGCTGCTGACGTCCAGGGTGAGCGTTACCCGTTGCTGCTCAAGTTGATCAATCAGATAGTGGGCAAGATCAGACTGGCGTAAAAAGGCGGTCGCCGTATTGACGGCCAGATGAGCGTCATAGTCGCTCAACGTGCTGCTGGTGATGGTGATGGTCATGTCGGCTCCTTGGCTGGAAAGTACCCAGCACAGGGAGCGTAGCCAATCGAACGCGATCGGCCACGGCAACTGATGTTCTATTGTCCGGGATCAAGTGTGGCCAGGCTGACAAAGTAAAAGTGATGCCGCCCGACGCTGACCTTATCCACGACCGTCACAGGCAGGCCCGGTATTACCGGATCTTCGACCACCGCAATATTGTCGGGCGACGCGGCCAGAAAAGCCTGCAATTGAGCTGTTGAATCCAGCGTGTGTTGCAACTGCTGGCTATAAAACACCACGGCGCCCAAACGCTCGTCGGGTCTGAGCAAGGCAACGTGCTTGCCCTCGGTTTGCAAACGGATGACCTGGGCGGCCACCGGCTGGAACGATTCGGCCCGGTCAGCGCGGGGTGCCCACAGCGCCGCACCGAGATAAGTCGCCACCACCCCGAGCAGTACCGCCACCGCGAGAGGGCGATGATAGTCACTGAGGAATTTGGCGACAGCCGAGCGCGGGCTGTGAGCGCGCAGCCACGCCAGTACAACGCCCGCATATTCCGCAGCGATGACGGCTGCTGCCGGCGTCAGCGCCATCAGGTACACGATACGTTTGCTGGACGCGATATTGAGCAGCACAAATTGCGCCACCAGCCACACGCAGAAAAACAGCAAGTAGGGGTTGTTACGCAGGTGTTTACGGAAATGCCAAAGCCCCAGGTAGGTCAACAGGTTCCACGGCAAGAAGGATTCGGGCAGTTTTCTTAAGTAGTAATAAAACGGCTCATAATGACCTGCCTCCACAAATGACCCGCTGAAACGTCCCACGCTATTGGTCCATAACACCTCACCAACGGCGTGCAGCCCCCCGCGTTGATACAGAACGCACAACCAGATCAGCAGCGGGATCAACCCCAGCAGGGTAAACAGCGCAGGTCGCAACCAATTGCGCAGCACCAGTCGCTTGTCGATAAGGCTTTGGCACAGCAGGTAGACGAAAATCACCACCCCCGGCAACGCCAGTCCCAGTACCCCTTTGCTCAAGGTTGCGATGGCGATCCCCGCGGCAAACATCAACCAGCTGCCAAGGTGCAGCCGCGCGTGGCGGCTGGCTTGATAAAACGCCAACAAGGCGAGCGTAACGCCCAATGTGAGTAGCGCATCCTCACCGACTTGCCGCGCGTTATCCCAAAAGCTGGCCATGGTTGCCAGCATCGCCGCGGCGGTCCAGGCCAACGCCACAGGGCGGCCCATTCTGCGCAGCATGGCGTACAGCAACATCACACACGACAACCCGGCTAACGCCGATACCAGCCGCACGGCCCACAACTCGCCGCCGAACAGATCAATGGCCGTTGCGTCCAGCCACAGGCTTAGGGGTGGTTTTTCCAGAAAGGGCTCATTGAGCAGCGAAGGCGTGACCCAATCTCCGCTCACCTGCATCTGCATGGCAATCCCCGCCACCCGTGACTCGGTAGAGCCCTGCAAGTGGTGATTGCCAAGGGCGAAAAACAACAACAAACCGGTAAGCAGCAATAACAGCAGAGCGGGACGAGTCAGGCGCATGGGTCTACCAACGGGCATTGGGGGATGTGCAGGGCCGAGAGTATAGAAGGGCAATCCTGTACAGAACGTGAAAATGGGCAGCGGTTTCTTTCATGTTCCTGATGGGCATTGGGTGCGTTTTACCTGAGGGATTTAAGACCTTTAAATGTAGGACTCCTCCTGATTTTCCCGGTGATGATCCAGAGGGGAGAGGGGCTGGTAGGGTCGCGACATTCCCGTCGGAGCCTGCCCATGACTCAGTGCTTTAAAGACCATCCAAGTGACTCCCAGAACCTCAACGAAAACACCAAGCCTCTGGATGAATGCAAAAGCGAGATGATGGAGCTCTATGGCGTCGAGATGATGGTGAAGCGTGTTCCGATCCTGACCTGTGATTGTCTGTGGCGTATTTACCAGCGCGAAGCCGAGGAGATTGTCGCCCCCGGGGGTGTTTTGATCGCAGACCCAAAAGAGCGAAACCGCGTTCAATGAATTTGCGAGTTCAGGTTGCCGGTAGGCGCCAAAAATTTGTTTTTATACTCATTGTGATATCAGTGTTGATAGTTATTCGTTGGGTATTCCAGTCGTTCGCAGCAGATCCTGAAATTGCTCTAGTGTATGGGGAGCAATGGGAAAATATGCGTCACCGCTCAAGTGCAAAAATCGGGCCGGCGATTCCTAACAATATTGGATTTCGTGTGCCTAAATCAGATGCCCGATTAAACTTTATTGATCCGCAATATGGATTCGTCACACCGCCAGCTCGGTTTTTCGCGATCACCTTTAACAAAGGGAAAGTAGACAATATTCGCATGTCTCCGCAAGTCGAACCCTTGCTGCTGGATGACGCCTTGAAGGTGGTGCTGGACTTGCAAGATCAATGGTGTGCAAAAGGTTGGGTGGCAATGAGACGGATTAGTGCGCCTCCCTTCGCAGATACACCCCAATGGCGTGCCCTTTTTCGAGACAAAAACAAGGTGGGTGTTACTTATTGGCAGGCGGGCAGTCGTTATCAAGTTTTGCTGGGTTTGAATCGATTTAAAGATAATAGAAACCCCTGCCAAGAGCGATACATGATCATGCTGGATCTTGATAAACCCTGGCTTCCTGAACATATCGAATAGTGCGGCTAAGAGGGGGGTGAGTGGGCAGCTACGATGGAAAATCAATTCACGTTTTATCTGGCTCGCTGTGGGTGCTCATTGAAAACCAATAACTACCATCTCTTGATACATCACACCTATATAGGAGCTATACCATGCCAACTCCCGCCTTTTTAACCCTCGTTGGTAAATCCCAAGGCTTGATCAGTGCTGGCGCACTGGGCAAGGAGTCCGTCGGCACCGCCTGGCAAATGGGCCGCGAGGATCAGATCATGATTCAGGCGCTGACCCACGGCATTACAGTCCCCGGCGGCGCTAAAGCCAGTCAGCGCATACATAAGCCATTGATCATCACCAAGGTGATCGATAAGTCGTCGCCTCTGATCAATATTGCCTTGTGCAATGCTGAAATGCTCACCACCTGCCGTGTGGAATGGTATCGGCCTGCGGGCAGTGCGGGGCTGGAGCATTTCTACACCATGGAGTTGGGCGACGCCGTGATTGTCGGCGTCGATATTGCTTTGCCTCATTGTCAGAGCATGGAGACCGCGCAATTCACGCAACTGGAAACGGTGCAGTTTGCCTATCAGACCATTACCTGGCGGCATGAAATCGCAGGGACCTCGGGCTATGACTTTTGGCAAAACGAGGGCCACTGATGAAGTTGATCAGCGCTCGATTCCCCTTACCCACTGAGTTGAAGCACGCTTACAGCGCAGAAGAAGCCGTTGGTGTGGTCAAGCAGCATTTGGACGGCAGGATCGCATTGGATGGGCTGGCGCATTTGCGCAGTTTTCTGGCGCTTAATTTCGACGATCAGGTGCTGAATAAGGTCAGAGACGGTGAATGGTTGTTGATCAAACCTGAAGCCTATTATTTCGACTATTCGCCGTTCAAAGAAGCGTTCAAGCAGCAGCGGGTCATGGAGATGATGGCGTCACCGCCCTCTCAGGTTAAAGAAGTAATGAAGCACATGCGCATCATTACCCGCTTTACCGAGGAGGTGCTGCCCAGTCGGCGCTATTACGCCACCATCAATGGGCAGAAAGGCCAGCGTCGGGTTGATGCGTTGGGCATCGCACAAATCCCGGAGCCCGCAAAGGGCGCGCAGGTCAACCTGCACGTCCTTGAGAGTTAAGGTGCGCGTGATTAAAGGGTTTCGGTATGAGCGAGGTCGCCGGTTAGAACGTCGCTTTGATCTGTACACCTGCGACCAACGCATTGCCCCGGCTTTTGCCGTAGAACGCGCCCGGTTCGATGATGTATTGCACGTCCGGGCGCACGAGCAGCCACGGGGTGACTTGCGCACCGTAGTTGAGTTCGAGCAACTGTTCGCCGCTGTCGAGGCTGGCGATCATGTCGGCTTGCTCCGGCGTAGAGGCTGCCGCTTCCTGTACGTCACGTGAACGTGAGTTGAACACCGCTCGGCCATAGGCAAAGGCGATGCTGTCGTGCGGACGGCTGGCAAACGGTTTTTGTTTGACCAGACCCACCGAGTACCAACGGCGCATGGCCGAGGTCGCGGCATTGCTGGTGGCCGCCTGACCGAAGGCGCGCAGCACGCTGTCCGGGTCTTGCTTATCCCGCCAAATAGCCTGATCAATCAGCACGTAGGCACCGGTGCGATTGTTGGCCTTCTCGCTGCTGCCAATTTTGGTGGTGTTGGACGTGTCGTAGTACCAGCCCACTTTGTATTGGCCATTAAGGTAGGCGTTGTTATTAAAGATCGCCTCCAACGGCATGATCGCGCCCGTGGTGCCTTTGGTGGTCATGGTGAAGGCTTCGGAGGAGCGGCTGTTGTACTCCGGGTTCACTTGGAACAACGCCGTTTGCAGGGTCAGTTGCGGGCTGACGGTGTAACGCAATTCGCCGCCCCAATGCCCGGTCGGGTAGTTGGTCCAGCCGCTGCCGTTGGACATGGTCAACGGGTGCGCGCAAAAGCCAGCGTTCACAAAATTGGTCAGCAAGGGCATGCCGCCAAAGTCATTGCCCATCGGCAAAAAACCGACCTTGGCGTTCAGTGCGGGTGAAAACAGAGTGTTCTCGTAACTGAACTCGGACAACCGGGTGTACATGCCGCCGTAGTTTTCCTGCACCGGCAGGCGATTGCCTACCAAGTCTTCGGACGCACTGTGGCCGCGACGGTCGTTGAGGGTGATTTGCACCCGGCCTGCGTTGGGAGTGTCGAGCAGTTTGCTCAGGTCAAACTGGGCCCCAATACGCACTTGTTGTGAGTAACGAGTGCCGTGTTTGATTCCGCCATGCAGGTTGGAAAACGTCTCGGAGTTGTAGTCACCCGTCAGCTTGATGCCTTTATCGGCCAGCTTTTGGCGTTCGCCGCCCCAGTCGCCCGTCAGGGTTGAGCGGTGCATCAGGTCATCGGCGCTGTCGGCCAGTGCATAACAAGGCATCAGGGCCAGAAGCGATAAACCGCTGCACACGCCGGAGGTCAGCAGGGCGCGGGAAGAGAAAAACATCGAAGGGTGCTCCTTTACGTAATAGGCCCGCTCTACGGAGGGCGCGACATGATGCCGCACATTATGAACTATTTAGTACAAAGTTTTCATGTTTCGTTACATAAGCCCCTGAGCACAATGTCTGAGAGCGTCTACCCGCGCCATCCGCTAGACTGCCGCGCTTAACGTACGTCTTCACTCTCTGTCGCAAAGGATGTTCATGATCTGGTTTCTTGAAGGGCAATCCAGCCAACGCGATGTGATTGCCGGTGCCCGTGCGGCATTGCCCGAATCGGTTCGGATCTTCGCTTCTCACCGACAAAATCGCCCTGAAATCACTGGCCTTGCAGACATCGCCTGGCGCGAGCCGCTGGATAATCAAGCGCGCATTGCCTGGGTGATCGAGCAAGCGCGAGCGCAGCAAATCAAGGTGGTGTTAGCCGGTCGGGTGGGGCAGGTGTATGAAGCCCACCGTAGCGAATTCGAGGCTGCGGGCCTGCAACTGGTGACGGGCGCGCTGGATCTGGACACCTTTGAACGAGTCGATGACAAGTCGGTGTTCACCCGCGAAGCGCTGGCCGCCGGGCTTGCGTGCATTCCGGCGATGACCGTGCGTACTGAGGCTGAGTTGCTGGATGCCTATGCCCAACTGTCCCGTGATGGTCAGGTGTGTGTAAAACCGACGCGCGGGATTTACGGGCAGGGCTTTTGGCGTTTGGCAGAGGACGTTGATCCGTTCCGCAGCTTTGCCAACGCAGATGCCCATGAAGTGAACGTCACTGTATTTGCCCAGGCGTACGGCCAGTCTGTTAGAGCCAAGCCGTTATTGGTGATGCCTTATATGCCCGGTACCGAGTGTTCGGTGGACATGGTGTGTGAGGCGGGCGAGGCAGTGGCGTATGTGGGACGGCGCAAGCAAGGGGTGATGCAGTCATTCGAACGCGACGGTGCCGCGGTGGAGCTGGCGATCAAGGCGGCACGGCACTTCAAGTGCGATGGCATCATCAACGTGCAGACCCGCGATGACGCGAGCGGCCAGCCCCATTTGCTGGAGATCAATCTGCGCTTTTCCGGCGGCATTGGTTACACCCGTGAAGCAGGGGTCAACCTGCCGGGTATCTTTGCTGCGCGTCGCCTGGGCTTGCCTGTACCTGCCAGCGTCTGGCGCGAGAATGTCCAGGTCAAAGCCATCACCACCGTCGTTTCGGTTCGCGGAGAAGAACTGTTAAGGTGATCGGCTCTTGTTTGTCGCGGGCACAGGGGAGTCACAAGCGATGATATTGATGCCGGGCGCCAATGCGGCCCTTGAGTCTTTGCGCTGTGAAATGAGCCTCACCTGCTCTCGAGCCGGGGCATTAGGCGAGTACGCGGGCTTGGCGTTGCTGGCCGTTGATGACAAGCGCCAACCCGTTGCAGAACCCGCGTTAATGCATGCCCCGCAACCTTGGGTGGTGTGGCATGACACGCTCGGCCTGGCCCGTTTCAGCCTTGCGCTGGAGCAATTGCCGGCACACTGCGAACGGGTATTGCTGGTGCTCTATGTGTTTGGCGCTCTGGGACCTTTGCGGGAGCTCGGCGCTTTCCAGCTCAAGGTCGGCGAACAGATCGAACACGGGCTGGCACTGGAGGAATACGGCGATGGCGCTATGGTCATTGCCGAGGTGTACCGGCGCAACGATCAATGGAAAATCCGCGCACTGGCTGAAGCTTCAGCCTACGGGTTGAGCGCGTTTGCCCGACGCATGGGGCTGACTCTGGATGATCGTCATCCCCTGCGAACAGGCTCTGAGGCGTCAGACGACAAGGCTGCGCGTCAAGGCTCCACGGGCACAGGCTTTGCCGTCAGCGCTCAGCATATTTTGACCTGCGCCCATGTGATTGAAGGCCTCGATCACGTGTCGATCACCTCGTTTGAGGGTCGATACAAAGCGGAACCGGTAGTGGTCGATCGCAAGAACGATCTCGCCTTGTTGCGCATAATTGGCGCGCCGCCCTTGAGTCCGGTGACGTTTCGCGAGGGTATGGGCTGTGAGCTGGGCGAAAGTGTCGTCACGCTGGGGTTCCCGCTGGCCGGGCTTGCGGGCGGTGGCGTACAAGTCTCCCAAGGCGTGGTCTCCGGCCTGTTTGGCCTGCGCGATGACGCCAGCCTGATGCAGTTCACCGCGCCGATTCAGCCTGGTTCCAGCGGCAGTCCGGTGTTTGATCCGCAAGGTCTGGTCAGCGGTCTGGTGACCTCGACCATGGCGGATGCGCAGAACATGAATTTTGCCGTCAAATCGGCGCTGCTGCTGGCGTTTCTTGAGGCGGCCCGAGTGCCAGCCCAGCGTGGGCGCAGCGAGCGCTCATTGAGCACGCCCGAATTGGTGCGAGCGGCGCAGTCCGGATTGTGGCGGATTGACGCCAGCCATCTCCAGTAACCATTTTTTCCTTGTCTTAAACCACCGTCTCACTAATCGTCCCCCCCATTTTAAGTATGTTCAGGTAGTAAACATTGATGAGCAGCGGTAATTCCAAGACCCAAACCAAGGTTTTGCATGCAAACCTTAAGCGCGGTCGCCTGGAGGTTGAGGTCAATGCATCGACTTTTGATCCACAGGCATTGTTCAGTTTTGCCGAGCGCCGAAACCCCAAGCGCGCTTTTTTATTCGTTTCCCGCGTGCTGGGCCGTCATATACCGGCTCGCCCGTCGCTGATGGCTGAAAGCTTTAATGCGCTGGCCGCCAAGATTCCCGCCGACCTGCCCGGCCCGGTGCTGGTCATCGGCATGGCTGAAACTGCAGTAGGGCTTGGCGCCGGAGTGCATCGTGCGCTCAGCCAGACCCGCCAGGACTGCGTGTACCTGTGCAGCAGCCGCCACCCGACGGGCACAGAATTGTTTGCCCGTTTTGAAGAGGAGCATAGTCACGCCAGTTCCCATCTATTGCACCTGCCGCAAGACACGGTCACTCGCGAGCTGATGCTAAACGCCCGATCGCTTGTGCTGGTGGATGACGAAGCCTCCACGGGCAATACCTTTATCAATCTGACCAAGGCATTGGCCGAGGCCGGGTTGAACTCGATTGAACGGATCGTCACTGCGACGCTGACCGACTGGTCCCAGGGTGCCGTGCGCCATGCGATGGGTGAGCACGTCACCAGTATTTCCTTGCTCGACGGTTGCTACACGTTCACCGAAGACCCAGCCGCTGAACTGCCGGACATGCCCGAAGTGGGCAGCGTGGCCCCAGGCGACTGGCCGCTGGACTCGAGCCGGGACTGGGGGCGCATGGGCGTGCGTGAACACGCCGATACGCTGGCGCCGGGCTTGCAGATTCAGCCAGGTGAGCGCGTGTTGGTGATTGGCACCAGTGAGTTTGTCTGGCCGCCGTTTCTGCTGGCCGAACGTCTGGAACAGGCTGGCGCTGATGTGCATTTCAGCTCCACCAGTCGCTCGCCGATTGCGCTGGGGCACGCCATCGACCATGCCTTGTCGTTTTCTGACAACTACGGTCTGGGTATCCCCAACTTCCTTTATAACGTGGCCCCCGGCCAGTTTGACCGGGTGCTGATTTGCAGCGAAACCCCGGCGGCTGCAGTTGATCCGGCGCTGCTCAACGCCTTGAATGCGCAGGTAATCGTCGATGGTCATTAATCGCCCGCTGGTGTTTGTCGATCTTGACGACACCCTGTTTCAGACTGCCCGCAAGATGGGTGATGAGCCGCGTTTCACGGCCACGCTGGATGTCGACGGTCAGCCCAACGGCTTTATGAGCGCGACCCAAAAAAGCTTTGTCGAGTGGCTGCTGGCCACCGCCGATGTGGTTCCGGTAACGGCCCGCAGCGTTGAGGCCTATCAACGCGTGCAGTTGCCGTTTGTCCACGGGGCTATTTGCGCCCACGGTGGCGTCATGCTCGATGCACAGGGCGCGCTCGACGCGCCGTGGCATGCGCGCATGGCAGATGAATTGGCCCTGGAGCAAAGCCGCCTGCATCAATTAAGCGAGTTGACCCTGGCGATTGGCACCGAGCTGGGCTTCTCCCTGCGCGGCTGGGTCGTAGAAGAACAAGGGCTGGCCAATTACGTGGTGACCAAGCACAACAACGAAACCGATGAAGCCCTGTTGCTCGTTATGAATGAGGTCAAGGCGCGTGGGTTGCTCGACGGGCTGTATGTGCATGGCAACGGCAACAACCTGGCCTTCTTGCCAAATGCTTTGCAAAAGCAGGTGGCGGTGCGTGAGTGGATCCGCCGCGATCAGGCGATCAACGGTAAACGCCCGATACTGGGCTTCGGCGATAGCGTGTCGGACCTTGGCTTTATGACCGAATGCGACTGGTGGGGCACGCCCAAACGTGGGCAGTTAGCCAGTCACGTAATGTCGAGTGTTATCGATGAGTAATGCTTTTGCAGGGCTGCACACCGTTGGCAGTGGCAGCTACGACGCCGATGACGTGCACTTTTTGCTGCGTGCCATGGAAATCGAAGTCACCGACGTGCAGGAAAAAGAGCGCCTGATCCAGACTCAGCAGCGCCACTACTCTGAAATGATCAGCCAGGAAGATGCGCCCTCCGACACCCATAAGCGTTTGTATCAGTTAGCGCTGGCGCAGAACGGTGCACGAATGGCTGCTGATGTGCAGTCGCTGGCTCAGGCGTTGAACGAGCGCTACACAGGCGCTTCTATTGCGCTGGTGTCGTTTGTGCGTGCCGGTTTGCCGCTGGGCGTGCTGTTGCGTCGGGCGCTGGTCGGGTTGGGGCGTGATGCGCGGCATTACGGCATCAGCATCATTCGCGACCGAGGCATCGATAACGTCGCACTCGAAGCGATTATCAAGACCCACGGCGCCGACAACATCGTCTTTGTCGATGGCTGGACGGGTAAAGGTGCGATCAGCGGGCAGATTCGCGAGAGCCTGGCTGGCGATTCGCGTTTTCCGGTTGATCCTCGACTGGTGGTGCTGGCCGATCCGTGTGGGCGTGCCTGGCTTGCGGCTTCGGCCGAGGACTGGCTGATTCCCTCCGGTATTCTGGGGGCTACGGTTTCGGGCCTTGTGTCGCGTTCAATCTGGCCACAAGAGCCTGGCCTGCATGGCTGTGTGGTCTATGGCCATCTGGCTGAACATGACGTGACCCGGCCTTTTATTCACAGCATTGAAACCGAGCGGGCGCAATTGGCCCCGCTGGCATCGGCCCAGCCCTGGACGACTGAGCAGGCCGCAGCGTTGCAACACTCGGCGGTGGCGGCTGTCCAACGTATCTCTACTCGCTTTGGCGTGACCAACCCCAACCGGGTTAAACCGGGCATCGCCGAAGCGACCCGCGCCGTGATGCGTCGGGTGCCAGACCATGTGCTGGTGCGCAATCGTGACGACCAGGATGTGCAATTGCTGCTACACCTAACCCGGCAGGCGAATATCGAGGTCGAAGAAGTCGGCGATGAGTTGGGGCCTTATCGCGCAGTGACAGTAATCAGGAGTGTACGCTGATGATCAAGCATTCAGCCTATGCCTTGGGCGCCACGCTTTATATGCCGGCTACTCGTCCCGACATTCTTGACGTGGTCATGGGCGAAAAGATTCATGGCTTGCGTTCGCTGGTGGTCTGCCTTGAAGACGCCGTGGCCGAAACCGATGTGCAGCAAGCACTCAATAACCTGAAAAACCTGTTATTGGGTATTGATGCGCGTGGCGGTCGGCCGCCGGGCAGCCCGATGGTCTTCGTGCGGCCGCGCGATGCAGCCATGGCCGCGGTGCTCAACGACTGGTCGTTGATGCGTTATGTCGATGGGTTTGTGGTGCCCAAACTGCGGTTGAGCAATATCCACCAGTGGCAACAGGCTGTAACACGCGACGAATTGATGCTGATGCCTACCTTGGAAACGCCTGAGGTTTATGACCCCAGCGCCATGGTTGAGCTGCGCGGCGCCATGCTCGAACTGTTGCCCGAGCGGATCATTGCTCTGCGCATCGGCGGCAACGACTTGATGGGCTGTCTGGGCTTGCGCCGTAACCCCGCGATGACGCTCTACAGTACGCCCATGAGTTATGTCATACCGATGCTCTGCGGAATTATGGGCTCGGCGGGCTTTGCCCTGACGGCGCCGGTATTTGAACAACTCAATGCACCGCAATTGCTGGAGCATGAGCTGGCGCTGGATCTGGCCCACGGGCTAGTGGGCAAAACAGCGATTCACCCGTCACAAATAGCCATTATTCACAACGCGCTGCAAGTCAGCCTTGAAGACCTCACCAGCGCCCGCCACATTGTGAGTGAGGCCGCACCGGCGGTGTTCAAGTTCAATGACGCCATGTGCGAACCCGCGACCCATTACACCTGGGCGCAAAAGACGATTGAGCGAGCGCATTGGCAGGGAGTTCGTCCTGAATGCAGCTCAGCGGATATTTTTGGAGGCAGCCTGCGACTGGCTGAAGTAGTGGGGTGAATAACGTTTTGAAAACATCGAGTAATGGCAAAAAGGTTTTAGCTGCTTTCGATTTTGATGGCACTTTGACATATCATGATTCGTTCGTGCCCTTTTTGCGCTTTGCGTACGGCAATCGATTGTTCGCCATGCGCTTGCTTCGGATGATTCCTGCGACCCTGTCCTACTTGCTGGGGCGGATATCGCGTAATGATCTGAAGGAAAAGTTGATCACGGTTTACCTTACCGGTACGAAGGAAGCGTGGGTAAAAGAGCGTGCGGAAGCATTTTGTGACGTTTCGTGGCAGCGCCTCATGCGCCCTTTGGGCTTAACATCTGTCGCCAACCAGCTGGAGCAGGGCGCTATTGTCACTATTTGCTCGGCGTCGCCTGAGTTGGTGCTTGCCCCCTTTGCCAAAAAATTGGGTATCGGCCTCATTGGTACCCGTCTGGCTTCGGTCGACGGTGTACTGACCGGAGAGATCGATGGCACTAACTGTCGTTGCGAACAAAAAGTCATCCGTTTAGAGGCGCAATACGGGCCTTTGGACCAATACACGTTGCGCGCCTGGGGTGATACCCGGGGCGATGAACAAATGCTGGGCGCCGCTCAAGAGCCACATTGGCGCGAATTTCACGCGCTGTGGCGTCGCAAGCGGCCACTTGACGTGTGCTTGCGTGAAGAACTGTAAGCAAGGCGTAAGCAAAGCACGTCAATAATCAGCAACACCCTAAATGTGCATCAGTGCAGACAAGGAGACGCTACATGGCCATTTCGCTGTCCAAGAACCAAACCATTTCCCTTGAGAAAGAAGCCGGCACCGGCCTCAAAAAAATCCGCATGGGCCTGGGCTGGGACCCGGTCAAGCCGAGCGGCTTCTTTGCCAAGTTGCTGAACAGTGACACTGCCATTGACCTGGACGCTTCCTGCATCTTGCTAGACAGCAGCAAACAACCCGTGGATCTGGTCTGGTTCCGCCAGCTCAAATCCAGCGACGGTTCCATCGTTCACTCCGGCGACAACCGCACGGGCGAGGGTGATGGTGACGATGAGTCGATCCTGGTCAACCTTGAGCAATTGCCGGCCGGGGTCAAGCATCTGGTGTTTACCGTCAACTCGTTCACCGGGCAAAATTTTGAAGCAGTAGAAAATGCCTACTGCCGAATTGTTGATGAGCTGACGGGCAAAGAGCTGGCACGTTTCAACCTGTCTGATAAAGGTCGTCATACTGGCGTGGTCATGGCCTACCTGAGCCGCACATCGGCAGGCTGGGACCTGACCGCAGTGGGCACCGTTGCCAACGGCCGTACCGCCCAGGACTTGAGCAGCGAAGCTGCCCAGGCGGTGCGTGCATGACCACTCTGACCCCTGGCGCCAACACGGCCGTCACCTCAGGCACTCTGAGCGTCACCATCAGCTACACGCCCGTGCCAGGCGCTGACCTGGACGTCTCGGCGTTTTTGCTCAATGAGTCGGGCAAGGTACGTGGCGATAACGACATGTGTTTCTTTGGTCAGCAAAGCGTCAACAATGGCGCGGTCAAGCTGGCAGAGTCGGCCGCTGGTCGCAGCGTGTTCAGCGTCAATCTGGACGCCCTTGACCCGGCCATCGATAAAGTCGCACTGACCGCGACCATTTACGAAAATAAAGCCAAGTTCGCCGCCTTCCCGCAACTGAACGTGTCGGTGACCGGTGGCATTGAAGCGCCGATTCCGACAGATGGCATGCAAGAAACCGCGCTGATTCTGGGCGAGTTCTACCGCCGTCAGGGTGCCTGGAAGTTCCGCTGCGTGGCACAAGGCTTCGCGGGTGGTCTGGCACCTTTGGCCCAGCACTTTGGTGTTGAGATCGCCGCACCAGCACCAGCACCAGCACCCGCCGCGGCGCCAGCGCCAGCGCCCGTGCCTACACCGCCACCTGCGGCGCCTGCACCCAAGATCAACCTGTCGAAAATTACCCTCGACAAACAGCGGCCTACCATCAGCCTCGACAAAAAAGACGGCGATTTTGGCGAGATCAAAATCAACCTTAACTGGAACCGTACATCGCCAAGCGGCGGTGGTGGCTTCTTCGCTTCGTTGCGCGGTAAGTCTGGCGGTATCGACCTGGACGTCGGCTGTCTCTACGAGATGGAAAACGGCCGTAAAGGCGCTGTTCAAGCCTTGGGCAATGCCTTTGGCGATTTCCGTGACGAGCCGTTTATCCAGTTGATGGGCGATGACCGCACGGGCTCAGTCAGCGACGGCGAGTGGTTACGTATCAATGGTAAGGAGTGGCGCAAGATGCGCCGCGTGCTGGTGTACGCGTTCATCTACGAAGGTGCACCGAACTGGCAGGCCACTGATGGTGTGATCACCTTGTACATCCCGGGTGAGCCTCCGATTGAGGTGCGTCTGAGCGAAGAGGGTGGCACCAAGGGCATGTGCGCTATTGCCCTGCTCGAAAATATCGGCGGCAGCGTGAAGGTCAACCGCAAGGTCGAATTCTTCAAGGGCCATTCCGATATGGACAAAGCCTACAACTGGGGCATGCGCTGGTCAGCGGGCTCCAAATGAGCGTTTTGTAAGTGGCCGCCTGCCGAGGCAGGCGCCGATCCCGCAATTTCTGACAAGGTGAACCCAATGCTCGAATGGCTGAAAACCAATGCAACGGCTGCCCGCGACAAGCTTTCGACGGAAGTCAGCAAGTTCAAGAATCGCGAGTTCATGGAAGCGGTGGTCAGCGGCTGCGCACTGGTGGCTGCGGCTGACGGCTCTATCAGCAGCGAAGAAAAACAGAAGATGGTCGGGTTTATTCAAAACTCGAATGAGTTGAAAGCCTTTGACGTCAAAGACGTTATCAAGTCCTTCAATGCCGTCTGTGAGAAATTTGAGTTTGATCAGCAGATCGGTCGTGCAGAAGCTCTGAAGTCGATCGGTCAGCTACGTAAAAAAGAAGATGCGGCGCGTCTGCTGGTGCGTGTTTGCTGCGCAATCGGTAGCGCTGACGGCAACTTTGATGAAAGTGAGCGGGCTGCTTGCCGCACCATCTGTAATGAGCTGGGGCTGAACCCTGGCGATTTTGATCTCTGAGGACATCATGGAAAACACGGTAAATACGGCAATTGGCTTTCCGCCAATGACCATCGCTGTATTTGTGGCGCTGGCGGTGATTGCCTTGGCAATCGACCTGTTCACCCACAAAAGCGATAAACCGGTCACTTTGGCCAATGCGGCCATCTGGTCGATCTTTTGGGTACTGATCTCGCTCGCGTTTGCGGGTTACCTGTATTACGCCCACGGCCCAAGCGTGGCGAGCCTGTTCGTTACGGGTTATGCACTGGAAAAAGTGCTCAGCGTCGACAACTTGTTCGTATTTATGGCGATTTTCGCCTGGTTCAAGATTCCCGATTCGCTGCGTCACCGCGTGCTGTACTGGGGCATCATCGGCGCCATCGTCTTCCGCTTGATCTTTGTTGCCATCGGTACTGGCCTGTTGGCGTTTGGCCCTTGGGTCGAAGTGCTGTTTGCGGTAGTCGTGGCCTGGACCGCAGTGATGATGCTGCGCAGTAAGGAAGAAGACGAAGAAGAGGACTATTCGCAGCACATTGCCTACCGTTTCGCGAAGAAGCTGTTCCCGGTATGGCCAAAGCTGCATGGTCATAATTTCTTTGTTTCACGCACAGAGCTTGAAAAAGAGATCACCAAGCCTCAGAACAAGGGAATGACCCTTGTAGGCAAGGGTGCGTTGTTCGCGACCCCGCTGTTTTTGTGTGTGGTGGTGGTCGAGGTTTCGGACATTCTGTTCGCCTTCGACTCCGTACCGGCCGTGATTGCAGTCAGCCGTGAACCTCTGATCGTTTACTCGGCCATGATGTTCGCCATTTTGGGCTTGCGGACCATGTACTTTGTGCTTGAAGCCCTGAAGCGCTACCTGGTTCACCTGGAAAAATCGGTCATCGCGCTGTTGTTCTTTATCGCCGGCAAGCTGGCCCTGAACGCAACCGATCACCTGTTTGGCCACGGTTATGAAATTGATCCAAACACCAGTCTGATAATCGTGCTGGTGGTATTGGCCATAGGTATCGTGGCCAGCATCATCTTTCCTGGTAAAGATGAAGAACCTGCTAAAAACGACACGAATGCTTGATCGCAGATTACTAAGGACTTAGGAGAACTACACATGGCACTTTCCCTTTCCAAAGGCGGCAACCTGTCCCTGACCAAAGAAGCTCCAGGGATGACTAAAGTACTTGTGGGTCTGGGCTGGGATGCCCGTTCCACCGACGGTCAGGACTTTGACCTGGATGCGAGCGCTTTCCTGCTCAAGGCTGACGGTAAAGTTCGCGCAGACTCCGACTTCATTTTCTACAACCAGCTCAAAAGCACCGACGGTTCGGTTGAGCACACCGGCGACAACCGTACCGGTGAAGGCGACGGCGATGACGAGGCGATCAAGATCGACCTGTCCAAAGTGCCTGCTGATGTCGACAAAATCGCCATCACCGTGACCATCCATGAAGCTGACGCCCGCCGTCAGAACTTCGGTCAGGTGCGTAACGCATTTATCCGTCTGGTCAACCAGGACAACAACAACGAAGTTGTTCGTTATGACCTTGCAGAAGACGCGAGCACTGAAACCGCGATGATTTTTGCCGAGCTGTATCGCAACGGCTCCGAGTGGAAATTCCGCGCTGTAGGCCAAGGCTTCAACGGTGGTCTCAAGCCATTGGCTGAAAGCTTCGGTCTGAAGTTTTAATCCGTACCCATTCATCTTTTTATATAAGGGTTTACGAACATGGCAGTAAGTCTGAGCAAAGGCGGTAACGTCTCCCTGACCAAAGAAGCGCCGGGCCTGACCGACGTTATTGTCGGTCTGGGCTGGGATCCTCGCGTGACTGACGGCCAGGAATTCGACCTGGACGCCTCGGTATTTATCGTGGGTGAGAATGGCAAAGTGCTGAACGATGGCAGCTTTGTGTTCTACAACAACAAGACGTCTCCGGACGGTCACGTTGTGCACCAAGGCGATAACCGTTCGGGCGCTGGCGAAGGCGATGACGAGCAGATCAATGTCAACTTGGCAGGTCTGGGGCAAGACGCTAAAAAACTGGCGTTCGCTGTGACCATTCACGACGCTGAAGGCCGTAAACAAAGCTTCGGCCAAGTGTCGAATGCTTACATCCGCGTTGTGAATAAAACGGATAACAAAGAACTGGCGCGCTTTGACCTGAGCGAAGACGCTTCGACCGAGACCGCGATGGTGTTCGGCGAACTGTATCGCAACGGCGAAGAGTGGAAGTTCAAGGCAATCGGTCAAGGCTTTGCAGGCGGTCTGGCACCGTTGGCATCGAACTTTGGCGTTAACCTGGGCTAACCCTCGGCGTTAATCGAAAGGCCCTTCCCGGTTTCGGGGAGGGCCTTTTTTTGTGGGCGCGGATAATCAATTCAAGGCGATAAGGTGTCTGAATCCCTTGTGAACCGCTGTATCGTGTTGGTCATCGTAAGAATTTTCGCTTTTACTCGGTGCTTCTGGACTTTCCTGGAGTATCCCATCACCTAAGTGGTTCAGCTCACACATGGATACAGTACGTGCCCGTCTCGCCGGTCTGATTGAATTTGTAAAACAGACCGCTCTGATGCAAAAGCGGCCTGCGCTAACCGTCAGCCAACACAGTGCATTCAGTGCCAGCGAAGAAAAACTGCGAGCGTTGCCCGGTGTTAGCCTGGACGTGCAAACCGGCGAAGAAGATGAAGTCTGGCTGCGGCTGGAGCGCTTGCACGAGATCAAACCGCCTGCACCGCTCAGCCCGTTGTTGGGCTTGTGGTTAGACCTCAAAAGCACACCGCAAACCGAGCCAGTCCTTAAACTGCAGGTGGCTCGCGAGCTGCTGTTGGGCTGCGGTGCACTCAGCGATGCCGAGTTGGCCCGTCTCACGCCAGATGCTTTGCAGTTGGACGAAGAAGTCCAGCTGGATGAATGGGTCAGTCTGGAGGATTGCCTGGATGCGGGCGAGATCAAGGCCCAGTTCAAATCCTACTGCCAAACGGCATGGCGACGGTGGGCGGCTGAAGAAAAGCAGCGACGCAAAAGCATTGAGCTGTATGCCGAGCTGTTTTTACTAGTGCAGCAGATGCAGGGCAATCTGGGAGATGCACAACTGGAGCTGGTCTGGGGCCTGGGTGTTTCGACGTGGGAGCATCCCCAGATTGGTGTCATCCATTACCCTTTGATCAGTCAGTTGGTGGAGCTGGCCATTAATCCGGATAGCATGGCGATTGAAGTGCGCCCGCGGGCGGCTGAGCCGCGTCTGGAAGTGGACGCTTATGTGGCGGCGGACATTGCCGGTGTTGGGCCCTTGGCAACACTGGCCAAGGATTTTTTCAAGCAGGAGACGGCGGGTCTCAGCCCGTTTAGCCCCTCAAGCTATGAACCCGTGATTCGCTCCGCCTCAACCTTGCTCGATGCTCATGGGCAGTTTATGCCGGTGACGAATGCCGCGCAGGATCGCTCAGTTCCCAAAGCTGCAGAGCACCTGTGCGTCACCGACACTTGGTGTCTGTTCGCCCGTGCGCGCGACAGCAATATGTTTATCGAAGACCTGAGTCGATTTGAGGGTGAAATTGAGGGGCTCGAAGTGCTGCCGGGAGCCTTGCAGGCCGTTCTGACTGAACCGTCTTCTGTGCTTGAAGACGTGGATTTGCCTCCGTTTCGTGGTTTGTCCTACGTCAGTGGTTCACAACGTGCAGAGGCACCGGCCGCGAAGGTTCTTGAGCTGTATTTCCCCAAGCCTTACAACGACGAGCAGGTGCAGATCATCCAACTGCTGCAAGTGCACGATGGGGTCGTGGTACAAGGCCCGCCAGGTACGGGCAAGACTCACACCATTGCTAACGTCATCAGCCACTATCTGGCCAACGGTAAGCGTGTGCTGGTGACCTCAATGAAAGACCCGGCTTTGGCCGTGTTGCAGGAAAAGCTTCCCGAAGCTATTCGTCCACTGGCGATCAGTTTGCTGAGTAGCGAAGCGGACGGCATGAAGCAGTTTGAGTTCGCCATTCAAAAGATTTCGGCCGAAGTGCAGCGCATTGATCGGGCGCTGTACAAGCGAGAAATCGATCAAATTGATGACGAAATAAACACCCTCCACGGTCAGATGGCCAGTGTCGATCGCGAGATTACCCACTGGGCTGAGCGCAACCTGTCAGACCTTGAAATCGACGGCGAGCGGCTTAGCCCCACACATGCGGCGTTACAGGTCGCTGCGGCACACGCCGAGGTCAGCGCTTTTGGCGATCAAATCGGGATCGGTGACGCGCATCGGCCGCGCTTCAATTTGCAAGACATCGTCGTGCTGCGCGAAGCCCGTCTTGAACTGAAGGATTCGCTGGCCTATCTGGGCCAAAAATTACCGAAGCTGGCTGACTTTCCAGACGCTCAGACGCTGATTCAGGTGCATCAAGATCTGGCTCAGGAAAGCCAGTTGCAGCTCAAGGAGAGCACCGGCGAGGTGCCTCGTCTGTTGGACAATAGCCCGCAGACGCTTGAGCAGGCACATGCACTGGTTGAGCATCTAGAGCATTTGCAAGCATTGCGCACGCAAATCAGTACAACCTCGCACAGTTGGGTTGCGCCGATGCAGGCCTGGCTAATGCGCGTCGGTAACGGCGATGTGCTGGCGCTTTTCGACGGCCTCAAAGCTGAAATCGCAGAGGCATTGGCGGGGCGTAAGGTCTTTGTCGCCCGCCCGGTGAGTTTATCGTTCGAGCTGCACGCGCAACCCGAAGTGTTAACGGCCATCGACAACTTGGCTGAAGGGAAGCGCCCGTTCGGGTTGTCCGGATTGATCGGAAAGGGTGCACAAAAACAGCTGCTGGACGCCATCGAGATATTGGGCAGCAAACCGCAAAGCGAACAGGACTGGCAGCACGTGCAAGCCTTTGTGCGCTGGCAGCAACACAGCCGTACGTTGTTGCTGCGCTGGAATGCACTGGCCGCAGAAATGCCGCTGCCGATGTTGGCCGTCGACACTGAGCAACTGATGGCGGCGGCGCGGGCTGTCGAACAATTTGATGCCCTAGTGCTGACAGAGCAGAGCGAAAACCGTGCCTGCCTCGAACTGAAACACGTGCTCCCAGAGTGGGCTGACGTGAGTCGGTTGCGCATCGATGAGGCTGTATTGGGCCAAGCGCAAACTATCCTGCGCCATTACTTGATGCGCCATCGTTTGGCGGCCACATGGGTCATCAAAGAAACCTTCAACAAAGCCTTGGCCGGTTGTGGTGGCGAGATCAGTTCACGCCTGCAAGGGTTTTTGGATCTGACTCTGGGCCAGCCGCAGGTAGACACCGCCGAGCTGCAAGCGCAGTGGTCCTCGCTGATGGACGAGTTGCGTCGGGTACTGGCATTGGCCGATGCGCTCGACACCGTGCAACGGGTCACGGAACTGATCGCACACAGTGGCGGAATGATTTGGGCCGCCCGCTTGCGCGAAGAACCCAATACAGATCCCGTAGACGGGTTGCTCCCGGACAACTGTTTGGACGTCTGGCGCCTTTGCCGGCTGGCGAACTACCTCGATAGCATTGATGGACGCGAGGATCTCAAGCGCCTGTTTAGCGTTCGAAGCGAACTGGAACTGAGTCTGTCGCGCCTGTATCAGGACGCGGTGGTTAAGCGCACGTGGTTGCGTCTTTCTGAAAACGCCACGCCGAGTGTCAGGGCGGCCCTTGAACTGTATCGCACGGCGATTCGAAAAATTGGCAAAGGCACTGGGGTACGGGCGGGCCGTTATCGACAGGATGCACGGCTGGCCGCCGATGTGGCGATTTCGGCGATACCCTGCTGGATCATGCCGCACTACCGCATTTGCGAAAGCTTGCCGGCACAGTACGGCGCGTTCGACCTGGTTATCATCGACGAAGCGTCGCAGTCCGATCTGACGGCCCTGCCGGCGTTGTTGCGGGCTAAAAAAGTGCTGGTGGTGGGCGATGACAAACAAGTCTCGCCGGACGGCATCGGCATGGAAGAGGAGCGCGTGCAAAACATGATGACGCGCTTTCTGGGCAATCAGGTAGGGCTGTACCGGCCTTTGATGTCCCCCGAGCGCTCGCTGTATGACCTGTTCAAAGTGGTCTTTGCTAAAAGCGGCACCATGCTGCGCGAGCATTTCCGCTGTGTGGCGCCGATCATCGAATACTCCAAGCGCGAGTTCTACAACCACGAACTCAAGCCGCTGCGCTTGCCCAAAATGACCGAGCGGCTTGACCCGCCTCTGGTCGACTTGCTGGTGATGGACGGGGTGAAAAAAGGCAAGTTCAACCTCGGTGAAGCCCAGGTGATCGTCGAGGAAATTCGCCGCCTGATCGCCATGCCACACATCGCGGGCCGCAGCATCGGCGTTGTCTCGTTATTGGGGGCGGAGCAAGCGCAAAAAGTCATGCAAATGCTGACCAAAGAATTGGGTGAAGAAGTCATCAGTCAGTTCCAGATCAGTTGCGGCGATGCACGCACTTTTCAGGGCAAGGAACGCGACATCATGTTTCTGTCGATGGTGGCTTCGCCTGGCGATTGCTTTGCCAACAGCCGCGACTCGATTGCCCAGCGATTCAACGTAGCGGCGTCGCGAGCGCGGGACCGCATGTACCTGGTGCGCAGCGTCGAACTGACCGACCTCAGTGCGGCTGACGGCCTGCGCAGAGGCTTGATTGAACACTTCGAAACCCCCTTCACTCAGGACGCGGAACAGGTCAGCGATCTGCGGGAACTGTGCGAATCCGGCTTTGAACACGAGATGTACGACGAGCTGACCCGTCGGGGTTATCGAGTGATTCCGCAGGTGGGTGTGGGCGCTTATCGCATCGACATGGTGGTCGAGGGCGATAACGATAGCCGTCTGGCGATCGAGTGCGACGGCGACCGTTTCCACGGGCCTGACCGCTGGGACAGTGACATGCGTCGCCAGCGTATTCTGGAACGCGCGGGCTGGCGTTTTTGGCGTTGCTTTGCATCGGCATTCACCCTTGATCGTGCGCGGATCATGGAAGACTTGATGGCCACCTTGAAGGCGATGAATATCGAGCCCGCCAGTGGCGCCGGGGCAGCGCCGAGCATTCATGTGGAACGCCGCAGGGTGTACGGGTTTCCCCGTGCAGGTGAATTGAATGAGGAGCACCAGGTGCGGCCTTACGATAATCGTCCGGCCAAGGACCCTTTTTTGATTTGGGTGCCGGAGCCGCTGCCCCCCTTGAACGATGAGCGTGAACACGCGGATGTGTCACTTCATACAAGTTGAATCAGACACGCCCCATCGTTTGAAATCCGGCTAACCGTCCCCCCTTTAAGTGCGCAAAAAGTTGCGCACTTAAAGGGGGTTTTTCTGTGGGTAAAGGGCTGAACGCTTTATGGGAAAAGGGCTGTAGCTGGATGCGCAAGAAGTTGCGCACTACTGCGCAACTTCTTGCGCACTTTTATCCGATTAAGTAATTAGTTGATACAAATAAAGAGGTCTATCCGTGTGCAGGCTTTGATTTATAAGGGCAGCTAACAACTTGGCATAAGTCTTGGAATGGTTGATGTTGCCCCATGTGTAATGACACATGGGTGTACCTCAATTCTTTAAGGAGAACTTCATGGCTACGCCAGCGTATATGTCCGTCACCGGTGAAAAACAGGGTTTGATCACCTCAGGCGCCTTCACCGCAGACTCAGTGGGTAATACTTATCAGGAAGGCCATGAAGACCAGGTCATGGTTCAAGGTTTCTCCCACGAAGTCATCATTCCGCGCGATCCTCAATCGGGTCAGCCAACCGGGCAGCGGGTTCACAAGCCCGTGTGCATCACAAAGGTTTTCGACAAGGCTTCGCCGCTGCTGCTGCAAGCATTGACGTCCGGTGAGCGTATGACTGAAGTCGTTATTCAGTGGTTTCGGACCTCTGCTTCGGGCACCCAGGAGCATTACTACACCACCAAACTTGAAGACGCGATTATCGTTGATATCAAGGACTACATGCACAACTGCCAAGACCCTGCCAATTCGCACTTCACTCACTTGGAAGATGTGCATTTTACCTACCGCAAAATCACGTGGACTCACGAAATCAGTGGCACTTCCGGTTTTGACGACTGGCGTGCTCCGGTTTCCAGTTAAGTCTGGATAGCCCTGTGCAACATCGGCCCGCGCAAGCGGGTCGATGGCTGGTATTCGGAATACAGGAATCATGACAAATGAGCCCGATTAAGAAAACTGTTGTTCAACGCGCAGGAGATGTCGAATATTTCCCCTCAGGTCGCCAAACTTATTTAGCCCCCTTGCCTTTACCAACCACTGAACATCCATTCTGTCCCTATATTAGTGGTTATAACGACACCTTTATGGATTTTGGAGGAGGGGAGCCTAAAGTATTTACGTATCAATTTAACTTGGGAGTGCCATTTACATTTTCCTGTCTCGTAGCTTTTGGAGTACCTCTTTTAGGTGGGCTTTTGATGTTGATGTTAGGTGATACCTTTCAGGACGGATGGGAATCTGCTAAGGGGATTTTCTTGGTGTCTGGACATTACGCATTCATAGCTTGGTTTTTTTTCTCAACCATGTTTTTCCTCATCTGGCTTTACCACCACAATCTCTTCACCAAAGTTATCCCCACCCGTTTCAATCGTCAGCGCCGCGAAGTGTGCTTTATGCCCGATGGCGCGACTGAACCCTTATTCGTCCCCTGGGAATCTCTCTCCGCATGGGTCGTGCAAGCACAAGGCGCCACCCAATATGGCGTCACCCGCCAATACGGCATGGGCATGGGGTTTGAGCATGAGGGTGAGTTAGTCCGAGTTGAATTCCAGTGCGGCAGTGTGCAGTTGGCGATTTCCAACTGGGAGGCTGTTCGCGGCTATATGGAATATGAACTCAACGACCTCTCTACCCTTCAAGACCCCCTCGGATTGCAAGAACCCGACGACCCGCCTCACGAAGGCCTTCATACCTTCCGCAATGCCCGCACCGGTTTGCATCGGCGCTTGCTCGATAAGGAAGTGGGCCGGATCTACGCTTTTTTTTGGTACTTCTACCACGTGATGACGCTGTGGACGCTGCCCAACCATTTGGTGGAATGGGAAATAAAACGCATCGCCAAAGTCGGCCGTCGGGCGTTACCGCCCGCCATGCAAGCATGGTCCGAGCCGTTGCCGCCCGAACACTGGGCCAAGCCCAGCAGCGAACTGTTGCGACTGAGCGCCAAGGTCAAAGCCCTGATCAAACGCTACCCGCGCAAGCCTATTACCGAGGTCTATGCCGAGGTGTATCGCAGTGAGCGGTAAGGCTTCACTACGGCACTGAGGTATGGGCTTGCCCGCAACAACGCTCTGCGCTAGCGCAGGCAAACCCGCTGTGAAACTTTGCTTAAAACTCGAACTGATACTGCGCGTTAACGCTCTGTTCCCGGGATCGGTTGCCGCGCTGGTTGGTAATGCTCAGGCTCAAGGCGCTGTCACGGGTGAGGCGTGCCACTGCGCCTGCATTCATGTTCACCACTGAGCGGTTCAAAGGCGCTCCGGCAATGCGCATGCTGCCGGCGCCTTGCCATGAAGCATCCACTGTCGGGCTCAAGTCGCCACTGGCGCGGGTGTACGCAACACCGCCGTTGAGGCTGAGCCACGACGGGCCCATGGACGTCTTGCCCATGTCGAGACTGAGGCGTACACCGCCTGTGTTCAGGTTAACGGCCTGGCTGGCTGGTTTGCCCTTCAGGGCACTGATACCTGCGGTCTCGCTGAAGCCAGCGCTACGCGTGCTGACATGTGCAAATTGCAGGTAGGGCTGCACGTCCCATGGGCCAAGCTCCCAGCGGTAATTGCCTTCGGTAAAGAGTTGTCGTGTGTGATTCACGTACCGGGTGGACAGGCTGTCATCAATATCGCTGAAGCTCACCCGACGCTTGGTCTGAATCGGGTTCCGGGCGTAGGCGACCCCGCCATACAGGCCGAACGCGCCCCACGTGTGACCCGCATGCACGCCTATCTGGTAGGTGTCGATCGTGGCTTTGCCTGCATTCGCACTGGTCACGCTGCCTTCTGTGCTCGCCAGCACTACGCCTGCACGCGTGCCGTGCTCGAAGTCATGGTCTGCACCGATCATCACGCCTTTGCGCGAGTGGCTGATACGTGCAGCGTTGCCGTCACCGTCGAGCCGACCGTTACTGTGGATCGATTGCACCCATACGGCTTGACCCGCAGAGCCAGACGGTCGCGAGGTGTTGTCCCCCGCGCTCCGTGCCCGCTGCAAGGCAGCTTCGCGTATGACGCGGCTGTCTTCGATCATCACCGACTGAATGCCGGGGTGCAGGTCGCCGCTTAATTGATCCAGCGCGCGGGTGGCTTCATTCGGGAAGAGCGAGGTCAGGCGCTGCGCCAGGGTGTGCGATATGTCCAGCCCGTCGGCTGCGTGCGCCGTGGCGCGTTGGTTGGCGTTAGTGGCCGCCGCAACCAGTGGCAGGCCTCGACCCACGTCAAACCCTAATGTGTGAGCCTTACGGGTCTGGGTAAAGCTCAGAAATGGAGAGAACTGCCGATGGTCTATCGAGGTGAATTGACCGTTGATGCCAGCATCTGCTTGCAATACGCCGTAGTGCTTACCGAGCGCAAAGGCGTCGGGCAGGTGTGTCAGGCGTAATGTCCCGCCCTCGATGTGTGCCAAACCGCGCACTTGTAGCGAGATTGCCGCCGGGTTAAGGGCAGGGCTCAGTATCAGGGTTGACCCTTCGAGCTGGCGATACTCGCCGTTGATCGTCAGCGGACGCTGTTCACTGCCGGGCACAATCGTGCCTTGAACGTGGGTATCGGAGAGCTGGCCATCGCCACTGAGCACGCCGGCCACGCTGACTCGAGTCAGCCCCTGCTGCTGCCTGCCATTGATCTGTGCGATACCCCCTTTTACGTTCAGATCGGTGTCCTGCAAGGTGCCGTTAAGGCGCAGTAACCCACCGTGAATCGTTACATCGCTAGTGAGGCGGTTGTTTCCGTCCAGCTCCAAAAGGCCGGAGTAAAGAGTGGCACCGGCAAAACTGTTGTCACCGCTGAGCCTGAGCCAACCTTCACCGGCTTTGCTCAGGCGTCCGGGACCACTGATGTTGTTGCGCCAATCGTCCCAGGCGTGCCCTTGCCAAACCACGGCGCCGCCCGCACGGCGATCCATCACCACGGTGGTATCGACGCGTATTTGGCCGGGACCGTCGATGGCTTTTTTCAGGTCTATCAAACCCCAGCCATAGACGTCATCGACGCCAGGTTCGCCCAAGTCCTGCGCGGTGGTCAGTAGCACGTCACGGATTTGCGGGTTGTCGAGGTAAGGAAATCGTTCTATCAGTAACCCCAGCGCGCCGGTGACATGCGGCGCTGCCATAGAGGTTCCCGTATAGGTGTCGTAATCAAAGTCCAAGCGCTCATCGATTACCTTGAATCCTTCCACCTCATCATTTTTGTCGTAAATGTTTTCGACCTTGATCTGGCTATCGACGACAGTAGAAGTGATGCGGGTACCTGGCGCAGCCACGCACCACTCTTTGCTGTAGCCGCAACGGAATGAGCTGGGATCAAGTGTCAGATTTTGATTCAGATTGACCACGGTTAGCCAGTAAGGCTCCAGTTCGGGCATGGCGCGCGGCAACGAAGCCAACGCGTCAGCGAAGGGCGCCGTCTCAGGCGTCTGATTTCTTCTCTGGGAGTTACCCGCGGCCCAAACTTGTAACAAACCACCGCCCAAAGACATGTTGCCCAACACCGTGCCGACAGATGAACGCTGCACGTTCAAAGCGGCATCCAGTTGCTCAACAGTGTCGAGCTTTTCAGGAATGCCCCAGCTGTGGTTGATGACACGCACGTTCTGTTCTTGCATTTGCTGATACGCATTTGCGTAAGCCTCGTTACTCGCGTTAACCGTCACGGTTCGATCAAGCGAGTAGGGCGCATCGTTATAGATGTGACTGAAAAGTCGGATCGGGCTCAAGTTTGCTCCGTAAGCCACGCCGTGCATGCCATTGCCGTCGCGGTTGGCCAGCATGGTGCCCGCCACATGGGTGCCATGAGGGTCGTAAGACGCTCCCAGCATGCCTTTGTATCGATCGAACTCCAGGTTGGACAGGGTTCCGTTTGCGACCATGTCTTGCAACATGGCCAACGTTTTTGGGGGCAAATCGTTGTATTCGATACTGGCCCGATCGCCTTCGGAGTAGAAGCAACCGGGCTGGGTGGCGCCAGGCATGGTTTCTCTTTGACAGCCTTCATCCGCCAAGCGAATCGGACGATGATCTTTTTCGCCAAACTCACTGTGACGCAGGTCAGTCCCTGAATCAGCAAGGCTGAGGCGAACACCATCGCCGCTTAATCCTCGGGCATAGGCTGCATCCGCCCCGATGGCCGCTAACCCCCAATTTGATGTGAACTCATCGCTGCGCCAAGTGGCCGTGTCGTGCAGACGCCCTTGCTCGGAATACGCCAGCGCGTTCGACGCAAAGGCCCACAAACCTGCCACCAGGCTCAAGGTAAAGGGTGTCTGGGGAGGGATTTTCAAATTCGGCATCTGTAACGCTCCGTTGGGATAATGTCCTCTGAAGAGCGTGGGGAAGTTGCAACAGAATGCGTATCGGACGCAGTTGGATAGCGCGGCAGACGCCTCTGGTTCCTGTGTAAGGGAATACATTTTTTCCTACGTTTACTGCCGTGAACGCGGCCAGGGACGTAGCGGGGAGGGCTGCTGAGCGGGTCTGATCGTCGTACGTGATCGTACAACCGCCTTGAGCTATCATGTGTGCACGTTTCACCCCCGATGCCTCTGAATTCGAGAAAGATTCACCATGGAAAACCCAAACGACGTACCGCGCCTTCCTCGCAAACGCCGCAGCCTCGCGCAGGAATTGGTGACGGTACTGTCCGATCAGATTCGCGACGGTTTGCTCAAGCGTGGCGATAAGCTGCCCACCGAGTCCGCGATCATGGAAGCGCATGGCGTTAGCCGAACGGTGGTGCGCGAAGCAATATCCCGGCTGCAGGCCGCCGGGCAGGTCGAAACCCGGCACGGCATCGGCACGTTTGTGCTGGACACGCCGAGCCCGAGTGGCTTTCGCATTGACCCTGCCACCATTGTCACTTTGCGCGATGTGCTGGCGATTCTTGAGTTGCGCATCAGCCTCGAAGTGGAGTCAGCGGGCTTGGCCGCACAACGTCGCAGCCCTGAGCAACTGGCGGCGATGCGTGCCGCACTCGATGCCTTGAACGAAAGTACCGCCCGCGACGGTGATGCAGTGGCTTCGGATTTTCAGTTCCATTTGCAGATTGCGCTGTCGACGGGCAACCGTTACTTCACAGACATCATGACCCACCTGGGCACCAGCATCATTCCACGCACGCGGCTTAATTCGGCGAGCCTGGCCCATGATGACCAACAGCGTTACATGAATCGCTTGAGCCGTGAGCACGAAGAAATCTACACCGCGATTGCCCGTCAGGATTCCGATGCGGCACGTGCAGCCATGCGACTGCACTTGACCAACAGCCGCGAGCGTTTGCGTCACGCCCACGAAGAGGCTGAAGCGCGGGGGTGATTCTGGCGCGTTTGAGCGGTCGGCCGGTCAAATACGTGTAGGCGCTGTCGAGCGTTGCGAGGCTACGATCGGAGGTAAAGCCGTCGTAAAGGCTGACGTACGATCTGTCTTCGAATTAAATTTTCTGCCTTGTTTCGCGATTGAAGCGCTCTAGATCAGGCTATCTATGGTTTTGGGCGCGCCAATTTCGCGGTTATTGATAGAAATGGGATTGACGATTGTTTTTATAGTTGTACGATGACGTACGACACAGCCAAGCGCTGCTGGCTTTTTAATAACAACAAGCTCCCAGGGTGTTCGAATAATGAATCCACAAGAACTGAAGTCCATCCTCTCTTCCGGCCTGCTGTCTTTTCCGGTGACCGATTTCAATGCTCAGGGTGACTTTCACCGTGAGGGCTACATCAAGCGTCTGGAATGGCTGGCTCCATATGGTGCTTCGGCCTTGTTCGCAGCGGGCGGCACCGGTGAGTTTTTCTCCCTGGCCGCCAGCGAATATTCGCAAGTGATCAAAACTGCCGTCGACACCTGCGCCACCAGCGTGCCGATTCTTGCCGGTGTCGGTGGCTCGACCCGTCAAGCCATCGAGTACGCTCAAGAAGCCGAGCGCCTGGGGGCCAAAGGTCTGCTGCTGCTGCCGCACTACTTGACCGAAGCCAGCCAGGACGGCGTTGCCGCCCACGTTGAGGCGGTATGCAAGTCAGTCAAAATCGGTGTGATCGTTTACAACCGTAACGTGTGCCGCCTCACCGCGCCGTTGTTGGAACGCCTGGCTGAGCGCTGCCCTAACCTGATCGGTTACAAAGATGGCCTGGGCGATATTGAATTGATGGTTTCGATTCGCCGCCGTCTTGGCGATCGTTTCAGCTACCTGGGCGGCTTGCCGACTGCAGAAGTTTACGCAGCTGCCTACAAGGCGCTGGGCGTGCCGGTGTACTCCTCGGCTGTGTTCAACTTCATCCCGAAAACCGCGATGGACTTCTACCACGCCGTGGCCCGCGAAGATCACGCCACCGTGGGCAAAATCATCGACGACTTCTTCCTGCCGTATCTGGATATCCGCAACCGCAAAGCCGGTTACGCGGTGAGCATCGTCAAGGCTGGCGCGACTATTGCCGGTTACAGTGCCGGGCCTGTGCGTACGCCACTGACCGACTTGTTACCAGAAGAATACGAAGCACTGGCCGCCCTGATCGACAAGCAGGGTCCGCAGTAAGCAATCATCAAAGCCGCTGAGAAATCAGCGGCTTTTTGCGTAAAGGAATACGTTTGCCAGCTGCACCACCTTAAGCCACACCCGCAAGTCCGCCACACCCAAAGAGATTCACCCGCGTATAAAAATAATCAGTGGGAGTAGTTTTTACATGCAAGCGACCAAGCCTACGCATGTCCGTTATTTGATCTTGCTCATGTTGTTTCTGGTGACCACGATCAATTACGCCGACCGTGCCACCATCGCCATCGCGGGCTCCAGCCTGCAAAAAGACTTGGGCATTGACGCCGTCACCCTGGGTTATATCTTCTCCGCCTTTGGCTGGGCCTATGTGGCCGGGCAAATCCCCGGCGGCTGGTTGCTCGACCGGTTTGGCTCGAAAAAAGTCTACGCGTTGAGCATTTTCACCTGGTCACTGTTCACCGTGTTGCAAGGCTTTGTCGGCGAGTTCGGCATGTCCACTGCCGTGGTCGCGCTGTTTATGTTGCGCTTTCTGGTGGGGCTGGCCGAAGCGCCATCCTTTCCTGGTAATGCCCGCATTGTCGCCGCGTGGTTCCCGACCGCAGAGCGCGGCACCGCGTCCGCCATTTTCAACTCGGCGCAGTACTTTGCCACTGTACTGTTCGCGCCCCTGATGGGCTGGATCGTCTACTCCTTCGGTTGGGAACATGTGTTTATCGTGATGGGGATGTTCGGCATCGTCTTCTCGGGTATCTGGTTGAAAGTGATCTACAGCCCGCGTGAACACCCACGTATCAACGAGGCCGAGTTCAAGCATATTGCGGAAAACGGCGGCATGGTCGACATGGACCAGAAAGGCAAAAAAGCTGACGGTCCAAAGTGGGATTACATACGCCAACTGCTGACCAATCGCATGATGCTGGGCGTTTATCTGGGCCAGTACTGCATCAACGGCATTACCTATTTCTTCCTGACCTGGTTCCCGGTGTATCTGGTGCAAGAGCGTGGCATGACCATTCTCAAAGCCGGCTTCATTGCCTCATTGCCGGCCATCTGCGGGTTTGTCGGCGGCGTACTGGGCGGGGTGATTTCCGATTATCTGCTGCGCAAAGGCCATTCGCTGACCTTCGCCCGCAAGGCGCCAATCATCGCTGGCCTGTTGGTGTCGAGCAGCATTGTGGCGTGCAACTACGTGGACATTGAGTGGATGGTCGTAGGTTTCATGGCCTTGGCGTTCTTCGGCAAAGGGGTTGGCGCGCTGGGTTGGGCGGTGGTGTCGGACACCTCGCCCAAGCAGATTGCCGGCCTGAGTGGTGGCTTGTTCAACATGTTTGGCAATATCGCTTCGATCACCACCCCGATTGTCATTGGTTACATCATCAGCGCAACCGGATCGTTCAAGTGGGCGCTGGTCTTCGTGGGTTGCAATGCATTGGTCGCCGTGTTCAGTTACCTGGTCATCGTCGGTCCGATCAAACGCGTAGTCCTCAAAGAACCACCGGCCAGCGGTCCAACAATCGTTGAGCTTTCACCTGCCCATAGTTAAGGAACGGCGCCATGACGTTGATTGAACATTCCGACTCACCGCGCTCGATCCGCTTGCACCCGCGCGACAACGTGGCCGTGGTAGTCAATGACCAGGGGGTGCCTGCCGGCACGGTGTTCGCCGATGGTCTGGTGACACTGGATTTCGTGCCCCAAAGCCACAAAGTCACCCTTGTGGACATCCCGCAAGGCGGCGAGGTTATTCGTTACGGGCAAACCATCGGCTACGCCTTGCAAGCCATTGAGCGAGGCCGTTGGGTCAATGAAGACCAACTGCGAATGCCCACTGCTCCGCCCCTGGACAGCCTGCCCATGGCCACCGAGGTGCCTGAGGCCGCGTCGCCGCTGGAGGGTTATACCTTCGAGGGGTTTCGCAATGCGGATGGCACCGTCGGTACGCGCAACATTCTGGGCATCACCACCACCGTTCAGTGCGTGACCGGGGTGCTCGATCACGCGGTCAAGCGCATCAAGGATGAACTGCTGCCGCGCTACCCCCACGTCGATGACGTGGTGGCGCTGACTCACAGTTATGGCTGTGGTGTCGCCATCACGGCGGCCGATGCTTACATCCCGATTCGTACAGTGCGCAATCTGGCGCGCAACCCCAATTTGGGGGGGGAAGCGCTGGTGATCGGTCTGGGCTGCGAAAAACTGCAGGCCGGGCAGGTCATGCACGAAAACGACCCCTCGGTGGATTTGAGCGACCCTTGGATGTACCGCTTGCAAGACTCCAGTCACGGCTTTACCGAGATGATCGAGCAGATCATGGCGCTGGCTGAAGTGCGCTTGAAAAAACTCGACCAGCGCCGCCGCGAGACTGTGCCCGCATCCGAGCTGATTCTGGGCATGCAATGTGGTGGCAGCGATGCCTTTTCAGGTATCACCGCCAACCCGGCGCTCGGTTATGCCTCGGACTTGCTGCTGCGGGCGGGGGCCACGGTGATGTTCTCCGAAGTCACCGAAGTGCGCGATGCCATCTACTTGCTGACCTCGCGGGCCGAAACCCAGACCGTCGCCCAGGAACTGGTGCGTGAAATGGACTGGTACGACCGCTACCTGGCCAAGGGCGAAGCAGACCGCAGCGCCAATACCACACCGGGCAACAAGAAAGGCGGCTTGTCGAACATCGTTGAGAAGTCGTTGGGCTCCATCGTCAAATCCGGCAGCAGCGCAATCAACGGCGTGCTTGGCCCTGGTGAGCGGGTCACCCGCAAGGGCCTGATTTTTTGCGCAACGCCGGCCAGCGATTTCGTCTGTGGCACCTTGCAACTGGCGGCCGGGATGAACCTGCATGTGTTTACCACAGGCCGCGGTACGCCCTATGGGCTGGCGATGGCGCCAGTGGTGAAGGTCTCGACCCGTACCGAACTGGCACGACGCTGGCCCGACTTGATCGACATCGACGCCGGACGTATCGCCACGGGACGGGCCTCAATCGAAGACCTCGGCTGGGAACTGTTCCATTACTACCTGGACGTGGCCAGCGGCAAAAAACACACCTGGGCCGAACAGCACAAACTGCACAATGACATAACCCTGTTCAACCCGGCGCCGATTACCTGAAAGGCGAACCGGCGACGAGATGGGCGTATCACCGCTGTGAAGCATCCCGATAGTCGTGGTACTGACGCTGAATGACGATCTGATCGCCGATGTATTTTGCGTCGTGCCACACCCCCCAGATAAATGCCGAGCCACGCCGTGACTGCCACGGCAACCCAAGAAAGTAGATGCCCGGCTCATGGCTTACGCCACGCTGGTGCAAGGGTTTACCGTTATTGTCGGTGGCTCCCGCGGGCAGCCAACTGTAGTCGGTGGCAAACCCTGTGGCCCAGATGATGGTGGTGATGCCGGCGTCTGCCAAGTCGAGTTCGAGAATGGGTTGTGTGACACACGAAGGGTCGTCGAACACGTGCCGGGCTTGCGGATCGGGAGCCAAATCCAGGCCGTTGCGTTCGATGTAGGCATCGGCTGCATCGAGCAGAGCCAAGTAGTTGGCGTCACCTTGTGCCAGGTTGTGCACAAGATCATCCTGAAAACTGACGATGCCTTGGTTGAACGATTTCGTCAGGCCCACCAGTTTCATGCCGCGTTGGGCCAGTTCGCGAAAATCTATCGTGCGCCCGCCATTGGCCCCGCTGACAGCGATGGTGACGTGTTCACGTCCCGGTTTCATCACGGCCGCATCCCACTCACCCAGCACGCCCAGCCACCAGCAGAAGTCGCGGTTGCGATACGCGCGCGGCGGTCGGTCGTGCTGGCCAATCGAAAGGTAGACCTCACGTCCTGAGCGCAACAACTCTTCGGCAATTTGCGTACCTGACGAGCCGGCGCCCACCACTAATACCGCCCCTCGGGGTAGTTGCTCCGGATTGCGATAATGAGCCGAATGCAGTTGGTTAAGTTGTGAAGCGGGCGGTGCTATCGACGGGATGACCGGACGCTGAAACGGGCCTGTGGCGGCTACCACCCGACGGGCTTCGATGATGCCTTCGCTGGTGGTCACGGTAAAACCGGGGCGAGCCATGTTCCGATCGACTCGTTTGACCTCGACCCCCGTGCGAATCGGCGCATTGAGTTGGCGTGCATAGGTTTCGAAGTAATTCGCAACGCGTTCTTTGCCTGCAAACGCGTCGGGGCTCAGGTCGTCGAACTCCAGCCCCGGGAAGCGATCGTGCCAGGCCGGCCCATTGGCCTTGAGCGAGTCCCATCGGCCTGAGCGCCAGGCTTCAGCGATGCGATTTCGCTCCAGCACCACGTGTGACACGCCATGTTTGGCAAGGTGTTCGCTCATGGCGATCCCTGCTTGGCCGGCGCCGACCACCAGCGTATCTACTTCAAGTGTGTTGATTGACATGTAGGTGTCCTCATACGGGTTTACCTGCATTTTGTGCAGCGACGGGGAAACGCGAAATGATGTTTTTTGTGGTTGTGAGGCAGGAAAATGCTGGTGTAAACGTGCAGGTAAGTTGCGGTTGCCTAAGGCGGTGATGGACTGCCTCGCGCCCGGCTTTTCGACCTTGGCGCAGGCATGGGCAGCGACGACAGCGTCAGACGTTGATAAACGGGAACTCGCTTTGCGGCAGTGGATCGCCGGTTTTCAGTACGCCGCTCAAGTGAGGGTAGGGCGGAGAGGTTTCCCCGCCTCTGTCGACGTATTGCGCCTGATCCCCCAGCCAGCGCGTTGAGATCACGCGCCGCGAATGCTCGCTTGATCGGTTGCCGGGTGCGCCATGAACGGTCAGATAATCGAAGGCGATAGCGTCGCCGGGCTCAAGATCCCAGCCAAGAATGCGATAGTCCTCTCGATGGCCCTCGATATCGGGCATGGTTTCCAGTTGCGCCGCATCATGGTCGTAATCCACCCCGGTGAATTTTCGCGGACGAAATAGTTTGCCCCAACGATGTGAGCCGCCCACGAATTCGACACTGGAGTCTCTAGCTACTGGGTCCAGTGGCAGCCAAAGGCTTAGGCTCTGCTGCGCCTTTACGCAGTAGTAGGGCGCGTCGTGATGCCACGGAGTGGGTTTATTGTTGCCGGCTTCCTTGACCAGCATGTGCTCGTGAAAGATGCGCACGCGTTGCGAGCCCATCAGCTCGCGGGCCAACTGTGCACCGGGGCTCTGGCGGATAAAAGCGCTGTACCCCGGATTGTTCGACCAGTTGCAGTAGTCCCCCAAAAAGCGTCCGGTGGTCTGCTGGGGTGTGTAATTTTTGAACAGCGGCCCGGGGTTGTTCAGGTTGTAGGCGACTGCCTCGCGCAATGGCTCAATCCAGTCTTTGAACAGGCCACGAACCACCACGACGCCGTCGCGGGCAAAATCTTCACGCAGTTGCTGGTACATGCTGCTTCCTTTGTCGAGTGAGCACGATCAAATGTCTGGCTGCGCGTGATGGCGTTTGCGCAACCAACTGACACAGCCAAACAGAGCCAACACAAAAACTATCAATAAGGTCGCCACAGCAAGGATCGACGGGTCAATTTGATCGCGGATGCCGTTCCACATTTGTCGGGGCACAGTGCGTTGCTCGGTGCCACCGATAAATAACACCACGATGACTTCATCGAATGAGGTGGCGAAGGCAAAAACAGCGCCTGTGCCCACGGCCGGAGCAATCAGCGGCAGTGTCACGCGCCGGAAGTTCATCCAGGGTCGAGCACCCAGTCCGCTGGCGGCCCGGTTCAGGCTTTGGTCAAACGATTGCAGTGCAGCGCACACGGTGATGACCACAAACGGTGTGCCCAGCACGGTGTGAGCCAGAATCACGCCAAGGTAGGAATCGACCAGTCCCAGTGGCGCAAATATGTAGTAAAAGCCGGCCGCGACCACGACGATCGGGATGATCATGGGCGAGATCAGCAGCGGCATGATCAGCCCCCGCCACGGGAAGCTCGGGCGGCTCAGGCCCAGTGCTGCCAATGTGCCCAGCGCGGTGGCCAACAGCGTTGAAGCGAAGCCGATGCCAAGACTGTTAAGTAACGCGCGTTGCCATAATGGATCGCCCAGCGCCGCTTCGTACCAGCGCAACGACACGCCCGTCATGGGGTAGGAAAAATACGAGCTGGCATTGAACGACAGCGGCATGATGACCAGAATTGGCGCCACCAGAAAAAACAGCACCAGCGCTGTGTGCCAGCGAACCCAGAGTGCGCTCAAGCGTTCAGTCTTCGACCAGTAATGCGTTTTCATAACCTTCTCCGATTAGCCGAAACGCAGGCGATCAATGCCTACCAGGCGGTTGAAGATGAAGTAGAAAAGGGCGGTAAATATCACCAGGTATGCCGATAGCGCGCCGGCCAGGCCCCAGTTCAATTGTTGGTTGGTCTGTACAGAAATCAGCTGGCTGATCATTTCATCGCCAGCGCCGCCCAACAGAGCCGGCGTGATGTAGTAACCCAGGGACAGCACGAACACTAAAAAGCAGCCGGCGCCCACGCCTGCCAAGGTTTGCGGCACATAGGTGCGCATAAACGCGGTGAAGGGTTTGGCCCCCAGTGATTGCGCAGCCCGCAGGTACACGGGCGATATACCTTTCATCACCGAATAAATCGCCAGGATCATGAACGGCAGCATGATGTGAGTCATGCCGATCAACACCCCGGTACGGTTGAACATCAGTTGCAGTGGATGGCTGACAAGTCCAAGACCGCTGAGCAGGTTGTTGATCACCCCATTCGGTTGCAGTAACACGTACCAAGCGGTGGTGCGTACTAACAACGAGGTCCAGAACGGTACGATGACCAGCAACATCAGACGGTTGCTTTGTCGTGACGGCAGGTTGGCCAGCAGCCAGGCCACCGGGTAGGCCAGCAGCAGGCAAATCAGGGTAATACTGGCGCTGATACCAATGGTGCGGGAGAACGCGGCCAGGTAGATCGACTCTTCAGGGGGCAAGCGAGATACGCCAGTGTGGCTGTCGACACGGCGGTCCAGAGCGTTGAGCAAATAGTCCGGGGTGGGCGACTGGGAGGCACGCTTGAGCACAAACCAGACGTCGTGGTCGCCCCAGCGCGGGTCAATAGTCAGTAGAGTACTGTGCCAGTCAGTGGATGGCTGGCGTTTGAGCGCACGCGCTGTTTTGGTCAACAGGCTGCGCATTTCAGGGCTGTAGAAATTCAGGCGGCGGGCCACGCTGCCCAGTTCTTCATTGTTGGATGCCTGCACCAACCCCAGGGCCAGTGCGTCGAAAGCGGCGTTGCCCGGTAACTGCTCGCCATCCCAATGATGCAGGGCCTGAGTCAGTTGAGGCATGGCACCAGGCACTTCTGGGTTCTGCACGCTGCGCAGCAACAGGATGGCAATTGGCGCAATAAACGTAATCAACAAAAACAGTAGCAAGGGGCCGGCCAGCAACAAGGCTTTGCGCGATTCACGGCGTTGAGCCTGACGCCAGGAGTACGCCTGTTCAGCGCGCTCCTTGGCATCTGTGTCGCTGGGCGCTGCGGATAGGGTCACATTCATGGGATCAACTCCTTCAACACATCGATTGCTGCTTATCGCTCGACACCGCCCCCTAAACCTTCAGGGGTAAATGGCTGACGTCATGGCTGGCTAAGCCATACCTGAAAGCGTTTGTTGATCGTGTCGAAGTTGTCTGTCCAGAAGTTCGCATCCATGTGGACCGCGTTGCCAAAGTTGGCGGGTGCGGTCGGCAGGTGAGCCAGGGTCTTGGCCTCAATTAATGGCAGCGCCTGGGTGCGTGGCGGGGCGTAGGCGATGTAGCGCGACAGCTGCGAGATCACCTCTGGCCTGGATGCGAATGCAATGAATTGAGTCGCGGCCTCGGCGTTTTTCGAGCCTTTTGGCACTCCCCACCACTCGAAGTCGTACACCTGACCGTCCCAGACAATAGCGAACGGTTTGTTGTCTTTTTCTACGGCATCTTGAATGCGTCCGTTATAGCCTTGAGTCATGACCACTGCGCCGTCTGCGAGCAGTTGCGGGGCTTGGGCGCCGGATTCCCACCACAAAATGTCGTGCTTGATGGTGTCGAGTTTTTTGAACGCGCGGTCTTGCCCAGCCGGTGTTTGCAGCACTTTGTACACGTCTGCCTTAGGTACGCCATCTGCCAGCAAGGCCCACTCCAGCGTGCCTTTGGGGTTCTTGCGCAGTCCGCGTTTTCCCGGGAATTTCTCGGTGTCGAAGAAATCGTTGATCTGCGTCGGTGCTGTTTTCAGCTTTGTCGTGTCGTAAGCAAAGACGGTCGACCAGACCATGCTGGCCACTGCGCAGTCGCTGATGGAGCCCGGGATAAAGTCGCCCGTGTCGCCCAGCAGGTCATCGCGCAGTTTCACCAGCAAGCCTTCATCGCAGGCGGCGATGGCGTCGTTAGACTCCAGGTCGATCACGTCCCATGTGGTGTTGTTGGCTTGCACCATGGCGGCCAGTTTGGCCAGTCCACCGTCATAGGCTTCAAGGTTGAAACCTACCCCGGTGGCCTGGGTAAAGGGGGCGAAGTATGCGGCTTGGGCAGCTTTCTCGAATGCACCGCCGAAGGTCACGACATTGAGTTTTGTAGGGGCCGCTTGCAGTGAACTGGCCACGAGCAAACTGGCCAAGGCAGAGGCAGCGGTAATGAGCGAGACAATGGGCTTGATGTTCATGTCATTCCTTGCGTAAGAGGGCGACCCGTGTGGGTTAGAAGCGTGGGGAGGGACTCAGTACCTGACAATCGTCGATGCGCCATGTGGCATCGACCAAGGCGTCTTTAGCGGGCAGGCGATGGCCCCAGTTGTTGGGGAGTTTGCACACGAGTTGCTGACTGTCATCCAGGCTGATGTGCACCCGGTGGTGATCGCCGCAATAAATGATGCTACTGACCCGGCCGCGTACCCGATTGCCCAGATTGTTGTCGCCTTCGGCCAGGCTCACCTGCTCAGGGCGCAGAGACAACATGGCCGGAGTGCTCAGGTTCAAGTGTTGTTGAGTGCGTCCTACGATCTGTGTGCCGTTGGCCAGCGTCAGTGTGGCGAACTGTTTATCAATGGCGGTGACATGACCCGAGAGGCCGTTGTTTTCACCGACAAAGTTGGCGACAAAGGCGTTGTGGGGGTGTTCGTATAACTCATGAGCCGGAGCTATCTGTTGGATGCGGCCATCGAAAAATACTGCTACGCGGTCCGACATGGTCAGCGCTTCGGACTGGTCGTGAGTGACATACACGGTCGTCAGCCCCAGCTCCCGATGCAGGCGCATGATTTCGTACTGCATGTGTTCGCGCAGGCGTTTATCCAGCGCACCCAGCGGTTCATCCATCAGGATCAGACTGGGTTCGAATACCAGCGCGCGTGCTAGTGCAACGCGCTGCTGCTGGCCACCGGAGAGTTGCGCAGGACGGCGATTACCGATATGCGACAGCTCGACCATGTCCAGGGCGCGTTTGACCCGACGCGCGATGTCGGCGCTTTTAACCTTGCGTACTGATAGTGGGAAACCCACGTTGTCGGCGATGCTCATGTGTGGGAACAAGGCATAGTTTTGAAACACCATGCCGATGTCGCGATCATAAGGTGGGCGATTGTCGAGGCGTTCACCGCCCATACGGATCTCGCCCTTGCTCGGGGTTTCGAAGCCCGCCAGCATCATCAAGGTAGTGGTCTTGCCCGAGCCGGAAGGGCCCAGCAACGAGACAAACTCGCCTTTGGCAATGGCCAGGTCGAGGCCGTACACCACATAGTCTTTGCCGTCATATGACTTGCTGACATTGCTGAAGGTGATAAAGGGCGTTGCCAGCGTCGCTTGAGGGGCCTGTGTGCTAAAAGCGTTCATAAGGCACCCACCCGTTGGGCCAGGTAGCGTGCAAAGTCATAGTTGGGGCGCTCAAGATGGCTTAAGTGGCCGGGCTTGGCCAAGGGTGAACTGACACCGCGCATTACTGCCTCGACGCCCTGGCGGTCTTCGGCGTTGACTTCATCGAGCAGACTTTTGAGGCTGCTGAGGTATTGGTCAGCTTTCGGGTCATTGATGAACTCCGGAGAGAGTCCGCCGCCAAAACGGATATGCACTTTGTCCACGCCCCGTGGCTGTAAAATCAGGTACCAGAAGTACCCCGGCGTCAGGGTGATCAAGTGGCTGGGGTATAGCGTCAGCAGCGCTGTGGTCTTGCGCCAGTGGTCCTTCAGGTGGGTGTTGTCCGGGTGAGCGTTGCCGATAGCCAGTGATGCTTCTTTGGTGATCCAGTGGTAATTGAACGCCGCGTGGCCGGGCGGACATTCCATTTCATCAAGGCGTGAGTGCGGGCCGACCGTGGCACGGTGCAGCATGGGCAGGTGATAGCTCTCCATAAAATTCTCGGCGAGAATTTTCCAGTTGGTGTCCCACACGTGTTCTTCCTGGAATGTCTCGACGTAATCTTCCATGCGGTAGTGGGCGATCAATGCATCGAGTTCGCTCAGGTGTTGATTCAACGGCTCGATATCTGCATCAAGGGTGACATAGACCCAGCCTTGCCAGACTTCGCAGCGCACGCCAGGCAACTGGTAATCGCTTTTGCAAAAACCGCTCTGACGATCCATTTGCGCCGCGCCGCGCAATTGCCCTTCGAGGGTGTAGCCCCAGGCGTGATAGGGGCAGACGATGGATCGCACATTGCCGCTCCCTTGCAGCAACACTGACATGCGATGCAGGCACACATTGGAGAAAGCACGAATCTGGTTCTGGTTATCACGCAGCACCACCACCGGCTGGCCAGCTACATCACAGGTCAGGTAATCCCCTACCTTCTGCAAGCGGCTGACACGCCCGACACACAGCCACTGTTTGCGAAAAAGCTGAGTGTGTTCGACTTCCAGAAATGCCGGGGAGGTATACACCTGAGGTGGCATTGCGCGGGCATCGGCGAAGTTGCGTTCGCTGTTTTCCTGCAGCTGGGCAATGATCGTGGAGACAGGCGTGGGCGTGATTAACTGAACCATAAAAATCCCTCGATAACTTTTGCGACCGGGCCAGCGCGAGCTGGATAGCAAGGGCGGCGCTGCGTGCCAGTCAGCACAACGGGGTGGATGTGCAGCGGATGTTGGCCGAGCATCCAGTAGAAATAAACGACTAAAAATGTGCCTTTAAGCCATGAAAAAGATGCTCAGGGACGAGCGCTTATGGTGCGCGGTGCCATCTTTGCGTGCGTCATGGGGCGATGCTCTGCGCCACTGCGGAGCAAGATCTGGGGCGCAGGTATACGGCTGGGGCTCAAGCGTGGGTGAGCACAGCAAAGGCAGGGCTTGTGGCGTGGAAATTGCTCGGCTGGCGTGGGGCGTGCGAAAGATCCGCACGACACTTTCACTGCTCCACTTTGGGTCACAAACATGACCGCGCAGAGGATCTGATGGCCGCTTATAACCTGCGACAACTCAAATATTTTATTACCACCGTCGAATGCGGCAGCGTGGCCGAGGCCTCACGCAAGTTGTATATCGCGCAACCTTCCGTCTCGACCGCAATCAAGCAACTGGAAGAAAGCTTTGCCGTGCAATTGTTTATTCGCCACCATGCACAAGGCGTGTCGTTGACACCCGGCGGGGCACGCTTTTATCGCAAGGCTCAGGAGTTGTTGCGGGTCGCCCGCGAGTTTGAACAGAACGCATTGGCCGATAACGATGTCGTCTCCGGTCAGATTGATATTGGTTGCTTTGAGACGGTCGCCCCCCTGTACTTGCCGCGATTGATTACCGGCTTTCGCGATCGCTGGCCGGGGGTGGAAATCCGTATTCGAGATGGCGAGCAGCAAGAGCTGGTGCAAGCGCTCACTTCGGGCAGCATCGATCTTGCGATGCTCTATGAACACGACCTGGACAGCACGATTGATACGGCTCGGCTAATGGCGCCGCAGCAACCTTACGCGTTGCTGCCCGAAGGGCATCGGTTTGCCATGCAAGCCAAGGTTTCGTTGAACGATCTGGTGCTGGAACCGATGGTGCTGCTCGATGTGCAGCCCAGTCGCACCTACTTTGTGAGCATCTTTGAAGAGCGTGGGCTGAATCCGAATATCCAGTTCAGTTCGCCGTCGATTGAAATGGTGCGCGGCATGGTCGGTCGTGGTTTTGGCTTTTCACTGCTGGTGACCCGGCCTCACTCCGAATACACCTACGATGGGCAAAAAGTGGTGTGCGTGCCCTTGGCTGAGCAGGTCACCGGCTCGGGTCTTTCGGCTGCCTGGCTGCGTCGGGCGCAGATGACTAAGCCGGCACAGCTGTTTGTCGATTACTGTCAGGAAGTCTTCGCTTCAGAGGCGCAGGTGTAGCACAAGGCGTTCAAGCATTGCATCGCAGGCGGCCAACTGCTCAATGCTGACGAACTCATCGGGCTTGTGGCCCTGTTCCATACTCCCCGGCCCGCAGACCACGGTGGCAATGCCGATGGCGTCAAACAACCCGCCTTCAGTACCAAACGCCACTGTGCTGAAGTCGCTCGACCCGCACAGTTGCGAGATCAATTGCGCAGCCTCGCTGCGAGCATCCGTGGCCAACGCCGGGTAAGACGACAATTCGGTGAAGCGGATGCTGCTGGACGCATTTACAGCCTGCATACGCGGCAATACCGCGTGCTCGGCGAAGCGAGCGAGTTGGGCTGCCACCTCGCGCGGGTCATGAGTCGGCAGGGCGCGCACTTCAAAGTCGAAACGACAGTCTGCCGGCACAATATTCAGGGCCTGGCCGCCGTGAATCACCCCGGTTTGCACGGTTGAAAACGGTGGGGTAAAACGCGCGTCCTGTTGTTCAGGAGTACGCAGATCTGCGCCGATGCGGCACAACTCGCTAATCAGTTGCGTCGCATATTCAATGGCATTGACCCCTTGCGGTGCGTAGGCTGAATGGCACGCTGCGCCGTGCACGTCACAGCGCATGGCCAATTTACCTTTGTGGCCGAGCACCGGTTTGAGCTCAGTGGGTTCACCAATGATGCACAGCAAAGGCGTGTGTGTTCGTTTCTGCAGTTCAGCGAGCAGCGAGTGCACACCGAGGCAGCCCACTTCCTCGTCATAGGACAAGGCGATGTGCACGGGCATGCGCAAGGGGGCCTCAATTAATTGCGGTACCAGCGCCAGCACACAGGCGATAAAGCCCTTCATGTCAGCGCTGCCGCGTCCGTACAAACGGCCGTCACGCTCGGTCAGCGCGAACGGTTCGACGGTCCACGGCTGGCCATCTACCGGTACCACATCGGTGTGCCCGGACAGCACAATCCCGGGTCGATCATCGGGGCCAAGGGTGGCGAACAGATTGGCTTTGCTGCGCGTTTCGTTATAGATCAGCTCGCATGACACGCCCACCTCGGCAAGGTAATCGTGTACGAACCTGATCAGGTCAAGGTTCGATTCACGGCTGGTGGTGTCGAACGCTATTAAGTGGGACAGCAATTCTCGGCTGCGGCTCATTTATTCGTCCCCGGGCACGCCATAGCGAGGGGCCTTGGTCGGGTCCAGCGCACGGGTAATGTAATCCTGCATTTGCGGCCGATAATCGAGCCACAATTTGGCCAATTGGTCGATGGGGGCGTCATCAGCCCAGTCGACCCGCAGATCGACAATTGGCCAGGTCAAATCACCCACCACCTTTAGCGCGGCTGAATGCACCGGGCCTGCTTCGCCTCCGGCAGCAATGGCTGCCTGCATGGCCGCGATCAGGCGATCAGCGAGTTGGCCGCCGGCGCTTTCGAAGGTGTGTACCAACGTGTCGATAACGGCCTGATCGACTAGCATATTGCCCGCAGCGACGCACTGCTCGCCGCACAGGGCGTGATGCACCCCGAGGGTCTCACTGCCGCTGAAGTGTGAGGTCTGGCCCAGATGATCGATGGCCGTTACCTGGCGAAACTGGCTGTAACCGTTGCGGGTCAACACGGCGTCCAGCGCCAGAGCGGGCGAGTCACCGCCTTCCAGTTGATCGAGTACCTGCGGGCCGAGTGCGGGCAGGGTAATGTTTTGCGTGGACACAGCGCCCACTCCCGGGCGAAGCCAAGGGCAACGAGCGCCTACGGCAATGCTGGAAGAGCTGATGGCAATGCCCAGTTGTCCGGTTTCGGCGCAACGGCCGACGATTGAAAACGTCATGAGAGAAGCGTCCTGTTCAGTCCGGAATAACCGCAATGACATCAATTTCCATCAACCACTCAGGTTGCCCGAGCCCGGAAATAACCAGTCCGGTGGAAATCGGAAACACCCCTTTGAGCCATTTGCCGACCTCTTGATACACCGGCTCGCGATAGCGCGGATCCGTCAGGTAGGTAGTGGTCTTTACGATATGACTCAAGTCGCTGCCGGCCTCTTCCAGCAGTTGCTTGACGTTACGCATCGCCTGTTCGGCCTGCGCACGGGGGTCGCCCAGCCCGATCAGGTTACCCTCAAAGTCAGTGCCAATCTGACCGCGCACATACACAGTATTTCCGGCTCTAACCGCTTGGCAGAGGTCGTTATCCAGATTCTGATTGGGATACGTTTGCCGGGTGTTAAACATGCGAATGCGTTGATGCGTGGGTGTGTTCATCGTCCTTTCCTCGTAGGCGGGGCATGGCTGCATTCTGTCGATGCCTGCACGCGGGGGAAACGAGGTTTTATGTGGTGTCTGGCGAGGTAAAAGCTCGTCAGCAGGTGGGCGTCGAATCACGGTTGTCGTGTGCAGTTGTCCTTCGCGACGTGGATTCTGACCTGCCGCAGGCCGTGATCCCGGCATGGCGCCGGGATCATCCTGTCGAAGATTTGGTATTGAGGCAGTGTGCAGAGGGTAGGTGACTTACTTCGCCGTAATCACCGACAGTTTGGTGATGCCCGCCCGTTCAATCGAGGCCATGGCGCGGGCTACTTCGCCGTAGTTCACGCCGTTGTCTGCCTGTAGTTGCACACGCACTTCAGGGTCTTTGGCTTTGGCCGATTTAAGGTTGAACTCCAGCACGTCCGGCTGCACTTCGTCCTTGTTGATGAACACTTTGCCCGTGTCGTTGATGCTCACCACCAACGGGTCTTTTTGCTCCACCGGGGCTACCGATTCGGTCTTGGGCAGGTTGATCGGGATCGAGTTGGTCAGCAGGGGCGCAGTGACGATAAACACCACCAGCAGCACCAACATCACGTCAACGAGTGGCGTGACGTTGATTTCGCTCATCACTTCATCGCTGTCTTGCGTCGAGAAAGCCATATCAGGAAGCCTCTTTGACGTTTTGACCGGCGCCGGTGGTCGCAGGCTTGTTCAACACCGGGTGTAACAGCACGCGGAATGCATTCTTTTGCGCAAGGCTGTAGAAGTCGTGGGCGAAGTCATCCAGGTCAGCGGCGGTCAGTTTCAGACGGCGCAGAAAGTAGTTGTAAACCAGTACGGCAGGCACGGCGACGGCAATACCGACCCCCGTGGCCACCAGTGCCGCACCAATCGGCCCGGCCACGGTTTCGAGGCTGGCGGAACCTGCGGCACTGATGCCTTTAAGCGCCGACATGATGCCCCACACTGTGCCGAACAGGCCGATAAAAGGCGAGGTGCTGCCGATACTGGCCAGGATTGCGAGGCCAGTTTCCAGCGAGCGGCGTTCGCGCACGATTTGCTGACGCAGTGAGCGTTCGAGGCGGTCTTGATGGTTGATCGAGTGGCTCAAGTCGGTGGCGTGAGTGCTTTCACCTACTTGTATGGCTGCATAGCCCGCTTGGGCGACGCGGGCTGCTGCGCCGGGCGACTGGTTGGCGAGCTCGGCGGCCGAGTCCAGGCTGGTGGCCCCCCAGAATTGTTTAAGAAAGCGTTTGTCCTGACGTTTCAGGCGGTTGAACTGCACGCCCTTGAGCAGGGCCAAGCCCCACGTGGCGACGGAGAAAATAATCAGCAGCCAGATGACCGCATGTTCGATGGATTCAAAAGGGGACGCGATCAGGTTCATGGTGTGGCTCTCCAACAAGGCATTGAGTCGTGTGTAGCGATGCGCCTTTTGTCAGGTAGCCCGCAGGATTCGATAGGGGTGTAATCAGTTGATCTTGAAGTCGATGGGCACGCTCACCCAGCCGTCCTGGGCCACATCACCCTGTTTGGCCGGGACAAAACTCCAGCGTTTGACAGCGGCCAGTGCGGCGTCATCCAGCGGGGTGCGACCGCTGCTTTTCTGGATCTGGATTTCGCCGGGTTTGCCACTCGCCAGCACGTGTATACGCAGCAGTACCGTGCCCTCCCAGCCGCGACGCATGGCCAGCGACGGATATTCCGGCGCCGGGTTGTGTAAGTAGCCGGCGTTGGCGGATGCCGGGGTCACCGGTTTGGGCGCAGCGGGAGCGGGGGGCGCGGGTGCAGCAACGGGCGGCGCGGGCGGCGCTGGAGGTTGCTCGACCGGTTTGGCCACGGGTTTGGCCACCGGCTTGATGACCTGCTTGGGTTTGGGTTTGGGCTTGGGAGCCGGTTTGGCGGCCAGTTCATCGACGACAGGCGGCGGTGGCTCCACGACTGGCTGTACCACAGGTTCAGGCGGCGGGGGCGGTGTTTCAATCACCGGCGCTGGCGCGGAAAACTCGATGGTCATCGGTGGCACTTCCGGCGGCACGATGGGCAACACGGTGGCCGGTGACTGGCTTACCCAATAAATCACCGCGCCGTGCAGTGCTATGGCAAACAGCCCCAGCAACACGGCCTCGCGACGGCTCAAAATCCGCTTGGGTGCGCTTTGCAGGCGTAACAGCGCCAGCGGTCCGCGATAGATCTGCCCCAGATCGACCAACTCGCCGATCGGTGCCTGGCGCCACAACGCCTGCGGCACAGCGCCTGCGGTTTGGACATTACCCATTGAATGACTCCACAGTGAAGGTCGTTTAATGGGTCAGAGCAATAAGTGTGCCCGCACCTGCTGTAGCCGCTGCCGCAGGCTGCGATCGTATGCGCAGCCCCCGTAAAAACGGCGCCTGGAATGGCCATGACACGCCACGGTGTCAGGTCGCGACTGCTGCGCAGCCGAACGCAGCCTCGTTCCTCGTCAGCGGCTACACGACACTCACGCAACAACAATGTTGCTGCGCTGTTGCTGGGCCAACACTTGCGCCGCCTCGATTAGCAGTGGTGTCTCAGGGAATGAGATGGCAATATGCTACCCCGTTTTGAGCACCCCCTCTTTTCCAACGCTCACTGCCGCCATTCTGACAAGGACTCGTTGGATGCTCGTTGCACTCGTCGTCTTGAACGCGATCTATCTGATTTGCAGCCTGTTGTTCAACGCAGAACTGTTGAATATGGCCGGGGCCGACATCCCTCTCAAACAACTCGAAGCACTGGAACTCTTCAGCCAACTGTTGGCCTCGACCAGTATGTGCTTGCTCGTTTGGCGCCTGTGCTACCACCGTTTCAAAGACAAAGGCCGGGTGTTGTGGGTCTGGCTGGCCGCCTCGACGCTGATCGTCACGCCTGCCACCTGGTGGTTCCAGGGCGCTGCGCCGGACTGGATTGCAGAGCAATTCCCAGGCGCGTTACGGGTCAGCAGCTTGTACGCCTACGTGACTAAAAAAGGGCTGCTTTACGACTCGCTGACTATTCAGGGGTTGCCCTATAAAGCGTACAAGGATCGGGGCGAGGGCAAAGCCTTTATCGCCAACCTTGGCGTGCTGATGAGCGTGCAAGGTTCTTATGTAGAACGTATCGACAGGAATTTTCAGGGTTTTGCCGCCGCTGTTTTTCGGGGCTATACCGTGCGAAATGGTGAGGCGTTGTACGAGCGCCTGACAGAAAACGCTGTTCCTTCGGCCGAGGACATCATACGGGCCTACGCAAAACTTGAAGGCCTGCGCGCCGCTGGGATAGGCGGCAACGACCACAAGCCGATCCCCTGGCCGCGTGCAGGGCGCGATCTGGGCTACACGCCGTCCCTTGACGAATACGCCCGCTCTATCCAGCCGGGTATCCGCAGTCGCGACGCGTTGATGGCCACCCCCGAAATTCGCCATATGGCCCAAACCACATTGGGCCCACTGTATGTGAAGGGGATGAACCTGTTCGCCACCCGCGAGCAATTTCAGGGTTACCTGCCCGCCATTGCCGACAACATGGCCGTTGATGTCGCCCACACCGACATCAAGGGGCTGGAAGGCCTCAACGTGGTCAAAAACATGTGGTTCATCCCCTTTTCTTTATTGAGCGGCTTGTTCTTCGGCGCCATCAGTCTGGTGGTCTTGATCATCTCCAGTATTGAAGCCTTGAGACCGCTGCGTCGCCGTATCCGCTTTGTGCGACCCCTGGCTATAGCCGTGATTGTCGTTGTGCCGCTGGCGCTCAGCAACGGCATCGTCGACTCCGCGGGTTACCGCGATGCCTTCAGAAGTCAGGGGCGGCAACCGGTGTTGGTGGCTTCGGTATTCGACTGGGCCATGACCTCGCAAGCCATGCTTTACAACCTTACAAAACCTCTGCTGAGAGCGGAGTGATGCGACACACAAGGGAGAGTCACCGTGCGTAAAAAGTTCATCGTATCCATGCTCGCTGTAGCGATTGCGACCAGCTCTGGCTGCGCCCAAATGGGCAATATCAACAAGCAGCAATACGGCACCGCCATCGGCGCTGTTGCGGGCGCTGTCGCCGGATCGTTTATCGGCAGTGGCAACGGCAAAATCATTGCGGTGCTGCTGACCACAACCATCGGTAGTTTGATCGGCAACAAGATCGGCGCCATGCTCGATGAACAAGACAAGCAAGCCCTGGCACTGCGCACTCAACAAGCGTTGAACCAGTCCACTACGGCGTCTGCACAGCCAGTGAAGTGGACCTCTGCGCACTCCGGTGCGACGGCCGAAATCGTGCAGGGTAAAGAGTTCACCCAGAGCAAAACGGTTGAAGTGAAGCGCGCGCCGAAGATCGCAGCGGTACCTTCGCTGCAATTGATCAACGAGCCCTACATGACCAAAAGCAGCTCCAACGTGCGCTCGGCTCCCAACAAGAATGCCAGCAAGGTCGGTGGCCTCAAGCCCGGCACCGAGTTCACGGCCGTGGGGTCGACGGGCGACTGGATTCTGGTAGGGCGCAAGGGCGTGACCGTGGGTTACGTGCACAAGGATCTGGTGCAACCGTCCTCGGTGGCTCTGGCCAAAAACATCAAACCGGCGGTCAACCTCGACGACATGAACGTCTCAGCCGACAAAGAAACCAAAGCGTTCGACCTGGACGCTATCCCGTCGCTGCAAACCCAGCAAGTGGTCGCAGAGACCTCGTGCCGCCCGGTGACCGTCAGCCTCAAAGCGGCCAACGGTGACAACGAGCAAGAGAACAACACGTTCTGCAAACAAGCCAACGGCACCTGGGAACTCATTTAAGGACCCCCATGAAGAACCATGCACTCGCTCTCGCAGTGGTGAGTGCTTGCGGCCTTGTGCCTCAAGCGTACTCACATGAATTAGCGTACTCCAAGTCTGAACAGATCCACGTGTTGGTAGAAGGGGACGCGACCAACTGGTGCAAGCCTGAAATCGCCATCACCATGCAACGTCCCGTTTGGGATGATCAGAAACCCTTGAACGGCCTGCTCAGCAAGCTGCCCTTTATCCTTGGGCAAGAATGCCCGAGCGCCAAGGTCAGCTGGAAAGCCGTCGATGCCAAGGGGGCGGTATACGCCACAGGCGTCGGCACGGCGACCCAGATGGGCCTCGCGACCTTGACTGCAGCCCCAGCGGTGGTTGAAGCGCCGGTTGCCGCGCCAGTTGCGGCTGAAACGCCAGCACCCGCACCCGTGGTTGCGCCAGTTGTTGCGCAAGCACCGGCCCCTGTTGCTGCGCCGGTTGCAGCACCAGCACCAGCTCAGGTCGCTGCACCGGTTGTTGTCGATGCGCCAGCACCGGTTGTTGCCGCCCCTGTTGCACAAGCGCCAGCAGCAGTAGCGCCCCCGGTTGTCGCTCAAGCCCCAGCTCCTGTTGCCTCCCCAGCGCCGATCCCGGCACCTGTGGTCACGCCGGTCAGCATCGAGCCTGCCGTTGTCGCGCCACAAGCGCCCAAAGCGGCAATTGCCGCTGCCCCCACGGCTGACTTCGGCCGCTCGCTGGTTGTGGGCAACAAAAACCTGATGACGATCACTGACGGCGCAGGGTGCAAGTGGCTGCTCAGTAAAACCGCCATGGATTCCAGCGACCCGAGTATCGCGTTCGCCTCGTCACCGGCCATGCCCTGCGCAGCCTCCGGGTACGCTGAAGGTGAGTTCGACAAGGTGCGTTGGTCGATCCCCAACACCTATCGCGGCGACTCCTGGAACCGTGCCTACGTCCACCCGAGCGGCCTGATGTTCAGTCAGTCGACGGCCCCTGTGGTCAAGGGCAAGGCGCTGTCGTACCTGAGCCCCAATGCCGATCAGGCCTTGTTCGAGTTAGGTGAAATCCCGGCCCGCAGCATGAAGGTCTACCTGGCGTTTGATCGCTCGCGCTACCGCGTGCTGACACCGTTCAACAGCGACCCGTATTACGTGGCGGTCACCACGAACGAAGCGTTTGCCCTGGACCCGGTTCAGTACAAACAGGCCGTGACCGAGATTTTCCAGCTGATCAAAACCCTCTCGCCGACCACCGCGCGGGTTAACAACCTGTTTATCGCCAAGAACTTGGACACGCTCTACCCAGAGGGTTACAGCTCCAGCGACGACCTGAAAATCGTGCGCACGCGCATGGGTGAAAACCGTGGTGAGTTCTATTTTGATGTACGCGAAGGCACCAATTTCAGCCAGCGCCGTGAAGAGTTGCGCGTGCGCGAAGCCCGTCGTCAGCTGGAACAACAAGCCCGCTTGCACGCCCGCATTCTGGAGCGCTACGAGCAGCTGAAAAGCGGCATGAAGGCGTTTGAAGGTCGCGAGACGGAAGCGCTGGCGCAAATGGCCGGTATCAAAGTGGCGTTCCCGGCACCGATGGTGCTGCTCAACCCGTCGAGCTCAAAATCCGCTGAGCCGATGATGATCCACGTCACCGGTAAACGTGGCGATTTCTATGACATCGACTTCCCGCGCAAAGGCCGTGTGCAGGCTGAGACCGATCTGGAAGAACAGTGGTACGTGCTCTATGCCGCCAACATGACGCCTTACGTGCCGCTGGTGGATGGCCGTGCCATTCCAACCTACCGCGTGTACTCGGCGGGCATCCCCGAGGCGTGCGCACAGGATCACTGCGCCGACCGTGTGTCCTTCGGCGTGGTGCTGGCCAAGGAGTTTCCAAATGCCGGAATCGACTTTAGCTGGACCCCTGACGTGTCCCAGCAGTTTGTGAATGCCTGGCAGCAAGCATCTGCCCAAGTTGAGGCCTCGTCCCTATGAAAGCGCTGAACAAGAAACAAACGATCATCGCCGTGGCGGCCGCCGTCGTGGTGGTCTTCGGGGTGACGGCGTCGATGATGTCGAGCGCCGGTAAAAAGAAAACACTGGGTTACTACGAAGACCTGAAAGAGCAGTTCTTCCTCACGGATGTGCTCAACGAGGGGGATGTTTCCTACTCCATCTTCTCCGGCAACCTCACCGTGGACGAGCCTGAAATCCGCCTGGTCGCGGCGCAAACCAACGGCGCGCAAGGCTTTCTCAAAGGCATGCTGTCGTTGCTGGGCGGTGCCAACGGTGCGTCCAATGAAACCGGGCTGTCAGCGTGGTCGCGTTACCTGCTCAACGCCAGCACCGGCGGTGGCAATGCGGGTGGCGTTTACCTGAAGGCTGACTCTCTGAAAATCAGCCGCTCCGGTGACAGCAAGGATGGCGAAATTCGCGTCCAGCTCAAAGGTCTGGACATGGCCAACCCGTACATCTCTCACGCGGGTTCCGAAGTGGTGCTGGTTTCGGAAGTGGCGGATGAAATTCAGCCGCGTGCCGAACTGGACGCCAATGGCCGAGTGGTCAACTCCAACTACTCGTGGGGCAGCAACATTGTGTCGCGCCTGCCTTTTGCAGGTGCGTTCCTGAGCACCGCGACGGGCGATGTCGGGGTCAAGGTTGACCTGGACTTCACCCTCAAACGCTCGGACGACGGTGAAGGCTCGATGAAGTTTGTCGTGGTGCACCGCAATGATGGCAGCGAAACCGGTCGCATCACTCGCACCGCTGAATTTGCCACCCTGCCGCCTCTCGATGACGTGCAGGAATTGCTCAAAGGTGCCTACAGCGGCTTCATCATGGGCGCCTACAGCACGTCCATGGGGCAGTCGGTGCTGGCTGATGCAGCCGCAAACTTTGCCCGCAAAGCCAAAGTGGCCAACTACTCGTTGACCTACAAAGGTTTTGATCAGCTGGAAGATGGCTTCAAGGAATACCAGAGCGCAACCAAGCGTCAGGACTTCGAAGGTTACTGTGAACAAACAGGGCTTTCTGACTACCAGAACGACTTCGGTGCCAAGGCGAAAAAGCACAACGACTCCGAGTGCGGAATCGCCCAGAAACTGGTCAGCGAAGGCAAGTTCACTGAGGACTACACCTTCAAGGAGGACAAGTCCTTGTTCGCCGGGCTGTTTGTGAGCAAAAGCTACACCCTGGAAACCAACTGATCGTCAACATCTGAAGCCCGGCCTGCCGGGCTTCAGCCCCCGCTTTCTACCTGCCCCCGGCGTCTTGTTCGCCGCCTCGCCTGCTAAATGTAAATCTTGTGTCTATGCTCCACCGCACGGTGGATTCCGGCCGTCGGTAATAACGCGTTTTCTGCAATAAGAGTCGTATGAATTCATCTCACAGGAGTGTTCTCGATGAAGTTCAGTTCTCACGTATTGGTCTTGGCGTTAAGTTTCAACAGTGTGCTGGCCTTCGCTGAAGAGGCACCCAAAGAGGCTCCGAAAGACGCGAGCGAACAAACCCGACAAGCCAACGCCGCGGTGTATAAAGAGTTACCGTTTGCGGATAAACAAGACTTCGAGGACGCCAAAAAAGGCTTTATCGAAACGCTAGTGCCGATGACCATAAAAGATGCCAAAGGCCAGACCGCGTGGGACTTGACCAGCTATGACTTCATCAAGGGCGAAGCGCCTGACACGGTGAACCCCAGCCTGTGGCGCATTGCTGAACTGAACTTGAATAACGGTCTGTTCAAAGTGACCGACAAGGTCTACCAGATTCGTGGTTTCGACCTCTCCAACATGACCATTATCGAATCAGACAATGGCCTGATCGTTATCGACCCGCTGGTCACGGCCGAAGTGGCCAAAGCCGGCCTCGACCTTTACTACAAAAACCGTCCCAAGAAACCCGTGAAGGCGGTGATCTACACCCACAGTCATGCCGACCACTATGGCGGTGTCAAAGGCATCGTCAGCGAAGACGACGTGAAGTCCGGCAAGGTCAAGATCATTGCCCCAGAAGGGTTCCTGGAAGAGGCCGTGAGCGAGAACGTGCTGGCTGGCAACGCCATGAGCCGACGCACGCTTTACCAGTACGGCGCCTTGTTGCCGCGCAGTGCGCGCGGCCAATTGGATGCGGGGCTGGGCAAGACCACCTCAATGGGCTCGTTCACGCTCATTCCTCCGACCGACACCGTTTCCAAGACCGGTGAGAAGCTCACCGTCGATGGTGTCGAGATGGAATTCCAGATGGCGCCGGGCACCGAAGCCCCGTCAGAAATGCTCATCTGGTTCCCGCAGTTCAAGATGCTCAACACTGCTGAAGATGCCACCCACACCCTGCATAACCTCTACACCTTGCGCGGCGCTCAAGTGCGCAACGCGGCTAACTGGTGGAAAACCCTCAATGAGGCGATCAACACCCACGGCGACCAGGTGGAAGTGGTCATTGCCCAGCACCACTGGCCAATGTGGGGGCAGGAACGCATCGTCAGTTTCCTGGGTGATCAGCGCGACACGTTCAAGTACATCCATGATCAGTCGCTGAACATGGCGAACAAAGGGCTGACCATGAACGAGATTGCCGAGCAACTGCAATTGCCGGACAGCACGGGCAAGCAGTGGCACGACCGGGGCTATTACGGTTCGGTGAACCATAACGCCAAGGCCGTCTACCAGCGTTACCTGGGCTGGTACGACAGCAACCCTGCCAACCTGCATCCTTTGCCTCCGGTAGAAGCTGGCAAGAAGTACGTCGAGTATATGGGCGGTGCTGATGCGATTATCGCCAAGGCCAAGGAGTCGATTGCTCAAGGTGACTACCGCTGGGCGGCCGAGGTACTCAAGCATGTGGTATTTGCTGACCCGACCAACCAGACAGCACGCAACCTGCAAGCCGATGCGTTCGAGCAACTGGGCTACCAGACCGAAAACCCGACCTGGCGTAACGAGTATCTGATGGGTGCTTACGAGCTGCGTAACGGCGTGCCAGATGTGAAGGGCATCTCCACCTCAAGCGCCGACATGGTGGCGGCCATGAGTCCTGACCTGATGCTCGATTACCTGGGTGTGCGCCTTAACGGCCCCAAAGCGATCGGCAAACACCTGTTGCTGAACTGGAAGCAGCCTGAAGGCGAAAACTACGCGATAGAGCTGCGTAACGGCGTGGTGATTTACACCAAAGACAAAGTCTTCGATAAGCCGGATGCCACCCTCACCGTAGGCAAAGAAGGATTTGCGGGGCTGATGATGGGCGGGGCGACACTGGACAAGGAAATCGAAGCGGGCAAGGCGAAAGTGGAAGGCGACCCGGAAAAAGTCAAAGAACTGCTGGGGTTGCTGGATACCTTCCCGACCATGTTTAACATCGTCACTCCCTGAGACTGACTGAAACCCCGGCAACCGTTGCCGGGGTTTGCTCATACACGCACTGGGGAGACGCACAATGGGCCTTCGCTCGCACACGTGCAGCGCTACGCTGCTTGGCTTTACCGTAGGTTTGTCATCCGTCGCAGTCCATGCGGACAACGCCCGCGACTGGCAAAACCTGCCGACTGACCTGAACATGATTTTTGGTTATTACAACCGGATCGACTCCAACACACCGATAGACACCTCGCTGCCCATCGATGGGTTATCGCTCAAGGGCGACCTTTACCTTCTGCGTTATGCCCGCTCGTTTGCGGTTGATGGCCGTAACTCAGCGATTCAAATCATTCAGCCTTACGCGGATGTCAGTGCTTCCTTTGACAATGCCCGGTTCTTCGACGGCACCAAGCATAACGGTGGAACCGGCGACACTCAGGTCGTGCTGGTGCATAACGTGTTCGGTGGGCCTGCGCTGAGCCAAGAACAATTTGCCAACTGGCAGCCGGAGACGTTTCTGACGGGCGCATTGTGGGTGACGACCCCCACCGGCGATTACGACAAAAATCGGGTCATCAATATTGGTGCGAATAGGTGGGTGTTTAAGCCTGAACTGGCGTTCGGCACACCCATTGGTCCCACGTGGCTAGAGCTAAACACCTACGTGTCGCTGTATGGCGACAACGACGACTATTTGGGTGATAACAAACTGGAGCAGAAGGCGCTGTATGCCATTGAAGGCCACTACAGCTACACCTTCAATCGGGCGCTGTGGGCCTCGCTGGACACCACCTACAGCACGGGGGGTGAAACCAAAATCAACGGCGTCAACCAAAACAACAAACAGGAGAACACGCTCGTGGGCGCTACCCTGGGCTTTATGTTGTCGCCCCAGTTCGGCGGGTTGATTGCTTACTCCGATACGGTGGCTGAGCGCAGCGGTTCGCCCGATGTGAATACCTGGACGCTTCGAATGCAATACGTGTGGTGAAGGGCTGTTGGTTGGGCAACAGTTGCTCGGCAGACTGTTCACCAACCAACACCTGACGCGTTTAATGGATTGATAACTTATTGATTTTAAAGGGATAAAACATCTGGCACGGTTACTGCTCCAGTCTGTTCAAACATGACTGAAGTGAGTACGCATATGAGCCAGACCCCCATCAAGTTTGCTTACTGGGTGCCCAACGTCAGCGGCGGTCTTGTGGTCAGCAAGATTGAGCAGCGCACCCATTGGGACATTGACTACAACCGCAAGCTGGCGCAAATCGCCGAACACGCCGGCTTTGAATACGCCTTGTCGCAGATCCGTTTTACAGCCGGCTACGGCGCAGACAACCAGCATGAGTCAGTGACCATCAGTCATGCCTTACTGGCTGCCACAGAAAAGCTCAAAGTCATTGCCGCGATCTTGCCCGGCCCCTGGAGCCCGGTGCTGGCGGCCAAACAGTTGGCATCCATCGACCAGTTCACCAACGGGCGCATCGCGGTCAACATCGTATCGGGGTGGTTCAAAAGCGAGTTTCGCGCCATCGGTGAACCCTGGCTCGACCATGACGAGCGTTATCGTCGCTCCGAAGAATTCATCCGGGCCCTCAAAGGTATCTGGACTCAGGATAACTTCAGTTTCTACGGCGACTTCTACCGGTTTCACGACTACACCCTCAAGCCCAAACCCCTGCAACAGCCACACCCGGAAATATTCCAGGGCGGCAGCTCGCGAGCGGCGCGGGACATGGCATCCCGCGTTTCCGACTGGTACTTCACCAATGGCAACAGCCTAGAAGGCATCAAGGCCCAGATCGACGACATTCGCGCCAAAGCGGCCCTCAATGGTCACTCTGTCAAAGTGGGCGTCAACGCGTTCGTCATTGCCCGTGAAACCGAGGCAGAGGCGCAGGCAGTGCTGGAAGAGATCATTGCCAAGGCCGACTTTGACGCCGTGAATGGCTTTAGTCGCGAAGTGAAAAGCGCCGGCGCTGCCAGCCCTGAAGGTGAAGGTAACTGGGCCAAGTCGACGTTTGAAGATCTGGTTCAGTACAACGACGGCTTCAAGACCAACCTGATTGGAACCCCCCAACAAATTGCAGAACGCATCGTGGCGCTCAAAGCGGTAGGGGTTGATCTGGTCCTCAGTGGCTTCCTGCATTGCCAGGAAGAAGTCGAATACTTTGGCCGCAGAGTGTTGCCGCTGGTGCGTGAACTGGAGCTGCAGGCTGTGGCTACGAAGGAAGAGGCCGCACAGGCATAAGGGGGACGCGCAAGGCCGTAGGTTCTGGCAGCCCATAACGTCCCCTCCTGTTTATTACAATGAGGGGGCGTTAGAGCATCAATGGCCCGCCGTTAGACTGATGCCCTCGGCGGCTCAGCGTGATCAGGCGGTCTGAACGACGGGTTTCTTGCTGGGCAGCGCGTCTAACGCGTTACGTGCCTTGAAAAGGTTTTTCGTCACCAGCCAGGCCAAACCCGCTGCGAAACCTACCCAAACGGTCAAAACAGCCGCAGGGGACATAAAGCCGAAGGCGAGGACCATGGGGATCAACGCCAACACCATGCCGCACCCGAACATAATCAGTGCCACGATGATGAAGGCGGCCAGATTTTCTTTAGTGATTCGCCCGTTAGGTTCGCGAATGGCGCACACCTTGTGCGGGCCAAACCAGCTTTTATCGCACCCAATGGCAATGTCATCACCCACGTTAATAAACGTGTCGATCAGGTTGCCTGCCTGCACATTCATGACCCGCTGGCCGCCGATCTCAATGAACTCGTAACGAGTCAGTCTTCCGTTCGTGATGGTCGCGTTACTCGTACGCTCTACAACGCCTTCATACACCTTAACGCCCATGACCTGCTCCCTGCTCAAACGGAAAATTTGAGCGGCAGTATATGGCCATGAGCCATCAATGCAATGGAGGTGCCAAATTAAATACCGGTCGTCAGGTGAGAGGTTGGTGTGTGGCCGCAACGGCGGTGTGCCAGGCGCTCGACTGTTAGCTTCAATGGCGTGGGTATTGATGTTTAGGCTCACCTGTACAAGGTACAGTAGGGGTGAGTGTCGAAGGCAGTAACCTCTATTCACACGGGGCACATGGGGGCGGTAAGTGCGAGATAACCTTGTAACTCCGGGTTGATATCTGACAATACATAATCAACCCGTGGAAGGGGTAATCGGCCAAAAGAAGACCTTATTACGCCACTCACTACCTTTATTGTCAGACAATTAAACACTTTGTCTTTCCGCTCGTCCGGACATGCAAAGTGATCAGCAAAAAAACTTGCCCTCGAATATATATGTGCTTTCATAGTTCGGCACACCGAGCCATCGCATTCAAAGGATGAAGTGATGAATACCGTGAATAAAACCAGTACATCTGCGCTGTCAAAAACAGAGCAAGATTCAATAAATGCCGTTACTCAGAAAATCACCCAGCACAGTAATGAACTGCGCCAGCGTTATCGCCTGTTAAATTATCAAAATTTAATAGGCGCTAGCGTGATGACAGTGTCTGTAACGGGCATGATTGTCATGGGTGCCCTCTATGTTAAAGGGCTGATCCCAGGTTGGCTTTGCATTGTGGTCAATGCGTTGTTGACGTCACTTATACATGAACTTGAGCACGATTTAATACATCGCTTATATTTCAGAAAACAACCCCTCGCGCACAACCTGATGATGTTGTTGTGCTGGATAACACGGCCGGGTATGCCAAGCCCTTGGTTAAGGAGAGAGTTGCACTTTCATCACCATAAAGAGTCAGGAACAGAGACCGATGTTGAAGCCTGGATTACCACCAGCGGTAGCCCATGGGGGGCAAAGAGGTTATTAAAGCTTGTTGATGGGTTTATATTTGGCATTGTGAATGCTTTGTTTGCACCCACCTGGCGAGAAAAAATCCGACTGACCCTCAAGGTGCTGCGCTTGAACGCCCCGCTAGGCCTTCTGTACTGGGGCTGCTGGTATGTGTTCCTGGGGTATCACTTCTACGAATGGGCAAGCTCACTCGCCGGTATAAGCCATGAGCCATCCCCAGCAATGTCTATGTTAATGAGCGTAGTAAACAGCGCAGTGGTTATTATCATAGCGCCCAATATAATCCGTCAGTTTTGCCTGTTCTTTGTCAGCTCAAACATTCATTATTTCGGCGATGTCATGCCGCGCAATCCTTTGCAGCAAACTCAAGTGATGAATCCATGGTGGTTATGGCCATTCCAGTTGTTTTGCTTCAACTTCGGAAGCACTCATTGCATTCATCATTTTGTTGTTAAAGATCCCTTCTACTTGCGTCAGATGACAGCGCCGTTCGCTCATAAAGTACTGGCAGAGGTCGGCGTGCGCTTTAATGATTTTGGGACGTATAAGCGCTCAAATCGTTACTCTCTGAGCGCGCAAAAAGTCTGAAGTACTGCGGCACTTATTTTTTTCGCTGATACCTATTAAAAGAAGTGTATAGGCACTAAAGCGCGCCCATTCGCCTGCTGGTTAACTGTATGGGTGCGCTACTTTGGTATGTACTTAGGTTGTCATTGCGCGCCTCCCAGGCGCGGGTTAGATTTTAAACACATGGAGTGTAAGGCATGGAAGCAAGCGGGATATGTGTAAGTGAATTCGAAAATATAAAGTCTGCTTTCGAAGATATTTTTAATGATCCGCAGGAGCGTGGGGGAGGCCTGTGTATAAAGGTGGGCGATGAAACCGTTGTGAATCTCTGGGCAGGCTCATCGGACCTTGAGGGAAGTAAGCCTTGGCATGAAGATACGCTGGTAAATACATTTTGCGTGGTCAAACCCTTCGCAGCCGTTGCTGCATTAATGCTGGTCGAGAAAGGCGTGTTAGAGCTGGACATACCGGTGGCTCATTACTGGCCTGAGTTCGCGCAAGGCGGTAAAGACACCATTACCTTGCGTCACGTGATGAGCCATACCTCCGGGATTCCAGCATTGAGACTTCCTGACCGAAACCCTGCGATGTATGACTGGGAGCAGATGATCAATACTCTGGCTGCAGAGCCTGTGTGGTGGCAACCCGGAACCGAACTGGGCTATGGGACCTTGACCTATGGCTGGATAATCGGAGAGCTGATTCGGCGCACTGATGGCCGTGACCCCTGCACGTTTATTCATGAAGAAATAACTCAACCCAATGGCCTGGAGGTTCATCTAGGCGTAGAACAACCAGACTATTACCGGATAGCCCGTTTTTACGCGGCCAAGGGACGTACAGGCGATCCTTACTCGCAGAATTTAAGAGCAAGCGTCGCGACGGATTCGCACGACATTTCGACACTGGCATTTACCAATCCGGGAATGTCTCCCAAGCGCTCCTCTGACCCAAGATGGTGGGCCTTTAAACAGCCCGGTGCGTGCTCACATAGCACGGCAAATGGTTTGGCCGGCTTTTACAGTGCATTGCTGGCAGGGCGTTTGATCAGCGCAGAGACGCTCAATGAATTCATCCAAGAGCAAAGCAACGGCATGGATCGTATCTGGAAACGGCCCATGCGCTACGGTTTGGGTTGCATGCTGGAACAACAGGTCGATCCACATGCATCACACCGTATGGGGCCCAATACGTTTGGGCATATAGGGCTGGGCGGCCCAATCGCTTTCGCAGATGCTGATCGCGGTATTAGTTTTAGCTTTGTGACAACCACCTCAGGTGCTCACGCCATGATTGATCCCCGCGCACAGAACCTCGCAGCACTGGCCTACGCGGCTGTCTAAACTTTCCCAGTCCACTGGGTTAAAGAGTGCTTGTTCCATGTCCTCATAGGTGTCCCACCAACCCTTGGGTGCCCTGAGAATAGGTGATAAAACGCGGGCAAGAAAAAAGCCGTAAAGCTTCGATTTCTCTGGGCTTTACGGCTTTTCTGGGTCTTCCTGGGAAGACAAATTGGGCCGGGGTAATCTGAATTGATTATTTAAGATTCTGATTTTAATAGATTATTTGCGGTTAAGATTTTTATTGGAATACCTTTTGGAATACCATCCGCGAATCTTCTTGGATTCCCATCTTTACGTCGACCAAAGCTCGATTCCATAGCTGTACTTCGGATCTTTCTTTTGAGCGCGACTAACGGCTTCTGATAGCAATTGCTGGCGCTTATTCATACCTTCACTCGCTCTGGTGAGTCAGCACCTGCCTTATTGCCGTCGCGTACGGTAAAAATGCGCGGTCTCTCTCACTTTCTGCTCCAACTCCTCAACCCAATCCTCGCCATCGGGAAGCGCCTCGGCGTATGCGGCAAAAAACTGCCATGGCCTGGATATAGCCATAGAGCTCAGCGCGACGAAGCTGATTCAGCAGACCGCCCAGTGCAAGAATGCGGATAGCTTCGTTGGTACGAGATTGATCGCCCTACTCAAGCTCGCCCAAGGTTCAGCGGTGCCTCCGCTTCTGCGTTGTCGTCTATGGGTAAAGAATCGTTGAGTATCTTCGTTAACTGTTGTTTAGTAACTTTAATATTCTGATTCTTTCGGGGATGTAACCATTTTTCTCTGTTTCCATTTCTAAAAGAATCTCTAAGATTTTTGCTCGGCTAATTTCATGAAGTTTGGCTAGTTTGTCTAGGTTCATAATGGCCTTGTCTGAAAGGACGAAGTTATATTGTGCCTTTCCTGTGAGGCCTTCTCTATATTTTTGCTGGCTCCATCTCTTTTTTACTCTGTCGATGTATAAGGTTTTTTGCTCTGTCGTTAAGTTTGCACTATCAAAAAAAATTAAAAGGTCTTCGTATGTTTCGAATGGCTTTGAGTAGGGGGCGGTGGAACTGGTGTTTTTATTCAGCCAGTCCCAGGCGAGAGCGCTTTTTTTATCATTGTCTTTGAACCATTTGTAAGCCTTGTCTCCGCTTTTATGAGCGTTCCATTGGATCTTCAAACTATCCAGTGCCAGCTTCTTTTGGGTTGTGCCAACTTGCCATAGGTCGATTATCAAAATGAGCCGGTCTTTGCCAAATACATCCTGCGGAATATTATTCCAGGCGTATCCTGCAAATTGCATGAGCTTTGGAAATACCCATTCTATTTGGCGGTTCCCTTCATTGAACCAGCCTAGTTGTTGTTCAGGTAATAGCTGGTGGCTTTTATCATCTCTAATCTGCTGGGCTAGCCGTGCGTTTTGGTTGAGATAATGGGCCATTTTATCCCTCATCCCCATTTTCGATTCTGCGTATGAGCCTAGGTTGGCGCCATGGCCTATCAGCCAGAACCAAAGCCAAATATCTCGTCTGTGGCTAGCTGTCTTGTCTTCCAGAATGCTTGACAACAGGTCTGTGTAATGGACTGCCATGGTGTTCTCTCTAGCTAAAATCAAGATTCATTAGTGAATGGATCGTGTAGGGATTTAGGTGTTATTTAGATGTTTTGTAGAGATTCTCTAGTAGATAATTTTTATCTGAAATTCTTGGTTTACACGCGTATTCTTATGGTTTTTACCTAGATGATCCTACAGTGCTAAGCCTTCGTTAAGCAATTGTTGATATCGAGTTGTCGTCCTCTCTGGGAGTCGGGTGCGGTAATGGGAGGGGAGGGTAGGCAGAAAGGAGGCTCGGTCATGGCTCGCTTGGGGTGATCGGTCATGGGGGGCAATAGTCATCACGCGGCTGCTTTCAATGCTTTGAGTCGAGGTAGCCTGTCTCTCAGTTAATTTCTACTGGGCTTGCCAATCCTCTGGACGAATACAGGAGCTCCGTTCATGAGGATAATTCGCTTGAAAGATGTAATGGGTTCGACAGGCTTGGGTCGGTCGACAATTTACAAGTATATATCTGAGGGAGGGTTCCCTAGGCCAATTTCCTTAGGAGATAGGAGTGTTGGTTGGCTGGAAAGTGAGATACATGAATGGATTCTGGGGCGGGTAGAACAACGTGATAAATTGTTAGGGTAAATAATAGTCTGATAGTGTTTTCATCATGACCTGGCTAGTGTCGGGTCATGATGGTTTTTTGCCGGAGTTATGAATTTATTAGTTTGGATGCGATTAGCTCAGGTTTGTTGCTGTCTGTAGTCAGAGAGCGCAATGTTTGCTTTCGGTATTGGTAGTATGCTTTTGTAGTTGTTTCTACTGGCTGCTTATGTTCTCTGGTTGTAGCTGTTTTGTTGGGGCAAGTGTTGGCATGAATGACTACATGAGTATGGTTGTTCAGGTATTTAGTTAAAAAGTACTTGGTGTGTGGAGTATATGTAACTAAACCATGGAGCCGTAACATGAGTCGTCACCCTAGCAATACCAATCTTATCCTTCACAAGGACAGCACATTCCAAGGCTGGCCTATACAGGTGGGTAAAGGCCCGTTCATTCAACAATACCTGAGTCGCCTTCAGCAGGCGATGCAATGTGCTCTTGCTCAATACCCTCGCGTATTTGCCTTCAGGTTTGATCTACGCTTCCCTACCGGGATTCAGCTACCTGACTCTGTCTATACGAACCAGGTGGTTGAGCGCTTTATCGAATCTTTTAAGGCCAAGATTGCACATAACCGTAGTCAAGCTCGACAACTGAACAAGTACGCCCACGATAGCAAGGTCCGCTACGTCTGGGCGCGAGAGCTGGGGGAGCATGGAAAGCCTCACTATCACCTAGCAATCCTGCTCAACCGGGATGCCTTCACTGCCTTGGGTAAGTTCGAGGTCGGCAGGGACAACATGTTCAATCGTCTCGTAGAAGCTTGGGCTAGTGCCTTGGGTTTATCTGTGGAGGCTGTCAGGGGCTTGGTCGAGGTTCCACCTAACCCATGCTACCACCTAAACCTTGGTGAGCCGGGAGGGCAGGCTGAGTTCTTCCACAGAACGAGCTATCTCTGTAAGGCTGCGACGAAAGTCTTTGGGGATGGCAGTCATGGATTTGGGGCCAGTCGGGCCTGAACGTACTCGCTTAGTGACGTAGTCCAGGCATAGGTGTCCGACGAATGCGCTCGCTCACTTGCCATACTGGCAAAAAGCACAGGGCATGGCTTTACCCATGCCCTATCAGTGGATAAGGTGACGAGCATCGCATCAAGGCAGGCTGTGGTGCCCCAGGGATGGCTAAATTACAGCGTTTGTTGTGTGCACGAACGCTGCCGCTACATCCCTCGAACTCCATCACCTGTGCCTAGATGAATTTGTGCTTTGCGCAGCTACGATGCGCTGGGTATCGGCTTTTCGCTCATCCGTAACCATCAGGTAGATGGTTGCGGAGCTAAGGAGTAAAGAATGACTGCAACAGCGGAAGACATCAGCTACCGCAATATTCCGGAACCAGGCCAGCTCGTAGAAGTTAGACGCCGGCAGTGGGTGGTGGCCGAAGTGGATGCTTCCAAACTGGGCAGCGTGCAGCAGCATGCCATCACGCTGGCTTCGATCGATGAAGATGCCTTGGGCGAAGAGCTCCAGGTGATCTGGGAGATTGAGCCGGGGGCGCATGTCATCGAGAGGGCAGGTTTGCCGGCTATCACCGGGCAGGACGACTCCGACACGCTTGAGGCCTTTCTCGATGCCGTGCGCTGGGGAGCAGCTACTAATGCCGATCGCGGTTTTCTCCAGGCACCGTTTCGCAGCGGCGTGAGCCTTCAGGACTTCCAGTTGGACCCGCTGGTGCGCGCGATCGACATGGCTCGTGTCAACTTACTGATTGCCGATGACGTAGGTCTAGGCAAGACGATCGAAGCAGGTTTGGTCATCCAGGAAATGCTGTTGCGCCATCGTATCCGCACTGTGTTGATCGTTTGTCCCGCGTCACTGCAAGAGAAGTGGCGTGTAGAGATGGTGGAAAAGTTCGGCTTAGAATTCCGCATCGTCGACGGTACTTACATTAAGGAAATGCGACGTGAACGAGGCATTCATGCCAATCCATGGACCTCGTTCCCGCGCCTGATCACGTCAATGGATTGGGCCAAAACTGGGGATGGTCTGCGTGCCTTCCGCGATATCTTGCCGGCACATGTCAGCTATCCACGCAAGTTCGACATGCTGGTCGTCGACGAGGCGCACAACGTCGCGCCGGCAGCGAGTGCGCAATACGCCATCGAGAGTCAGCGCACCCGTTTAATCCGCACCATTGCCCCGCATTTTCAGCACCACCTGTTCCTGACCGCTACGCCACACAACGGCTACACCGAGTCCTTCACTTCGTTGCTGGAACTGCTCGATGACCAGCGCTTCGCACGTAACATCATGCCGGAAGAGAAGCAACTGTCCCTGGTGATGATTCGCCGCCTCAAGAGTGAAATTACCGACAAGGATGGGCAGTTAATCTACGCCCAGCGCAAGCTGGAAGCATTGCCTGTCAACTACACCGCCAAAGAAAGAGAGATCCATCGCAAGCTGCAAGCATTCTGTGCCAGCAGGGAAGCTGTGGATGACGAATTGGGCAGCGTGACAGGAGCCTCTTTCGTCAATCAACTGCTGCGCAAGCGCTTGTTCTCATCGCCGGCTGCCTTCGCGTCTACCCTTGAAAAACATGTTGCGACTTTGGAGAGCGGCGGGAGCAGTAAGGCACAGACGGACTTATCCGAGCGCATCTTGCTCAAGGCCATTCAGCGTGCGGAAGAGGATTACGCCAACGACGCGGATGTCGAGGTTGCGCAGCAAGAGGCCGTCGAGGAAGCCACTCGCCACTCGCGCCCCTTGAGCGCAGAAGAGCGCATCTTGCTCGACGAACTCAGGCATTGGGCTCAGCAGGCGATGAATCAGACAGACTCCAAGGCCAAAGCTCTGCTCGCCTGGATCGATCGGCATCTGAAGACCGATGGAGTCTGGAACGGCAAACGCGTGATTCTCTTCACTGAGTACCGCACCACGCTCGATTGGTTGCACCAGATTCTGGCGACTCATGATTTGGGTGGGGATCGCCTGATGATCCTGCACGGCGGCATGGATCATGATGATCGAGAGCAAGTGAAGGCGGCATTTCAGGCTGCTCCCGATATTTCCCCCGTGCGTATTCTGCTGGCCACCGATGCTGCTTCCGAAGGTATCGACCTGCAGAATCACTGCAACTACCTCATCCACCTGGAAATTCCGTACAACCCCAACGTCATGGAGCAACGTAATGGTCGTATCGACCGTCACGGCCAGCGCGAAAAAGAGGTGTTGATCTGGCACCCAGTCGATGCTCGTGAGGACGAGGGGGCTGTCGGCGGCCACAAGGAAGACATACTGCGTGCGCTACGCAAGCTTGACTCGATGCGCGCCGACATGGGAAGTGTGAACCCAGTGATTGCACCGCAGATGTCCGGGCTTATCGAAGGATCTCTGCGCGTTCTGGATACCCGACTGGCGGACGCAAAGATCGCCCAGGCCCGTCGCTTCGTCCGTACCGAAAAAGACCTTACCAATCGGGTGGCCAAGCTGCATGAGCGCCTAGTCGAGACGCGGGAGGATTTTCATCTGTCTCCCGAGCACATACTAAAAGCAGTCGAGACTGGCTTGGCGCTGGCAGAGAAGCCAGCACTCAAGCCATTGACTATGGAAGGTACCGCGCCGGGGAGCATCTTCGAACTGCCACCGTTGGGAGGTGCTTGGGAGCGTTGCCGCGAGGGGCTGGAACATCCCTTTACCGGTAAGATCCGCTCAGTGACTTTCGATCATGAAGTCGCCAAGGGACGAGATGATCTGGTGCTCATCCATCTCAACCATCGCTTGGTACAGATGTGCTTACGTTTGCTGCGTGCCGAGGTCTGGGCTCAGGAGGAGAACAAGCGGTTGCACCGTGTGACGGTGCGAGTGTTACCTGACGATCGTCTTGAGGCTCCGGCTGTCGTGGTCGTGTCACGCTTGGTGATCACTGGCGGTAACCATCATCGCCTGCATGAAGAGTTGACTGTGTCTGGCGGCTATCTGCGGGAACAAGGCTTCAAGCGCGAGGATGGCGTCACTCGGGTGCAATCCTGGCTGGACGAAGCGGAGCCGTGTCCGCTTGACACCTCAGCATTCGACAAACTGCGCTATCGCTTCGCCGCTGCCGTAGAGGCCATCCAGCAAACACTCACGACACGATCGCGTAACCGCCTCGAGTATTTGGGCAACACCTTGGAGACCCGCAAGAAGAAAGAAACGGAAGACATTCTTGCAGTGCTCGACGAATTGGAAAGCGCCATTCGCAAAGAGCTGGGAAAGGACGAGTTGCCTGAGCAGTTTTCTTTGTTCAGTGAAGATGAACGCACCCAAGTCCGCCGTGACAACTCGGCATTGCAGACACGTCTTGCGCGCATTCCTGCCGAGCGAGAGCAGGAAACCAGTGCCATCGAATCACGCTACTCAGAACCACAGGATCGCACCTTCCCGGTCGCCGTCATTTTCATCGTACCCGCATCGTTAGCCCCGGGAGGCCGCCCATGAAACCCCTTGATGTCCACGATGAATGGTTGTCGCTCATTGAGGTCTCCGGTCCTTTTCTTGCCACGCCCGTACTGAAGCGCGTCTTCTCCACCGGTCTGCCGGCAGTCGAGCCGCGTATTCGCCAATACCTGCGTCAGGCCTATGACGAATGGTGCGAGGCTCGTGACAACGACGATCCGAGGTTCTCCGAATTGCACCTAGCCTGGATTCACGAGGTGCTCGTCCGCGGCTTGGAATACGATGAGTTCGATAGCGGTGAGTTTCTACTGCATGGTGAACGCATGCCTGCGGAACAACGCGTAACTCTGCCTGAACATGGTGTCACCTTGGTGCCTGACTATGTGCTGGTCTCGGGTGGAAAAATTCAGTTGCTCGTCCAAATTTATCCAGCAGGAATGGATCTCCAGGCTGCCCTGAAAATCGATGGCTGGATCGCCTGCCCAGCTGAGCGCATGGAGCGGCTCTGTCGGGCCAGCGGCTGCCGCCTCGGCCTGGTCACCGATGGCGAGCGTTGGATGCTGGTCGATGCACCTATTGGGGCGGTATCGACATTCGCCAGTTGGTATGCACGTCTCTGGGGGCAGGAGCGGCTGACGCTGCAAGCCTTCCTCACCCTGCTGGGTATCAGACGCTTCTTCGGGCCTGACGATGAGACACTACCCTCAATGCTGGATGAGTCTATCCAGCACCAGGAAGAAGTCACCGATGCTTTGGGCGAGCAAGTTCGTCGTGCGGTTGAGGTGTTGATCCAGGCGCTAGACAAAGAAGACCGCGAACGCTCGCGGACGCTGCTGCAAGGTGTTGAACCGACCGAGCTCTACGAAGCGGGCCTGACCATCATGATGCGTCTGGTGTTCCTATTGTCGGCCGAGGAACGTGGGCTCTTGCTGATGGGGGAGCGGGTGTACGAAAGTAACTACGCCATCTCCACTCTGCGTATGCAGCTGCGTCGGGAAACTGAGGAGGTCTTGGAGCGGCGCAACGATGCCTGGTCACGGTTACTGGCAACCTTCCGTGCGGTCTACGGCGGCATTGAGCATGAAACGCTTCGCCTTCCCGCTCTGGGTGGTTCACTATTCGACCCCAATCGTTTCCCTTTCCTCGAAGGGCGTGCCAAGGGCTCCGACTGGAAGGTCGATCCCGCGCGACCGCTACCGATCGATAACCGCACTGTGTTGCTCCTGCTGGAGGCCATCCAGCAATACGAAGGTCGTACGCTCTCCTATCGTGGGCTAGATGTGGAACAGATCGGCTACGTCTACGAGGGCCTGCTAGAGCGCACTGTCGCTCGAACCGAACGGGTGACGGTGGAGCTGACCGGTGGCAAGGGAGCGAAGAAGACCCTTTATGGTTTGGAGGAGCTCGAAGCTTTGTACCGACTGGGCGAAGGGGTGTTGACCAATGCGCTTTCCGGTGCCGATGCGATCAAGCGTGGCGCAGGAGCTATCCACAAGGATCTCGAACGCTCGGTCGATGCCGTTCAGGCTGGCCTCCTGCTCACAGCCTGTGCTGGAGACGAAGAGTTGCGCGATCGTGCATTGCCAATCCTTAATCTACTGCGCACCGATCCTTGGGGGTATCCGTTGATCTACCCAGAGGGAGCCTTCATCGTCACCACGGGCAGCAATCGTCGTGAAACGGGCGCACACTACACACCAAAATCCCTCACCGAGCGCATAGTCGAAACTACTTTGGTGCCCGTCATCTACGTTGGCCCTGCCAAAGGCTTTCCTCAGGAACAGTGGCGTTTGAAGTCTGCAGCCGAACTGCTGGATCTGAAGATTTGCGACCCAGCCATGGGCTCGGGAGCGTTCCTGGTACAAGTTTGCCGCTGGCTCGCTGAGCGGATCGTCGATGCCTGGGCTGTGGAGGAAACAGCCGGTCGGCATATCACTAGCGAAGGTGTAGCCGTCGATGACTTTGTCGATCAAGAAGGCCTACCTGTTAATCTCGAAGATAGGTTGCTGATCGCTCGTCGCTTGGTCGCCGAGCGTTGTCTATACGGGGTGGATCTGAACCCCTTGGCAGTGGAACTGGCCAAGCTCTCCATTTGGCTAGTAACGCTAGCCAAGGGCCGCCCATTCGGTTTTCTCGATCATAACCTCAAGTGTGGCGACAGCCTGCTGGGCATTCATCGGATTGACCAACTCACCGAGCTGAGCATGGCGCCTGGAGGCAAGGGGCAGCAGCATCTGTTCGGCAAGAACATCGAGTTGGCAGTACGCGAGGCGATCGAACTTCGCCAGCGTTTGCGCGAGATGCCAATCCGTGACATCCACGATGTCGAAGCCATGGCGCGCCTGGATGAGGATGCACGACGTCGACTTGAGCTGCCAGAGCTGATCGCCGACGCCTTCATTGGGGGGGTATTCGCTTTTGGTACCAATAGCCCTGCCTATGATGTCAGCCTCGCGACTTTCGCAATTCAATCCGGACAGGCTATAGATGGTGATCGAGATGCAATCAACGCCATAGCAACGCGGGCTAAATCTACGCTCTCGGTCGACCTTCCCCCTGGTAAGGCGAGCCGTCTTCCCTTGCATTGGGCAATTGAGTTTCCTGAGGTGTTTCAGCGCGAAAATAGGGGGTTCGATGCTTTCGTAGGTAATCCACCTTTCTTGGGTGGAAAGCGCATCACTGGTGTGACCGGCACACAATATCGCGACTGGCTCGTATCCAATATCGCCGAAGGTCGCCGAGGCAGTGCCGATCTTGTAGCCTACTTCTTCCTGCGCGCCTTTACTCTTTTGCGCGAAGGTGGGCATTTTGGTCTTCTAGCCGTAAATACCATCGCCGAAGGCGACACGCGGCAAGTAGGGCTGGAGGCCATTCTAAAATCAGGCGCATTAATTCACGCTGCATACCCAAACGAACCTTGGCCTGGCTCGGCGGCGGTTATCACAAGCCGCGTGCACGTAAGGAAAGGTGAATGGGAAGGGGCGCGCAATATGTCGGGTCAACCCGTGCCCTTCATTTCGGCCTTCCTCTCTGGTCGTGAAGAATGGAGCCCCAAGCGGCTTAAGGTAAACGAGGGCATCGCCTTCATTGGTTCATTCGTCAACGGTATGGGTTTTGTGCTCTCTCAGGAGGACGCTCAGAGGTTACTTGACGCCGATCCTAAGAACTCCAGCGTAATCTTCCCGTATCTCAATGGCGAAGACATCAACACTCATCCCGAGCAGAAGCCCAGCCGTTATGTGATCAGTTTCTGGGACTGGCCCGAGGAACAAGCGTGTGAGTATAAATTGCCGTGGCGCTGGATTGAGGAGAGGGTGAAGCCAGAAAGGCAGCGACGTAACGAGCGAGGAGCGTTTGTTTTGCGTCGTCCCTTGCCAGAACGGTGGTGGCAATACGCCGATAAACGCCCTGCGCTTTATCACACCATTGGGCGCGGCCATCATTTCGAGCAGCATCCCAAGAAGTGGAGTCCGACGCAGACGCCCATGAATCGTGTCCTCGTATCGGCTCGCGTGGGTAAGTACTTCAATCCTTCGCTTGTCTACAACGGCTCAATTTTTCATGAGAAGGTCGTTGTTTTTCGGAGCAACACACTTTCATCACTGAGTTTTTTCAACTCGTCAATCGCTCAGGAGTGGATATGGAACCAGTCCTCTACACTAGGGTTCGGTATCAACTTTGCTCCAACTGATGCACTTGAGCCGTTCCCATTAAGCTCTAACATACACAACGAAATACTCGAAGCACTGGGGGCCCGTCTTGATGAATCCCGGCGTTCGATGATGGTCACGGAGCGCATCGGCCTGACCAAGCTTTACAATCGTTTCCACGCCCCCGACGACCTTGAGCCCGGAATAGACAAACTCCGCGAGCTGCAGTGTGAGATTGATTTTGCCGTCGCCCAAGCCTATGGCTGGGATGACCTTGATCTCGGCCATGGTTTCCGTGATGTGCCATATCTCTCTGAGGGCGACCGTGTTCGTTATACGATTTCGGAGCCTGCCCGCATTGAGATTCTTCGTCGTCTCGCGGAGCTCAACCGCCAGCGTTACGATGACGAAGTAGCGCAAGGTTTGCATGGAGGTTCAACGAAGTCACCCATTACACGAGCTAAACCCTTGAAGGTAGAGGTTGAGGTTGTACGGACTTCCAGCCCAACTCAGTCAGGGTTCAACTTCGAAGCAATACCAACCCCGCTTCCATCTACTCAATCGGCTTCAAGAAAGGGTAATCAATGGGGGGAAACAGCCTCTGATCAGATTCTTTCCTGGCTTGAGGCCCACGATATGTGGTTTGTAAAGACTGCCATTCTAAATGGCTGTGGGGTTGCACCAGAATCGTGGGAAGCGGCAATCGCTGAGTTGCTTGCAGGCGGTTTTGTTGAGTTGCAAGGTACAGGGGATGTTGTCCGATACAAGGCAAAGGGATAAGCGATGAGCAAGGTAGTTCAATCAGCTGGCCTTAAGAACTTCGACCTATTGTTGATGCAGTATACGAGAGCAGTTCAGACAGTCACCCGATCATCTTCATATGCGACTGGGGTTTCGCCGAGGCATTTATTGAGAATGGTTGCTACACAGTCGAGCGTATCTCTACTCTTTTGGATAATGAATTCAGGGCATGACTATGGACGATAAAAGTAACAGCACTAGCCAGGAGGCCTGGATTGCAGTCGATCAAGGGTTAGAGCATGACTCCTGTCTAGTAAATAAAGGTATCCGTCTAAAAGGGCGCCATTCCGCGTTGCATGAGGGGGCTTGGGTACTGATTTTGAACTCAGCTGGTGGAATCGTGCGCATTGGTCGTGTTCTGCGTATCCGAGTCGATGCGGCTGGCACCTCGCTGTACTTCGACAAGGCCAAGACAATCGAGCCGGCAGTTGGGATAGGAAGCACCAATTTGCTGCCTCCTAAAACCGGCTGCGTCATTCGAGCGCCTTGGACCGAGTTCGCTGAGGCCATTCCACGTGCCCTCGGCATCACCCTTGCCGAGATTCCTCTGATCGAGAATGAGGCTTACGTTCGCGAATTACTGCAGTACGCCATCATGGACGATCTTTTGGGGCCAGCGGGTGGGCCGGAAGAGCTCATCGTCGATATGAGCGTCCGCGATCGTTATCTTGTCGGCAAGCTAGCGCCGATGGAAAACGCCGAGCGTGGTGAGGATATAGCCCCTCCTGAGACGAATGAGGAGGACGAGCCTACTGATTTGGAACCGAAGGCCCAGTCGAACAAAGTTGACTCTCCCCAGAAATCTGGTGGCGGTGATTCCGAAGCCGAAGAAGAGGTTGATACAGCCTCTAACCAATCGCTCGCACCTTCGAGCTTAGGATTTACCTTCTGCGTCGATGGCAATGTGGAGCGTCTTGAGGTGGTTGTGAGCTGGGGGCGCTATGAGCGCGTCGACTCCGATGACTCCGCCCATGCCAAGGTAGTCAAGAAGGCAGTCCGTGATGCCGAAGGCCGGGTGATCAAGACCATTGAGCAAGTTCTCAAAGCCAAAGTCTGGCGGCGAAAACCGTCTGGTGGAATCTTCCCATTGGCGCTGGAGGATGGCGTGATCACTCCCGTCGCCCCGGATGCTGCCTGCCAGAAAGTGCTTATTCAAGGCACGGTGCGCTCTCCAAATGAAAAGGGTGAGCGCTTGGTAACGTTGTTTCTGGTAAACGGGCAGACAGAGCCTGATGAGAATCGCGATACCGCCTGGGTGTTCCAGCCGGAAATTCGCGTGCGTGCAAATGACGAAAGCTCGATAAAGGAAGTATTCCGCCGTCGTCCCGCACTCGAAGCTAATGTTGGCGCTGCGGACGATGACGACTTGCGCGAGCGTCTGGCGCTGGAAATGATCTATCGCGACCGGGTCGAGTTCGCTGTCGGTCATGGTGTTGCAGTGCATGCGTTGTGTGGTGCTGATGTAGCGAGGGCAGTCGAACTACGTACTGTGGTGATGCCGCAATATGAAGTGCCGGTGACGGAAACGCCGGGTTTGGATTCGCAGGATCGCCCAGCTATGCGCAGGCTGGTCGATGAAGAACTGCTGGATATGAAGCATCTAGCGGAACTGGAGACTGACGAGCTCGTTGCTGCGCTCGGAATACTGACTGAGGATTATGCTGCCTGGATCAAAAATCAGCGAGCACGTATTGAGACCGATGCCGTCGGCTATGCCCAGCAGGCCGATGAGGCTCTGGGGCAATGTGAGTCGATCCTGATTCGACTGCGCGAGGGTGTGAGTCTGCTGGCAACAGACGATAAGGCCCTGGCGGCATTTCGGTTCGCCAATCGTGCAATGGCCATCCAGCGTGTGCATAGTGCGTTCGCCTTGCAGCGCCGGCGCGGTCGCACTGTCAAGCTGGAGGAGTTCGACATTTCGAAGAACCGCTCTTGGCGTCCCTTCCAGTTGGCTTTCCTTCTGCTGTCCTTGCCGGGACTGGCTGATCCGAAACATACGGATCGTACTCAGCCTCTACAGGCCTATGCTGACCTGCTTTGGTTTCCCACCGGTGGTGGCAAGACCGAGGCGTATCTTGGTGTCGCTGCTTTCACCATGGCGATTCGCCGTTTGCAAGGAAATATGGGCGGCTACGACGCATCTCGCGGTCTGGCTGTGATCATGCGCTACACCCTGCGCTTGCTGACTCTTCAACAGTTTCAGCGGGCTACCGCGCTGCTCTGTGCTATGGAGCATATTCGCCGAGAAGCGCTTGCAGCGGGTGACAAGTCCTTAGGCGATAGCGCGTTCACCATAGGCCTTTGGGTTGGCAATAAGGTGACGCCGGGCTCCACCGAAGATAGCCACAAGTTTATCGAAGCCATTCGTACCCCTGGCCGAAACCCGACTGGTATGGCATCGCCAGCCCAGCTTACAGGGTGTCCATGGTGCGGAACGGAGATTGATCCGAGCAGAGATATTGAGGTAGACAAGATCGTTGGGCGGACGACAATTTACTGCGGCGACAAGCTCAGTGTCTGCGATTTCTCTCGCGGTCGCTCGAGCAAGCTGGCGCATCCTGGTTTGCCGGTTATGGTCGTGGACGAAGAGATGTATCATCGCCCACCGTCCATGATGATCGCCACCGTCGACAAGTTCGCCATGATGGCGTGGCGCGGACAGGTACGGAACCTGTTCGGTCGTGTCTCGAAGGAATGCTCCCGTCATGGCTTGCTCTGGCCGGGCTCTGAGTGCAATACCGGCCATAGGGCTGTAGCTGGTAGAGCAGCGGCGTCGGTCAAAGCTATCGCTCCAGTAAGGCCTCCGGACCTGATCATCCAGGACGAGTTCCACCTGATCAGTGGACCTTTGGGGACCATGGTTGGACTGTATGAGAGTACGGTCGATGAACTATGCACCTGGCAGCTGGGTGATGATTCGATCCGCCCGAAGGTTATCGCTTCGACGGCCACCGTGCGCAAGGCGCAGCAACAGGTAAACAATGTATTCATGCGCCAGGTCTCGGTTTTCCCGCCGCATGGCTTGGATGTCGAGGACAACTTTTTCTCGGTGCAGCGTCCGATCGAGCAGAAACCAGGGCGACGTTATCTAGGTATTTGTTCTCCGGGCAGCTCGCGGCCAGCGATGCTGATTAGGGTCTATACCGCTGCTCTGACCGCTGCTCAGGCACTGTTCGATCGCTTCGGCAAGGCTGCTGATCCATACATGACCATGGTGGGGTACTTCAACTCGCTACGCGAGTTGGGCGGTATGAAGCGTCTGGCCGAGGATGACGTGCAGACTCGTGCGTACCGCGTACAAATGAGCATGGTGCAGCGGCCTGGTCTGGCGCAGCGCAGCGTTATGAACATTCGTGAGCTGACTTCTCGTGTTTCCAACCAGGACATTCCCAAGTATCTCGACCAGCTTGAGGTGATGTTCAAGTCCGAGTGGGATCCTGAAAAAGGTAAGTACGTGACCCGTTGGGAAGAAGGAGATTCTCGAGCCATCGATATCGTATTGGCCACCAACATGCTGTCGGTCGGGGTCGACGTTAACCGGCTGGGAATTATGGCAGTCAACGGTCAGCCAAAAGGGACTGCGGAATATATACAGGCGACGAGTCGTGTGGGGCGTCAATTCCCTGGACTGGTGTGTACCGTACTGACATGGGCCCGGCCTCGCGACCTCTCGCACTATGAGACCTTCGAGCATTACCACGCGACCTTTTACAAGCATGTTGAAGCGCAATCGGTCACACCGTTTTCGCCGCGCGCCATGGATCGCGGTTTGACTGGAGCGATGCTTTCACTTATCCGCGCCAAGAGCGATGATTTCGCGCCGAACGACGGAGCGCAGAGCCTTAAACAGCCAGATCAGGCGGAAATGCTGGATGCCATGAAGGTGCTCGAAACGCGCGCCGACAACATCGCAGAAGCTCCTGCGAAGAAGCTCGCGGGCGATATGCTCAAGCAGCGCGCGGACCAGTGGGTGAACGAGGTGATGCAGGGCAATCGTATCTTGGCATATGAAAAGCGCGGGCCAGACAAGGACAGAACAGTTCCCTTGATAAAGGCACCTGGGGCACAGGCCTGGGATAACTGGACTGTGCCTATGTCGATGCGTGAGGTCGAGCCGGGAGTTCGTTTGGTGATGAACTCGACGAAAATCAAAGACGATATTCAATGGAAGCCTCGCCCCGCGGCGGCCGATAAGGACGAATGAAAATGGCGAGCGAAAAAACTCATGTTGGTTCGGTTCGACCTAGTCAGCTGTTGTGGACCTACGGCCCAGGTGCCCTCGTCGACTTGCCGAACTTGTCGGTCGTGACTTCCGGCATTGACGTCTGGGAGAAGGATCGTTGTCAGCCAGTGATCGAAAATCGTCTGCTCGCTGCCGTACAAAAGAGGCTTGGTTCTCAGGTCGAGTCGCTACGTATGCCGCCGTTTAGCAAGAGTGATTCGGTAGATCCTTTCTCAGCAGAAGCCAACGTTGGGGTTCCTGTTCGCCCTTTTCCTCGCTGGCTGCGTTGCGTGAAGTGCGGATTGCTCTCACCCTATGACAGTGGTTTGTTCGAGCTCAAGGAAAACAGATATCGTCCAGAGGCGACACGTTTTGTTCACCAGGGTTGCAGAGGCTCCAAAGGGGATCAGCCCGCGAGGGATGCCGATGCTGTTCCGGCACGTTTCCTTTTGGCTTGCAAGAATGGGCATCTGGATGACTTCCCTTGGCAGTGGTTCGTCCACAGTGGCCCCAGCGATTGCAAAGGTACGCTGCGATTCTTCGAAAGCGGTGCGTCACTTCAAACCGAGAATCTTTGGGTCAAATGTGACACCTGTGGAGCAGCACGCAATATGGCCCATGCATTCGGGCAACTCGGTAAGGAAAATTTGCCAGGTTGCCGTGGACGGCATCCTCATCTAGATCAGTTCGAGCCGGATTGTGACGTTGAGCCTCGTGCTGTTCTGCTTGGAGCCACCAACAGTTGGTTCCCTGTCTCCCTGTCCGCATTGGCGATACCTCAGGCGAAGGATGGTTTGGCACAATTGGTGGAAGATGGTTGGAGCTTCTTTGGTGAAATCGAGACGCCGGAAGACGTACCTTTAACCATCAAGCTGCTTAAGAAGACCGGTTCGCTACCCGGCATCGATCAATATTCCGCGGAAGCTATCTGGGTTGCAATTGAGGCATACCGTTCTCGGGGTGACGAGACTGTCACCGAGGCTGATATCAAGGGGCCTGAATGGAGGGTGCTGATTGATCCGTCTCCAGTGAATGATTATCCACACTTCATGTCCGAGGCGGTGGCTGTTCCAAATGGCTTTCAAAGCAAGATCGCCAGGGTGTTGCTGCTAAAACGTCTGCGGGAGGTCAACGCTTTACTCGGCTTCACGCGAGTCGAGGCACCTGACGACTCTGGCGGTAGCGGATCTGGACCGGTCCAAGCTCCGCTGTCGCGAGCGAAGCCCGAGTGGGTGCCTGCGAATCAGGTACACGGCGAAGGCATCTTCATTCAGTTCGATGAGCAGTCGATCGCCGAATGGGAGCGGAGTTCCGAGGTTCAGGCTACAGATGTGAGTCTGCGCGGGGGGCATAAAGGTTGGCGGAACTCCCGCCACCTCAGTCCGCCTGAAGATAATTACCCAGGCGCTCGGTACGTGATGCTGCATACCTTGGCGCATCTTCTGATCCGAGAGCTGGCGCTGGAGTGCGGATACAATGCGGCCAGCATTAGAGAGCGGATCTATGCTGAAGTGAATGAAGAGGGCAATCAGTGTGGCTTCATTATCTACACGGCAGCCGCAGACTCTGATGGAACCTTGGGTGGTTTGGTTGAGTTGGGTAAGCCAGAGAACTTGGAACGCCTACTAGTTCAGGCTTTGCGACGTGCGCGTATTTGTTCCTCCGATCCCTTGTGTGCTGAGCATGACCCGAAAAAAGATCGGAGTCTGCATGCAGCGGCTTGCCATGCATGTTCTTTCGTTGCGGAGACTTCGTGCGAGCGTGGTAACCGTTACCTTGATCGGGCGATGGTCGTGTCTACTTTCGAGAATGCCAAAGCGGCATTCTTCCCGGATATTTGAGATGCGGAATCTATTGGCTGCGGTATCCGAATTGGTTTCCATCGTATCTTCTGACCGCGTCGCCGCGTTGGCGACAAAAGTCAGGGGGGGAGACGCCGCCAAAGCAGGGGATCTTGGAGCAGGCGTGTTGTCGGCCAAGGCGGGCAATGCACTCAAGGGGTTGGTTGATGCTTGGAAGGCGTCGACGGCCAGCGGTGAGACCTTGGCTGCCATGCTCTTGGCCGCCGCCCATGCTTTTCGCCATGCTGAGAGTCTGCAGAAGGTCGAGCTGGTATGGACTGGACCTACTACCGAGCTCGTTCCTGCTCGTCGAACCGAACAGGCGTTGATTCAGGTAATCAATGCTGCAAAGCACCGCTTGTTCATCACAAGTTACGTCGCTTACGACATCGAGTCGATTGCCAAGGCTCTGAGGTCAGCTGCAGAGCGTGGTGTGAAAATAGAGTTCTTGATGGAGCTCTCCAGCGCGCAGGGTGGAAAGGTCAGTATTGATCCAATCGGTAACCTGCGGAACATCGTTCCTGATGCGTGGTTTTACATTTGGAAGGACAAAGATGCGGCCTTCGTGAATGGCAGTGTGCATGCGAAGGTCGCGGTAGCCGATGGACTGTTCTGCTTCATCACCAGCGCTAATCTCACTGGGTACGCCATGGATCAGAACATGGAGGCCGGAGTTCTGATATCTGGTGTTCCATTGCCTGAGCAGCTTCATCGGCATCTAGAGGCATTGGTGATCACGGGGGTTATCGTGCCCATCGGCTGATGCTCTGTTGGGAGGGTGAATGTCACGAAGTGACATCATGCAGGCGGTGAAGCGCGCCCATACGGCGCCAGAGATGATCGTTCGCCAAGAGCTGCATGCTTTGGGCCTACGGTTCCGTCTGTATCGTCGGGAGCTTCCTGGTTCGCCTGACATTGTTCTGCCCAGGCTCCGAACTGTAATTTTTGTGCATGGGTGCTTCTGGCATAGACATTCTGACTGCCGTTACGCAACGACACCTAAGACTAGGCAAGAGTACTGGTTGCCCAAGTTCGCGGCGAACATCGAGCGTGATGCCAGAAAGGAGGCCCAGCTGTAGGCGCTGGGCTGGCGTGTGCTGTTGGTCTGGGAGTGTGAAACCAAGCGGCGGGAGGAATTGACGCTGCGCCTCAGGCGAGAGTTCGGGCTTTCTTAAGCTGCTCAAGATGGCGCTTTAAACTGATTCCGATCACTTCACCCAGTCGCACTGGTACTGCATTGCCGATCATTCGACCGACCGACTTGAAGTTGATCTTATCGACTGGCATGAACTCGTAGTCGATAGGAAACGACTGCAGAGTGGCTGCCTCGCGCAGCGAGATGGCACGATTCTGTTCGGGATGGCCAAAACGGCCGTTGCCAAATCCATAGCAGAGTGTGGTCATCGTCGGACCTGGCTCTTCCCAGCGCATACGTCCGTAGACACTAGGGTAAGTCTTGCCACTATCTTTTTGATGGCATAGGGCACGTAGGTCTGTTGGCCAGTCCTTCCATGTGCCACCCGGGCGCGAGTAGATGATTCGCTTGAGATTGACCGGCGTCAGCGAAGCCGATCTGTGGAGCGGGTCTTTCGGGTCGCACTCTCCAGCGGCTAGACGAGGAAAGTGGCCGATCGCATCCTCAACTGTGACTGGTTTACCTTCATGTGTTTTTGTAATCAGCGATATTGGCCCTAACTTCGAAGCTAGCAGTACATGACGGCGGCGATGCTGAGGCAATCCGTATTCAATGCAGGGAACTCGGTCGGCCCAGACGAAGTAACCTTGGCGCTCCAGCGCGGCGACGAAGTCATGGTAGACCTCGTGCTTGGTCACATCTGGAACGTTTTCCATGGTGACCAGCTCAGGCTGAACGCCTTCTATGAGTCTTTTGAAAGCGTAGAGCAGAGGCCATTTGCGATCGTTACGAGTATCGCGGCCTTGGTTATAGCTAGAGAACGGTTGGCACGGTGCGCAGCCTGCCAGCAGCTTGATGCGTCCGGGGCGATACCAGTCTGCTACCTCTTTTACGGAAACATCCTCGACGCTTTTAGCCACGAAAGCTGCATGGTTGTTCTGCTCGTAGGCGTACCTGCAGTTTTGATCAATGTCATAACCTGCATGAACGTGAACACCTGACTGGCGCAGGCCAGCGGTCAAACCACCAGCGCCACAAAAAAGGTCGACAGCATCAATCATAGGGTAGGATCTCCGAATGCTGAGCATTCTAGCGTCTGTCAGCATTAAGATCGAGCACTATCATCCGGTTGCTCGGTAACCTGACAAAATCCTTCAGCGTTTGCGTAGTCTGTCGCTCAACATGCTAATCAAAGAGATCCCAAGGGTTCCGTCCCCTACAGGATCTGATGGTCAGGTGCTGATACCTGTCGAAAGGTCTGAGAGCAGTTGTCGATCCGAGAGGTGATCGCGCATGCAGACTGCTTGATCCTACCGGGACAAAAAATAAAAAGCTCTCGTCAGGAAGACTTGTCCCTGGGGATGCCAGGGACAAGTCTTCCTGACGAGAGCCATGGTTAAAGGTAACCCCGTTCGGCCAGCGATACGCATCCTTCATAGCCCACCACCACATGATCCAATATCTGGGTTCCGATCAAGTTGAGGGCATTCTTTAAGGTTGAGGTCAGAGTGCGATCGGCTTGACTAGGCTCCGGATCGCCGGAGGGATGGTTATGCACCAGGATCACGGCTGCTGCATTGTGCTCTAGGGCGATCTTGACCACTTCCCGTGGATAGACGCTGGCCCCATCTAGCGTGCCTCTGAACAGCTCTCTAAAGCCTATCACCCGGTGCTTGCTGTCGAGCAGTAGCAGAGCAAAGACTTCGTACTCGTGGTACTGCAGCAGTGTTTGCAGGTGGCTGAAGACCTGCTTCGGCTCAGTCAGTGCCCGGCCTTTAGACAGACGACTCATCGCCAGTTGTTGCGCCATCTGCAGGATGTCGGCCTCAGTGACCGGTGATTCCATGACATAGGTACCGGTCGTTTCACCGGCTATGAGTTTGTGATATTTCATGCGGGTATTCCTGTACGAATGCGTGAGAACGGAGTGGGATTGAGAAACGCGGTTACTGGACGGTGGGCTTGCCGTTGTGCCGCTTGGTTTGCGACTCCAGCTTTTGGGCGAGTGAGGGTTTGGCAGGCGCTGCCAGTTGGGCTTGGGGCTCTACAGGGCTGGGCTGATCTTCCAGGACGGGAAAGAACTCCTCGACGACGGCACCGGTGTCCTCCTCGCTGTCCTCAAAGGCCCCATTGTTAAAGCCCTGCTGGGCGGCGTGATCCAAGGCGCTCTGGTCAAAGCCGGAGGCTTGCCGGGCTTTGTCCAATTGCTTGGCTTCCAGCAAGGCGTCTTCTAGGCTCAGCCCGCTGCGCACTGTGATGTCCACGTAGAAGATCGGCGTGCCATGGCTCTGCCGAGTGGATTTGCCACGCAGACGCAGTTCCAGCGGTAGACAGGCCAGACGATTGCCGGAAATGGCTTGCAGGTAATGCAGACGCGCTGCCAGGGTGCGGATGCTGTTAAAGCCGGTGGTACGAAAGACAAAGCTGCCCAGTGGATCATCGTCTCCATCCTGTGGATCGATCTTGGGTAGTGAAATGTCACGCCCGGTTTTCTCCAGCCACAGCTCCAGCTGGGATTTGTAAGGGTTCAGGCCCACGGCCGCGGCGGCATCCGAGCTGCCGATACCTTGTTTACGCACGGCCAACCAGTCCTCGCGCGGCAGTTGTTTAGTCCCCACTAGGCGTAAGGCAGGACGGGGTTTACTGCTGGGTTGTTGCAGAGTTTGTGTGCCCATGATGTTTTCCTGTGCGGCATAAAAAACGCCCGGCCAGCAGAAGCTGACCAGGCGTTTTAATGGTTGAGTTAGGGAGTGGAGCTAGGCGGCGAGTTGCAGTGCGGCCTGCAGGGCGCGTTGTTTGATGACAGCCCCTTGGCCAAACCAGGCCGAGTCCATGCGGTATTCAGTACTGCGGGCACGCCGCTCGTGATCAACGTACTCGGTCACCGCATTGAGCAAGCCCCAGGCGGTTCCTTGAGCCGACACCAGTGTGGCGCCACGCCCCTGACCTTCATACAGGCTCTGCACCTTGCGCAGCGCCCGCTCGTTAGGAAGTACTGCGGGTAGTGGACTGTTGGGGCTGGCATCACACAATACGTTCATGAAAAACCCCAAGGCCTCATGGCATTGAACCTTGCGTTCCGACAGCATTCGCATGCGGTGCATGAAGTCGTCCCAGTGGGAGACGGCGATGCCTAACTGCTTCTTTACCGCTTGCGGATCAAAGCGGGTGTTATGCGGCACCTTAATAGCGCGGGTGCTGAAGCTGTAACCGCATTCCAGGCACTGATAGTTATCCAGCACCTTCTCATCAATCTGTTCACCCAGTGTGGCCCCAGCGATCCCGCCGGCAGCACCACCAAACAACCCTCCGAGTATGGCGCCAGCGATACTACCCACAGCAATCCCAACAGGCCCGCCGACTATGCCGAGTACCGCACCGGCTTCCGCTCCCGACAAGGCTCCGGCGGCCCCACTGACTGCACCTCCTGCAGCGCCAATCAACCCACCCGTTTGCTTACCGATATTTTTCTTTGCGACACGTCCAGAATTGCAGCTAGGGCAAGGGGCATACATACGTAAATCCTCTCAAGTGATGAGCGTACTAGCCAAAAAGCAGGCACGCCAAATCCCTACCGCAGTTAATACGGTGGGCGTTCACAGAGGTGATATAGGTCTGAATTTTTTTTGATTGGGATTTCAAGCAGAAATTAGTTGAAATCACGCGGCAAATCGAGATATTCCAAGTGTTATTGGGGACCAGGGGCTGGAAATTGAGTGCGCGTTGCCGTGTCGTTGTGCGGCAGCAAACGCGCGGCGGCGCTGATGAGTCTGATCCAGTCGGCCAAGCTCAATGTGCATGATCCGTACGCGTATTTGAAGGGCGTACTGGCGCGGCTGCCGACGAAACGAGCGAGATCGCCGAGCTGTTGCCGCATAACTGAATGCCGTTACGCAACCTGCAACGCCCGTTCCTTTACGGTCTACCTAAGCGAGGAAGCCAAGCTGAAACTGGCAAAATTCAAGATAGAAAACAACTCGCCAGCCGCTAGAATGCTCAATATGCAGCGTAATTCGGGACTCTTTGGGAACATCGCAGCCACTCTGTACTCAGCGGAGAACTAGGAGTGTTCCGAAACGTTTCTGAATTACCGATTACGAAGAGCGCGAATTTTCGCAACGTCATTTAGCGATAACTTAGCGTTGGTAAATGGCGGTACTCGCTTGCCAATCGTTGGGTCTCATCGATGTCGGTGGCATAGGCAGCATTGAAGGCAAACCACAGAAGTACGAATCGTCCGTCAACCACCTTGGCCTGCGCGGCGCGTTGCAGGCAGCTGGGGGGCGGTGACCCTACACTGGACGGCCTTTTCCGTAAGCTGGACAACGTGCCGACTGTGTACGGCAGGACGCCAAATAAGTTCGATGGGAAAAAGGGCCGCTCAGGAATTCCGGGACCTACCGACTGACTTGGGGCTGGAATCGACCTACAGGGGCAATTGGCAAATAGTAGAGCTGAGATTCGAGTTAAACTATTGGCAGTTTCCCAGCAACGGCACTAGTCATTCCGCGTCAATCGAAACGGCTTTCCACCCCCAGCAAGCCCGCTTCTTGTTGTAGCTCAGCACAGCTGTGCCAGATATTTTCCGGCCATCCTCGACTCCGTGCTCTGTCACGAGCGGGGGCGCAACGAAGATGTCGGTTTCCGTGAAGCCCATGCCATTGGATACGCGTACCTCCTCACAGAATGCCTTTTTGACATGTGCATCTGGCTGTTTGTCGGTCGACCAAGCCTGATGCACACGGAACCCCTGGCCTTTTTTTGACGTGTATCGGGATAGCCTTAGACCTATCGAGTCCCCTTCAACGAAAGAACCGGACAGTTCGGAAAGAGGGATTACTCCCTCTATCTCGCGGTCGACGATGAAGTGGAGGACGTGCTTGTCCTTGTTGATGTGGTCGATCACACCTGTTTTTTCCGGAAAAACATCCCAAAGCGTTTCGGATGGCCTATCTTCCAGCACGAAAATCCTGAACCTCTGATTGTCGTCAAACTCGCCCTTGAACCTGACCGCATTGCCCGGAGCCAGCTTCTTGCGTACAACCTTGGATTCGGAAATGCTCACCTCTGTCGGGACAGAGGAGGTTTTCAGGAATAACCTCCGCTTCGGCTTGTCCTCTTTGCCAGGAACCGTAAATTTTTCGCCAATGTTGGCATCGAGCCAAGGCAAGTTGCTAAATAGCAGAGTTTCGGCAGCTGCCGCATGAGTCTGATAGAAGGCACGGTTTGAAGCGCTGGCCTGCGATTCGGCAAACCATGGCTGAGAAGCGAGTTGAGCCGCGGTTTCGGGGATTTTGTGGCCCTCATTCTCCTTGGAGGCGATAACCGTCTCGATTTCGCGCTTGGCGGCAGACAAGTCATTGCATTCCAACATTCGTTGAGCGACTTTGAGCCTGATTTTTCCCGTGAATTTGTCATCGGCGGGGCAGGACAGTGCCTTGCAGTAACAGCCCAGCGCCGCTTGCTGGTCGGTGCGAGAAACGATGTCCCCCAGTAACCCCCAAGCCCAGTAGTCGTTTGCCTTGGCCTTAGCGACTTGGAGCCCGAAGGCTAAGGCCTCGTCATGCGCGCCCAAGGACAAGAGCACCTTCGCTTTGTCGAGTTTCAGCCAGATGTTGTCGGGAAATCGCTCGATTGCCGCGTTGATATGGGGAAGCATGTAATTCTGGTCTTCGGCGTTGGTTGAGGCGCTGGCCTCCTTACCTGCCTGCTGGATGACCTTCTCCGCCAAGGACGGGTATCCCTTGCCGTCCTCCGCTCGGTAGCGCTCGAAATCCTCCGAGCGCAGATATTCTAGTTTCCACAGGCGCGAAAAACCAAGCATGCTCAATTTGTCCTGCCCTGCGAGTTTCGCGGCAAGTTGAAGTACGCACGCGTGCAGCAGCGAAGGCTTTTCAACATCCAGCTTGAGATAGTCGTGCAGGTTGCGCTTGATGGCTCCGAGGTTAACGCTGTCGGCAGCCATCAACTCCTTGGAGTGCTTGAACAACGCCCATCCAAGGCCAGTCTGGGTTTCCTTGTCGGCGGCGCCGTCGGCCCACACCGTGCGATAAACGGCAGCTGCTTGCGCATGCTGGCCATCCTTGCTGAGGGCTTTCGCCTGGCTGATCTGCTGCCCGTGGGAATTGCACAGCGCCAGGGCATTACGAATCCCCTTGGCGAGCACGTCGTCTGAGAGGTCGACTTTGCTGCCTTCTAGTTGATTGCGGTAGTGGGGCAGGTTCTCTTGGTTCCCGCTTTTGGCGTCCCGCTTGATGAGGTCGATCAGGGTCCAGCAGAATGCTTTCCGGTCCCAGTTATCTACCTGCGGCGCCCCCATCAGTTCCAGTGCCATCCGATATGCCTCATCAATCGCACCTTCCTTGCGTTTGGCGAAAACCTCCTTGTTTGTAATCACCCCTGCATTCCTTTTGTAAGAAGTAAGCCGACGTCACCGACCAACGAGCCCGGCGAGCAGGCGCTGATCAGTGGCTGGCACTTCGTGAATTGTTCTTTCGCGCTGTACCAGACATCGTAAACGGCGACCGCGCCATCTTTGGCAAAGCTGTATCGCTGGGACCATTGCTGCTCTACAACCTTCTGAACGGCAATGCCGCTCTCACCGCAAAGGCTGAGAACCTTCTCGTGGAAATCGTTCAGGAATGGCTTGGCGAAGCGCATCTCGATAATCGGGGAGTCTGTGCCCGCAAACAGCGGCTTGCCTTTGAGCGGAGCGAGTAGAGCTGCCAACTTGGCGCCCAGGTCCGTAAGGCGGGGGGCAACGAGGCTGGTAACCTTGTTCCTGCCGTTGTAGGCGATGTCTATCCGAGCAAACTCTGCTTCGTGCTTGAAGTGGTAAACCTCTTGGTATTGATTGTGAAACACCTCCTCAATGGCGATGCCCTGGCCTTCGATCAGCTTGCAGACCTCGGCCAGCAGAGAAAGCAGAAACGACGCCGTCGCGGGAATGCCAAATGTGTCGGAGTTCTGCAGAGCAAGGGCCACAGACGGCTGCTGTGGGCTGGCGGGCATGGCAAGAATATCCTTCAGCGGATTCGGGACTTGAAGTAAGTCCAAAGCAGGATTCGAAACGATTTTAATGCGGCTCCACGGTTGCAGGTTCGGCGGGTCGAGCAAATAAAGGTTTTTTGCCGTGCGCGTGATTGCGGTGTAGAACCAGCGGAAATAGTCGGCTGTCAGCTGGCTTTGGTGGCTCTTGGATTTCACAAACACATGATTCCATTCGCTGCCTTGGGCTTTGTGACAGGTGATTGCGTAGCCGAACTTGAGCCTCAGCGCGTTGAAATACGGATCGGTTTTCAGTTTATGCTTGAACTCAGCGCTGTTCCTCTTAATGCCTTCGTTGCGAATGCAGAAATCCAGATAGAGTGCCTTGTTCTGATCGGACGAGAGGCCGGGCTCCTTGCTGTAGAGCAGATCCTCCAGGATTTTTATCTGGAAAAAACGAGCAACGCCTTCCAGATCTTTGAAGCCTACCACTACATCACGAAACGTCAGCTCAACCGGTATTTCCTCGAGTTTTCCCGAGTCAGGGACTTTCCTTTTAAGCGTAATGGTTCGTTTCTCCGGGGAGGAAATTACCTGCCGGATCAAGCCGAAATCACCGTTCGAGATGAATATCCCGCAGGCGTCGCTGTTCGAGACCGCCATGACCTTGTCCCCGGGCATAACCTCTGGACAGCCTGGGAAAAAATGCTCCCGGATTTGGCGGTTGTAGTCCCCAACGTCGGAGTTTGAGTGCGCGATGACTATGGATTCCCCGTTAATCTTGCCGCCGCAGGACTCGAGATAGCGCAACATCAGATCCTGGTGTTCCACCTTCTGGACGTCGGGATGGTCGAAATCGATCACCAGTTGATTGAAAACCTTGGCTTGCAAAGACTTTCGAATCGGTACTGCGTTTGCGATTACGCCGCTTTCCGATTTTTGCCGAACCACCTCCGACAGTTCGTACCCGGTCGAGCGTGTGTGATGCTTGCGCAATAGGTAATCCGCGTCCAGAGCAGGCGAGAAGCTCATGCCCACCGGTGGCAACTGCGCGTCGTCACCGATGAAAATCACCTTTTTGCTGTGATCGTTGTGGTCTAGGTTCACGAACTTGAGGAAGTCGGCCAGCAGGTATCCCGTCCCGAAACGAAAAAATTCCGCCTCTTGGTAGATATCCGCAATCATGGACGCCTCGTCCACTATGTAGACCGTATCAGCTGAAAGGCTGTTCACCGCCACTTGAGCGTAGAACTTGAACGTCTCGGTTCCGTCTATCCCGGCGTCGCGGTACTCAGAAATGTCGTCGAACGAGTAAATGGTCTTGTGAATCGTGTAAGCGGGTGACTTTGTCTTGCTGGCGATTACTTTGGACGCCTTGCCGGTCGGCGCGGCAAGAACGTAGTTTCGGCCTATCGCGCGAAAATACTCGGTCAGGCCCTTGGTGACGAAGGTTTTGCCGGTGCCCGCGTAGCCTTTGAGGAGGAACACGCTTTCCTCATTGCCGTCGAGGAATCGTTCCAGCCGGTTAATCAGCTCCGCCTGTCCGTCAGTCAGTGAATACCCGGCGAAGGCGTCGTTGGTGCTTATCAGCCTGCGCGTGTGCGCGGATTTGAAATCGATTGTTTCGGTGACCCGCGCGGCAGAGTTTTTGAAATCTCGGAGTTTAGCCTCGTCAAGCGTCTGGTTTAGGGTTGCGATTTCGGCTTGGGCGGCTTTCTCCGCAGCCTCCAATAGGCTCAACTCCTCCTTTGCAGCGGCCAACTGTTTAGCAAGGTTTTCTCCTGTCTTGCTCAGCTCTGCGAGATGCTCAGAGGGTTTAGTCGGAGCAGTGTAGGGCGGATACCCGTCGAGACATTCCCCGCTGTAGGTCTTGTAGAACCACTGACCGATAAGGTATGCCTCCTCAATCAGTAGAAGGGAAATATCGGCACCCATCGAGTTGCCGTGGGCGGCTTTGTTGCCGAGCATCCGAAGGGCATGGAGTTTTTGGAGGACGGCGTCGCCGACAACCTCCCGGAAATCCGGCGATTTGAGCTTTTCAAAAAAACCATCTGTCGGTTCGCTCGGAAGTCTCAGCTCTCTGTAGAGAATGCCAACCAGGACTTCAGCGAAGCAGCGCATCTTGATGGCCGCCGTGTGCGGGTCTGAAAACACGTAGCATTCGGCAAACGATGCATGCTGATACAGCTGGGGCCAGCGAGCTTTTAGAGGATAAAAATTATTCGAATTCATTTGTTGTATTTATCCACCTAAAATCTCGAGGGCATGCAGAATTTTGTGCGCACAGGAGACTGCTGTGACAGTTTTGCGGGTAGCCGCTTAGAGAAGCTGTTCGCCATCCCCCCATAATCTCACCATTTCGTGGTGTTGGTCTCACCAGCCTGCGGTCACCTACAGAGTCATGTAGCGCTCTGCCTTTTTCTTCAGAAACAAGCCGGCTAGTTCGGTTTTTTCTTTGGTGCAGTATGGTGCGAAGCGTAACCTAAAATTATCGGTGAACGCGCTGTGTAAGGTTGATGTGATGGTTGTCGCGTTCAAGTCGGTGACGCGTCTTGAGGGGCTGGGCTGGTAATCCAGGAGTCTGGGACGCATGGAGTGTCAGATTGTGATGGCCCGGGTTTGTCGATGCCTCACTCAAACACAGTCTTGCGTGAGGCATCGCGTTGCGATCAGGAGAACCACTGTTTCAGTGTTTGCTTCGCCCGTGTCACATGCTCGGCCTTGATGTGGGTCGCGGTTGCGGCCAAAGCCGCGCATAAAACGCCGATGTCGTCGGTGTATCCTACGATTGGAGTGATGTCCGGGATGACATCAATCGGCGAGATGAAATATCCCAGCGCTCCATAAATGGTAGTTTTCGCCCACGTTGGGGTATCCGAATCTGTTGCGGCGTAATACATCTTCAGCGCTGGCTCGAGGGCGGCCTCGCCTGCGGATTTTGCGTAGCTTTTGACTTTTTCCCAGAAGGAATCGTCCGAGTAGTCCTTTTCAAATGCGTTATCTGACATGTTTTTATCACTCCTCATTGCATTCGAGCACAACCGCTTCATCAAGCTTGCAGGCGCTGGTATTGCCGTCCATTCCCCAGTGATTACTGCTGTAGATACCGCGCGACACTGACTGGCCCTCTTCGGTGAATACCTCAATCACTGCGTTCCAGAGGGAGGCCCTGGGGGCTTCAGTACTAGGATCAAGGCAGAGCAAATGGGTCAGTTGATATTGACCTTTGTGCACATAGCCTTGATGGCCCACGACCATCATCCAGTGGCCACTATGCTTCGACCAGCTTACGCCTATCAATGGAATGGCGTCCCTGTCCAGCGCGTGGCGTAGTTTGCTGACTAGCTGTTTTTTGCTGCCTGTCACGTGCTCGGCTTCAATGCCGCTTCCGCGGAAATGCTGGGCAAGACTCGCCAGATCCTCGCCGTTGGTACCGGAAGAAATCAACGCGCCATGGGAGATCAGCGCGTTACGAAACTTGCCTTCGCGGCTGCGACCATCCCAGAGGTTCATATCAGTGATCTCTTTACGCTCCAGCACGCCGAGTGTGAGCAACGCCATCATCAGCGCGTATGGGCCACAAGCGCCGTCGGCATCGCCCTGGCGCAGATGCACCAGGGCGCCATTCTCGGCGCAGGTTTCGGGGCCCTTTGGAGAAACCATTAACCAGCGGCTCACGCACATCGTGTTCATTATGATCTTAGCCCTCGATCCGGGTGAATTCGGCTTCTATCAACTCCCCGCTTTGGCGCCATTCCTTGAATTGTTCACGCAACCTTTTCTGCGTATCGATGGCGACCTGAACGTCTGCGGCATTGGCATCAAGCGAGGCGTAATCGGGGAAGAAGCGCTCCTCGAACGAGACGTCTTGAATCATGGTTAACAGTTCTTCACGCTGGTTGTTGAAGTTGTCTACCATCTCTGCGATAGCCTGTCTGAACTGATCTTCGCGTTTCTTGCGTTCATAGCTGTCCCAGGCTTCCAGCGCCAAGCCTGCAACCGACAGGATGCCGTTGAGGTTTTTCGCCAGATTAATCGCGCCCCAAGGCTTGAATTTCAGTGCCTTGCCCAGATCCACGCCGAGGGTCTTGGCCACGTTAACGATGCCATCGCGGGCAGCCAAAATGCTGCCGTTGTTGATCAGGTTGCCCTTGATCACATAGTTCACGCCTTGCTTGCCCAGGTTGATCACGTTGGTGTTGAAGTGATCGATCTCGGAGTCAAAGCTGAGGCGCATGCGGCTGAGTTCCTGGCTCACTCCGTTGAGTTGACGATCGAATTCGTTCTGCAGGCGCGTGGTCACCATGACGCCATCACGCCCAATCTCACGCTCGAAGAACTCCTTGAAGGTTTCCTGGGTCAGTCCCTCCGTACGCATGATCAGCCCGGAGAAATAGCGTGAGACAAAATCACGCAGGCCGATACGCACCTCGCCTATTTGACTCTTGGCGCCGACGAGCTGACGACTGAGCGTGCGGCTGACGCCACTTAGGCGCTCGACTTCATCGCCCAGGCGCTGATCGTTTTCCACCGCCACCGGCAGTTCCTTATGCAGCACGTCGAGGATCACGCTCTTGCGCGCTTGATCGACAATCGCCGCAGGGCCGCCACTGGACTGAATCTTGCTCGCCGTGGCCTGTTGCAGGCTGACGATGTGCGACAGCGTCTTGAACTGGCCAAGGCGTTCGAGCCAATAGTCAGTCCCCATGTCGAACGGGTTCGCAGCCACCGCGACGATACTCAGCGCAGCCACCTCCGCGTCGCTGGCGTCGATGGACTCGCGAAGCCGGCTTTCGACGTTGTTGCGTTTGACCTGCAGGTGCTGCGCGTAGCTCGGCTCATCCTCCACGTCGGCCACTTCGTCGAAACGGCTCAATACGAATACGGTGCGCGGCAGCAGATCGAGCGTGCGGAACAGCCAGTTCAGGTCATCTTTATGGCTGTCCTTGATCGGGTTGGTTGAGTTCATCACGTACAGCACCAGGTGGGCTTCGCTGACGTATTTGCGCGTGATGTCCTTGTACTTCTCCATCGCATTGATATCGGCGTTGTACTGTTCCTTGAAACCAAATAGCCCGGGAGTGTCGATCAGCACGAAGTTGTCATCCACTTCGTAGACTTTCACCTCGTTCGATGACTCCTGCTGACTGATATTCATGCTGGATTTGTCGAGACGTTCCATCCAGGCCGCAGCGATGGACGTCTTGCCTTCAGAGAAACCGCCGATCAAGGCAATTTTGAGCTTGTCTTTGGCCAGGTTCTGGCTGGCATGTTCGAGTTTGCTCAGCAGTGTCGGGTCGATGTTGACGCCCAGTGCAGCACCTTGCTCGAGGAATACACGCAGTTTGTCCAGCAGTGCCAGAGCCTTGTTGTTTTGATTCAGAAAGAGCTCAAGGGTCGAATTCATGGTGCAGTTCCTTATGCTTTGAGGTCGCTGGCGATCTTTTTCAGGCCGAGGTGGGCAGCGTCGAGTTTTTGGTTGATGTGCCGTGCTTGCAGGGCGGGCTTCTGCAGAACGGTACGGATCTGCTCGATTTTCTCTTCCAGTGGCGGCAGCGCCTGCGCGAGGGTTTCGCGGAAACCGTCGCGGATGGCCTCGCAAGCGCTGTCGAGGTTGTTGTCGGTGGCTTTGCGCTGTTGGCCTTTCTTGTAGTCACTGTCAAAAAAGCTCCACACGGCCTTCGCGAGACCGACTAGTAGCGTCGCCACGCCAATGGTCATCAGCACCCAGCCCACGGGGTTCCAGATCATCACTGCACCACCGGCCAGACTGGCCAGTAAACCCACGACGTTGATCCCGTTGTCGATACTCACGTTCAGGCTGAAGTCTCCGGCCAGACGTGCCTTACCGATCTGTGAGTAGCCGGCCAACAGGTCTTTGGCATGCGATTCGAAACGCTGGACAATTTCGCTGACATTCTTCTGGAACTGATCAACCTGCTTGTCGAGTGTTGCCGGCAGTTTGTCTTGCAGTGTCGACTGCTCACTCTTTAGTACCCGTTCCAGCACGGCTTTGAAATCATCGTTGCTGATGTCGTCATCGATGCGGTCGTAAACGCGCTTGCGCACGGCATCTTCAAATTCGCCGATGGCCTGCTCGCCCGCATTGTTCAGGCGGCTGTTGAGGGACTTGAACGCAATTTGCAGCTGGTGGCAGGCGTTCTCGGCTTCCTCGTGCAGTTTTTTGGCCAGTGGGGCGAACTGCGCTACCTGGATGGCTTTCACTTCTGAGCAAACGTCGGTTACCGCGAGTTGAACCTTGTTCATGTTCGAGCGGCGTATTTTGGCCTTCACGTTTGTGACCAGGTCTCGGGTCAGGTGTCGATAGAATTGCTTGACGCCGGATTTTTCCAGCAGCGCGTCTGGCGCCATGGCATCGAGGAATTTCTTGCGGCTGATCGCTATCGTGGAGCGTGGCACCAGGCAATCGGCTGCTGCATAGAACGCGGGCAGGGCACAGAGGGTCATACTGCGCTGGTAATGCTCGCCCAGTTGCTTGCGCATGATCTGGTCGAGATCATCCAGGCTGGCCTGCTCGTCAGGGCTGATCAGGGCGGGTTTTTGCAAAGCCATGGGGTTGGTGATGCGTTTGTTGTAGAGCGTCCAGACTTCCGTCTGCGCACCCAGTTGTGCCTTGATTTTTTCCAGGGTGCCAGGACGTCCGGCATCACCGGTCTGCGGAGGTGCCGCTTTGGACGTTACGTAGAACACCGCATGGGCACGCTTGACCGCGTTGTTTATCTGCTCACTGACCTTGCTCTCGTCACCCTCGATGCCAGGAACATCGAGCAACTGAAAATGCTGCCCTTCTGAATCAAAGGCATACGCTTGAGTTTGACGGGTGAAGTCAGCGCGGCCATCACCGATGATGCTGCCGTCTTCGAAGGCCGCCAGTTGCTGCAGATTATCCAGTGCCGTTGCATGTTGCTGACGGGTTTCGCCTAGCCGGGACTGAATCTCTTCGCTGTGCTGACGCAGTCTGGTCAGTTCGGTTTCACGCTGCAGGGGCAAAACAGAGGCGCCGGCCTGCAACTGCACCAGAGCGATTTCTTCGGGAAGCTTGCGTAGCAGGTTGATAATGCGCTGGATCAGACCAGCGCTTCGCTTCTGTTCTTCGATACGCGCGCGCAGGGCGTCCTCTTGCAACTGCTGTTCGACCTGGCGCTGGTCATGGAGGGCATCGACGGCGGCCGTTTCACTTTCGGCCTGGGCCAGGCGGCTGACCAGCGACTCGATTTCTGTTTCCAGTGCCTGTAACGCCTCTTCGCTCAACCCCGACTGCTGTTGCAAGGCTAGGAAGCGCTGACGTTGCTCACGTTTGGTGTTTTCCCTGAGCAAGATGCGCAAGGTTTCGATCAGTGTCGACTTGCCAGCGTTGGTTTCGCCATAGAACGCAACGGTGAAGGTTTTGTGTTCGGCGTTGTCCTTTAGCTCGTTAATTGCCTTGGTCAGCGCCTGTTCGATTTCCCGCAATTTGCTTTGCGCTTCTGCCTGAGCCGTGGCTAGGCTTGGATCGTCGGCACCCCGTGCCAAGGCTTTGAGCAAGGTGCTGATGTGATCGATAAGTTTAAGGTAGAGGCCTTCGGAGATGTCTTCGGCGGCAGTCATGGTGTCTTCCTGTCTGACTAAATGTACTCGATTCGCCGCAGCGACCTGTTGCTATCTAGAATTATGGGGCGCGCAAGTTGTGTTCAGGCGATGCACCCCAGTCATCTCGGCGATCCGAGGCATGCATAAGGAGGCGTGGTGCGGGAAATTGAGCAACCTTATCGTCCTTGCGGCTCGGGGAACACCGTCGACATCGGTACAATGCTGGCGTATGGCTATCGGCCCTCAGTGAATAACCTTTAATTTTGGTAGCGACTACTTGTTTCGCAGACTCGGAATTTAGAGGTAGGTTGCACATCACTCAGGACGTAGTGATCAACCCACATCCAGTTATGCGACAAACCCATTGCCGCCGACAACGCCTATGAGGCTCGTTGTGCCATTGCTCAAGAAGATGTTGTGCAACGATGAAATTCGATTTAGAGAAGTCCCACGACGAGGTGTCGGAGCAATGACGTTCTCTCTACCCGAGAACCATTGGTTTGTCCGACACTGAGCCGTAGATCACCGTATCGACACAACTTTTCTGGCCCTGTTTTCCTTGATAGCTGACACTGACAGGTTGCCGGTAGCTGCTTTTTGAATAGGCATGGAGGGCTTTCTTGGGGCAGGTGGTGCTGACAGGGAGACGGATATGTCGACGCTGATAGTGTTGGGCGGTGGCAATGATCTGTCGGGGGAGCGCTCTGGCATGATTTTGGGGCTTGCTGCCACTGCAGTATCCCGGCACCATCTGCGCAATTAGCCATCCCTTTGCCATTATCGGGCGTGACCTCATCACACTCGGTCGAAAGGATTTGCAACCAGCTCATTACTTTGCCGCAAACGGCGACGTGCCCGCCCAAGACCTATTCAAGGAATGAATGCAATGATCAAGAAATCGGTATCGGAGCTCGCGTTCGTCAATAGTGGGTCCCCGCTGCCCACCGTCGAGGTTGATTCGCAGTCCATCGAGAATGCTGGCTTCAGCATCTACCGCACCGTGATGCAGGTACTGACCCGGTTGGCCGAACAGGACGCATCACTGCGGGCGACTCTCTACATGTACGGTTCTGTTAGCGTCAATTTCCACGAGCCGTGCTGGTCTGAATTCTTGTTGGTTGCAGGTCCCAAGAAAGTTCTGCTTGCCTTGGGCGCCGGCTTTGAGCAGTTGTCGACGGTGAAGTCGCGGTTTAGTGATTACATTTCGTCTTCTGCCGCCCTGCGCACTTTCCATCTCGAGGATGGTTTGGTATGGGAGCAAGAGGATGCCTGCACCTGGTATTCCCACGGCCAGAGTCTGGCAGACCTGACAGCTGAAGCCGAAGAGGCCGAAGAGGGCAGTGACGATGCCGAGCCTATCGAGGAGGATGAGGAGGACGAGGTCTGGGATGTCGAGGAGCTGGATTCTTCGGATGAGCAGGATGAAGACCTGGCCGTTGTCACTGCCAGCCGGAAGGCGGCGCGGTATCGTGCCGCACGTTCGGATGCGAAAGTAAGCAGCATTCGGGCAGCGATCGAAGAAGTCTTTGGGTTGCCGGAAGGGTCAGTCGCACTATGTGGGCCAGATCGGCGTGCGCTGCGGGGTGATGCCCGGATCAGGACGTTGCGTAAACGCTGGGAGGAGAGCTGAGCAGGGGAGCTCGATCCATGACGCAGGAATCTCTTGTTCGGGTCAGCACCCTGTCATTCTCCGATTTGCTGAAGACAAGTGACTGGCCATTGGCACTGGACAGCTATCAGCGCGGCTTCGTCTGGGGCCCGGACAAACTGATGCAACTGGCCAGTGACCTCGCAGAATTTGCAGAGCAGGCGGACAACACCCTGCCTTACTACATGGGTGTGGTGTTACTGCATCGCAATGCATACCAGTCGAAACGGTTCATCATCGATGGTCAGCAACGCGTTACAGCGTTGTCGCTGTTGTACTACCGGGCTACCGGCATGCTGCCAGCGGGCCAGGCGCTCAGCTATTCGGGGCAATCCGCGCGGCATATCTCTGCAGGACTGCAGGCTTTGAAGCAGCTAGAGCCGATTGCGCGGGAGGTTATCGAAAAACTTCGTCTGACGGTGATCGAAGTGGACAGCACCGATCTTGCCTTCACCTTTTTCGATACCCAGAACAACCGCGGAGTGCGCCTAGAGGCCACCGACTTGCTCAAGGCTTATCACCTGCGTGCGATCGATCATGCAGATGGTGAGGGCAGGCTCAAGACAGCACTGCAGCAGCACTGCGCTGAGCGTTGGGAGTCACTGCAACGCCACCCCGCGATACTTTCTCCAGGTCAGGATTTCGCACCCAACCTATTCAATCGTTTTCTCTGGCGTGCGCGACGTTGGCGCGGATCGCAAACGCCTGCGGGCAGGCACGAGGCGCTACTGGCCGAGTTCCAGCGCGACACCTGGCCCCATGTTGCAGACAGCCGCAGTCGTATCGACAGCGTGCCACTCTACGCCACCCGGCACAATCGGCTGGCGACTGCGCTGACGCTGGCGGGCGACGGCGAGTACCTACTGCAGGGCAGTCAACTGCGTGTCAGCCACAACCCCGCAAACTTGCCGATGGCGCTGCGCCAGCCCATTCATGAGGGTTTGGGATTCTTTCTCTACACAGATAAGTACGCCGCGCTGCTACAAAGGCTGATCAACGATCCTGAGCCATGCAGGCACGTGAGTTCGTTCCGCGTGATCTATCGACAGCTGCTGCGCAACAACCAGGAGTATCTGCGCGAGATCTTTATGCTCTGCAGCTTGGTGTACGTGGATCAGTTCGAAGTTGAGCAACTGACCGCGTTTGCCCTGCGCTTGGAGTTTCTGCTGGGCGCGATTCGTCTGGAGAAAAAACAGGTCAAACAGGAGACTGCCGCCAACTTCTTCAGGCTGGCCGAGCTGAACCTGCTGGATGTGATTGCACAGAGTTACCACCCGAAACAGGTGCTGGATTTTCTGCAGCAACGGCAACAGGCCGTGGCGTCGTTGTATGCCAATGAAACGATTGAAGTGGGGAATGGTGTGCAGGGGCGATACAAAAGGGCTGTCCTGGAGTTCTATCGGGGGCAAGCGGATTCTGAATGCCGCAGCCTTGCGGGCAAATCGCAATGGCTCGAGGCGAGCCTGAAGGCTTTCCAGGAAGATCGCCATGAAAATTGATTCCAGCCTCTGCACTCTGGAGCAGTTGGTCAACAAGCAAGACGCCGCCTGGTGCTTCAATGTGCCGATCTACCAGCGCTTGTACGTATGGGGTGATGACCAGATCAAGACGCTGCTGACTGATATGGCCAATGCCTTCGATCGACGCGACACGCAGTTTTTCCTGGGTGGCACGCTGTTGGTGGAGAAAACCGCCGAGGAAGACCGCGATCAGGGCGTGCGCCGCTTCGATCTAATCGACGGGCAGCAGCGATTCACCACGCTGTGGATGCTCAGCACGGTGGCGGTATGGAGCCAGGTGATGGGGGACTTCAGCAGGGTTGTGCTGAAGGACGGTGCGATTCCGCGCCTGCACTTCTCGATCCGAGAGCAGGTGAACGTCTTCCTTGCCAGCATGATGCCGGGAGGTAGAGCGACGACCAGCGAAGCCATCGACACCCAGAGCATGAGAGAGGCTCAGCAATTGATGGCCTCCTTCGCGCAGACTTACAAGCGTGCGGACGGCGGGCCTGTGGATGATGAATATCTCAAGGCGCTGGCCGGCTTTGTTTATCGCAACGTCTCGCTGGTGCTCACACAGGTGCCCGAGGGCATGGATTTGAACAAGCTGTTCGAAGTCATCAATAATCGTGGCATCCAGCTACAGCACCACGAGATTCTCAAGGCCAGGCTGCTGCGCGACATCCCTGCAGAAAGCCGTTCCCGCTATGCGGCATTGTGGAATGCCTGTGCCGACATGAGTGGCTTTGTCGAGCGCAATTTTTGCCTTGAAACCCAGCTGGAGGCGCATCGACTGGGAGATCTCTATAACAAGGGGCAACTGCTGAATGCAGGCGCCGTGCACGGGCTGCTGAGCCGAAAGGTTGACGCTGCGCAAGCGGAAGACGACGAACGACTGACCTTGCAAGCTATCGTTGACGGCGGGCTTACCGGCATCGGCACGGATCCGACAGCCATCGCCGTGGATGACGGAGAAGCGCCCTGGGCGCGAAGCATTATCGGCTTTCCGCTCTTCTTGCTTCATGTGCTGCGCATTTGGTTGAAGGAGCAAGGGCGGGCGGATCTGCCCCGCGTGCTAGATCGCCAGTTGCTCGCCTTGTTCGAGGCGCACTTGCTGGTGCCGACGGAGCCAATGCAGCGTAAGGCGAGGGCGCAGGGATTCATCGATCTGCTCTGGCGTATGCGCGTGCTGTGGGATGAGTACATCATCAAGTGGGTCGATCAAGGCGATGAAGAGATCCACCAGGTTTGCCATACCTCGATTTCTCCCAGTGATGACAAGCGTTACATCAATCGCAGCCGTGACAATTCCCTGCATCAGGGCCTGTCGTTGCTGCAGAGCATGCTGTATCACTCGCAGGAGATCACCACTCATTACTGGTTGACGCCATTTCTCTACTTCATCCACAAGCATGCGCACACCGTGCGTGGTGGCGGCAGCGAGGTGGAGCGCTATTACGGCTTCCTGTGTCATCTGGATAACCAGTTGCTGGGGGAGGCTACCAACAAACCGTTGGTCGCGCGTACCCGCTCGTTTATGGACGAGCCCTGGCGCACCGCATCTGCACTCCAGTTCGAGGATGTGCTGTCGTGGAGCCGCGGCGTTGATTTTGCGCATTACTGGTTCTACAAGCTGGACTTCGTACTCTGGCATGAACAGCAACGTGACCATGAGCTATGGGGCAATTTCCGTTTTACCGCAAAGAACTCGGTAGAACATATTTCGCCGCAGAATCCACAAGCGACCGACACCAACAAGGTCTCGAAGGATTGGCTGGACCGTTTTGGCAATCTCGCGCTTGTCTCGCGCAGTATCAACTCGGAGTACGGCAATCTGCCCTACAACGAAAAGCGCCAGCGATTCCTTAACAAAAGGGCGCTCGAGAAGCGGCCTGACTCCTTGAAAATGGACTTGATCTATTCGAAAAATGAGTGGGGAAATGCCTCGGCCAATGCTCATCAGGCGGCAATGCTGGCGGCACTGCGACGCTATTACCAAAGGGGGTTCAACCTCGACTAGCTGCAAGCAGATATAGGGTATATGCCGCATTGCACACGAGGATTTTGCACGTCGCTTGCGGTCAATCACCACTCCGTCGATGTTCGAGCACTGAAGGGTAAGCGAACGGGCAACACACTTTTCGGAGGTCGGGCAGGCATCCACTGATGCGGCGGCAACTGGCCGATTTCACTAGCTCGCTCAGTGGGTAGCGGGTCAGCACATTTTGGGATAAGTCATTTCTGGGGGCCGGCTTCTAGTTCGATAATCCGTCGCAATGGTCTATTCAGGCTGCGCATTCGGGATGTAGAAGACGGTCACCTTTACAGCGAACGCAATGTGAATGATGATGACAAGGTGCCATCCTAGGTGGCGAAAGTGCATAGGGAGCATGCCTTGACCATTTCAGCTGGCGCCGCAGAGTTACTCCTCGTCGCGAACAAACCGGGCCTCACAGAGACAGGCGGTGGCCACGGCGCTAAAGGTGTGGATTTTCAGCGGTGGTGGGCCGTGCTCCGAATGGTAGAGCTGGAGCAGGCGGGCGAGATTGATTTCTTGCTGCTTTTCGAAACGGTGCAGGATGTCACCGAGCTGGACTCGTCACACACTCCGTCGCGTGCGCGCGTTTACCAGGTAAAAAAGAAAGATCGAGGCGAGTGGAGCTGGTCCGTACTCACTGGCACAGCGGTGCCTCCGAAAAAGAAGAACCCAGCAGCTTCAGCGAAGGCGGTAATACCTAAGTTTGAAAAAGTCGGCGACAGTGCCCTTGGCAAGCTTCAACTCAGCCTCGCAGCATTCGATAAGTTACCTGTTCAGGCCTTCTTTATCTCGAACGCTGGATGTGACATTCCTCTTGCTGCGGGGGGAAATGCAGCGACGTCGATGCCTTGCTCGCTCGCGGATTTTTCTCCTGATCATGCAGATTTGTTGTCTCAAGCTTTAAGTTCGCTTGGTGCGAGCGGCTCGCTTGCTCCGGATTTGACGAAGCTTACGCTGAAGAGAGTTGCTATCCACCCCGATGAGCCCAGTAGCTACGTCATCAAAGTTGCGCTGGAATTGTTGATGCATCGCAGTCCTGCTCATGCGGGCCAGGCTGCTTCGTTCGTAGAATCCCTCGTCACGAAGATTTCGCCTCTAGGTCGCCACACTGATACTTGTTCGTCTTTCGGAGAGCTCATTAAGCAGCGTGGGTTCGCGAGGCATGAGTTTGTAGCTGCAATGGGGGCACTTGAAGCAACTCCAGATTATTCGGCCTATTTGGGTGTCTGGCTCACGCAGCTACAAACCGAAGGAATGGACTTCATGTTGGTTACCGCGGTGCGAGCTGAAACTGCGCGTGTGGTTCGGGAGCAACTAGCAGGCACAACACTGCCCGATGCCCGATCTGTTCACGATTTCTGTGACAGCTGGATCGAACTCAACGTGGCCGGACCACAGTTGCGGCCGTACTTTGAGGCTTGTTTAGCCGAACTGAAAAAGAATTTCACTAGCTTTCGCGATGCCGAACTACTCGCGCGCTTTGCAATGAGGGCTATTAAAAAATGCGTGGACCCGAACTGAGATTCCTCGTTCGTAGCTTGAGAACTAAGAACTATGAAAAGCTTTCGATTCGAAAACATCTGGCTGCTCTCGCACCGCGACAAGAAGGCGAGACACGTGGGCTTCCACCCGAAGAAAAACCTGTTGAGGGGAAGGAACCACACTGGCAAGACGAGTCTGATTCGAAGCCTTTTTGAGACCCTTGGTGCCAAGCCCCAGGGAAAGCTCGAATCGTGGGATGAAAATACCGTCTCTCTCCTAGAGTTCTCAATTGGAGGATGTCATTTCTTCGCACTGCACCAGAATGGGCGACGCGCGCTTTTCAACGCAAATCAGGAGATGATCGTCGCCACCTCTAAGTTCGGAGAGTGGTCCGAGGCGTTCTGCAACATTACTGATTTTAATCTGGTGTTTACCGATAAAAGAGAGTCAGCTATTAAACCGGCAGACCCTGCATGTTTTTTTTTGCCGTTTTACGTAAATCAGGATGGCAGTTGGCAGTCCGGCTGGAACACTTTTATCGGCCTCCAAAGGTTCAGCTCTCCCTGGAGCGCTATCTTGGAGTACTTCACTGGCGTATGTCCGCCCGAGTACTACCGGGCCAGAGCCGAGAGAGTTCAAGAATCCAAAGCGCTTGATGAGCATCGGCGAGAATACAAACTTCTAGAGCGAACTATGGAGCGGTTCAGCCGAACGCTGCCCTTATCTGGTCCTAAACTCAACCCTGAGAACTTTGCCTACGAGATTGCACTGTTGACCCGGGAGGTTACTGAGCTTAATCAGAGGCAGGAGATGCTCCGTAGTGCTGCCGTTCGTGAGCAAGATTTGCTTTCCAGTCTTGAGCAGCAGATCCGATTAGCCGATGACGCTCTCGCGGCATATGGTCATGACGCAAAGTATCTACGGGCTGAAGGGGCGGAACCTCTGATTTGCCCAACCTGTAATGCAGAGCACACGAAGTCGTTTTATGACTTGCTCCAATTCGCTGAGGATGCACGAGTGCTACGAGAGCTCGCAGGGTGTCTCAGGGATGACGCGAACGAGGTTCGGAATCGATATGACGCCACGTTAGCCAGGCTCCATACCCTAGACGAGAGCTACCAGCGAATCTCTAAGCTTCTGGATACCCGCAGAGGAGACCTAAAGTTTCAGGATGTCGTTGAAAGCATTGGGGCGGAAAGCGCAGCCGCGGCGTTCGAAGCCGAGCGTAAACTTCTGCAGGGCGCGATCGATAAGGCTCTGGGTGCCGTGGATGCTCTAGATGAAAAAATGAAGTTGCTCCGTGCCCCGAAAAGGACTCGGGCGATATTGGAGAAGTTCAGATCCTACTACGTGTCTGGGCGTGTTGCCTTGCAACTTCCCGCAGTAGACGCATCGAAGATGAAGCTTGCTGGACGTCCAGATCTATCAGGAAGCGGAGGTCCTCGCTCAATTCTGGCTTACTACGCCGCACTCTGGCAAACGTGCCAGGGTGTAACCGGGACTTTCGACGTACCCGTGGTGATTGACTCGCCGAACCAGCAGGCTCAAGACGACGTCAACCTGCCGGCGGTGCTTCAGTTCATTGCAAAAGAGCTACCAGATGACATGCAGCTAATCGTTGGATTAGAAACAGAAACGGACTTTCCGTTTGACAAAGAGATCCATCTGGATGCGCCGTACTCAATGCTCCGGGAAGACCACTGGGCCGAGGCAGTGCTCATCGTCGAGCCATTGCTCGAGAAGATGTATGCAAAAATGACATCAAATGTTGAGGAGGTCAGCAAGTGATGAACGAACCGATAGCGCTGCACGCGTCCCAACCCCCAGACTCCTGCTCGCCACCGGTTTTAGTCTCAACGGATCGAAACGACTTTACGGTCCCTATTTTCATTGGTTGCTGACACTGAAAGGCTGCCGGTTGCCGCACTGTGGATGTGCTCGCTCCACCAAGCCATCATCGGGCGTCTGCGATCAATATAGTCGGCTCGGTTATAGGCGCTACGTACCTCATCCTTATCAACGTGGGCTAGCGCAACCTCAATCAGTTCAGGCTCCCAGCCGTGTTCATTGAGGATGGTGCTCGCCATTGATCGCATGCCATGGCTAACCAAGCGTCCTGCGAAGCCCATTCGCTTCAGTGCCATGTTGGCGGTCTGGCTATTGCAATGGGTACGAGGGTTACGGTCTGCAGGGAAGACATATTCCCGATGCCCACTGTAGGGCTTGATCGCCTCCAAAAGTGCCAAAGCTTGATCAGTCAGCGGAATGATGTGTATCCGACGCTTCTTCATGCGCTCAGCCGGTATCGTCCAGACCTTCTTTTCGAAGTCGATATCAGCCCAGCGGGAAGTGGCAGCCTCGGCTGGCCGAGTCATGGTGTGAAGTTGCCACTCAATAAGGCAGCGCGTAGTTCTTTTTATGCTGGCATTGGCAATTGCTACCATGAGCTCTTTCAGCTCATCGGGGGCAAGAGCCGCCATGTTTTTCTTTTTGGGCTTTTTGAAGACAGCGCGGATTCCGCTGAGCGGATTTGCGTGAATCAATCCCGAGTTGACGCCATAGGTCATGATTTCATTGAGGCGTTGGGTTAGACGTTTAACGGTTTCGAGGCTGCCCTTCGACTCGAGGGGTCGAAGCAAATTTATGACTTTAGGGGCAGTGATAGCAGATATTGGGGTGGTGGCCAGATCAGGGAAAACATGCAGCGTGAGAGAGCGCCAAATATCCTCGGCGTACGCTGGGGTGACTGAATCCTTTTTTAGCTCGAACCACGCTGTCGAGATATTTTCGAAAGTGTGTTCCGTGGCTGCTTTTTTCGCGTGCCGCTCGGCGTCGCGTTTCTCTTTAGGGTCCAGCCCCTGGGCGACGAGCTCTCTCGCTTCCACGGTTCTCTTGCGTGCTTGAGCCAGGCTTACCTCAGGAAAGGTGCCCAATCCCATGTTTATCCGCTTTTTCGTCACGGGTTGGATGTAGTTGAAATTCCATAGCTTTGAGCCATTGATTCTCACTCGCATCTGAAGGCCGTTGCCATCGGTGAGTATGTAGTCCTTTTCCTTTGGCTTCGCGGCTTTGACTTTTACGTCTGAAAGGCGCGTGGCTTGGGCCCCCATGGTGTATTCCAGTGCTGTTTATGTATTCCAAAAAATAGCAGGTGAGGGCTTGGAATACCACTTGGAATACACGAAATCTTAGATGGTCACGGATGCTGGTGGACGCTCGTGGACTCTAAACCCCTGTATTCACTGGATTTTAGGCACAAAAAAAGACGTCCGTGGACGTCTTTAGATGTAAAAGTGGTGGAGCCGGGGGGATTTGAACCCCCGTCCGCCAGTACTCCGCTGTCGGTACTACATGCTTAGCCGTTTCTATTAAGTTAACCCTCAGCGACCCGAAGGGCAGGGTGCTTTGGGCGAGTTGTGTAAGTTTTAGCCGCTTCGTCCACAACGTACTGCACGGCGATCCTGTTCTATATGACAATCACTTCAGGTTTACAGGCATCCCCTAGTGATTGCTGGACCCGAAGGTACCAGGAGGATGGCTAAGGCAGCTTACGCTGCGAGAGCTTGACCCTCGTAGGTTTCGTCATTGGCAACTATAGAAAGTTGCAACAGTGGATTTACGAGTTCTGTTACCAACTCGGCATGCACCTAGAGTTTCGCAACCGGCGTCGAATCCTAAACGGCCCCAGTGCTTGCTGTATGCAACCAGCAAGCTGCGGAGTCTACGCCAATCCCGCACACAAGGGCAACCTCAACAACGACTTACTGGTTTCCGCCTGTGGTGAGTTTTTGAATTTTCGCGATCTCTGCGGTGGTCACGTCAACACAGGCCTGGTTGTCTCCCTTCGCCTGTGCATCCTGCGCCGTTTCGTAGGCCTTTTTGAGGTTGTCGGTGGTGTTTTCACTGGTTGTCGGGATGCTCGACAAATAATCTTTAATTCTTTGCAGGTTGTCAGAACATAACTTGCCAGTGTTACTGGTTGTTTCGGCCGCAAACACCGGAGAAGCCAACATCGCAGCGCAAACGAAAAGACCAGCCAATGCGGAACGTTTCATAGGGGAAAACTCCTTGTGCTCATGATAGGCCCGGTTTCTCCAGGCTCGGTTATATGCCCCAAATACGGGGCCTTAAGCCAATTGACTATAGCTGGGATCAGGAGTTCTGCTCTCAGAGGGCCATCATTGAGGATTATTTTTTGCGCCCTAAAACAGGGCGAGTACTGAGGCCGTATAGAAAGCAACCTTCGGCAGTGACACGTGGGTGGGTGCACCTCAAAATCAGCCGTTTCGTACGAAAAGTCCCTTTCCATCTGGTGAAACTTCCGAGAAACTCCCGCTCGCTTGTGCCAGTTCATTTCGGGGCATAGTCTCGGCCCATCGCTGCTCATCAGCGGTCGGGTTTAGTAGCCCGGATAGTCATCTGGCGCATCAGCGCCACCTTCCGTGAGGCGCTTTTTTTCGGCCCCGCGTTATGGTGGCCGTGCGCAGGGCGCCTTCGGGCGCGCCGGTTTCCAGATGCACCGGTCTACTAACCTGCGCACGGCTGCCACCCAATCGTTTAGTAGCGATGTGTGATAGCTCCTTTGAGGCATCTGGAGTTACATCATGAAAAAAATCACCCCCGATCCACCCGTCTTTACCCCACTCGCTGCTGCTCAGTGTGAAGCACAGTCGTTGGACCGTGCCGCTGCTGATCGCGCCCTTGATTACTACTTGCTCGACTTTAAGCCTCCACGGCAGGAGGTCATGGTCACGTACACCATCCCCGACAGTGTCAATTTAGAAGCGGCTTTGGCCCAAGCGTCAGACTTGTTGCGCTGCGCGGGTGCTTCGGCCAGTGAGGCGGGGAAGGGTTTGAGCGGGTTGCAGCGCGATTTGGTGTTGTCGGTGACGCATTTGGTGGAGCTGGCCAAGGCGTATGTCGATAAATCGCTGGACGGTTTGGCGACGCACTAAGCAGCACGCGCCTGCTTGGCGACAGGCGCGTTAAATTGCTTGTTGGAGTAGCCCCTTAGCTCGTCACCCGATCCACCAGATAGACCAGCCCGTGGTAATCAATGCCACCGTGTTGGGTCAGGCCGATCTCGCAGGTACGGCTGGTGGAGATGCCTTCGCTGCACTGCTGCACCGCGTCTTTCAAGGTGCGCAGTGAGTGTGCATTCAGCTCCGGTGTGGTGAACCCTTTGTCCCCGGCAAAGCCGCAGCAATGAATCCCTTCGGGTATGACCACTTGTGTGCTGCACAGCCGTGCAATGTCGATCAACGCCTGACTTTCGCCCAGATGCTGCGTACTGCACGTGACGTGCACGGCAATGGGCGCGGTTTGAGGGGTGAACCTCAACTTATCCACAAGGTGGGTGCGGATGAAGCGAACCGGGTCGTACAGATCGAGGCGCGATTCGCCCAGGTCTTGCACTAAACGCAAGGTGCAGGGGCTGGTGTCGCAATAGATAGGATCAAGCCCGCCACGGCTGGCGTGCAGCAGTGCGCCGATCAGTTCCTGGCGTTTGTGTTCGGCCTGTTCGTTATACCCTTTGGAGGCGAACGGCTGGCCACAGCACAAGCTGTCCATGTTGTCGGGGAAGATCACTTGGTAGCCGGCTTTTTCAAGCAAACCACGGGTTTTGTCCAGCAGCGACATTTGTTCTTTGTCGCCAGCCGCCGGGCCCATCACCCGTGATACGCAGGCCGCCAGATAAACCACCCGTGGGCGCGCATCTTCAATGGGTGGGGTTAAGCGAACCGCCCGCTCAGGCTGAGGCATGGCGTTGGTCCACAGTGGCACCCGGCCTTTACTGGCCTTGGTCAATGCTGACGAAATTTTTGCCAGACGCGGTGCGCCCAGCAGCATGCGGGCACCGTTGGCCACATGAAGCGTGAAGCGGGCGCCTTGCAGCGTTGTGGCAAAGTGATTACCCAGCCAGTCGGCCGTTTTGAGGTGGGTGGCGGTGCGGGCCCGCAGCTTTTTCACCAGCTCGCCGGTATTGATGCCCACGGGGCAGCGTTGGGCGCAAAGCCCGGTGGCAGCACAGGTATCAATGCCTTGGTAGGCGTAGGCTTCTTCAAGCTCGCGGGTATCAACCCCGGCGCGCTGTTTGGCCTGAATATCGCGCCAGATGACAATGCGTTGGCGTGGGCTGAGGGTCAGCCCTTTGGACGGGCACACCGGCTCGCAAAAACCGCATTCAATGCACTTATCCACAATCTCGTCCGCGGCAGGCATCGGTTTGAGGTGTTTGAGGTGGATGTGCGGGTCTTCGCTGAGCACCACGTCGGGGTTGAGAATGCCTTGCGGGTCGAGCAGGCGTTTGAGTGCCCACATTAATTGGTAGGCGTCGCTGCCCCATTCCAGCTCGACAAAGGGGGCCATGTTGCGACCAGTGCCGTGTTCGGCCTTGAGGGAACCGCCAAATTCGACAGCCACCAGTTGCGCCACATCGTCCATGAACGCCTGGTAACGGGCCACTTCTTCGGGGTTGTTAAAGCCTTGGGTGAAGACAAAGTGCAAGTTGCCTTCCAGGGCATGGCCGAACAGGATCGCTTCGTCGTAGTGGTGCTTTTCGAACAGCTCGATCAGGCGATTGACGCCGATGGCCAGTTGTTCCACCGGGAAGGTGACGTCTTCGATGATGACGGTCGTACCGGTCTTGCGCACCGCGCCGACGGCCGGAAAGGTGTCTTTGCGGATGGCCCACAGTTTGGCGTTTTCTTTCGGGTCTTCGGTGAAGTCGACTTGCTTCTCAACCGGGAAGCTGGCCAGTGAGGCCATGATGTGTGCCAGTTGTTCGTGCAATAAGGTCTGCGTGGCAGCGCGGGATTCGATTAGCAAAGCGCAGGCATTCGCCGACAATTGCTGTACGAAAGCCGGCATGCCGGGTTTGTCTTGCACCGATCGCAGGCTGCGGCGGTCCAGCAGCTCGACGGCAGAAACGGGTTGGCTTTTGAGCACGGTGACGGCGTTGCAGCAGGTTTCGACGTCGGGAAAGACAATCAGCGCCGAGGCTTTGTTCGGGTGATCGATCACGGTGTCGTAAGTCACCGAGCTGATAAAGCCTAACGTACCTTCAGAGCCCACCAGCAAATGGCTGAGAATATCCAGCGGCTCGTCAAAGTCCACAAGGGCGTTGAGCGACAGGCCGGTGGTGTTTTTCAGACGGTATTTGTGGCGAATTTTTGCAGCCAACTCAGGATTGGCGCGGGTCTCGCGGCCCAGCGTCGCCAACTGATCGAGCAAAGCCGCGTGGCTTTGGCGAAAGGCCGCGACGTTGGCAGCGTCTTCTGTGTCGACACGGGTGCCGTCGGCCAATACCACGCGCATGCCGGCCAGGGTGTGGTAGGTGTTTTGTGCCGTACCGCAGCACATGCCGCTGGCGTTGTTGGCGACGATGCCACCGATTTTACAGGCGTTGATCGAGGCCGGGTCAGGGCCGATCTTGCGGCCGAAGGGCGCCAGCCATGCATTGGCCTGAGCGCCAATAACGCCCGGTTGCAGGCGGATTTGCGTGCCTTGGCCACGTATTTCTTTGCCGTTCCAGTTGTCGCCCAGCACGATCAGTACGGAATCACTGATGGCCTGGCCAGACAGGCTGGTGCCGGCGGCGCGAAAAGTGACAGCCACTTGATCGCGACGGGCCAGACGCAGCAACTCGACCACTTCGTCTTCTGACTCAACGCGGATCACCAGCTTGGGAATCAGCCGGTAAAAACTGGCGTCGGTGCCGAAGGCCAGCGTAGAAAGTGCATCGGTGAAGCGACGGTCTTGCGGGATCAGCCGTTCGGCGTCACGCACAAAGGCGCTGGGCAGGCTCATGCATCCTCCAGAATCAGGACCACCAAGTCTTTCGGGCCGTGAGCGCCGTAGGCCAATACTTGCTCGATGTCAGCGGTTTTCGACGGGCCGGACACCAGCAGCGCATTGGTCGGCATGCCTGCAGTCCAATTCATTTCTCGTTGCACTTGATAGAAGTTGTCACGGATTTCACTGGCCTTGAGCAAAGCGAAATGCACCGGGGGAACCAGGCTCATCAATCGCGGCTCTTCAGGCGTCGGCCACATGATCAGGCTGCCCGTGGCGGCAATGGCGCCCAGGGTGGTGGTCAGGCTGGCAGGGGTGTCGTTGAACAGTTCGGTTTTCCACTCCTCAACCGGCCGGTCGTAGGCTTTGAGTAAGGGTAACGCAGGGTTTTGCGCCCAATGTGCCGTGACTTTTTGCCCATGCGGTGTCGTTGGCGCAATCAGCAGGCTGGGCAGTTGGCGGTCAGTGACCAATTGCGCCAGCAGCGCGGGCCAGTCCTGTTCGGTGCTGAGGTGAATTTCGGTGTGCACCGCTTCCATCAGCTTGCGCAGTTGCGGGATGCGCTGCTCGGCGGTGTAAGTCCACGGCTCGGTCACCAGCACTTCATCAAAGTTGTCAGGCACGGGCGTGGTGCCTGTCAGGCTTTTGCGCAGTTTGTTGAGGATGTTTTGTTTAGCGCTCATCGCGAGTCTCCCGATTTTTTCGCCAAATGTTCACGGGCCATGTCGTGCAGCGAACGGGCAGCGGGCTTGGGTGCGCTGTGGTTTTGTGTCCACGGGCCCACCTTGCTCGGCGTGAGTGCGCGCAGGCGAGTGGCGGCTTTGAGGAATGTGCGATAAAGCGCGGGTGAGCTGTTGAGCTTGGCCCACATGTTCCAGATCAGGCGCTCTTTGCGTGAGTACTTGCTGCCTTGGCCGCGCATGATGCGAGGTACGGTGTCGGGCGCTTTGACGTTTTCTTCGCGCAGACGGCGCAGCAGTGCCGGGATCGGGATTTTTACCGGGCACACTTCGCCGCATGCGCCGCACAATGAGGAAGCGCTTGGGTGATCCGGCACTTTGTTCAGGCCCACCATATGCGGCGTGATGATGGCGCCAATCGGGCCGGGGTAGACCTCACCGTAGGCATGGCCGCCGATGCGGGTGTAAACCGGGCAGTGGTTCATGCAGGCGCCGCAACGAATGCAGTTGAGGGTCTGGCGCAATTCGCTGTCGGCAAATGCCTGGCTGCGGCCGTTGTCGAGCAACACCAAATGCACTTCTTCAGGGCCGTCCAGCTCGCCGGGCTTACGCGGGCCGGAGATCATGTTGACGTAGGTGGTGATCGGCTGGCCGAGGGCCGAGCGGGTCAGCAGCGAAACCAGCGGTACGACGTCACGCAGATTTTCGACGACTTTTTCGATCCCGGTCACGGCGATATGCACAGGCGGCACGGTGGTCGACATGCGGCCATTGCCTTCGTTTTCGACCAGTAGCAGCGTGCCGGTTTCAGCGACGGCGAAGTTGACTCCGGACACGCCGATGTCTGCTTCGAAGAATTTTTGACGCAGTACGCGACGGCCAATCTGGATCAGTTGGTCGACGTCTTTGGTGTATTCCACGCCGAGTTTTTCGTGAAACAGGTTGGCCACTTGCCCGGCATTCTTGTGAATGGCGGGCATGATGATGTGTGACGGTTTCTCGTTGTCGAGTTGAACGATGTACTCGCCCATGTCGGATTCCAGGCATTCAATGCCTTGGGCGCCGAGCACGTGGTTCATCTCCATCTCTTCGCTGACCATCGACTTGCCTTTGATCACCTGTTTGGCGGCGCGGCGGCGAGCGATGGACATGACTATTTCATTGGCTTGTTCAACGGTTTCTGCCCAGTGCACCTGCACACCATTGCGGGTCAGGTTGGCTTCCAGTCGCTCCAGCAGGTCAGGCAGTTTGGACAGGGCACGGGCGCGGATCGCGTTGCCCAGTGCGCGTAAATGTTCGCGCTCATGGGCGTCGCTGAAGGCCACTGCGCGCTTGGTCATCAGAGAATCCATAGCACTGCGAAAGTTGTTTCGCAGTTGCGTGTCGGCTAGCGCTTCATGGGCGCGCTCGCGGAAGTCTTCTTCCACTGCAACGGTAGGAATCAGTGTGCTGGTGCTCATTGTTCACCTCCGGTGCGCTGCCACAGGAAACTGGCCAGATGCTGGCCGCGCAGGGCTTGTTTCTGTTTTTCCAGCGAGCCGTTGATGTTCATCAGGCAACCGCAGTCAGCGGTCAGCACTTGATGCGCGCCGGTTTCAATCAGGGAGCGGGTCTTGTCAGCGACCATCGCGCCGGAAATGTCCGGCATGCGCACGCTGAATGTGCCACCAAAACCGCAGCATTCACTCTCGTGGCTGTGGTCGATACGCTCGACATTGCTCAGTTGCGCGAGCATTTCGCGGCCGTGCAGGTGGGTGTTCATTTCGCGACGTGCCGAGCAGGAGGTGTGCAGGGCGACCTTGACCGGAGCACCGTGGTCTTTAAATTGCACTTTGCACACAAATAGCAGGAATTCGGTGAGTTCAAAGGTGCGTTCGGCCAGTGCGTGGACCTTTTTCAAGGTCTCGGGCTCGTCCTTGAACAGGTCTTCGTAGTGCTCACGCAACATACCGGCGCAAGAACCGGACGGTACAACTACCGGGTAGTCTTCGGCAAACAGGGCCAGTTGCGAGCGGGCGACTTCCCGAGCCTGCTCGGTGTAACCCGAGGTGTAGGCCGGTTGGCCGCAGCAGCTTTGGCCTTGGGGGTAATCGACTTCAATGCCTTCACGTTCAATCAGGTGAATCGCGTCCATCCCGGCCTCGGGAAAGAACAGGTCTACGACACAGGTGCCGAACAGGTAAACCTTGCGCGGTTTATGCGCGGGGTATTGGCGTGGCACAGGCAAGGGCGGGGCGACACGGGTCGCATTCGGCACGGCGTTGTAAAAAAGCTCGCTCATCAGGCGTCTCCGGGTGGTCCCGGTTATATGTCCACTTAAGTGGACCGGGTCGTGAATTACAGGTGCCGGGGAGAGCCCCGGCACCCTTAACGTGCAGTAACCATAGTCCTTATCAGTGCACCAGCATGCCGGTAAACCAATAGGCTTGGGCCAAGGTGATCAGGCCGACGATGGTGGCGAAGAACAGGCTGTGTTTGAGGGTGAAGCGGAACAGGTCGGATTCTTTGCCCACCAGGCCTGTGGCCGCACAGGCCACGGCGATGGATTGCGGAGAAATCATCTTGCCGGTCACGCCGCCGCTGGTGTTGGCGGCCACCATCAGGGTGTCGCTAACGCCGATCTGGTGCGCGGTGGTGGCTTGCAACGAACTGAACAGGGCGTTGGATGAAGTGTCCGAGCCGGTCAGGAATACGCCCAGCCAGCCGAGGAACGGCGAGAAGAACGGGAACGCCGCGCCAGTACCCGCCAACACCAGTGCCATGGTCGAGGACATGCCGGAGTAGTTGGTGACGAAAGCAAAGGCCAGCACCATGCCGATGGACAGGATCGGCCAGCGCAGTTCGTAGAAAGTCTCTTTCAAAGTGGTCAGACCGGTTTTGAAGTCGATTTTCAGGATCATCATCGAGATCAGCGCCGAGAAGAAAATCGCGGTGCCGGTGGCCGAAATGGGATCAAGCTTGAACACGGCCGCAATGGCGGTGGGTGCGTTGACGATCGGCGCAGTCTTGATCACCAGTTGGTCCAGGTGCGGGATGGCAAAGTTGAATACCCAGCCGTACATCGAGCCACCGGGTGAGAACAGAGCCTTGAACGGTTTTAGGGTCCAGATGGTGACCAGTACGGTCAAGATCAGGAACGGTGACCAGGCTTTGAGGATCTGCATCAGGCTGTAAGGCGATGCCATCAGGTTGCTCGGTTTGCCGAAGCCTCCTGCGCTGGCGGTCACGATAACGTCAGAGCTGACGCCAGCAATCTGGGCGCCTGCGGTGCGTTTTGGCTGCCAGACTTTCAGGAACAGGGTCAGGCAGATCAGGCTGGCGAGGGCCGAGGTGATGTCTGGCAGTTCAGGCCCAATGTAGTTCGAGGTGAAGTATTGAGTGACGGCAAAGCTCAAGCCCGCCACCAGCGCTGCGGGCCAGGTTTCACGCACGCCGCGCAGGCCGTCCATCATGAAGACCAGCCAGAACGGCACGAACAATGACAACAGCGGCAGTTGGCGCCCGGCCATTGCACCGATTTTGAATGCGTCGATGCCGGTCACTTGGCCTGCCACGATGATCGGGATGCCCAGGGCACCAAAGGCAACCGGGGCGGTGTTGGCGATCAAACAAAGGCCCGCGGCGTACAACGGGTTGAAACCCAGACCCACGAGCAGTGCGGCAGTGATGGCCACAGGCGCGCCGAAACCGGCTGCACCTTCAAGGAATGCACCGAAGCAGAAGCCAATCAGCAGCACTTGCAGGCGTTGGTCGTCAGTGATCGACAGTACCGAGCTGCGAATAATTTCAAACTGGCCACTTTTCACGGTCAATTTGTAGAGGAACACCGCGGCCACAATGATCCATGCAATGGGCCAGAGGCCGTAGGCAAATCCATAGCCCGCTGCTGCGATGGCCATGTCGACAGGCATCTGGAAGGCAAAGATGGCCACCAAAATCGACAGGGCAAGGGTAATGCTGCCGGCCACATGTCCTTTGAGACGGAACACGGCCAGAGCCAGGAAGAAGAACACAATCGGAATGACGGCCGCGAGTGCGGACCAGCCAAGACTGCCGAGCGGACTATAGAGCTGTTGCCAGGTTTGCATATGGGGTGGCCCCTAATTGTTATTGGTCGATGCCATCAGTGCTATTGGATAATTGGTAATACCAATTTACAATCACTGTTCGCTAGGTTAGAAGCCTCGTGTGGTGTGTGTCAATTTGCCGCTGCTAAATCTTTCGTCTGGTTGTTCGTTGTTGGAGCATCTGATGCGGTGTTGGGCGGTGTTTCTGATGCGTGTATACGACGCGGCAATAGGCGAGAATAGCGCCCCCTCGGCGCATGGTCGGGTTGATGGAGAGCAGTTATGGGGTTTGATCAAGTCCGTCAGCGCCGCTTGTCGGACGATATTGTCGAGCAGCTTGAGGGAATGATCCTTGAGGGCACGTTGAAGTCTGGCGAGCGTTTGCCAGCAGAGCGTGCGTTGGCGGAACAATTCGGTGTGTCACGGCCGTCATTGCGTGAGGCCATTCAAAAGCTGGCGGCCAAAGGCCTGCTGGTCAGTCGCCAGGGCGGGGGCAATTATGTAGCGACTTCGCTGGGTTCGACGTTCAGTGACCCGTTGCTGCAACTGCTCGAAAGCAACCCTGAAGCGCAACGTGATCTGCTTGAATTCCGTCATACGCTGGAGGCGTCCTGCGCGTATTACGCAGCGTTGCGCGCCACGGAGATGGATCGCGAGCGTTTGCGCCTGGCGTTCGAGCGCTTGCAGGATTGTTATGCACGGGTGGATGAGGTGAGCCGGGCCGAGGAGGGCGAGGCAGATGCCAGCTTTCACTTGGCCATTGCCGAGGCCAGTCATAACGCCGTATTGCTGCACACGATTCGCGGGCTATTTGATTTGCTCAAGCGCAACGTGGTGACCAATATCGGCGGCATGTACAAACAACGCAGCGAAACGCGCGACATGCTGATCAGTCAGCATCGCGAGTTGTATCTGGCCATTATCGAAGGGCGTGCAGAAGACGCGCGCGAAGTGGCGAGTCGACATTTAATGTATGTGCAGGAAGTATTGGAAGAGGTGCGTCAGGAGGTGCAACGCATGGCGCGGGCAGAGCGGCGTAATGGGTTGTGAATTCTTTTGTAGCCGCTGCCGCAGGCTGCGATAAACCCCGAAGGGGTTTTTGGTATCACAGACGGCAGCTGCTGCGCAGCCGATCGCAGCCTGCGGCAGCGGCTACAAGAGCATAGGGCTTGGGTTAGTCTTCCTTGCCCTTGTTGCGCACCGCGCGTTGTAGCTCGCGATCGGAATCACGTTCGCGCTCGGTATGGCGCTTGTCGTATTCCTTCTTGCCTTTACCCAGGGCAATTTCGCACTTGATCAAGTGCTTGCTCCAGTAAATAGAAAGGCAAACGCAGGCGTAACCCTTTTGTTGCACCGCTGCAAACAGCTTCTCAAGCTCGCGCTTGTTAAGCAGCAGTTTGCGACTGCGCGTAGGGTCGGCGATAACGTGGGTGCTGGCGGTCGTCAGGGGGGCAATATGGCTGCCGAGCAACCATGCTTCGCCGTCCTTGAGTAGCACGTAGCTGTCGACCAGCTGTGCCTTGCCTGCACGCAGACTTTTTACTTCCCAGCCGGCCAGGACCAGACCAGCCTCGAACCGATGTTCGATGAAGTAATCGTGTCGCGCTTTTTTATTCTGCGCGATGGTCCCTGTGGGGTGTTTCTTCTGTTTAGCCATAGGGCCGGCATTATAGGCAGTTGCGAGCGTGTCGGCTACGGTCATGCAACGAGTTTACGTGTGCGGGACAGCGCGCTTGAGCCGGTAGGGTGATTCCCGGACAATGCGCCCTCTTTTTTTAGTGGTTGGGCGTAGTAACGATGTCGACAGACAAGGTTTCTGTCCACGGCAGTTGGGCAAGCCGTTGGGTCTTTATTCTCGCTGCGACCGGTTCCGCCGTGGGTTTGGGCAGTATCTGGAAATTCCCTTACATGGTTGGCGTCTATGGTGGCGGCGCTTTCGTGTTGGTGTTTTTGGCCTGCATCGCGCTGATTGGTGTGCCGGTCATGCTGGCCGAAACCCTGATGGGTCGGCGGGCGCGGCTAAGCCCAGCGAATGCCTTGAAAGTGCTGGCGGTCGAAGCCGGGCACTCGGCGCGTTGGTCGTGGGGCGCATTTGCCGGGATGATCACGGCATTGCTGATTTTGTCTTTCTATAGCGTGGTTGGCGGCTGGTCGCTCGATTACATCATCAATATGGGCAAGGGCGATTTTCAGGGCGCTACGGCAGATCAGGTCGGTGCTTACTTCGGGGGTGTGATCGCTGACCCGTGGCGTCTGACGTTCTGGCACACGGCTTTTATGCTGCTCTCGGCCTATGTGATTGCCAAAGGGGTGGTGGCGGGGCTTGAGCGCAGTCTGCGGATCATGATGCCTATTCTGTTTGTGCTGCTGCTGGTGTTGCTGGGTTACAGCATGACCACGGGGCATTTTATGGAAGGCGTGCATTTCATGTTCGACTTCAACCCTGATCGGGTGCTCGATGGCTTACTGGCAGCGATGGGGCATGCGTTCTTTTCTCTGAGCGTGGGCGTTGGATCGATCATGATCTATGGTGCGTATATGCCCAAGAACGCCTCAATCTCCGGGACTGTGGTCGGTGTGGCGTTGATCGATACGTTTGTCTCATTGCTCGCCGGGTTGGCATTGTTTCCAATTGTATTTGCTTCGGGATTGAACCCCAGCGAAGGGCCGGGTCTGATGTTTGTGACCTTGCCGTTTGCCTTTGGCAATGTGGCGTTCGGGCAGCTGATGGGCGTGGTGTTCTTTGTGTTGGTGGCCGTAGCGGCCTGGAGCTCGGCGATTTCATTGCTTGAGCCGATGGTGGCTTATCTGGTTGAGCGAACCAAGGTCCGACGCCTGTGGGTGACGTTCTGGTTGGCGTTCAGTTGCTGGTTTGTGGGGCTGGGCACGGTGTTTTCCTTCAATATCTGGAAACAAGCCAAGTTCTTTGTGAGTGAAGACTCAGGTTTTCACCTATATCAGTGGGGCGCTGCGAGCGGTCTCGACTTCTTTGGTGTCGTTGATTTCTTCACCTCGCGTATCATGTTGCCTTTGGGCGGGCTGTGCTTTGTGGTCTTTGCAGGCTGGATCATGGGGCGTGGTGCGGTACGCGACGAATTGTCGATGCGTAGCCCGGTGCTGTTCGCCTTGACACTTTTTTTGATGCGCTATGTGGCGCCACTCGGCATTCTGATTGTGTTTGCCGCCCAGCTGTGGAAATAACGCTGACATGACTACCCATATCCAACGCTCTGCTTTGCTGCCTTATCCGGCGCAAGCGCTTTATGACCTGGTTAACGATGTTGAGCATTACCCGGACTTTCTGCCGTGGTGTTCCTCCGTCGAGCTGATCGAAAAGTCCGATGTGCTGATGCGTGCCAGTCTGGGCGTGGCCAAGGCTGGGCTGAGCCAGCACTTTGTGACGCGCAACACCCTGGTGCCGGGGCAGTCGATTGAAATGAACCTGGAAGAGGGGCCTTTCAAACAATTGCATGGTCTTTGGGTGTTCAAACCTTTGGGTGAGAAGGCCTGCAAGATAAGCCTGGACATGACCTTCGATTACGCCGGGCCGCTGGTCAAGGCGACCTTGGGGCCTTTGTTCAATCAGGCAGCCAATACGTTAGTGGATGCTTTTTGCCAGCGCGCCAAGCAGCTTTATGGTTGAGTCGTTGATTGACGTCGAAGTGGTGTATGCGGCGATTGATCGGCAGCGCTTGCTGGCATTTTCGGTTGCGCAGGGTACAAGCGTGCGCGCTGCGCTGCTGGCTTCTGGCATTGGAAAGGAGTTCCCTGAGCTTGATCTGACAAGCTGCCCTGTGGGGATCTTTGGCAAGCAGGTGGCAGACCCGCAATACCGAGTGTTGCAGGCGGGGGAGCGCATCGAGATTTACCGGCCGCTGTTGGCAGACCCTAAAGAGATACGTCGTCAGCGCGCTGCTAAAGCGGCCGAGGCCAAGCGTCAGAGTCAGGTGTAACAGCGTTATCGCAGACAACAAAAAGCCCGGCATGCCGGGCTTTTTTGTACCGGACGATTATTGGTCGTCGGTATCCAGAGGCTCTGGAGTCGGAACGGGGACCGTTTCGACGCCGTCGACGTCCTTCTGGATTTGATCGAGCAGTGAACCCGGCTTGGCGGGTACGTCGCTCTTCTCTTCAGCTGGAGCGTCAGGCGCTGCCGGCTCAACCACGTTAGTGGCGCCGTCCTTGCCGAGAATGGCTTCATCGCGGCTTACGCCTGGCTTGAAGTCGCCAGACAAGCTAACGAGCTGGTCATTTTCGTTGAAGAACACACTGATGCGTTCTTGTTGGCGCTGGCCGCCGCCGGGCTGCAGGCTATACAAATAGTCCCAGCGGTCAGGGTGGAATGTATCGGTCAGCAGGGCGTTGCCCATAATAAACCGCACTTGCCGACGGGTCATTCCCGGGCGTAACTGGTTTATCATGTCCTGCGTGACGACATTGCCCTGTTGGATGTCGATTTTGTAAACCCCGGGGAATGAACAACCGGCGAGTGCGAGCAGTCCCACAAAGGTGAAACTGGTTAGCAAGAGCTTGGTGTTTTGCATCGGTGGGCGACTTCCACTATCTTGGCTGGGACAACGTAAACGCCGATCATACCCGTATTAATAGAAGCTGCGAAGCGGCTTCCGCGAGAAAGCTAACCATGGTTGAAAATAGCGAACTCCGTAAAGCCGGACTGAAGGTGACTCTGCCACGAGTCAAAATCCTGCAAATGCTTGACTCTGCCGAGCAGCGTCACATGAGCGCCGAGGATGTTTACAAGGCACTTATGACCGCGGGTGAGGATGTGGGGCTGGCCACGGTTTACCGTGTACTGACTCAGTTTGAGTCCGCAGGGCTGGTGATCCGCCACAATTTTGATGGTGGTCATGCAGTCTTCGAATTGGCCGATGCCGACGGTGGCCACCATGATCACATGGTCAATGTGGACAGCGGTGAAGTGATCGAATTTTTCGACGAAGACATCGAAAAACTGCAGCACGCCATCGCTGCAAAACACGGTGTTGAGCTGGTGGATCACAATCTTGTTTTGTACGTGCGCAAGCAAACAAAATAAGTCTGTAGCGCGAATTTCTGGTTCGCGAAACCAACAAAGGCGACCCAAGGGTCGCCTTTGTGCTGTCTGAATGACGGCTTTTTCTACCGTTCGTCGCTAAGCTGCAAGAATTTTCGCAGTAACCACCATTTTCTTTGCGTGCGCCAACGATTCTTTGGTCAGATCGATGCCGCCAAGCATGCGTGCAACTTCTTCTATGCGCTCTTTCTTGCTCAGTTTCGATACGGCAGTGCGAGTGGTGTCGCTCTCGCGAACCTTGTGCACAAATAGATGCTGATGGCATTGCGCAGCCACTTGCGGCAAATGGGTGACTGTCAGTACCTGGCCGCGTTCGCCGAGACGGCGTAACAGTTGGCCGACGATTTCAGCAGTAGGACCGCCAATGCCGACGTCGACCTCGTCAAATACCAGGGTAGGCACCCGTGAGGTTTGCGCGGTGATGACCTGGATGGCCAGGCTGATGCGTGACAGCTCGCCACCTGACGCTACTTTCGCCAACGCTTTAAGGGGTTGGCCTGGGTTGGCGCTTACCAGTAGCTCTACGTGCTCCAGCCCGTGTGGCATCGGGTCAATGCTGGCTTGTGGGCGCAGCTCGATCAAAAAGCGCCCGCCGGGCATGCCCAAGCGCTGTATTTCTTCTTCTACGGCACTGCTCAGGCGCGATGCTGCCTGAGCACGCAGGCTGCTGAGTTCGCGTGCACATTCCTGATAGTGGCGTGTATAGGCTGCCAGCTCGTGGGTCAGGCGTTCGATGGATTCGTCGTTGGCATTGAGGCTTTCGAGCTCATCCAGCAGTCTTTGCTGCAGCGCAGGAACGTCACTTGGCTGTACACGATGTTTGCGCGCGAGTGTATAGATGGTGTCCAGACGTTCTTCCAGGTACTGCAGGCGGCCCGGGTCAGCATCAAAGTGATCAAGAAATCGGTTGAGTTCGCCTACGGCTTCTTCAACCTGTATTTGTGCACTGGCCAGCAGGTCGGTTGCTTCGCTCAGAGATCCGGAGCTGTTGTTGATGCTTGAAAGTCGGTTCAGGCTGACCGTCAATGCATTAAGGACGTTGCCGGAGTCGTTTTCGCTGCACTGTTCAACCACTTGGCGGCAGATCGTGAGCAAGGTTTCGGCATTGGTCAGGTTTTTGTGTTCCTGCTCCAGTTCATCCAGTTCGTTTTCGCCCAGCGACAGCGTTTCGAGCTCTTCAAGCTGGTAGCTCAGTAACTGATGACGTGCGCGTTGTTCATCGCCGGAGTTGGAGAGGTGTTCGAGTTCTTGCCGCGCCTGGCGCCACCTTTGTGCAGCCAGTTGAACCTGGCGGGACAGGTCGGTGGCACCCGCGTATTCGTCCAGCAGGCGACGGTGGGTGTCCGGTTTTAGCAGCGACTGGTGCTCATGCTGGCTGTGGATATCAATCAGCAACTCGCCCAAGGCTTTGAGGTCGCCTTGTGGGCAGGGCGTGCCATTGATGTAGCTGCGTGAGCGCCCTTCAGTCGTGATAACACGACGCAAAATGCACGGGCCATCCGTTTCGAGGTCGCGCTCAGCGAGCCAGGCACGTGCTTCGGGAATGTCTTGGAGGTCGAAGGTGGCAAGAATGTCGGCTTTATCGGCGCCTGGACGAACTACACCGCTATCGGCTCGGTCTCCCAAGGTGAGGCCCAGCGCATCAAGCATGATCGATTTTCCTGCACCGGTCTCGCCAGTGATTACACTCATCCCGCGATCCAGTTCAAGATCGAGATGTTCAACGATGGCGTAGTTATGAACGGACAGGTGCACCAGCATAGGAGCTGCTCCAAAACGTAATGTCTGGTTATTTATACAGTGTTTTGTTTCGTGCTGACAATGGCTGTCGTTAGTACGATTTGCTTTGTTTTTCTGAATTTTTAGCGCGTTTTGATTTTTTTGCGGGATTTGGGGCAGGACAAAGACGCACTGTTAGTGCGTTGTGGCTCTTGAACCTGAAAATTGCGACCCCATATACCTTGGCAGAAGCGCGAGTCGAGCTCGCGGACAAAGTTTGAAAGGAGAAATCTATGGCAGACGAACAGACTATGGATACGCAAAACCAAGAAGCAAATCAGGCCGCCGATGCCGCTGGCGAAGATCTGGTCGCTCGCGTGCAGTCGCTTGAAGAGCAACTGGCCGCAGCTCATGATCAGGCTTTGCGTGTTGCTGCTGATCTGCAGAACGTTCGCCGCCGCGCTGAACAGGACGTCGAGAAAGCACACAAATTCGCATTGGAAAAGTTTGCTGGCGATCTCTTGCCGGTAATTGACAGTCTTGAGCGTGGTCTTGAGCTGTCCAGCCCGGATGACGAGAACATTCGCCCAATGCGCGAAGGGATTGAGCTGACACTGAAAATGTTCCAGGACACCCTGAAGCGTTATCAGCTGGAAGCGATTGATCCGCACGGCGAACCCTTTAATGCCGAGCATCATCAAGCTATGGCCATGCAGGAAAGCGCTGACCTGGAGCCAAACAGTGTGCTCAAGGTGTTTCAAAAGGGCTATCAGCTCAATGGTCGCTTGCTGCGCCCGGCTATGGTCGTAGTCAGCAAGGCGCCAGCGCCGGTTTCGCCATCGATTGACGAGCAGGCTTGAAATCGGCCGCAAGGCCCCCATTTAGAAGTCAAGCGTTAAGCAGTGCCGCAGTTGGTCATTACTGCTGCGGCAAAAAAATTCAAATTTAGGGAGAGTAAACATGGGCAAAATTATCGGTATTGACCTCGGGACCACTAACTCGTGTGTTTCGGTTCTGGAAAACGGTAAAGCAAAAGTTATCGAAAACGCAGAAGGCGCGCGTACTACGCCGTCGATCGTTGCGTATGCCAATGATGGCGAAATTCTGGTTGGCCAATCGGCCAAGCGTCAGGCAGTGACCAATCCGCATAACACCCTGTACGCGGTGAAGCGTTTGATCGGTCGTCGTTTTGACGAAGAAGTTGTACAGAAAGACATTCAGATGGTGCCTTACAAAATCGTCAAGGCTGACAATGGCGACGCATGGGTTGAAGTGAACGGCCAGAAAATGGCTCCGCCACAAATCTCGGCTGAAATTCTGAAGAAAATGAAGAAAACCGCCGAAGATTACCTCGGCGAGGCAGTGACTGAAGCGGTTATTACCGTTCCGGCCTACTTCAACGACAGCCAGCGTCAGGCGACTAAAGACGCCGGCCGTATCGCGGGTCTGGACGTAAAACGCATCATCAACGAACCAACCGCTGCTGCTCTGGCTTACGGTATGGACAAGGCGAAAGGCGACCACACTGTCATCGTTTATGACTTGGGTGGCGGTACTTTCGACGTGTCGGTCATTGAAATTGCCGAAGTGGATGGCGAGCATCAGTTTGAAGTGCTGGCAACCAACGGTGACACGTTCCTGGGTGGTGAAGACTTCGATATCCGTCTGATCGACTACCTGGTTGACGAGTTCAAGAAAGAAAGCGGCATGAACCTTAAAGGTGATCCGCTGGCCATGCAGCGTCTGAAAGAAGCTGCTGAAAAAGCCAAAATCGAACTGTCTTCGAGCCAGTCGACTGACGTGAATCTGCCTTACATCACTGCAGATGCCACTGGTCCTAAGCACTTGAACGTGAAAATTTCGCGCGCCAAGCTGGAATCGCTGGTTGAAGACCTGGTTCAACGCACCATCGAACCTTGCCGTATCGCGTTGAAAGACGCCGGTATCGATGTGTCGAAAATCAACGACGTGATTCTGGTCGGTGGTCAGACTCGTATGCCACTGGTTCAAAAACTGGTGACTGAGTTCTTCGGTAAAGAAGCACGTAAAGACGTGAACCCGGACGAAGCTGTTGCAATGGGTGCTGCTATCCAGGGCGCGGTATTGGCCGGTGATGTTAAAGACGTTCTGCTGCTGGACGTGAGCCCGCTGACTCTGGGTATCGAAACCATGGGCGGTGTCATGACTGCTCTGATCGAGAAAAACACCACGATTCCTACCAAGAAATCGCAAGTGTTCTCGACCGCTGACGACAACCAGGGCGCTGTGACCATTCACGTGCTGCAAGGTGAGCGTAAGCAAGCAGCTCAGAACAAGTCGTTGGGCAAGTTCGACCTGGCTGACATTCCACCAGCTCCACGTGGCGTGCCTCAGATCGAAGTAACCTTTGACATCGACGCCAACGGTATCTTGAACGTGAGCGCGAAAGACAAGGCGACCGGCAAATCTCAGTCGATCGTGATCAAGGCCAACTCCGGTCTGTCCGAGGAAGAAATTGCTCAGATGGTTCGCGACGCCGAGATCAACGCTGAGGAAGACCGCAAGTTCGAAGAACTGGCAGCTGCCCGTAACCAGGGTGACGCACTGGTTCACTCGACTCGCAAAATGGTCGCCGATGCTGGTGACAAGGTGACTGAGGAAGAGAAAGCTGCAATCGAAGCTGCAGTGGTTGCTCTTGAAGCTGCTGTAAAAGGCGACGACAAAGCGGCTATCGAAGCCAAGGTTGAAGAGCTGTCCAAAGTGTCTGCTCCAGTTGCTCAGAAGATGTACGCTGAGCAAGCAAACCCTGCAGACGCAGCGGCCAAGCCAGCTGATTCGGCTGAAAAAGCTGACGACGTTGTCGATGCTGAGTTTGAAGAAGTAAAAGACAACAAGTAATTAGCTTGTTTGTCGCCCGGTTGACCGCGCGCTTGCGGTGACTGGTAGGATGTCGCCGCGCGGGAGCTTGCTCCCGCGTTGGCGTGTCTGGAGTAGAGGAATTTTTACAGCATGCGACAAGGTCGGATGCTGGCGGTTGGGCTTGGAGGTTTTTATGTTCCGCCCGCACGAAACCGCTCCTGTCAGCCAATGCATTGGCTGTTAATCAGAAACCAATATCGTTGAAAAAGACGTGAGTCGAGTCTGGTCTCTATCGGATTTGGCGGGTTTGGTGAGGCTCGGGAGGGTTTTGCCGAACGTCCTTGAGAGTGCAAAGAATTATGGCAAAGCGCGATTATTACGAAATTTTGGGTGTCGAGCGTACTTCCACTGAGGTGGAGTTGAAGAAGGCATACCGACGTCTGGCAATGAAGCATCACCCGGACCGTAATCCGGATGACAAGGCTTCAGAAGAGCTGTTCAAAGAAGCGAACGAAGCTTACGAAGTCCTGTCGGACTCCAGCAAACGTGCTGCCTATGATCAATACGGGCATGCCGGTGTCGACCCGCAAATGGGTGGCGGCGGTGCTGGGTTTGGTGGGCAAAACTTCTCCGACATCTTTGGTGATGTCTTCAGTGATTTCTTTGGCGGTGGTCGTGGCGGCTCCCGGGGCGGCGCTCAGCGTGGTAGCGATTTGCGCTATACGCTTGAGCTGGACCTGGAAGAGGCTGTGCGCGGTACCACGGTCAATATTCGTGTTCCTACGCTGGTTAATTGCAAGCCGTGTGACGGTTCTGGCGCCAAGAAGGGTTCTTCGCCTGTTACCTGTACGACCTGTGGCGGTATTGGCCAGGTGCGTATGCAGCAGGGTTTCTTTGCGGTTCAGCAAACGTGTCCGCGCTGCCATGGTCAGGGTAAGATCATTTCTGATCCGTGCGACAGCTGCCGTGGTGAAGGTCGCGTAGAAGAGTACAAAACCCTTTCGGTGAAAGTGCCTGCGGGTGTTGATACCGGCGATCGCATTCGTCTGTCGGGTGAAGGCGAGGCTGGCGTACAGGGTGGTCCTGCGGGCGATCTGTACGTGGTTATCGAGGTGCGTGAGCACGCGATTTTCCAGCGCGACGGCAAGCATCTGTTCTGTGAAGTGCCTATCAATTTTGCTGATGCGGCGCTGGGTGCAGAGCTTGAAGTCCCGACGCTTGACGGTCGAGTCAAGTTGAAAGTGCCTGAGGGCACTCAGAGCGGTAAACAGTTCCGTATTCGCGGCAAGGGCGTTGCCCCTGTGCGGGGTGGTGGTGCTGGTGATCTGATGTGTCGTGTGGTTGTTGAAACGCCGGTGAAGTTGAGCCGACGTCAGCGTGAGCTGATGGAAGAGTTTCGCTCCACGCTGGAAGGTGACAGCAGTCACTCGCCTAACGCAACAGGCTGGTTCGAAGGCGTGAAGCGCTTCTTCGGCGACTTATAAGGGGCGGGACATGCGACGTATAGCTGTTATGGGTGCTGCCGGGCGCATGGGTAAAACCCTGATTGATGCGGTGCAGCAGCGTTCGCCGCTGTGCGGCCTGACCGCTGCGATTGTTCGTCCGGGCAGCTCGTTGATCGGTGCAGATGCCGGTGAATTGGTATCCCTGGGTCGTCTTGGTGTTGCGCTGTCGGCTAATTTGCAGACGGTTGCGGATGACTTCGATGTATTGATCGACTTCACGCTTCCTGACGTTATGCTGAAAAACCTTGAGATTTGCCGTCAGTCTGGCAAGGCCATGGTGATTGGTACGACAGGGTTGAGTCCGTTGCAAAAGCAATTGCTCGCCGAGGCGGGCAAAGACATTCCGATCGTTTTTGCTGCGAACTTCAGCGTAGGCGTAAATTTGTCGCTTAAGTTGCTGGATATGGCTGCTCGAGTGATGGGGGAGGATGCGGACATTGAAATCATCGAAGCGCACCACCGTCATAAAATCGATGCGCCTTCCGGTACTGCCCTGCGCATGGGTGAGGTAATTGCCGATGCGTTGGGGCGTGACCTGCAAAAGGTTGCGGTCTACGGTCGAGAAGGGCATACCGGCGCACGTGAGCGCGAGACTATCGGTTTTGCGACGGTTCGCGGTGGCGATGTAGTTGGAGATCACACGGTGCTGTTCGCCACTGAAGGTGAGCGCCTTGAGATTACCCACAAAGCGTCCAGCCGCATGACGTTCGCCAAGGGTGCGGTTCGCGCTGCGCTATGGTTGGAGGGCCGCGAGCCGGGCCTGTATGACATGCAGGATGTGCTCGAGCTGCGTTGAAATACCTCTGTAATATCGGGCTATTGCGCAATCAATAGCCCGTTTTTTAACCGCTAAGCGATGTCCTGTCGCATTCCTCAGCCTTTTCGGCTCTTTAGCGGTAGACCAAAAAAGCCTTTTTCTGTAAGCTACAGCTTTAGTGTGTCCACTAAAAGCGCGCAGAATTATTCAGTGAAGAAGCGGGGTGACGTGTCCATACGTCACTCCGCTTTTTTACAACCTGCGATCGCCCTTTCAGGCTTTATTTACGGGAGGTCTTCTTGACTAAGCAAGCCATACTCGCCCTCGCTGATGGCAGCATTTTTCGCGGCGAAGCCATTGGTGCCGACGGTCAAACCGTTGGTGAGGTGGTGTTTAACACCGCAATGACTGGCTACCAGGAGATCCTGACGGATCCTTCCTACGCTCAGCAAATCGTGACCCTGACTTACCCGCATGTCGGCAATACCGGTACTACACCGGAAGATGCCGAGTCTGATCGTGTTTGGTCCGCAGGTTTGGTGATCCGTGATCTGCCACTGGTTGCCAGCAACTGGCGTAACACAATGTCGTTGTCTGACTACCTGAAAGCCAACAATGTTGTGGCTATCGCCGGTATCGACACCCGTCGCCTGACACGCATTCTGCGTGAGAAAGGCGCACAAAACGGCTGCATCATGGCTGGCGACAACATTTCTGACGAAGCGGCCATTGCCGCTGCACGTGGTTTCCCTGGCCTCAAAGGCATGGACCTGGCGAAAGTCGTCACGACCGATAAAGCCTACGAGTGGCGTTCCAGCGTCTGGAACCTGGCGACCGACAGTCATCCGACTATCGAAGCCAGCGAGTTGCCTTACCACGTTGTGGCTTACGACTACGGCGTAAAGTGGAACATCCTGCGTATGCTGGTTGAGCGCGGCTGCCGCGTGACCGTGGTTCCGGCTCAGACGCCTGCCAGTGATGTACTGGCGCTGAATCCTGATGGCGTGTTCCTGTCCAACGGCCCGGGTGATCCTGAGCCTTGCGACTACGCAATCAAGGCGATTCAGGAAGTGCTGACTACCGAGATACCGGTGTTCGGTATTTGCTTGGGCCATCAGCTGCTGGCACTGGCTTCGGGCGCCAAGACTGTGAAAATGGGTCATGGCCACCATGGTGCTAACCACCCGGTTCAGGATCTGGACACCGGTGTTGTGATGATCACCAGCCAGAACCACGGTTTTGCGGTGGATGAAGCCACTTTGCCAGCCAATGTGCGTGCGATTCACAAGTCGCTGTTCGACGGCACCCTGCAGGGTATCGAACTGACCGACAAGAGCGCTTTCAGCTTCCAGGGTCACCCTGAAGCCAGCCCGGGCCCGAACGACGTAGCACCGCTGTTCGATCGCTTCATCAATGAGATGGCCAAGCGCCGCTGATCAATGCTGCGTTGCAGTTCGATGGTGGCCCCGAGCTTCGGTGGCCCCTCGGGCGCTTCAGCATCTTGATTGACAGCTTGCCGACTGACCTGCGGATTTGAGTGACAAACCCATGCCAAAACGTACAGACATTAAAAGCATCTTGATTCTCGGCGCTGGCCCGATCGTTATCGGCCAGGCCTGCGAATTCGACTACTCCGGCGCCCAGGCCTGCAAGGCTCTGCGTGAGGAGGGTTACCGCGTCATTCTGGTTAACTCCAACCCGGCCACCATCATGACCGACCCGGACATGGCCGACGCAACTTACATCGAGCCGATCAAGTGGCAGACCGTTGCCAAGATCATCGAAAAAGAGCGCCCAGACGCACTGTTGCCAACCATGGGTGGCCAGACTGCTCTGAACTGCGCACTGGATCTGGAGCGTGAAGGCGTTCTGGAGAAGTTTGGCGTAGAGATGATCGGTGCCAATGCCGACACCATCGACAAGGCTGAGGACCGTTCGCGTTTCGACAAAGCCATGAAGTCCATCGGCCTTGATTGCCCGCGTTCAGGTATCGCGCACAGCATGGAAGAGGCCAATGCGGTTCTCGAAAAGCTGGGCTTTCCATGCATCATTCGTCCTTCCTTCACCATGGGCGGCACCGGTGGCGGTATTGCTTACAACCGTGAAGAGTTCGAAGAGATTTGTTCCCGCGGTCTGGATTTGTCGCCCACCAAAGAGCTGTTGATCGACGAATCGCTGATTGGTTGGAAAGAGTACGAGATGGAGGTTGTCCGCGATAAGAAGGACAACTGCATCATCGTCTGCTCGATTGAAAACTTTGATCCGATGGGCGTGCATACAGGTGACTCGATCACCGTTGCGCCAGCGCAAACCCTGACGGACAAGGAATACCAGATCATGCGGAACGCCTCTTTGGCGGTGCTGCGTGAAATTGGCGTTGAAACGGGCGGTTCCAACGTTCAGTTCGGCATTTGCCCGAACACAGGCCGTATGGTCGTGATCGAGATGAACCCGCGTGTATCGCGTTCTTCAGCGCTGGCTTCCAAAGCCACCGGTTTCCCGATTGCGCGCATCGCTGCCAAGCTGGCCATCGGTTACACCCTGGATGAGTTGCAAAACGAAATCACCGGCGGTGCGATGCCGGCCTCGTTCGAGCCGTCCATCGACTACGTTGTGACCAAACTGCCACGTTTTGCTTTCGAGAAGTTCCCGAAAGCTGACGCGCGCCTGACGACTCAGATGAAGTCGGTGGGTGAAGTGATGGCTATCGGCCGGACCTTCCAGGAATCTCTGCAAAAAGCCCTTCGCGGTCTGGAAGTGGGCGTTAGCGGTCTGGATCCAAAGCTCGACCTGAGCAATCCGGAAAGCATGGCCGTGCTCAAGCGTGAGCTCACTGTTCCGGGCGCCGAGCGTATCTGGTACGTGGCTGATGCATTCCGCGCAGGCATGACTGTCGAAGATATCTTTGGCATGAACATGATCGATCCTTGGTTCTTGGTACAGATCGAAGATCTGATCAAGGATGAAGAAAAGATCAAGACGATGGCGCTGTCCTCGATTGATCGCGATGCGATGTATCGCCTTAAGCGCAAAGGCTTCTCGGATGCACGTCTGGCTGTACTGCTGGGTGTGACCGAGAAAAATCTGCGTCGCCATCGTCACAAGCTGGAAGTGTTCCCGGTTTACAAGCGTGTTGACACCTGCGCGGCCGAGTTCGCTACTGATACGGCTTACATGTACTCCACCTATGAGGAAGAGTGCGAATCCAACCCTTCGGATCGTGACAAGATCATGATTCTGGGTGGTGGCCCGAACCGTATCGGTCAAGGTATCGAGTTCGACTACTGCTGCGTTCACGCCGCTCTGGCGCTGCGTGCCGATGGTTACGAGACCATCATGGTCAACTGCAATCCGGAAACCGTTTCCACCGACTACGACACATCGGATCGTCTGTACTTTGAGTCGGTCACGTTGGAAGACGTGCTGGAAATCGTTCGTGTCGAGAAGCCAAAAGGCGTGATCGTTCAGTACGGCGGCCAAACCCCGCTGAAACTGGCTCGTGCTCTTGAAGAAGCTGGCGTGCCGATCATCGGTACCAGCCCGGATGCTATCGACCGTGCAGAAGACCGCGAGCGTTTCCAGCAGATGGTTGAACGCCTGAACCTGCGTCAGCCGCCAAACGCGACAGTGCGCAGCGAAGACGAAGCCATTCGCGCAGCCTCCAAAATCGGTTATCCGCTGGTGGTGCGTCCTTCCTACGTGTTGGGCGGTCGTGCGATGGAAATCGTTTACGAAGAAGAAGAGCTCAAGCGTTATCTGCGTGATGCGGTGAAAGTGTCCAATGACAGCCCGGTGCTGCTGGATCACTTCCTCAACTGCGCAATCGAAATGGACGTTGATGCAGTCTGCGACGGCACGGATGTAGTCATCGGCGCGATCATGCAGCATATCGAACAGGCCGGTGTTCACTCCGGTGACTCCGCGTGCTCGCTGCCGCCTTACTCTTTGCCGCTGCACATCCAGAATGAGATGCGCGAACAGGTCAAGAAAATGGCTCTGGAATTGGGCGTTGTCGGCCTGATGAACGTGCAACTTGCCCTGCAAGGCGAAGACATCTACGTCATTGAAGTGAACCCGCGTGCCTCGCGTACCGTTCCTTTCGTATCCAAGTGCATCGGTGTTTCTCTGGCAATGATCGCAGCACGCGTCATGGCTGGTAAAACCCTGAAGGAAATTGGTTTCACCAAAGAAATCATTCCTAACTTCTACAGTGTGAAAGAGGCGGTCTTCCCGTTCGCCAAATTCCCGGGTGTTGACCCGATTCTCGGCCCAGAGATGAAGTCCACCGGTGAAGTGATGGGCGTGGGCGATACCTTTGGTGAAGCATTTGCCAAGGCTCAAATGGGCGCTAGCGAAGTGCTGCCAACAGGCGGAACTGCGTTCATCAGCGTGCGTGACGACGACAAGCCTTTGGTGGCGGGTGTTGCCCGTGACCTGATCAATCTGGGCTTCGAAATCGTTTCGACGGTGGGCACTGCCAAGTTTATCGAGGCTGCCGGCCTTAAAGTCCGCCGCGTGAACAAGGTGACCGAAGGTCGTCCACACGTTGTCGACATGATCAAGAATGACGAAGTTAGCTTGATCATCAATACAACTGAGGGTCGTCAGTCGATTGCTGACTCTTACTCCATTCGCCGCAACGCGCTGCAGCACAAGATTTACTGCACAACGACCATTGCTGCTGGCGAAGCGATCTGTGAAGCGCTTAAATTCGGTCCTGAAAAAACCGTACGCAGCTTGCAGGATCTACACGCAGGATTGAAGGCATGATCAAATACCCAATGACAGTCCAGGGCGCCAAAGCCCTGGAAGAAGAGCACGCTCATCTGACCAAGGTTGTTCGACCGAAGCTGAGCCAGGACATCGGTACGGCCCGTGAATTGGGCGACCTGAAAGAAAACGCTGAATACCATGCTGCTCGTGAGCAGCAGGGTATGGTTGAGGCGCGTATTCGTGATATCGAGGGCCGCATGCAAAACGCGGTCATCATTGATGTCACGACTATTCCTCATACTGGCAAAGTGATTTTCGGCACTACGGTAGAAATTGCTAACGTTGAAACTGACGAAAGCGTGACGTACCAGATCGTGGGTGAGGATGAGGCCGACTTCAAACTTGGCAAAATCTCCGTGGGTTCGCCTCTTGCGCGCGCCTTGATTGCCAAGGAAGAAGGCGATGTAGTCGCGGTGAAAACACCGAGTGGTGTTATTGAGTACGAGATTGTCGAAGTGCGTCACATCTGAGTAAAGGCGCCCGCTTCGTGCGGGCGCACTGCTTTGGCGGCTGACCCGGTTGTCTCGGGTTGGCGGTCTTTATATGCTTCACACAGAATTGTTGGGCGCTGCTGGTCAAGACAGGCTGGCAGTGATGTTGGGCGAAATGTCAGGTCGTGTGTCTGAGTGTGTCGTGCAGCGAGTAGAGAGGGGATGTAGCGCAGGATGCTATGACTGCCTGATGCGTTGCGCGGGCAGAGATCATGGTAGGTCTGAAGGCAAGAGTGTCAGGGTGCGCCATGCGCACCCTTGACCCTTGTCGGCATCACTTGAAACGATGGACGTTCGACAGTTGCTTGTTCACATTGACGTTTTTGCGGTACAGAAGCGCCATTTTACCGATAACCTGTACCAAGTCCGCTTTGCCAGCCTTGCAAAGTTCTGCAATGGCCGCCAAACGGGCTTCGCGATCCAGGATGTTGACTTTGATTTTAATCAACTCGTGATCGCCCAATGCGCGTTCGAGTTCGGCTAAAACACCTTCAGTCAAACCATTGTCAGCCACAGTCAAAACTGGTTTCAGATGGTGGCCAATGGACTTGTACTGTTTCTTCAGCTCTTGAGTGAGCGGCATAATCTGACCCCTGTGTCTGATCTTGTAAAAAGCGGCGGCCAGTTTACCCGAGCGAGTCAGAGACCGCCCGGTTAATCACGACCCGTTTAAATTTTTTGAGGTGGCCCGTGGCCCGTTCCAAGACTAGCCTTAACTGGCTGAAAGAGCATTTCAACGACCCGTACGTCAAAATGGCGCAAAAAGACGGGTATCGTTCGCGTGCGAGCTATAAATTGCTGGAGATTCAAGAGCGTGATCGACTGATCCGTCCAGGCATGACTGTGATCGACTTGGGGGCAGCCCCGGGTGGGTGGTCTCAGGTGACCAGTCGTCTGATTGGTGGTCAGGGTCGTTTGATCGCGTCCGATATTCTGGATATGGACAGCATTCCTGATGTGACCTTCATCAAAGGTGACTTTACTGAGGATGCGGTACTGGCTGAAATCCTGGAGGCGGTCGGAAATACGCAAGTAGACCTTGTGATTTCTGATATGGCCCCCAATATGAGTGGATTGGCAGCTGTGGACATGCCTCGTGCGATGTTCCTCTGCGAGTTGGCGCTGGATCTTGCCGGTCGTGTATTGCGTCCGGGTGGTGATTTCCTGATCAAGGTTTTCCAAGGGGAAGGCTTCGATCAATACCACAAAGATATTCGCAAGCTGTTTGATAAGGTACAAATGCGCAAGCCTTCGTCGTCGCGAGACCGATCTCGCGAGCAGTATTTACTGGGGCGTGGCTTCCGTGGCATCGATGGTTCTGCCAGCGATGAGCGTCTCTGAACAGGCTGATAGGTTTTTTTGTATCGCTTTACAGAGCCGACATAAAGAATATTGTGTAGTCAAGCTTCACAAAGGGTTACAGACGGAGCCTACAAGGGTTGTAGGCAATGTAGTAAGTTATGCCGGTGAATATCATGCGAAGCGCGCTTCAGTAGCGGGGCTTGCTTCAGAGGGTAGCTAATTGAACGATATGGCAAAGAATCTGATCCTGTGGTTGATCATCGCAGCTGTCCTGGTGACAGTGATGAACAACTTCTCCAGTCCAAACGAGCCACAAACCCTCAACTATTCCGACTTCATCCAGCAAGTTAAGGATGGCAAGGTCGAGCGCGTTGCCGTTGACGGCTACGTGATTACCGGCAAACGCAGCGATGGCGATTCTTTCAAAACCATCCGTCCGGCGATTCAGGACAATGGTTTGATCGGTGATCTGGTTGATAACCATGTGACCGTTGAGGGCAAACTGCCTGAGCAACAAAGTATCTGGACACAACTGTTGGTTGCGAGCTTCCCCATTCTGGTGATCATCGCGGTCTTCATGTTCTTCATGCGTCAAATGCAAGGCGGAGCCGGCGGTAAGGGCGGTCCGATGAGCTTTGGCAAGAGCAAGGCGCGCCTGTTATCCGAAGACCAGGTCAAAACGACTCTGGCTGACGTAGCGGGCTGTGATGAAGCCAAGGAAGAAGTCGGTGAGCTGGTTGAGTTCTTGCGCGATCCGGGCAAGTTCCAGCGTCTGGGTGGTCGTATTCCCCGTGGCGTGTTGATGGTAGGCCCGCCGGGTACCGGTAAAACCTTGATCGCTAAAGCCATTGCCGGCGAAGCCAAGGTGCCGTTTTTCACTATTTCAGGTTCTGACTTCGTTGAAATGTTTGTGGGCGTCGGCGCAAGTCGTGTCCGTGACATGTTTGAACAGGCCAAGAAGCACGCACCTTGCATCATCTTTATCGATGAAATCGATGCTGTCGGCCGTCACCGTGGTAACGGTATGGGCGGTGGGCATGACGAGCGCGAGCAAACTCTGAACCAGTTGCTGGTTGAGATGGATGGCTTCGAGATGAATGACGGCATCATTGTGATTGCCGCCACTAACCGTCCTGACGTGCTTGACCCTGCGCTGTTGCGTCCAGGTCGATTTGACCGTCAGGTGGTGGTTGGCTTGCCGGACATTCGTGGTCGCGAGCAGATCCTCAAAGTCCACATGCGCAAAGTGCCAATGGGCGATGACGTCCAGCCGGCTGTTATTGCGCGTGGTACACCGGGGTTCTCGGGTGCAGATCTGGCTAACCTGGTGAACGAAGCATCCTTGTTCGCAGCGCGCACCGGTAAGCGTGTTGTTGAGATGAAAGAGTTTGAGCTGGCTAAAGACAAAATCATGATGGGCGCAGAGCGCAAATCGATGGTTATGTCTGATAAAGAAAAACGTAATACGGCTTACCACGAGGCAGGTCACGCTATTGTTGGGCGTGTAGTGCCTGAGCATGACCCTGTTTATAAGGTCTCGATCATTCCTCGTGGTCGCGCGCTTGGCGTTACGATGTTCCTGCCTGAAGAGGATCGTTATAGCCTGTCCAAGCGTGCGCTGATCAGCCAGATCTGCTCGCTTTACGGCGGTCGCATTGCTGAAGAGATGACCTTGGGCTTTGATGGTGTGACGACGGGTGCGTCAAACGACATTATGCGCGCCAGTCAGATTGCCCGGAATATGGTTACCAAATGGGGACTTTCCGAGAAGCTGGGGCCGCTCATGTATGCCGAGGATGAAGAGTCTTATCTGGGGCGCGGCGGTGGTCAGAGTGCGAATGTTTCAGGGGAAACAGCCAAGCTGATCGACTCTGAAGTGCGCAGCATTATTGATCACTGTTACAACACGGCCAAGCAGATCCTCACCGAGAACCGTGACAAGCTGGACGCTATGGCGGATGCCTTGATGAAATACGAGACGATCGATGCTGATCAGATCGATGACATCATGTCGGGTCGACCACCGCGTGAGCCACGTGATTGGGAAGATGGCGGTTCGGGAACTCCGACAGCGCCGAAACTCGACAAGACTGAACGTCCTGAAACACCTATCGGCGGCCCGGCTGCTGATCAATAAGGCTTGAAATGACCTCTGTTCAGCCCTCAACCCGGTTGCCTTGCGGCAACCGGGTTCTTGATTTGGCCCATACGCACGTGATGGGCATTCTCAATGTAACCCCCGACTCTTTTTCTGATGGTGGCCGCTTTGCCGCGCTGGACGCTGCATTGCGCCATGCTGAATCGATGGTCCTGGCCGGTGCGACTCTTGTTGATGTGGGCGGTGAGTCAACCCGACCCGGCGCCCCGACAGTTTCTCAACAAGAAGAGCTCGATCGTGTTGCCCCGGTTGTGGAGCGCATTAGTCGCGAACTGGACGTCATTATTTCAGTCGATACTTCGGCTCCCGTCGTCATGACTGAGGTTGCCCGTCTTGGCGCTGGCCTCATCAATGATGTGCGCTCTCTGCGTCGTGAGGGTGCCTTGCAGGCAGCTGCGGCGACAGGTTTGCCAGTGTGCTTGATGCATATGCTGGGTGAGCCGGGAGATATGCAGAACAATCCGCATTACGATGATCTGGTGGGCGAAGTTTCTGCGTTTCTGGCCGATCGTATGCAGCAGTGTGCAGCGGCCGGTATTGCGTCTGATCGAATTATCCTGGATCCGGGTTTTGGCTTTGCCAAAACCTTGCAGCATAATCTGAGCCTGTTCAAACATATGGATGCCTTGCTGTTGCTGGGGCGTCCTTTGTTGGTAGGGGTCTCGCGTAAAAGCATGATTGGCCAGGCGCTTAACCGATCGGTTGAAGAGCGGCTTTATGGCAGTCTGGCACTTGCGGCACTGGCGATGAATAAAGGGGCGCGCATTTTACGCGTCCATGACGTCGCCCAAACAGTTGATGTGGTACGGATGATCGCAGCAGTAGAGTCTGCCGACTAAGAATAATGGAGTAGTTATGACAAAGAAGTATTTTGGCACCGACGGTATTCGTGGTCGGGTCGGCGTCTATCCGATAACCCCTGACTTTATGCTTAAGTTGGGGTGGGCTGCGGGCATGGCGTTTCGCAGTAAGGGGGCTTGCCGGATTCTGGTAGGCAAGGACACGCGGATTTCAGGTTACATGTTTGAGTCTGCCCTGGAGGCGGGCCTGTCTGCAGCCGGTGCCGATGTGATGCTCTTGGGGCCAATGCCAACACCTGCCATTGCCTATCTGTCGCGTACCTTTCATGCGCAGGCGGGTATTGTGATCAGCGCATCGCACAATCCTCATGACGATAACGGTATCAAGTTCTTTTCGGGCGATGGCACCAAGCTGCCGGATGATGTTGAATTGATGATCGAGGAGTTGCTGGATGCTCCCATGACGGTCGTTGACTCTGACAAGCTCGGCAAGGTGTCGCGCATCAATGATGCTCCGGGTCGCTATATCGAATTTTGCAAAAGCAGTGTTCCTACCAGCACCAATTTCAGTGATCTCAATATCGTTCTCGACTGTGCCCATGGTGCTACCTACAAAGTTGCCCCTAGCGTGTTCAAGGAGTTGGGTGCGCAAGTCACGGTTCTGTCGGCTCAGCCTAATGGTTTGAATATCAACGATAACTGCGGCTCGACCCATATGGAGTCATTGCAGGCGGCCGTGCTGGCTGAGGGCGCTGATCTGGGCATCGCTTTTGATGGCGATGGTGATCGGGTCTTGATGGTGGACCATACGGGTGCAATTGTTGATGGCGATGAGCTGTTGTTTATCATCGCCAGAGATTTGCACGAGCGCGGCAAGTTGCAAGGCGGTGTCGTCGGCACATTGATGAGCAATTTGGGGCTTGAGTTGGCGCTGGGCAATCTTGGGATTCCATTTGTGCGCGCCAATGTCGGTGACCGCTATGTGATTGCTGAGCTACAAGAGCGCGAATGGCAGATTGGCGGTGAGAACTCCGGTCACATCCTCTGCCTGCAGAACACCACAACGGGTGATGCCATTATCGCGGCGCTTCAGGTGTTAATGGCTTTGCGCCGTCGTGGCGAAGGCCTGGCTCAGTCGCGTCAAGCCTTGCGCAAGTGTCCACAAGTGCTGATCAATGTGCGTTTTGGCGGGGGTGTTAATCCGTTGGAGCACCCAGCTGTCAAAGAGGCGTGCGCGCGGGTAACAGAGGCCATGCAGGGTCGTGGGCGTGTGCTGTTGCGCAAGTCCGGCACCGAGCCATTGGTGCGTGTGATGGTCGAAGGCGATGACGAAAGCATGGTTCGCGGATGCGCCGAAGAGCTGGCAAAACTGGTAAGTGAAGTTTGTGTCTGAATTCGGCTTGCCAGCGCGGATGTGGTTGGGTAACATCTGCGCCCACTTTGACCGATGAGGTAAAGCATGCGTCGCATGATGGTAGCTGGTAACTGGAAGATGTACGGTACCCGCGCCAGCGTCGATGCGCTGATCAACGGTCTGCGTGGTCTGGCCTTGCCTAACGATGTTGATGTTGCAGTTTTTCCGCCTCAGCTGTTTATTGATCGTGTTATCAATGGCTTGCAAGGTGCACCGATTTCGGTTGGTGCTCAGGATGCTGCGGTGAATTCGGAGCAGGGCGCCCTGACTGGCGAGATTTCTTCGAGTCAGTTGTTGGACGCAGGTTGCAAGTTGGTACTTGTGGGTCACTCTGAGCGTCGCCTGATTCTGGGTGAGCAGGATGAGACACTTAACCGCAAGTTTGCAGCAGCTCAAACCTCTGGCTTGACGCCAGTGTTGTGCATAGGGGAAACCCTTGAGCAGCGCGAAGCGGGACAAACGCTGGAAGTGGTAGAGCGTCAACTGAATGCCGTGATCGACGAGTTTGGTATTGATGCTTTTGTAAATGCTGTGATTGCTTACGAGCCGGTCTGGGCCATTGGCACCGGGCTGACCGCATCACCGCAGCAAGCGCAAGATGTGCATGCGGCCATTCGCTCACAGCTCGCGCAAAAGAATTCTGAAGTGGCACAAGGTGTGCGGCTTCTATACGGCGGCAGCGTGAAGGCGGCCAATGCGGTCGAACTGTTCAGCATGCCGGATATCGATGGGGGACTCATTGGCGGGGCTTCCCTGAATGCAGATGAGTTCGGTGCGATCATTCGTGCCGCAGGAAACTGAGAAATGCTGGATAACGTCGTAACTGTGTTTCATCTGCTGACAGCATTGGGTGTAATTGCCCTGGTTCTGCTGCAACAGGGTAAGGGAGCGGATGCTGGAGCATCTTTCGGCGCAGGTGCATCAAATACTGTGTTCGGAAGCCAAGGTTCCTCTACCTTTCTTAGTAAGTTTACTGCTATACTTGCCGCAGGTTTTTTCATAACCAGCTTAGGGTTAGGTTACTTTGCTAAAGAGAAAGCTGAACAGCTGACTCAAGTAGGTTTGCCAAATCCAGCGGTGTTGGAAGTTCCAGTGCAAAAGCCGGCTTCAGATGATGTTCCGGTGCTTGAAGAGCAAAAGTCGGCAACACCTGCGACTGACATACCTCCAGCTCAAGAGCAAAAGTAAAACGGGTTTCATGATGTAAATGCAGTATTGCCGAGGTGGTGGAATTGGTAGACACGCAACCTTGAGGTGGTTGTGCCCATAGGGTGTAGGGGTTCGAGTCCCCTTCTCGGTACCAATTATCAAGAATGCCCGCAGTAGCGGGCTTTCTTGTATGTGGAAGGTTGGATTGACCCTGAAAAGGATCAACCGTATACTTCCGCTCCAGCTTTGTCGCGGGATGGAGCAGTCTGGTAGCTCGTCGGGCTCATAACCCGAAGGTCGTCGGTTCAAATCCGGCTCCCGCAACCAGTTTTAGCGGAGCCCCTTATTAGGGGCTTTTTGTTAACTGGACACTTTATAGCGTCGGTATTCAACGACGTTTCAGAGATGGGCGCTTCGCCCATTTTTTTATTTTGCACAGCATGCACAAACATGCACTAGGGGGTTCAGGTGTCGAGCAAGCTAGAAGAGTTGCAGGCCTTGTTGGCCCCGGTGGTCGTGGCCCTAGGCTATGAATGCTGGGGTATTGAATTTTCGGCTCAAGGCCGCCATTCAATGTTGCGTGTGTATATCGACAAGGAAGGCGGCGTACTGGTGGATGACTGCGCTATTGTCAGTCGTCAGATCAGCGGCGTTCTGGATGTCGAAGATCCTATCGCTGTTGAATACACCCTTGAAGTTTCTTCTCCTGGCATGGAACGCCCTCTGTTCACTCTCGAACAGTTTGCCCAATTTGTCGGTGAGCAAGTGAAGATCAAGCTGCGCTCGCCTTTTGAAGGGCGACGCAACTTTCAGGGCCTTCTGCGCGGCGTAGAAGAGCAGGACATTGTGGTGCAGGTTGAAGACCATGAATTCCTGTTGCCGATCGATATGATCGACAAGGCCAACATTATTCCCAGTTTTGACTGAGACGCGGATCCCGCGGATCCAATGGCTTGCGAAAGGCGAGGCGTACGATGAGCAAAGAAGTACTGCTGGTTGTTGAGTCGGTGTCCAATGAAAAGGGCGTACCGGCAAACGTTATTTTTGAGGCGCTGGAATTGGCTTTGGCCACTGCGACCAAAAAACGTTTTGAAGACGAAGTCGATCTGCGTGTGGAAATCAATCGCCACACCGGTAACTATGAGACTTTCCGTCGCTGGACTGTGGTCGAAGACGAAGATCTGGATGATCCAGCAATCGAGTTGGCGGTAGACCAGGCCCAAGCGAAACAGCCAGGCGCTGTAGCTGGCGATATTATCGAAGAGAAAATCGATTCTATCGAATTCGGTCGGATCGCTGCACAAACGGCCAAACAGGTCATTGTGCAAAAAGTCCGCGAAGCTGAGCGTGCTCAAGTAGTCGATGCTTATCGTGAGCGTCTGGGCGAAATCATTTCGGGCACCGTTAAAAAGGTGACACGTGACAATGTGATCGTTGATCTGGGTAACAACGCTGAAGCGTTGCTGGCCCGTGAAGACATCATTTCGCGTGAAACTTTCCGCGTTGGCGTACGCCTTCGCGCGCTGCTCAAGGAAATTCGTACCGAGAACCGCGGTCCTCAACTGATTTTGTCGCGTACAGCGCCAGAAATGTTGATCGAGCTGTTCCGTATTGAAGTTCCAGAGATCTCCGAAGGTCTGATCGAAGTGATGGCGGCCTCCCGCGATCCTGGATCTCGCGCTAAAATAGCCGTTCGCTCCAAAGATAAACGCATTGATCCGCAAGGTGCTTGCATTGGTATGCGCGGTTCGCGCGTCCAGGCAGTGTCTGGCGAATTGGGCGGAGAGCGAGTGGATATCGTCCTTTGGGATGACAACCCGGCGCAGTTCGTGATCAACGCAATGTCGCCAGCTGAAGTAGCGGCAATTATTGTTGACGAAGATGCCCATGCAATGGACATCGCCGTTGGCGCAGACAATCTGGCCCAGGCGATTGGTCGCGGCGGTCAGAACGTACGTTTGGCTAGCCAGTTGACTGGCTGGACCTTGAACGTGATGACCGAATCGGACATCCAGGCTAAACAGCAAGCAGAAACCGGCGACATCCTGCGTAACTTCATCGAAGAGCTGGAAGTTGATGAAGACCTCGCGCAGGTACTGGTTGATGAAGGCTTTACCAGCCTGGAAGAGATTGCCTACGTACCGGTGGAGGAAATGCTCAACATCGATGGCTTTGACGAAGATACCGTCAACGAGCTTCGCGCTCGAGCCAAGGATCGTTTGTTGACTAAAGCCATCGCTACTGAGGAAAAGCTGGCAGACGCCCATCCGGCCGAAGACCTGCTCTCGCTTGAGGGTATGGACAAGGATTTGGCGATGGAACTGGCGGTGCGCGGCGTAATTACCCGCGAAGACCTGGCCGAGCAGTCTATTGACGATCTGCTCGACATCGACGGCATTGACTCAGATCGTGCCGGCAAGTTGATCATGGCCGCCCGAGCCCATTGGTTCGAGTAACTAGGCGCGGCCTGAGGAGAGAAATGCATGACGCAAGTCACGGTGAAACAACTGGCCGATGAGGTCAAAACACCGGTTGAGCGCCTGTTGCAGCAGATGCGTGAGGCAGGTCTGCCGCACACCGCCGCCGAGCAGAATGTAACCGACAGTGAGAAGCAAGCTCTGCTGACTCACTTGAAAAGCAGCCACAAGGCTAAAGTGGAAGAACCGCGCAAGATCACTTTGCAGCGTAAAACCACAAGCACCCTGCGTGTTGCTGGCAGCAAAAGCATCAGCGTTGAAGTGCGCAAGAAGAAAGTCTTCGTACAGCGCAGCCCGGAAGAAATTGAAGCCGAGCGCAAACGTGAGATGGATGAACGCCGCGCAGTAGAAAATGCTGCACGTCAAAAGGCTGAAGAAGAGTCCAAGCGTCGCGCCGAAGAAGAAGCGCGCCGTCAGCCTGCTCAAGCTGCTGCCCCGGCAGCCGCAGCGCCTGCACCTGTGCAAGCAGCTCCGGCTCCGAGCGCGGCACCTGCTCCAGCGCCTGCTGATGCACGCAAGCGTGACGAACAGCGTCGCCCGGACAAACCACGTGCCGATGATAACAATCGTCGTGGTAACAGCGACGGTGATCGCAAGAACGCTCCGCATCGTGCTTCGGTTAAAGAAAAAGCACCGACGCCACGTGTTGCTCCGCGCACTTCCGATGAAGAAAGCGATAGCTTCCGTCGTGGTGGCCGTGGCAAGGGCAAGCTGAAGAAACGTAACGCTCACGGTTTCCAGAGCCCAACCGGCCCTGTGGTTCGTGACGTTCAGATCGGCGAGACCATCACTGTTGGCGATTTGGCCGCACAGATGTCGGTCAAGGCTGCTGAAGTCATCAAGTTCATGTTCAAGCTGGGTACGCCAGCGACCATCAACCAGGTACTGGATCAGGAAACTGCTCAACTGGTTGCTGAGGAACTGGGCCACAAAGTGACTTTGGTTAGCGACAACGCCCTGGAAGATTCCCTGGCCGAGTCCCTGAAGTTTGAAGGCGAGTCGTTCTCCCGTGCACCGGTTGTGACCGTAATGGGCCACGTTGACCACGGTAAAACGTCCCTGCTCGACTACATCCGTCGTGCCAAAGTAGCTGCTGGCGAAGCCGGTGGTATTACTCAGCACATCGGTGCATACCACGTTGAAACCGAACGCGGCATGGTTACGTTCCTCGATACCCCGGGTCACGCTGCGTTTACCGCAATGCGTGCACGTGGTGCCAAGGCGACTGACATCGTGATTCTGGTTGTGGCTGCAGACGACGGTGTAATGCCGCAGACCATCGAAGCTGTTCAGCATGCGAAAGCAGCTGGTGTGCCGCTGGTGGTTGCAGTGAACAAAATCGACAAGCCAGGTGCTGATCTCGATCGCATCCGCAGCGAGTTGTCCGTTCACGGCGTGACGTCGGAAGAGTGGGGTGGTGACACTCCGTTTGTTTCGGTCTCGGCGAAAATGGGTACCGGCGTTGACGAATTGCTCGAAGCCGTATTGCTGCAAGCTGAAGTTCTGGAACTCAAAGCCACTCCATCGGCTCCTGGCCGTGGCGTAGTGGTTGAGTCCCGTCTGGACAAAGGCCGCGGCCCTGTTGCAACCGTTCTGGTTCAAGACGGTACTCTGCGCCAAGGCGACATGGTGCTGGTCGGCTCCAACTACGGCCGCATCCGCGCCATGCTCGATGAGAACGGCAAGCCTATCAAGGAAGCCGGTCCATCCATCCCTGTCGAGATTCTCGGCCTGGACGGTACGCCAGATGCTGGCGACGAGATGAGCGTAATGACCGACGAGAAGAAGGCGCGTGAAGTTGCCCTGTTCCGTCAAGGCAAGTTCCGCGAAGTGAAACTGGCGCGTGCTCACGCAGGCAAGCTGGAAAACATCTTCGAGAACATGGGCCAAGAAGAGAAGAAGACGCTTAACATCGTCCTCAAATCTGACGTCCGTGGTTCGTTGGAAGCTTTGCAGGGCGCTCTTAGTGGCCTGGGTAACGATGAAGTGCAAGTGCGCGTAGTGGGCGGCGGCGTCGGTGGTATCACCGAAAGCGACGCTAACCTGGCACTGGCCTCCAACGCTGTATTGTTCGGCTTCAACGTGCGTGCTGATGCAGGCGCTCGTAAGATTGTCGAGCAAGAAGGCCTGGACATGCGTTACTACAACGTCATCTACGACATCATCGAAGACGTCAAGAAAGCCCTTACCGGCATGCTTGGCAGCGACGTTCGGGAGAATATCCTGGGTATTGCTGAAGTCCGCGACGTGTTCCGTTCGCCTAAGTTCGGTGCAATTGCTGGCTGTATGGTGCTGGAAGGTGTTGTTCACCGTAACCGTCCAATCCGCGTACTGCGTGACGACATCGTTATCTTCGAAGGCGAGCTGGAATCCCTGCGCCGCTTCAAGGATGACGCTGCCGAAGTGCGTGCCGGCATGGAATGCGGTATCGGCGTCAAGAGCTACAACGACGTTAAAGTCGGTGACAAGATCGAAGTGTTCGAGAAGGTTCAGGTTGCTCGCAGCCTGTAAACCGCGAACCTCAAGAGCAAAGACGAGCCGCAGCATGCAGATGCAGTGCGCTCTGTCTGGACTCTAAACGCAACGCCCGGTCCGGCTTTTGTCTGGCCGGGCGTTTGCCGCTTTCAGAACGCATGGGTTTCCCATGGGTGAGTAACAGGTAACAAGACATGGCAAAAGAATACAGCCGTACCCAACGTATCGGCGATCAGATGCAGCGTGAGCTGGCACAGCTGATCCGTCGCGAAGTTAAAGACCCGCGCGTGGGTCTGGTCACTATTACTGCGGTAGAAGTCAGCCGTGACGTAGGTCACGCCAAGATTTTCATTACGGTAATGGGTCAGGACAACGCTGAAGATATTGCTCAGACCATCAAGGTTCTGAACTCCGCTGCAGGCTTCCTGCGCATGCAACTGGCGCGTGAAATGAAGCTGCGCAGTGTTCCTCAGTTGCATTTCCACTATGACGAAAGCGTTGTACGTGGCGCTCATCTGTCCGCTTTGATCGAGCGTGCAGTGGCTGAAGACAATCAGCACCCTGAAGCCACCGCTCCTGAAGACACCAAGGAGTAACCGGTGGCTCAGGTCAAGCGTATCCGTCGTAACGTCAGTGGCATCATCCTGCTCGATAAGCCGCTTGGGTTTACCTCCAACGCGGCTTTGCAGAAAGTCCGCTGGCTGCTCAATGCTGAAAAGGCAGGGCACACCGGTAGTCTCGATCCTTTGGCCAGCGGCGTCTTGCCGTTGTGCTTTGGCGAGGCCACCAAGTTTTCGCAATACCTGCTCGATTCCGACAAGGGTTATGAAACCTTGATGCAATTGGGCAAGACTACGACAACGGCCGATGCCGAAGGCGAGGTTTTACAGACGCGCCCGGTGACCGTTGGTCGCGCCGATATTGAAGCTATATTGCCGAAATTTCGCGGGCAAATCAGTCAGATACCGCCGATGTACTCTGCTCTCAAACGTGATGGCCAGCCCCTTTACAAGTTGGCACGTGCAGGCGAAGTGGTGGAGCGTGAACCGCGTTCTGTTACTATTACCCGCCTCGAATTGTTGGCCAGCGAAGGCGACACTGCACGCTTGGCCGTCGACTGCACCAAAGGCACTTATATCCGTACCCTAGTGGAAGATATTGGTGAGCAATTAGGGTGCGGTGCATACGTTGCAGAACTGCGTCGTACGCATGCAGGCCCGTTTAGCCTGGCCCAAACCGTCACGCTGGAAGAGCTGGAAGCTGTGCATGCCGAAGGTGGTAACGAAGCGGTGGATCGTTTCCTGATGCCTTCAGACAGCGGTTTGCTTGATTGGCCGTTACTGCACTTTTCGGAGGCTAGCGCGTTTTACTGGCTCAATGGCCAGCCAGTACGCGCTCCCGATGCGCCCAAGTTCGGCATGGTGCGGGTACAAGATCACAACGGTCGCTTTATCGGTATCGGTGAAGTGAGCGAAGACGGGCGCATTGCGCCGCGTCGACTGATTCGGTCGGAATGACCGGAACAGGCCGGGTCGGGATGTTATTGTCCCGGGCCGGACTGAAACGAGGGTGGCTGTTATTAGGCACGGTCACATCTCATTTTTAAATACGAGGATTTGTCCTCGGCCTATTGGATCTGTCTTGTTCGCAAGCAGACCCCTAATTGAAAGGAAATGCCTCATGGCACTGACAATCGAACACAAAGCAGAAATCGTAAAAGACTACCAGCAAGCTCCAGGTGATACAGGTTCTCCAGAAGTGCAGGTTGCACTGCTGACCTTTAACATCAACACGCTGCAAGGTCACTTCAAAGCTAACAGCAAAGATCACCACTCCCGTCGTGGTCTGATCCGCATGGTAAACCAGCGTCGTAAGCTGCTGGACTACCTGAAAGGCAAAAACGTTGAGCGTTACAAAGCGCTGATCGCTCGCCTGGGTCTGCGTCGCTAATAGCGATGTTGCTAGAGGCTGGTTGTCTGTCGTGTGTCTGCGGGTTTCCCGCAGACTCGTGGCAGGCTTCCAGCCTCAAGTTTTATCTGGGCTACCCGGATTCTTACGAAAACTTGCCGCTCGGGCTGTTTTCGTAAGCATCTTGAATCGGGTCAATACCCGATGTTGCACAGGACTTTCGCAAGAAACCCGTTCCCCAAGAGCCACAAAGAAGGTAGGACACCGTGAACCCGGTTATCAAAAAATTTCAGTTCGGTCAGTCGACCGTTACTCTCGAGACTGGCCGTATCGCCCGTCAGGCCTCCGGCGCAGTATTGGTCACCGTTGACGACGACGTCAGCGTGTTGGTGACTGTAGTCGGTGCCAAGCAGGCTGATCCAGGCAAGGGTTTCTTCCCTCTGTCCGTTCACTACCAAGAAAAAACCTACGCTGCCGGTAAAATTCCAGGTGGTTTCTTCAAGCGTGAAGGTCGCCCTTCCGAGAAAGAAACCCTGACCTCGCGCCTGATCGACCGTCCGATCCGTCCGCTGTTTCCAGAAGGCTTCATGAACGAAGTGCAGGTTGTCTGCACCGTTCTGTCTACCAGCAAGAAAACCGATCCGGACGTCGCTGCGATGATCGGTACTTCGGCTGCGTTGGCAATCTCCGGTATTCCTTTTGATGGCCCAATCGGCGCTGCACGCGTTGCTTACCACGAAAGCACTGGCTACCTGCTGAACCCAACCTACGAGCAACTGGCTGCTTCGAGCCTGGACATGGTTGTTGCCGGTACATCTGAAGCCGTGTTGATGGTTGAATCGGAAGCTAAAGAGCTGACCGAAGACCAAATGCTGGGCGCTGTCCTGTTTGCTCACGACGAGTTCCAGGTCGTTATCCAGGCAGTTAAAGAACTGGCTGCCGAAGCTGCCAAGCCAACCTGGGACTGGGTTGCTGCTCCAGAAGCCACCGAACTGTTGGGCGCTATCCGTGCCGAGTTTGGCGAGGCGATCTCTCAGGCTTACACCATCACCGTCAAGGCAGACCGTTACGCGCGTCTGGGCGAGTTGAAGGATCAGGTTGTAGCCAAGTTCTCCGGTGAAGAAGGCCAGCCTTCGTCCAGCGAAGTCAAAGCTGCATTCGGCGAAATTGAATACCGCACCGTTCGCGAAAACATCGTTAATGGCAAGCCGCGTATCGATGGCCGTGACACTAAAACTGTTCGCCCGTTGAACATCGAAGTGGGTGTTCTGCCTAAGACCCACGGTTCGGCTCTGTTCACCCGTGGCGAAACTCAGGCTCTGGTTGTTGCCACTCTGGGTACTGCCCGTGACGCACAGCTGCTGGACACCCTGGAAGGCGAGAAAAAAGACCCGTTCATGCTGCACTACAACTTCCCTCCGTTCTCGGTAGGTGAGTGTGGTCGTATGGGTGGTGCAGGTCGTCGCGAAATCGGCCACGGCCGTCTGGCTCGTCGCTCTGTTCAGGCCATGCTGCCTGCTGCTGATGTATTCCCGTACACCATCCGTGTTGTATCGGAAATCACTGAATCCAACGGTTCCAGCTCGATGGCATCGGTTTGCGGTGCTTCGTTGGCGCTGATGGACGCTGGTGTTCCGATGAAGGCACCCGTTGCCGGTATCGCCATGGGTCTGGTTAAAGAAGGCGAGAAATTCGCAGTTCTGACCGACATCCTGGGTGACGAAGACCACTTGGGCGACATGGACTTCAAAGTAGCCGGTACCGCTAAAGGTGTTACCGCGCTGCAGATGGACATCAAGATCAAAGGCATCACCGAAGAAATCATGGAGATCGCACTGGGCCAAGCCCTGGATGCTCGCCTGAACATCTTGGGTCAGATGAACCAGATCATTGGTCAGTCGCGTAACGAACTGTCGGCCAACGCTCCGACCATGATCGCGATGAAAATCGACACCGACAAAATCCGTGATGTGATCGGTAAAGGTGGCGCGACCATCCGTGCGATCTGCGAAGAAACCAAAGCTTCGATCGATATCGAAGACGACGGTTCGATCAAGATCTTCGGCGAATCCAAAGAAGCCGCAGAAGCTGCACGTCAGCGTGTTCTTGGGATCACTGCAGAAGCAGAGATTGGCAAGATCTATGTCGGCAAGGTTGAGCGCATCGTCGATTTCGGCGCATTCGTAAACATCCTGCCAGGCAAAGACGGCCTGGTTCACATCTCAATGCTGAGCGATGCTCGTGTAGAGAAAGTGACTGACATTCTGAAAGAAGGTCAGGAAGTGGAAGTACTGGTACTGGACGTGGACAACCGCGGTCGTATCAAGCTGTCCATCAAGGACGTAGCTGCTGCCAAGGCATCGGAAGCTTAATCGCTCCCCACGCCTGCTTTAAAAAAAGGATCCTTCGGGATCCTTTTTTTATGGCTACAGTTAAGCCAGCGCCAAAGGGCCATATGCCATGAGTTGAAAGCCGCAACTTGCATGCAGATTTTTATGGCGCCATGCAAATTGCACGATCGGGTAAAAGCATGTTTTTCATAAGTCATTGATTTATATGGTTTTTATTGTTTTCGAAAAGTTGGCACGTGCCCTGCAACAGTACTGATAACCCTGCTGCTGCAAGACAGCGCAGATTCTAAAGAAGACAGGAGTTACTCGTATGAAGAAGTTTGCTATCGCTGCTGCAACTGCCACCGCTCTGACCCTGACCATGGCCAACGCCGCATTTGCTGCTCAAGCAACCACCCAAGCACCAATGAACGTGGCTGCAGGCGAAGTTGATAAAGCCAAGGAAGCTACTTCTGATACTTGGATCACGACCAAAGTTAAATCTGATCTGCTGACCGAAAAAGGCATTCCAGGTAGCGACATCAAAGTCGAAACCAACAAAGGTGTTGTGTCTCTGTCGTCCACTGTTGCTATCACTGACGCACAGAAAAAGATTGCGGTCGACATCACCAAGAAAATCAAGGGCGTTAAAGCCGTTTCGGCTGATGGCCTGAAAGCTGAGTAAGTGTTCTGACTCGTAGAGCCAGAGTAAGCCGCAGCAGGTGATTCAACCTGCGGGCTTTCAAATCAGGTTCATGCGACGGCCACACGGATGTGGTCATTACAGCCCCCGACGCTCTGCGTCGGGGGCTGTTCTATGTGCGGCCCCATAAACCGTAGCTTTGGCCGACTAACGCTGCGTGTTGAGCATGAGAGGGCGCCCCTGATCCACAGCCTGGGACGATGAGCCCCTACTCACTGTCCAGATGCAGGGGAGTAATCACTCGACCATCGCTCTCGGCTTCACCCAGCGTGGCATCGATAAAGTAGACGCGGTCATCTGCCAGCCCGCCTTTATCCACCAGATAGTCTTTGATGCTGCTGGCTCGGTCTTGACCCAGTTGACGTAGCAATACTTCGCTTTTGCTCCAGAAATCGATCAGTGCATCGCGCATTTTAGCGGCACGCTCTTCACGGCTCAGATCTGCCCATTCAGCAGGCGGTTGTTGCTTCATGCGGGCACGGTAAATACCTTCAAGCAAAGGGGCTTTTTCATCGTCTGGTACGTTAAGCAGCGATGCTTGAGCGGGTACTTTCTCGCCTCGACGCTGGAGGATTTTGTAGTAGGTGTACTGATATTCGCGCTCAAGGCGATCCTTGGCGATCAGTGGCCCATCGCTGGTTTGCGCCGCGGTGCCTTCAATCTCCAGGCGCAAGGCCGGGCGTTTCTTCAACGCTTCGGCGAGCGTGTCGAGCGCTTTTTGTGCATCAGGTTTCAACTCGCTCGACCCGGGGGCAAAGGACACCGTGCCCAAATCTTCTGAGCCACCGCCATTGATCAGTCCGCCAATAAACTTGAAAGGTGCTTGTACGGCGCGCAGCACCAGATTGCGCAGAGTTTGCCAGACGATGGGCATCACACTGAATTGCGGGTTGTTGAGGTCGCCTGTGAGCGGCAAATCAATTGAGATCGTTCCATCGGTGTCTTTGAGCAGGGCAATCGCCAACTTGATCGGCAGGTCGACCGCATCCGGGCTGTCGACTTTTTCACCCAATTGCAGTTGCTCCACGACCAGCTTGTTTTGAGCCTTGAGCTGCCCTTTGGTGATCAGATAATGCACGTCAAGGTTCAGGCGGCCTTTGCGAATGCGGTAACCGGCGAATTTACCCGAGTAGGGTGTCAGCGTCGTCAGCTCGACCCGTTTGAAACTGGTGGCAATGTCGAGACTCGCCATTGGATCAAAGGGGTTGACGCTACCTTTGATAGTTACCGGCGCATATCGGTCAACCTTACCGGCGACATTCACACTGGCAGGTTTAGCTTGGCGACTATCAATGGTGCCAATTTGGCCGTTGAGCTGTTGGATGGCCGTTGCAAAGTTAGGCGTGAGGCTGAAGTCTGCGAAATTGGCAGAGCCATCATTGATCGCAATGCCGCCAATATGGATGCCCAGCGGCTTGTTCTTGGTGGTGGCCGGTTTGGCGGTTGTTTTAGCGCCGCTATTAGCCGGTTGCGGGATAAGCAGGTCGTCGATATTAGTGGTGCGGTCGTCGTTGATCATAAAGCGCACGTAGGGCTGCGCAAATTTGACGTTGGCAATCGCCAGGCTGTCCTCATGCTTGTACTTCAGACCCTCCAGATCCAGGCGCTGCCATTTCAGGAAGTCACGATTCTTGAGGGTGTCGAGCGTGTGCAGCTGGGCGATCTGCACGCGTCCGTCGACGGTAAAGGCCAAGGGGTCGATGCTTTTGAGGTCGACCGTCAGATCGCTGTCGAGCATACCGCTTCGCAATTCAAGTCGAATGAACGGGTCGATGTAAGCTTGCGCAACGCGCAGGTCGATATCTTGGGTGGTGACCTTGAGTTTGGCGCTCACCGGGTTGAGATCCACGTCACCGCTGGCGGTCAGTTTTCCCTGCTTGCCTATGCCTGCATCGAGTTTGACGGTGAAAGGTGACTGGTTAAGGCTGTCGAAATTATGGACGTCGACATTGATCGGACCCATATCCAGGGCCACAGGTGTTTTGGGTTCTTTATCGGCGAGATGAACGCGATAGTCGCGTAGTTGCACGTCTTTAAGCAGTACTTGCCATGGCTTGCTCGGGGCCACAGGAGCAGGTTTAGGGGGCTCGACGGTGACTGGGTCAACCCCTTTGTGTGAAGCCCTGGAAGCCTTGGATGGATGACTGGCAAACAGTTTCTGCCAGTCGAGCTGGCCATCTTTTTCCCGAGTGACCCAAGTTTCCAGATTCTTGCTGTTGATCTTGCCAACCACGACGTGTTGCTTGGCCAGGTCCAGGGTGGTATCGCTGACATCCAGCCGTTCGAGTCTTGCCAATGGACGTCCGTCTGGAGCATTGATGTTGAAGGGCGCAATACTGGCGGTAGCGTTGCTGAGCACCATTTGCGTGTCTTTAGCCAGGTTCAGCGTGTAATCCGTGCTGAAATTCAGGACGCCATCTTCGAGCACCAGAGGCAGCTCATCACGCACATAAGGCCACCAGGCTTTCATCTTGCCGTCAGTCACCTTGAGTGTGCCCTTTGAGGCAATCGGCACCACGCTCAGCGTGCCACTCCAATCGATGCGACCGCCTTCGGGGCCGTTAGCCACCAGCGTCATGTCGGCATTGTCTTCGGGCAAGGTGCTCAGATTTTTCAGCTCAAGATCCATCGAATCGTAGAGAAATTCGATGGGCTCGCTGGGACGCATATCGGTGAAATGGAGGTAGCCATCAGCCAGTTTGATGGCGTCAATGCGCAGCGGGAAAGGTTTGCTGTCGGGGTTGGCGGGTGTCGGCTCACTGGCCGGCAACTTGAACAGTTGGGTCAGGTTCAGCGTACCGTCTTTGTTAAACAGCACCTCAGTCTTGGGTTTGTCCAGCTGTACATCCGCCAGATGCAAAGCTTTTGTCCACAGGCTGTCTGTTTGCAGGTTGGCGTAAAACCGCTCAAATGCCACCTGCTCCTTACCCGGCTCGCCGACGCGAAATCCCCACAAGGTCAACTCCAGCGTAAACGGGTTGAACTCGAGCCGATCGAGTTTAGCGGGGACTGTGGCGTAGTTGGCCAACTGCTGGTTGATGATGCGCAGGCCAATGCCGGGCAATATTAAAAAGCCCAGCAGGCTATAAATGGCAGTCGCCGATAGCAAAACAATAACGGCGCGGATCAATCCTTTGAGCATGTGGGGTGTCGTCTATTTCAGTCAGAGTGCCTTTGAGTATGGCACGCGTTTCTGGTTCCGAGACGGATGCCATGTGATCTGCAGGATTTGTCCAGATCGTGAGTAAGATCTAGAACTGTAGAATCAGCGTTTTCAAGGGTGGCTGATGATCCATCGACGGAAAATCTGCCGCAGGGCTGAGCACCTGCCAATCACGCACCGGGCGACCGGCTTTTTCGGCGCAGCGCAGTACTTGTTCACGCCAATCGTCCATGCTGACTTTAGCCAGATTGTTGCAGCAGATAAGTACGCCATCTGCGGCAGTGGTCAGCACCGCGGGTTTGAGCAGGCTTTGATAGTCGCGTAATAGATCAACGGTGCCGAAAGCGCTCTTTGCCCACGCGGGTGGGTCGAGCAACACAAGATCATATTCGCGTTGTTCAAGGCGGGGATAGGCGGGGAGTTTGTGGCGGCGCTGAACGATGGGCAATCCTGCCAGTTGGCGGATGGCAGCAAAGTAATCGGACTGCACGAACTTCATTTTTTTCAACTCAGGATTCAATAGGCCGTTTTCACGGCCCACGGCAAGATTGCCCTCGGCGAAGTCGAGGTTGCACACTTCACTGGCACCTCCGGCCGCGGCGCTCAGGCCCACCCCGCAGGTATAGGCGAACAGGTTCAGTACGCTTTTGCCAGCGCTGTGTTGTTTGACCCAGCCGCGTGCGTTGCGCAGGTCAAGGAACAGCAAAGGGTCTTGGCCTGCATGGCGGCCGCGGACGCGATAGTTAAGGCCCCATTCATGCCCCACCATGTCTTGAAGCGCCGCTTCATCGGCGCGATAGACTGTGTCGTCACGGTCAATGCGCGAGTTGCCTTGGGAGCGATCGTTGTACACCAGCAACAAATCGAGCCCCAGATGACGATTGATCGCGTCATGCAACTGCAGCAAGTCATCGCGTTCCAAACGTTGATGAAAGCTTTGCACCAGCAGTTGTGGGCCGTATCGGTCGATGGTCAGGCCCCCGGCGCCTTCCTGACTGCCGTGGAACAGGCGATAGCAGTCGGTGCCTTGGGCATGCAGTTCTGCCAGCAGATCGTGACGATTATCGAGGGCGGCGCGCAGCGCCTGATTCAAGGAAGACATGCGATGCGCCTTGGGAATAGATAAGGCGCGGCAGTTTAACAGAACAGAGTCTAAACGGGCTTTTGTAGTCGCTGTCGCAGGCTGCGGCAGCGACTACAGAGTGCTTGTTTAATCGCGCTCAATGGCCATGGCTACACCTTGGCCGCCGCCGATGCACAAGGTTGCCAGACCCTTTTTGGCATCGCGCTTGATCATTTCATGGAGCAGGGTGACCAGAATACGACACCCTGACGCACCAATCGGGTGACCAATCGCAATGGCCCCGCCGTTGACGTTGACCTTATTCGCGTCCCAATTCAGCTCTTTGCCTACCGACAGGGCTTGAGCGGCGAACGCTTCGTTGGCTTCGATCAGGTCAAGCTGTTCAAGACTCCAGCCCGCCTTGGCCAGACACCGCCGGGTGGCGTCTACAGGACCGATGCCCATGATGGCCGGGTTGACTCCAGCGTTGGCGTAAGCAGCGACTTTGGCCAGCACCGGTAAGCCCAGGGCCTTGGCTTTGCTCGCACTCATCAACAGCACGGCAGCCGCACCATCGTTGAGCGAGGAGGCGTTGCCAGCGGTGACAGAGCCGTCCTTTTTGAACGCCGGTTTTAGCTTGGCCAGCGATTCAGCCATTGTACCTGCGCGTGGCTGCTCATCGGTATCGAACGAAACGGGTTCGCCTTTACGTTGCGGGATCACGATCGGCGTAATTTCATCGACAAAACGGCCGGTTTCGATGGCCGCAATGGCTTTTTGTTGGGACTGAGCAGCAAATTCATCCTGCTCCTGGCGGCTGATGCCGAACTTATCCACAAGGTTTTCCGCGGTGATTCCCATGTGATAGTCATTGAATGCATCCCACAGTCCATCGCTGATCATTGTGTCGACGATTTGGCTGTGGCCCATGCGCAGGCCCGTGCGGGCACCGGGGACGATGTAGTTGGACAGGCTCATGTTTTCCTGGCCGCCAGCAATGATGACGTCGGCATCGCCACAACGTATGGCCTGCACAGCGAGGTGCAAGGCTTTCAAGCCAGAGCCGCAGACTTTGTTCAGGGTCATTGCCGGAACAGCGAAAGGCAGGCCAGCCTTGATTGCCGCCTGACGCGCAGGGTTTTGCCCGGCACCCGCGGTGAGCACTTGGCCCATGATCACTTCATCGACCTGAGCGCCATCCAGGCCGGTTTGTTCCAGTAGCTGACGAATGACGGCTGCCCCCAGCTCAACAGCAGAAACATGGGCTAGCGAACCTTGAAAGCTGCCGACGGCGGTGCGGGTGGCGGCAACTATTACGACGTCTTGCATCGCGCGAATCCTCATTTTTATTGGTGTGTAGTACTCGGAATCAGGCACGCATGGTGGCATAAATTGATGGCGCTCGGGTTTTAGTCAAGTCCCATCCGCCGCCGTGCACGCTGCACCGAACCATTACGTACGGCCCAGCGCAGTACCGGCGCGGTGCTTTTAACACCGGCCCTTACCAGCGTGCGAGTGAGCGGGCGCTGATAAAGCCCTAATTGATGACTGGCCCAGTCTGGCAGTAGATCAATCCCGGCTTGCATCATCAGTGCCCCAAACGGTTTGGCCAAAAGGCTGGGTGAGGGTGCATTCAGCAACAGGCGAATAACCTCATTGCTGCGTTCATCGCACAGCAGTTGAGGGCGGATATCGTTGAGGTATTCCGCTATTTGCTGGCGTGTGCGTGGCACGTCAGTGGCGCCCAAGCGCTCAGCGACCAATGCTATTTCGTCGTAATAACGATCTTGATCGGCGATGGATAAATGCGGATTGCGATACCGCAGATGAGCGGCCAGGAAGTTGCTGACTTCGGCCACATGCACCCATGTCAGTAAGTGCGGATCGCTGGCGGCATACGGTCTGCCATCAAGACCCGTACCGGTAACCTGCAAGTGAATGGTACGTACTTTTTCAATCAGCCAGTCGGCATCCCGGGTGGAGCCAAACGTTGTGCCTGAAATAAACTGTCCTGTACGACGCAGTCGTCCCAGCATGTCCTGACGAAAATTGGAGTGGTCCCATACCCCGGCCAACGCCAGTGGGTGCAAGGCTTGCAGCATCAACGCGCTGATGCCGCCTATCAGCATGCTGGTGAAGTCACCGTGCACTTGCCAACTGATAGAGTCCGGGCCAAACAGACCGGGATCGCCTTTGGGGTTTTCAAGGTCGAGCTGGCCGAGCGAAAGGCCGGTCAGGCTCATGATTTGGCGTTCGATGGGGCGGCGAATGAGTTCCATGGAGCCTCGGTTGTGCCAGCCAGTCCCGGATGCCGAGGCTGGCTGGCTATCAATCAACCGCGATGACGACCGCGGAAGTAGTTGATAAGACCTTGGGTCGATGCGTCGTCGGCAGGTTCTTCCAGGCTGCCGGTGAGGCGGTTGTAGACGCCTTTGCCGAGTTCCTTGCCCAGTTCCACGCCCCACTGATCGAAGGCGTTTATGCCCCAGATCACGCTCTGAACGAAAACTTTGTGCTCGTACAGGGCCACCAGTGCACCCAGGCGACGTGGGCTGATACGTTCAACCACAAGCGTGTTGCTCGGACGATTGCCCGGGATCACTTTGTGCGGTGCGAGTTTTTGAATGTCTTCTTCGAGCATGCCCTTATCGCGCAACTCGGCCTCGGCTTCTTCGCGGGTTTTACCCAGCATCAGTGCCTGGCTTTGTGAAAGGCAGTTGGCATACAGCCATTGATGATGGTCGGACACCGGGTTGAAACTGACGATCGGCACGATGAAGTCGGCCGGAATCAGCTGTGTGCCTTGATGCAGTAACTGGTGATACGCATGCTGCCCATTGCAGCCCACGCCGCCCCAGATCACCGGGCCTGTGTCAGTCGACACCGGGGTACCGTCCTGACGTACGCTCTTGCCGTTGGACTCCATGTCCAGCTGCTGCAGGTGCTTGGTGATGTTACGCAGGTAGTGATCGTACGGCAGGATGGCGTGGCTTTGCGCACCCCAGAAGTTGCCATACCAAACACCGAGCAAGGCCATCAACACCGGCATGTTTTGCTCGAACGGGGCGTTCTGGAAGTGCTGGTCCATGCTGTAGGCGCCGGACAGCAGCTCCTTGAAGTTGGACATGCCGATGGCCAGTGCGATCGGCAAACCAATCGCCGACCACAGCGAATAGCGACCGCCTACCCAGTCCCACATCGGGAAGATATTTTCTTCACGGATACCAAAGGCTACCGCAGCCGCGTTGTTGCTCGATACGGCGATAAAGTGGCGATGCAGCTCAGCTTCCGAACCACCTTGCGCCAGATACCAAGCGCGGGCAGCCTGTGCGTTTTTCAATGTTTCGAGGGTGTTGAATGACTTCGACGAAACGATAAACAGTGTTGTTTCAGCGCGCAGTTTTGCGGTCAGTTCATGAAACTCACTGCCGTCGATGTTCGCGAGATAGTGGCAGCGCACGCCTTTTTGCGCGTAGGACAGCAGGGCTTCAGACACCAGTTCAGGGCCCAGGAATGAGCCGCCAATGCCGATGTTGACGATGTCAGTGATGGGTTTTTCGGTGTAGCCGCGCCACAGGCCATCGTGAATCCGCCCGACCAGTTCGGTCATTTGGTTCAAGACTTTGTGCACTTGGGGCATGATGTTGACGCCGTTCACCGACAGTTTGTCGGCTACAGGGCGGCGCAGTGCGGTGTGCAAGGCCGGGCGACCTTCGGAGGCGTTAACGATTTCGCCTTCAAACAGCGATTTGATTGCCCCTTTAAGATCAACCTCGTTAGCCAGATCAACCAGCAAGTCGCGGGTTTCATCAGTGATCAGGTTTTTCGAGTAATCCAGAAACAACCCGCAGCTGCTCAGCGTGAAGTCTTCAAAACGCTTCGGATTATTGTTGAACGCATCGCGCATGCTGAAATTCTGCATGTCGGCACGGTGGAGTTTTAACGCTTGCCAGGCGGGCAGAGCGGTAACGTCATGAGGAGTGCGGTAGTACGCCATCGCTGCGAATATCCTTTTTGCTTGAACTGCCTTTGGACACTGAAACTCCCGAAACCTTCACGCATGGGTGAGGTGTTCGGTCAGTCTGTTTCTACGCTTGATCACAAGCCGGGCCACAACAGTAAACCTAGTGCCACCTTATGTCTCGGTTTTGTCTGACACCTGGCGGTAACTTTTGTCACCGCAGTGTCACTCAAGGTGAAACGTTTCAGTGTTTCATGATGAAGGCTATTAAGTGGGCCTCGGACTCACATTGGCTGTTACAGCCCGCTGTCGAGATTCAAATGGACGTTATCGATCAAGCGAGTGTTGCCCAGGAACGCAGCCACCAGAATCACCAAGTCGCGATCCGAGGCTTGTGCAGGAAGCAAGGTCAGAGCGTGGCGGACTTCCAGGTAGTCAGGGCGAAAGCCGAGCGCTTGAATCTGCTCCACATGCTGGTTGATCAGCGCGCCATAGTTACGTTCGCCTGCGGTAATGGCTTGGCTCATTGCCTTCAAGTGTTGATACAACGCAGGCGCGAGAGCGCGTTGCTCTTCGCTCAAATAGCCATTGCGAGACGACAGGGCCAGACCGTCCTCGGCGCGTACCGTGGGTTCGCTGATGATCTGAACGGGCATATTCAGCTCTTGGACCATGGCGCGAATAACGGCCAGTTGCTGGTAGTCCTTTTGCCCGAAGATGGCCAGATCGGGCTGAACCATATTGAACAGCTTGCTGACGACCGTAGTCACACCATCGAAATGCCCTGGGCGTCGGCTGCCGCACAGCTCATTGCTCAGTTGGGCGGCAGTCACGCGGGTCAGTCCAGTCATGCCGTTCGGGTACATTTCCTCAACGGTGGGTGCAAACAGCAAATGGCAGCCCGCTTGCAGAAGTTTTTCCTGGTCAGCGGCCAACGTGCGTGGATAGGTGTCCAGGTCTTCGTTAGCGCCAAATTGCAGCGGGTTTACAAATATGCTCGCTACCACGAAGTCAGCCTGTTGCGCGGCCGTGGTAACCAGGGCCGCATGGCCGCTGTGCAGGTTGCCCATGGTGGGGACAAGGGCGATTTGCTTGCCTTCGCGGCGTGCGCGAGCGACAGCCGCGCGCAATTCGCGAACGGTTTTAACAGTGTTCATGCAGAGAATCCGTGTTCAGTGCCAGGGAAAGTGACAGCTTTGACTTCAGTCACATAAGCGCTGAGTGCTGATTGAATATCGGGTTGACCCGCCATGAAGTTTTTCACGAACTTGGGTACGCGCCCTGTAAGGGACAAACCGAGCATGTCATGCAGCACCAGAACCTGACCGTCGGTGTCGCTGCCGGCGCCAATCCCGATTACCGGGATCTTGACCGCATGAGTGATTTCTTTGGCAAGCTCGCTCGGCACGCATTCAAGCAGCAGCATGGCCGCGCCTGCCTGCTCCAATGCAATGGCATCGGCCCGCATTTGGCGAGCCTGGGCTTCGTTACGGCCTTGCACTTTATAACCGCCCAGTACATTGACGGTTTGCGGAGTCAGACCCATATGCGCGCAGACAGGGATACCGCGCTCGGTCAGTAAGCGAATGGAATCTGAAAGCCAGACCGCGCCCTCTACCTTGACCATGTGGGCCCCGGCTTGCATCAGCTGTGCGCTGTTGTTCAGGGTTTGCTCCAGCGTGGCATTAGCCATAAATGGCAGGTCCGCAAGAATCATTGCGTCCTGGTTGCCGCGTTTGACGCAGGCCACGTGGTACGCCATTTCGGCGGTGGTAACTGGCAGTGTGCTGTCATGCCCTTGCAGAACCATGCCCAAGGAGTCGCCTACCAGTAGCACTTCCACACCGGCTTGATTGCAAGCGTGCGAAAAGGTGGCGTCATAGCACGTCAGCATGGTGATTTTTTCACCTTTTTGCTTAAGGCTTTGCAGGGTGGTGAGGGTGATAGCCGGCATGAAAAAGGATCCTCGTCAGGCAGTGTGACAATCACTGCGAGTAACGCGTGTGATTCATCGTATAAGCAGGAGCACCACTTCTAAGGGGTGTTTGTAACGCCTGCTTTTCACATTGCGCCGTCCATTGGACGGCAGCGGGATGCCTATAGTCGTGACGAGCACACTGGAAGTCAATTACAGGTGTTACCGGGTCAGTGTTACCGGCGTGATTGATTCGATTCAGCGTGGGGGGGCAGACGTTCCAGCCCGACAAATGGGCATTCGCTCAATAGCTGAGAAAGGGGGCGACCATCGGCCAGAATCAGCGACGCGGGGGCTACTTCAGCCAGCGGATAGAGGACGAAAGCCCGTGCCTGCATATGGTAGTGCGGAACCTTGAGGCGCGGTTCGTCGATCAGTCGATCACCGAACAGCAGGATATCGAGATCCAGTGTGCGAGGCCCCCAGCGCTCATGTCGTTCGCGGCCCTGGCCCAGTTCGATGGCTTGCAGGGCATCCAGCAGTTGCAAGGGAGTCATTACCGTATCTAGAGCCGCTACGGCGTTGGTATAGCGGGGTTGGCCCGCCAGCAGTGAATCACTCTGATAGAACGCAGATACATCCACAAGGCGGGAGTCCGGCAATTGTGCCAGCGCTTCGACAGCGCTGCGTAATTGCTCAGCCGGGTCAGCCAGATTGCTGCCCATTCCAATGTACGTACGTTCCATCGTTTACTCGTCTGCTGCGCTGCGTTTACGCTTGTTAGCCCCGGTACGGCGGCGTTTTCGGGGTGCAGGACCGCCCCCTTCGTCTTTGGCATTGCTCAGGTCGCGAATCATTTCGCGGCGTCCGCTTTCGTTCGCATCCTGGTAGTCAGTCCACCACTCACCCAGGCCGTTAGTCTGCTCGCCTGCGCTCTCGCGCAGCAGCAGAAAATCATAACCGGCGCGGAAACGCGGATTGTCGAGGAGCATATCGGCACGTTTACCGCTGCGCCGTGGCAACCGCTCCTGCATGTCCCAGATCTCGCGGATGGGCATCGTGAAGCGTTTTGGAATGGCGATGCGCTGGCATTGTTCGCTGATCAGCTCGTGAGCGGCTTCTTGCATGGCCGGAATAGGCGGCATGCCTTGGTCTTGCAAGCGTAAAACCCGAGCCGGCAGGGCAGGCCACAGCAGTGCGGCAAACAAAAATGCCGGGGTAACAGGCTTGCCCTGTTTGATCCGCAGGTCAGTGTTACGCAAGGCTTCACTGATCAAGGTGTGGGTGTACGTCGGGTTGTTTTCCAGGGCTTCGGCACTCGCCGGGAACAATGGATCGAACAACTCAAGGTCGACCAGCATTTCAAAGGTGTCAGAAGCGTTACCTGAGAGGAACAGCTTGAGGACTTCTTCGAACAAACGTGCAGAAGGGATCTCTCGCAGCATAGGTGCCAGTTCGCGAATCGGCGCAGCTGTGTGCTTTTCGATGCCGAAATTGAGCTTGGCGGCAAAGCGCACGGCTCGCAGCATACGAACCGGGTCTTCCTGGTAGCGCTGTTGAGGATCGCCAATCAGACGTAGCAAGTGGTTGCGAATGTCGTGTACGCCGTTGGCGTAATCGAGAATGCGCTCACTGACCGGGTCGTAGTACAGGGCATTGATCGTGAAGTCACGACGCTGGGCGTCTTCTTCAAGGGTGCCGTAAACGTTGTCGCGCAAAATGCGTCCGCTTTCGTTACGCGAGGATTGATTGCTGTCTTCCTCTTCGTCGTTTTGCGGATGATTGGCGCGGAATGTCGCGACTTCAATGATTTCGCGACCAAAGTGGATATGGACCAGTTTGAAGCGGCGGCCAATGATGCGCGCGTTTCGAAACTCGGCACGCACTTGCTCAGGCGTTGCACTGGTGGCGACGTCGAAGTCTTTAGGCGTGATATTGAGCAGCATGTCGCGTACGCAGCCGCCGACCAGATAGGCCTGATAACCAGCGTTCTGCAGGCGTTCAACAATATTGACCGCGTACCGGCTGAACTGGGCGCGTTGCAGCGAATGCTGGCTGCTATTGAGCACTTCAGGGGTGCTGCGCAGTTGTTGCGTGCGACGCTTGGGAGTACGGAGTGACTGGAACAGCTTCTTCAGCATGGGATGCACTGTTTGAAGGAATGTTCGGCCAAAACGAAGAATGACCGCATGATGGGCGGGGATTCTAGCATTTAGTCAGGGGATGGTGTAGGAAGCTGAGGCGGTCTTGTGACCGAAGCTGCAAGCGGCCAGTAGAAACAGCTGCAAGAGGTGCGAACTAGACAGGTGGAAGATTTTTCTAAATCTCAGCAAGCACAAGGGGAGCCGAAGCTCCCCTAGAAATTATTGCGTGCTCTATTTTTATTATTGATTGCGGGCTTTTTGTTTTTGTTAAGTGCCCTGGTTACAAAGGTTTTGCCTGTGTAACCCTCCCAATCGGGAGATAAGAGCAAACGGATTGCTTTGGTCGCTGTGTTGCTGTGATCAATGATCCAACCAGTTCAGGTTCTGCTTTAAGTGCAGTTTTTGTTCTTCTCTGCCGGGTTGTGGGGCTAGCCCCAATAACAACGCCTCTCCAAAACAATCAGTTAGCTGCGCCTCCGCCGTGTTGTTCTTGTTATGCGTGAGCCGATACGTCTTATTTTTATTGTGTGCTGCTGTGATTCTTATTGTTCTTGTACGGATACATATAGCAGGGTGCGTGCCAACTTTTGCGTGGGCCAGCAAAATAAGGGCTTTGCGGGGATTTAGCCTTTTTCTGGGCCAAAAAAAACCGGAGCTTCGTTACCGTAAGCCCCGGCTTTTGTTACGTCTTTAAGGTGCGGTAACAGTTTTTTCACATTTCTGTGTGTTACCTGGAGCGTTACCCTTCGGTGGTCACCCCGGTTTTTCTACGCGGAATACCCAGGCGCTGACGGCGCTCCCACAGGCATTTACGGCTGACACCCAGTTTGCGTGCCAGCTCGGTCTCGGTCATGTGGTCCTGGTGCTCAAGCACAAAGTGCTGGAAGTAGTCTTCAAGAGAGAGGTCTTCGGCTGGGTCATGGCTGGTGTTACCGCTGCTGATGCTGTGCTGCGGGCCCAAACCAATGAAGTCATCGTCACGCAGGTCGCCCAGCTCAATGTCGATACCTAGCAAATCGGCAGAGATTTCCGGGTTTTCGCACAAAATAACGGCACGCTCTACGGCGTTCTCGAGTTCTCGAACGTTACCTGGCCATGAGTACTGGCTAATGGCACGTTCGGCATCCGGGGCAAATTTCAGGTCGGTACGGCCAACGCGCGCGCTTTGGCGTGCCAGAAAAGCGTGGGCAATTTCATTAACGTCTGAACCACGTTCGCGCAAGGGGGGAAGCTTGAGGGCGATGACGTGCAATCGGTAGTACAAGTCTTCGCGGAACTGACCCACCTTTGCCAAGCTCTTGAGGTCGCGGTGAGTTGCAGCGATCAGGCGCACATCCACTTTTTGTGATTGCACCGAACCTACCCGACGAATTTCACCTTCTTGCAGCACCCGCAGCAAACGCGCCTGTGCTTCAAGGGGCAATTCGCCAATTTCATCGAGGAACAATGTTCCGCCATCGGCCGCTTCAACGAGGCCTGCACGTCCCGCGCTGGCGCCGGTAAAGGCGCCTTTCTCGTGGCCGAACAATTCTGATTCGATCAAGGACTCAGGGATGGCCGCGCAGTTGACCGAAATCATCGGTGCTTTGGCGCGTCGCGACAGGTTGTGCAAAGCACGGGCTACCAACTCTTTACCCGTTCCCGATTCGCCTTGAATCAGGACATTGGAGTCGGTAGGTGCGACTTTGCGTATCTTGCTGTACATGTCCAGCATGGGCGGGCAAGAGCCGATGATGCCGATCTCGCCGTTGCTGTTATCGACCGTATTTTTGTCCGCATTACCGGCCTTGGCCGGGCGCTCGACAGGTGTGCTTTGAGTGCTTTGGCGATCACGCAGGATACGCGCCACGGCTTGCAGCATTTCGTCGTGGTCGAACGGTTTGGCGATGTAGTCCACCGCTCCCATTTTCATGGAGTCCACGGCAGAACGCAGACTGGCATAGCTGGTCATGATCAACACTGGCTTGCCTTGGCCAAGCTTGATCAGCTCAGTTCCGGGGGCACCGGGCAGCCGCAGGTCGCTGACAATCAAGTCGAACGAGGGAATGCTGAAACGCTCTTGCGCTTCCTGTACCGAGCCCGCTTCGCTGACCTGGTACTGGTTGCGCTCCAGCAAGCGGCGCAGTGCGGAGCGTATGATGGTTTCATCTTCGACGATCAAAATATGCGGCATTGATTCAGTTCTCTCGACGGTCTCAGTTCACAGCGGACGTCGCTTCGACATGACGCGGCAGGGTGACCCGAATACGGGTTCCGCGTTGGCTTTGAATGTCAGCCGGGCTGTCGATGGTGATTTGTCCATAATGCTCTTCAACGATGGAATAGACCAGTGCAAGGCCCAGACCGGTGCCTTCGCCGGGGTCCTTGGTGGTGAAAAACGGCTCGAATAATCGGTCCATGATGTTCTTCGGAATGCCCGTGCCTTCGTCTTCTACGATCAGATCAATGGTGTGCTCACCGGCTTCACTTTTGACCCGGACAGCACTGCCGGCAGGGGATGCATCCCGGGCGTTCGACAGCAGGTTGATCAACACTTGCGCTAATCGCTGAGGGTCGCCCTCGACCCAATGGTCGGGGTCGCACAGGTTGTAGAACTGCACTTCAAAATTACGCCGGTTCAACGCCAGCAAACCAATCGCATCCTGTGCCACTTCAGCCAGACAGACGGGTTCGTCATTGTGCTGGTGGCTGCCGGCGTGGGCGAAGCTCATCAAGGACTGCACAATGCGCGAGATGCGCTTGGTCTGTTCAAGTATCTGGCTGCTGATTTCAGTCAGTTCTTCGTCATCTTCGCGTTCTTCACGCAGATTTTGCGCCAGGCAGGCGATGCCGGTCACAGGGTTGCCGATTTCATGAGCCACCCCCGCCGCCAGCCGTCCGATGCTGGCCAGTCGCTCGGAGTGCACCAGTTTGTCTTCGAGCATTTGAGTCTCGGTCAGGTCTTCGACCAGTAACACCAAACCGCTGTTGCCCGGTGCCAACGGCTCGTCAATGGCTGCCTTGTGCAGGTTCAGCCAGCGGGTTTGACCGTCAAGAGCCAAATGTTGCTTGTGCAAGTGCTCGTCGGGCAAGTCGATAAACCCCTGCAGCAGTTCACGCCATGGGTTGCCCAGAGTGCTCATGCGCGAACCCACCACCCGCTGTGCGGGGATGCCGGTCAGCTCCTCCATGGCTTTATTCCACATCAGGATTTCCTGGTCTTTGGCCAGCGAGCAGACACCCATCGGCAACTCTTGCAGCGTTTGACGGTGGTAACGGCGCAGGGCGTCCAGTTCTGCGGCCAGCCCGGTCAGGCGAGAGTGGTAGTCCTCGAGCCGGCTTTCGATGAAGTGAATATCTTCAGTGACGTAGCTTTCGCCGCTTGATTTGTAGGGCAAGAAGGTTTCGACCATGTCCTGAGCGACGCTGGGGCCCATTAAGCCGGAAAGGTTGGCTTCGATACGGTCGCGAAGGCGGCGCAAGGCATAAGGGCGACGCTCGTCGAAGGGCAAAAATAAGTCTCGCAAGGCTTGTTCGACTTCTTTTTGCGCCGCTTTCGCCCCAAGTGGTTTGGCGAGTTGGGTGGCAAACTCTTGTGGCGAAGCTGCGTGTAATTCGCGTCGTTGCGGGCGTCGAACGTTATCCACTGCACAGGCTTCGGCGGCGCTGGCTTCTTCGGGGCTGGCATTGGTAAACAGAGAAATCAGCGTAAACATCAGTACGTTGGCAGCGAGTGATGCGATGGCTGCCATGTGCCAGCTGGTATCGTCCAGCACGTAGATCATGTTCAGCCACGGGATGTAAAAGCCCTGAAAATTGCCGATCAGCGGGAACAGCATACTGGCCATCCACACCAGAATCCCGGCCAGCAACCCGGCAATAAAGCCGCGGCGATTCGCCGTTGGCCAGTACAGCACCGACAGTACGCCCGGCAGGAATTGCAAGGTGGCGACAAACGCGACAATGCCGAGGTTGGCCAGGTCCTGCTCTGCACCCATCAGCAGGTAAAAACCGAAGCCGGCCATAATGATGGCCACGATCAACGCACGTCGGGTCCATTTCAGCCAGCGGTAGATATTACCTTCGGCAGGTGGCTGATAGAGCGGCAATACCAGGTGGTTCAATGCCATGCCTGACAGTGCCAGGGTGGTGACGATAATCAACCCGCTGGACGCTGACAGCCCGCCGACATAAGCGAGTAATGCCAGTGATTTGCTGTTGGCGGCAATACCCACACCCAAGGTGAAGTATTCGGGATTGGTGGTGGCGCCCAGTTTGAGCCCAGCCCATAGAATCAGTGGCACGGCGAGGCTCATTAGCAGCAGGAACAGCGGCAAGCCCCAGCTGGCGCTGACAAGCCCGCGCGGGTTGAGGTTTTCAGTGAACGTCATGTGATACATGTGCGGCATCACGATGGCTGACGCAAAAAACACCAACAGCAGGGTACGCCACGGCCCTTCTTGTAATGGGGTATGCAGAGCTGCGAGGGCAGTCTGGTTTTGCAGTAACCACACTTCGAGCTGTTGCGGGCCATCGAAGACGCCATACAGTGCGTAGAGGCCCACGCCACCGATTGCTATAAGTTTGATGACTGACTCAAAGGCGATGGCAAACACCAGTCCTTCATGCTTTTCCCGAGTTGCGATGTGCCTTGAGCCGAAGAAAATCGTGAACAGTGAGATCAATGCGCAGAAGCTGAGTGCCACGCGGTGTTGCACAGGCTCGCGGGTCAGGATGCTGATGGAGTCGGCGACAGCTTGAATTTGCAGGGCCAGCAGTGGCAGGACGCCAATCAACATGAAAATCGTGGTCAGTGCCCCGGCCCACGTGCTGCGAAAGCGGAAGGCAAAAAGGTCGGCGAGTGAGGAAAGTTGATAGGTGCGGGTAATTTTGAGAATGGGGTACAGGAGCACGGGCGCCAGAAGAAACGCCCCAGAGACGCCCAGGTAGCTGGACAGGAAACCGTAGCCGTATTCGTAAGCCAGCCCCACCGTGCCGTAAAAAGCCCAGGCGCTGGCGTACACCCCCAAAGACAACGTGTAGGTCAGCGGGTGGCGAATGATTGATCGCGGGATCATCCCTCGCTCGCTGATCCAGGCTACGCCAAACAGAACCGTCAGGTAGGCGGCGCTGATGAGAATCATCTGGGTGAGGCTAAAGCTCATCGGCATCTTTTTGGCTCTGCAAAATAAAGGTCACAACAATCAGAATCAGCCAAAGCAGATAAGGCCTGTACCAAGCGCCTGTCGCATCGATCCACCAATCCATGATGGCGGGTGAAAACAGGTAGATCCCCACAACCAGCAACAGGACCAATCTATAGATATACATCCTGCCCTCTCTTTTACTGGCCGCATGCTCGAAACGTGCGGCGATGGTAACGGATGGCTGACAACCTGCAACAGGTGTCAGCGTAATTGCGCTTCGGCCAGCGTGAGCGTGCGCGGGATCAGGTCAGCATTCCAGTGTTGGATGCCCCAGTTCAGGATTTCGCGCGGGCTGGCGTGCTCAAGACCTGCGTCAGTCTTCTGGCCCAATGTTCGCAAGGCACGCAGCAGTAACGGTGTGGCTTGATCGGCCGTCAGGGGCGGCGAGCGGTAGGATTTTCCAAGCTTGTGGCCATCCGGCTGCACGATCAATGGCACGTGCAGGTAACGCGGCTGTGACAGCCCCAGTAGCTCCTGCATGTAGAGCTGGCGTGGGGTGGAGTCCAGCAAGTCGGCGCCGCGCACGATATCAGTCACGCCCTGCCAGGCATCGTCGAGTACCACCGCCAACTGGTAGGCATAAAGTCCGTCACGGCGACGAATCACGAAATCACCCACCTCGCGACCCAGGTGCTGGCGGAATTCCCCTTGAACCCTGTCCTTGAACGCGTACTGCAGTTCAGGCACACGTAATCGGATGGCGGCGTTCTCGATTGAGTGGCCGGCATTTCGGCAAAAACCGGGATAGATACCGTTATAGCCCTCGAGTTGTTTGCGCGAACAAGTGCAGGCATAAGCCAGCCCCTGGCTGAACAAACGGTCGAGGACATGGGCATAGGCGTCATGGCGATCGCTTTGACGTACCAGTTCACCATCCCACTCGAAGCCGTACCGCTCCAGTGCATCGAGGATGGCGGCTTGAGCGCCGGGCATTTCCCGCGGAGGGTCGAGGTCTTCCATTCGCAGCAGCCAGCGGCCACCCACTGATCGGGCATCAAGGTAAGAGGCGAGGGCTGCCACCAATGAGCCAAAGTGCAAATGGCCACTGGGGGTTGGGGCAAAGCGCCCGGTGTAAGCGGGGGTTGAACAAGCCGTCATGGCAAAGATCCTGTAGCCGCTGCCGAAGGCTGCGATGGGGGGCGACAGCAGTCCCGGTAGTGTAGAGGGCCTACAGTCCTTATCGCAGCCGGTACAACAGCTACCAACCGGCAGGACTTAATTTCAGAAACAAAAATGGGGCGTTCGCACGCCCCATTTGGTCAAACCGGCGATTACTTGCCGACTTGTTTTTCCTTGATTTCAGCCAAGGTTTTGCAGTCTACGCACATGTCGGCAGTAGGGCGGGCCTCAAGTCGACGAATGCCGATTTCGACGCCGCAGGATTCACACCAGCCGTATTCTTCGTCTTCGATCAATTGCAGCGTCTTGTCGATTTTCTTGATCAGCTTGCGCTCGCGATCGCGGGCACGCAGTTCCAGGCTGAATTCCTCTTCCTGGCTAGCGCGGTCGGCCGGGTCAGGAAAGTTCGCCGCTTCGTCTTTCATATGATCAACGGTGCGGTCAACTTCCTGCATCAAGTCCTGTTTCCACTTTTGCAGAATCTTGGTGAAGTGCTTGCGCATGCGCTCGCCCATGTACTCTTCACCCTTCGTTTCAACGTACGGTTCGAAGCCGCTGAGTTGACTATTCTGTTGCTTAGCTTGTGTGGGCATGAAATGGACCGCCTCTCATTCTTCTAATCCATTGCGCAGGATTGCAACATCACCGACACCTGCCGGCCCTGCGGCTGCAAGCGGGCGAACTTACCAGATCAAATCGGGCCGCGCTACTCCCTGTTGTCTAGCCTGCCGCCAGTGGTTGTGTCTGGAGCCTGTGATGCTTGAGATTAGTGGCTGAATAAATAATTTTAGTCGAGCTGTGACCCGTGCTTGCACCGTTTGGTTCTACTCATGTGCAGTGTAAGACTCTAATTCATTCTCCCTTGTGACAGTGCTTGGGTAGAATCTGGCTTTTGCTTACCCACAAAGGCAGGCTCATGGCTCAGTCTTACAGTGCGCGCAGTCGCGCGATCGAACCGTTCCATGTCATGGCGTTGTTGGCCCGCGCCAATGAGTTGCAAGCGGCGGGGCACGATGTCATTCACCTCGAAATAGGCGAGCCCGACTTCACCACGGCTGAGCCCATCATTACCGCCGGCCAGGCTGCTTTGGCGGCAGGCAAGACGCGCTATACAGCCGCTCGCGGCCTGCCGGAACTGCGTGAAGCCATTTCGGGGTTTTATCACCAGCGTTATGGTTTGAATATCGACGCTTCGCGAATTCTGATCACTCCGGGTGGCTCCGGTGCACTACTTTTAGCCAGCAGCTTATTGGTCGATCCGGGTAAACATTGGCTACTAGCTGATCCTGGCTACCCGTGTAACAGGCATTTCCTACGTCTTGTGGAGGGTGCGGCACAGCTCGTTCCTGTAGGGCCGGATGTGCGTTATCAACTCACGGCTGATCTGGTAGAGCGTTATTGGGATCAGGACAGTGTTGGGGCATTGGTTGCATCACCGGCCAACCCTACCGGCACCCTTTTGAGTCGAGATGAGCTTGCTTCGTTGTCGACGGCTATCAAGGCACGTAACGGGCACTTGGTGGTGGATGAGATCTATCACGGCCTGACGTACGGTTGCGATGCGGCAAGCGTGCTTGAGGTGGATGACAGCGCGTTTGTACTCAATAGTTTCTCCAAGTATTTCGGTATGACAGGCTGGAGGTTGGGCTGGCTAGTCGCGCCACCCGAGGCGGTTGCCGACCTCGAAAAACTTGCGCAAAACCTCTACATCAGCGCGCCAAGCATGGCGCAGTACGCGGCGCTGGCCTGCTTTGAGCCGCAGACGTTGACCATTCTGGAAGCCCGTCGAGCCGAATTCGGTCGTCGTCGTGACTTTTTGTTACCAGCGTTGCGCGAGTTGGGTTTTGGCATTGCCGTCGAGCCCGAAGGTGCGTTTTATCTGTATGCCGATATCAGCGCGTTTGGTGGCGATGCCTTCGCTTTTTGCCAGCATTTTCTTGAAACAGAGCACGTAGCCATTACACCTGGGCTGGATTTTGGTCGTTATCAGTCTGGGCATCACGTACGTTTTGCCTATACGCAAAATCTGGATCGCCTTCAGGAGGCGGTTGATCGGATCGCCCGTGGCTTGAAAAGCTGGAGGGGCTGATGCACTTTTCTCCGGGCTTGGAAGAGGGGCGCCTGATTAAACGTTATAAGCGTTTTTTGGCGGATATTGAGACAGTTAGCGGCGAGTTGATGACCATTCACTGCCCTAATACGGGATCGATGTTCAATTGCATGGTCGAAGGCGGGCAAGTCTGGTTCAGTCGTTCTAATGATCCCAAGCGTAAGCTCCCAGGCACGTGGGAAATCAGCGAAACACCGCAAGGAAGGCTCGCCTGCGTCAACACCGGGCGTGCCAATCGCTTGATTGAGGAGGCGTTGCTAGCAGGTGTTATCACCGAACTTAGGGGGTTTACGGCGCTTAAGCGTGAAGTTGCCTATGGGCAAGAAAATAGCAGGATTGATTTTCGCCTGGAGTATCCGCAAGGTTTTGCCTATGTCGAGGTGAAAAGCGTGACGCTAGGATTTGATGGCACGCGCATAGCCGCATTTCCGGATGCCGTAACGCAGCGCGGCGCCAAGCATTTGCGGGAGCTGGCCAGTCTGGCTCGCCAGGGTGTGCGGGCGGTGCAGTTGTATTGCGTCAATCTGACTGGGATCGACGCCGTGCGCCCGGCTGAAGAAATAGACCCAGGATACGCTGCCGCGTTGCGAGAGGCAGTCGCCTCTGGAGTCGAGGTATTGGCGTACGGAGTCAGCTTGACGCCGGAAGCAATCGTTGTGGATCGCCGCTTAGACGTCCTCCTCTGACACAGAGGGTATGATCCAGATCCCTTTAGTATCCTCGCGGCATTCAAGGGCTGACAGAGACTGTCCAGCGCATGGTCCGGCAACGCACTCGCCAGTTTCAATCAAAAACAAAGCCGCATGAGTCGAGCACTGGATCAAGCTGGCGCTGGCATCGAGAAACTGATCCGGTTGCCACTCCAATGGAACGCCGCGATGCGGGCAGCGATTTTTGTAAACATACACCTGGCCCTCGCGGCGCACTGCCAGCAGGCGCATGTCGTTGTGTTCAAAGCCTCGGGCAGTACCTTCAAGCAGTGCCTCTGAAGGGCATAAAAAAATCATTGCAGTCTCATCTGGGTTTAGCCGTGGCTTACAGTGGAGCGGGTTAATAGGTTGACGTGCAAATGCAAACAATTATCAAATGTAGTTTCGCTCTGCAAGGTTCAGTGTGGCTGCATAAAACTAACCTTGCCCGTTGTGCCCTCTCTATCAAGGAACATCTCTGTATGCGCTTGAGTACCCACCTGATTGCCCTTTGTACTGGCCTTGTGATCAGTCATGCGAGTTTGGCCAGCGAGTTACCACAACGCTGGGTCAGTGTCGGAGGTGCGCTATCGGAGTGGGTCAGTAAGTTGGGCGCGGAGTCTAAATTGGTTGGGGTCGATACTACCAGCCAGCATCCTGAATCACTCAAGTCTCTACCCAGTGTGGGTTATCAGCGTCAGCTTTCGGCAGAAGGCATCTTGAGCTTGAAACCCGATGTCTTGATAGGCACTGATGAAATGGGGCCGCCGCCTGTGTTGGAGCAGATTCGTGGGGCCGGGGTAGCTGTCGAGATGTTCTCGGCCCAGCCCGACCTGGCAAGTCTTGAAGCGACACTTATGCATTTAGGACGACTGTTGGGCGATGAGGCGCAGGCCGCGCAATTGTTCGCGGATTACCAGCAGCAACTGCAAGTGCATCTGCAGCAAGTCAAGCGGGCTCAGGCCAATCAAAAAGCGCCAGGTGTGCTGTTGCTGTTGGGCCACGCGGGCGGTAAGCCGATGATTGCGGGCAAGGACACTGCAGCGGACTGGCTGTTGACCCAGGCGGGTGGGCAGAACCTGGCGACGCATTCGGGTTATAAGCCATTTTCCGTTGAGGCGCTGGTAGGGTTGAACCCTGAGGTGTTGGTGTTTGCCGATCGTGCACTGACAGGCGAACCCGCTCGAAAGGCATTGATGAAAGAAAACCCTATTTTGGCGTCGATCCAGGCTGCTAAGGATGGGCGCATTTATGAGCTTGATCCAACACTGCTAGTAGGTGGTCTTGGCCCGCGTCTACCGGCCAGTTTGAAGCAGTTGACCGCTGAGTTTTATCCCAAGGCGCCGGCAAACCCATGAGGACATTGGTTAAACCTCGCTCATTGTTTATTGGGTTGGGCGCGTTGTGCGTGCTGAGTATTTGGTTGTCACTGGCCTTGGGGCCGGTGAGCCTGCCTTTATTTGATACCTTGCGTGCGGCATTACGCTTGATGGGAGTGCCCATTCATGGCCAAGGGCTGGAGCAGGCCGAATTAATACTGGGGCAGATTCGTTTGCCGCGCACTTTGCTGGGACTGGCGGTTGGCGGCGTGCTGGCGCTGTCGGGGGTGGCCATGCAGGGGCTATTTCGCAACCCATTGGCAGACCCGGCATTGGTGGGCGTGTCCAGTGGTGCTTCTTTGGGCGCGGCGATCGCGATTGTGGCAGGCGCTACCTTGGGCGGGCTGCCTGAATTTTCAGGTCCTTATCTATTGTCGTTTAGTGCGTTCGTTGGTGGGCTGGCGGTCACCGCACTGGTGTATCGCGTCGGTCGTCGTAATGGCCAGACCCATGTAGGCGTGATGTTACTGGCGGGGATCGCACTGACCGCGCTGGCAGGTTCTATTGTGGGTTTTTTCACCTATCTGGCTGATGATGCGACGTTGCGAACGCTGACATTCTGGAACTTGGGAAGCCTTAATGGTGCCAGCTATGCACGGTTATGGCCGTTGCTGGTTGTCACCGCGGGTGTTGCGTTGTGGTTGCCACGCCGCGCCAAGGCGCTGAATGCGTTGTTGTTGGGCGAATCCGAAGCCAGTCATCTTGGCATCAACGTGGAAGGTCTCAAGCGCGAACTGGTGATGTGTACGGCGCTAGGGGTCGGCGCAGCAGTAGCTGCGGCTGGAATGATCAGCTTTGTCGGGCTGGTAGTGCCCCATCTGGTACGACTGCTGGCAGGGCCAGATCATCGGGTGTTGCTGCCCGCGTCTGTATTGGCGGGGGCAACCCTGCTGCTGTTTGCAGACCTGATTGCACGTCTTGCTTTAGCGCCGGCGGAATTGCCGATTGGTATTGTTACCGCATTTCTTGGTGCGCCCTTTTTCCTCTATTTACTGCTGCGAGGTCGCCACTGATGCTGCGCACAGAAAATTTGCACATCCGACGCGGTGAAAAAATCGTGTTGGCTGATGTCTGTCTTGAGGTGCGGGCGGGTGAAGTGCTTGGGGTGCTTGGGCCCAACGGCGCGGGTAAAAGTACATTGTTGGCCGCATTGTGCGGGGAGCTTGCCCCCACAGAGGGGCTGGTGTGGCTGGATGAGCAACCTCTGAATCAATGGAAAGGCCTTGAGCGTGCACAGCGATTGGCCGTTTTACCGCAAACGTCGACACTGGATTTTGCGTTTCGAGTGGAGGAGGTGGTGGGTATGGGACGCCTGCCTCATCAGACAGGGCGCGTGCGCGATGCACAAATAATCCATGAGGCGCTGGAGACTGCGGATGTTGGACATTTAGCGGGTCGCAGCTATTTGGCGTTATCAGGTGGTGAACGTCAGCGGGTTCACTTGGCGCGCGTGCTGGCGCAATTATGGCCTGGGCAAAATGGTCAAACGTTGTTGCTGGATGAGCCCACCTCCATGCTGGATCCTTTGCACCAACATACGACGTTAAAAGCCATTCGAGCATTCGCAGATCGCGGGGCGGCTGTGCTGATCATTCTGCATGACTTGAACCTGGCTGCACGTTACTGCGATCGCTTGTTGCTGCTGGAAGCGGGGCGCCCCAGTGCATTGGGTTGTCCACAGGAAGTGTTGAAACCCGACTTGCTCAAAGCCGTCTTCGGTCTGGATGTACTGGTGCAACCGCACCCTGAGTTGGGTCATCCGCTGATTATTGCGCGCTGAAACAAAATCTTTAGTGGTTGGCGGGCGCTTTCCACAGGCAAAAAAAGACCCGGCAAGAGCCGGGTCAAATAACCGTGATTAGCCTGATGAGGAGATTTTCTGAGAGTCCGAACCAAGGGCCTTTCAGAATATCGGCTGGTCTCGCGACCAGATGGCGTAATCATAACAATTCTCATTTCCATGTCAACAACTGTTTTTTAGCTTTATCCAAAAGCGTGTAAACGGTTGTTTCAGCCTTTTCGCGACGTCGACAAATGATCGACTTGCCGATTAAGCGCTTCTTTTCGCTCGGCGGGAATATCGTTCCAGTGCACATCCAGCAATGCACCCTCTATGGCATACAGTAATACCTTGGAGGCTCTGAAGCCTCTAGCTTTGACTGCCCGGTAAGCATCCACGGCGCCCAGACGCTTCAGGTCCGATGCGCTATGAATGCCCACAGCGTGAAGCCATTGCGCTGACGTTTTACCAAGATTCTTCAAATGCTGAAGTTCATCGTTCATCAGCTCTCCTTGCGACGGCGTGAGCTCAGCGTTTACGGGGCGACACGATTTTTACTCAAGTGTAGCGGCAGGTAGGAATAACGCTGCTCATTAGTCGTTTTTGGAACAAGCAAACCGTGCCATAAGATGAATTTTGAGCTAAAGAAGAGGCCGCAAGCACCTCAGAGGATGCAGAAGGCAGAGCGCTTGCGTCGATCATGCCTGCCCGCTTGACTCCCGAATGTGGTTAAGCGGCGAAGTGTCGTATTTGTATTACCGGGTGCGGTAGCGCAACCGTGTTCCAAAATTAACTGACATCAATATTTCATCGGCTGTCAGTTCTACGGGAAAGTACGCACCCGAAATTTGTGCGTGAGCCAGGCTGGCGCCTTCGATGCAAGCTGTGCGCAAGTCCAGGCCGCGCAAATCAGCTGAGCGGAAGTAGCCATCAGTAAAATCAATGGCGTTCGCATTGAGCTCACGCAGATCCAGACCTCGAAAATCCCCCCCGCGCATATCGACGGGCCCATCAGGGCGCTGTTGATTAAACCCGTTGATGTTGTCTTCATGCAGCAGTGTGTAGAGGGCTGACGCAAGTAATGAAGGGTGGCTCATGGGGAGGCTCCTGCGTGGTCGATACTGGCATTATAGTATCGCTGTGGGGGGCGCCGTTAAATCACAGTGTTTAACGGCGCCCCCGTCCACTTACAGGCCTGGCAAGCGCTGACGGATGTCAGCAATCAGGGTGTCGAGACTTTTGCTGTTGTGGGTTTCAACACGCTTGCTGTGCAAGATTTCATCAGCCCCAAGCGGTTCCCGGCTAGCTTGTTGAGCCTTGACCACTTCCAGTGTGGCATCGGACGGGTCAGTGCCAAGGGCTCTGCGATGGGCCAGCCAGCCTTCGATGACGGCATCGGGGGCGGTGCAATCCAGAATCAGGCAAGGGACACCCGTTGCTTCCGCTACTTTGGCCGCGGCATCACGTTGCGCACGTTTGAGATAGGTGGCGTCCAGCACAACCGGGAAACCTGCACGGAGAACGATTCCAGCCAGTTCGTGAAGTTTGGTGTAGGTAACATCGCTAGCCTCAGCGTTATAAATGCCTGCACCTACAGCATTTTCAGACTGTTGATTACCAAACAACTTCTTGCGGACTACATCTGAACGTATACGTATCGCTCCCAACGACTCGACGAGACGCATTGAGACGGAGCTTTTGCCCACAGCCGAAACCCCGTGAGTAATAGCTAGAAAGCGTGAAGGGATGGTGCTGTAGCTTTCAGCCAGGTTGGCATAGTTGCTGTATTGGCGAAGAGTGGCGGCCCGTTGAACAGGGCTGGCTTCTGCAGGCATGCTGAACAGGCTGACCTTGGCGCGCACCAGAGCGCGATAGGCTTTATAGAAGTTCAGCAGTTCCAGCCCTTCGTAGTCCTCGGTCAGCTCCAGGTACTGGCTGACGAAACGTCGGGCCAAGGATTTCAAACCACGATCCTCAAGGTCCATGGCCAGAAACGCTGCATCGGCATATACGTCGGTGAAGCGGAAGGGCTCATTAAATTCAATGCAGTCGAAAATAACCACCTTGCCATCAATCAGGGTCGCGTTGCCCAAGTGAATATCGCCATGGCATTCGCGGATAAAACCTTCGGCCTTACGCTTCATTAGCAACGGCTTCAGACGCTCAAAGCTCGCCTGTGCCCAAGCCTGGAGTGCATCCAGTTGTTGCAGGTCAGCTTTGTCCGAAAGAAACGGGCGAATTTGCTCGAAATTCTGGATTACGGGATCCATTACCGCTTCTGGAGTGCCTTGGTAATGTTCCAGAGGAACATGAGGGGCATGGGCGTGGAAGCGTGCAATCTGCTGGGCCATCTCATCAATATGAGCGGCATTTAATTCGCCGTTGGCTTGCAACGTACTTAGCAGTTGGCTTTGCGGGAATTGACGCATTTTCAGTACATATTCAATGGCTGTTCCTTCACCACCCAGAATAGGCGCCTCGGCTGTGCCAGTGATGGGCAATACGTCAAGGTACAGGCCTTCGGTCAAGCGCTGGTTCAGGCGCAGCTCTTCTTTGCAGAAGTGCTCGCGGGCACTGAGATCGGTAAAGTTCAGAAATCCGAAGTTAACCGGTTTTTTCATCTTGTAGGCATATGAGCCGGTGAGGATGACCCAGGAAATGTGCGTCTCGATAACCTGAAATCCATCGACTTCATGTGGGTACAGATCCGGGTTTTTCAGGGCGGCAATCAAGTTCTGGCTCACGGTTGATCCTTCAAGGTTTAGAAAAATAATGGTCGCCATTATGGCTGCTGATAGCGGTACTGCAAACCGCCGGGCTGCGCATGATGAACATGAACAAAGTGCGTATAATCTCGCGCCATGACTCGAACCCGATCTTCTCGCACCCGTTCCAAACGTCCTTCCGGTGGTCCTCGGCGCTGGCTGGGCTGGGCTCTTAAGCTCAGTCTGGTAGGCCTGGTTGTACTGGCAGGTTTTGCCATGTACCTCGATGCCATTGTTCAGGAAAAGTTCTCCGGCAAGCGCTGGACCATTCCTGCCAAGGTGTACGCTCGCCCGTTGGAGCTGTTCGTCGGCCAGAAGCTGGCCAAAAATGACTTTCTTACTGAGCTTGATGCGCTCGGCTATCGTCGCGAAAGCGTAGTCAATGGCCCCGGCGTTGCAGCAGTCAATGGCAACACAGTTGACCTCAATACCCGAGGTTTTCAATTTTATGAGGGTGCCGAAAAAGCACAGCCTGTACGGGTGCGGTTCTCGGGCGATTACGTCGCAGAACTTTCGTCGACCAACGGTTCAAAATTGCCCGTCGTCCGCCTTGAACCTTTGCTGGTAGGCGGCCTTTACCCTAAAAACCTCGAAGACCGCATTTTGATCAATATTGATCAAGTGCCGCCGTTCCTGCTTGAAACGCTGGTAACGGTTGAGGATCGGGACTTCTACCATCACTTTGGCGTGTCGCCGAAGTCGATCATCCGAGCCATGTGGGTCAATACGTCATCCGGGCAAATGCGCCAGGGCGGCAGTACCTTGACTCAGCAGTTGGTCAAAAACTTCTACCTGACTAACGAGCGTAGTCTGAGTCGCAAGTTGACCGAGGCAATGATGGCGTTGTTGCTTGAGTTGCATTACGACAAGCGTGAGATTCTTGAAGCGTATCTGAACGAAGTGTTCGTCGGTCAAGACGGTCAGCGAGCAGTCCATGGTTTTGGCCTGGCCAGCCAGTTCTTCTTTAGCCAGCCGCTCGCTGAGCTCAAGTTGCATCAGGTTGCGTTATTGGTCGGGATGGTAAAAGGGCCCTCGGCCTACAATCCCCGTCGCTATCCGGAGCGTGCTCTGGAGCGTCGTAACCTTGTGCTCGACTTGCTGGAACAACAAGGTGTCGCGACGGCAGAGCAAGTGGCTGCCGCCAAGAAAATGCCTTTGGGTGTGACCAAGCGGGGCAGCTTGGCTGACAGCTCATTCCCGGGGTTCCTCGATTTGGTCAAGCGCCAGTTACGTGAGGATTATCGCGACGAAGATTTGACTGAGGAAGGGCTGCGAATCTTCACCAGTTTCGACCCGATCCTGCAAATGAAGGCAGAAGCTGCCGTCGGTGAAACCTTCAAGCGTTTGTCCGGGCGCAAAGGCTCGGATGAAGTTGAGGCTGCAATGGTGGTGACCAATCCTGAAACGGGTGAGGTTCAGGCACTGATTGGAAGTCGTCTGCAGGGGTATGCAGGTTTCAACCGCGCACTGGATGCCGTGCGTCCAATTGGTTCGCTGATCAAACCCGCGGTTTATTTGACCGCTCTTGAGCGTCCGAGCCAGTACACGTTGACCAGTTGGCTGTCAGATGAGCCGCTGTCGATAAAAGGTGCGGATGGCCAGATCTGGAAACCGCAAAACTATGATCGCCGCTCGCACGGTACAGTTTTCCTGTATCAGTCGATGATGAACTCCTACAACTTGGGCACCGTACGACTGGGGCAGGAAGTCGGCGTACCCAATGTGCTTAAAACCCTTGCACGATTGGGCGTTGAGCGTGAGTTCCCTGCGTTTCCGTCCATGTTGCTGGGTGCTGGCGCATTGAGCCCTATTGAAGTGGCGACTATGTATCAGACGCTGGCCAACGGCGGTTTCAATACGCCGATGCGCGGTATTCGCAGTGTGTTGACGGCAGAAGGCGAGCCGCTCAAGCGCTACCCATTCCAGATCCAGCAGCGTTTTGACCCGGCTTCAATCTTTCTGATTCAGAACGCCATGCAGCATGTGATGCGCGAGGGTACTGGGCGCTCGGTCTATAACGTGTTGCCGAGAAGCCTCGCTGTGGCGGGCAAGACAGGTACCAGTAATGACTCACGAGACAGCTGGTTCGCCGGGTTTAGTCAGGATGTGCTGGCCGTTGTCTGGCTGGGCCGCGACGATAACGGCAAAACGCCGTTTACGGGAGCTACCGGTGCCTTGCAGGTGTGGACCAGCTTTATGAAAAAAGCGGACCCATTACCGTTGGATATGCCGCAGCCGGATAACATTGTTCAAGCCTGGATTGACCCGCACACCGGCCAAGGTTCCGATGCCAACTGCCCGGGTGCAGTGCAGATGCCGTATATTCGCGGCAGTGAGCCGCCAGCGGGTGCCAGTTGTGGTGCGCAGGAACCTGCGCCGGGTGAAGCCGTGATGGATTGGGTCAAGGGCTGGTTGAATTAAGCAAAGAGGATTAGACGTGAACAAGTGGTGGATTCCGGCTGTTTCAGCCTTTGCTTTGCTTAATGGTTGCGCGAGCGTGCCGCAGGGTTCAATCCCTGTGGTCGACTCGGGTGTGCCTGTGTCAAATAACGAGCGTGTTTCGGCTCAGCGCACAGCCAGTAATTATCCGCAGGCGACGGCTGCTCGTGCAGCCCAGGCGCAGGCGATTCCTCAGGACTCGGGTGTCGTTGTAATGATTCCGGGAGGCGGGGCGGCTGTTTCGACCCCTATAAGCAGTGCGCCTTTTACGCCGGGGCCGATTACTCCTGGGCCAGCCTCCGCACCCATCAGCACGGGGAGCTACACACCGAGTACGACCTACACGGCCCCGGCTCCTGTTAGCCCCAGCGGAATCCCTTCCAGCAGTGGTGCTCTGGCAGCCGATGAGCAATTGGACGGGCCAGTGCTGGCGCTGCTGACAACCGCTCAGCAACAGCAATCCAGTGGCGACTTGAATGGCGCTTCTTCGAGCCTGGAGCGGGCGCAGCGAGTAGCACCTCGTGAGCCGCAAGTGCTTTATCGTTTGGCTCAAGTGCGCTTGGCTCAAGGGGATGCTGCACAGGCGGAGCAATTTGCCCGCCGCGGTCTGACCTTCGCCAGTGGTCGCCCGGACTTGCAGGCAAGTCTATGGGGGCTGATTGCCCAGGCTCGCGAAAAACAAGGTGATGCCGCCGGCGCTGCATCTGCGCGTCAAAAAGCGAAGGTAAGCCTCTGATGGACAATCGTATCGCGGCCCTGGCTGACCAATTATTGTTGATTGAGCGCGAATTGCGCGTGCAGGGCTGGTGGGATGATGTAGCTCCCAGTGCTGAAGCCTTGGCGAGTGTTGAGCCATTTTCAGTGGATACGCTGGATTTTCATCAATGGCTGCAGTGGGTTTTTCTAACCAGAATGAAGCAGATTCTCGAATGCAACCTTCCCTTGCCCAACGCGTCCGGGATCCTCGAAATGGCTGAAATGGTATATGCCGACCGTCCGCTAGAGAGCCTTGGATTGCGTACGGCGCTGAAAAAGTTCGATCAACTGATCGTCGACGCTCGTTAATTGCCTGGCTGCCGGTTTTTCCGGCAGTCGAGCGCATATTTCTACCGCTTTGCGCCATTCGCGCGCGTTTTATCCCTCATCAAGACAGCTTATTATGAGTTCTCATGCGCTTTGTTGGAAAAAAGCGCAATTATTGCTTGACTTGCAGAGGCTGAAACACAAGAATCCAACGACCGCTGTACAGGGACTGCCAGAAGCAGACCCTCTCAGCAGATCATGAGGCGCACACCCGCGCCGACTTGTTACACCCGCAACGCGTTACCTCGCGCTGGGTGGGAAAGCCCCGCAACACTTGGGGAGTTCCCAATGCTTGCTCAGTCAGTGCTGACGTAGTCGGCGACTACCGTCGCTCATGCTCTGCTGAGAAGTAAACCTATTAAGACCCGTTCGTATTTTTGTGAACGGTATTCTGGCGTTTTAGAGGTGAACAACGTGGAGCTTTTATCTGGCGGTGAGATGCTTGTCCGCTTTTTGCGCGACGAAGGTGTCAAACACATCTACGGGTACCCAGGTGGTGCTCTCCTTCATGTTTACGATGCGCTGTTCAAAGAACCGGAAGTGACCCACATCCTGGTTCGGCATGAGCAGGCTGCAACCCATATGGCTGACGGTTATGCCCGTGCCACCGGTAAAGCCGGTGTTGTACTGGTTACGTCCGGGCCGGGTGCGACCAACGCCATTACCGGTATCGCTACGGCCTATATGGACTCCATTCCGATGGTGGTCATTTCAGGTCAGGTGCCTAGCACCATGGTCGGCACCGATGCATTTCAAGAAACCGACATGATCGGTATCTCCCGGCCGATCGTGAAGCACAGCTTTATGATCAAGCATGCCTCTGAAATCCCGGAGGTAATGAAAAAAGCTTTCTATCTCGCACAATCCGGTCGGCCCGGTCCGGTCGTTGTCGATATCCCTAAAGACATGACCAACCCGGCTGAGAAGTTCGAGTACGTCTTCCCGAAAAAAGCCAAGTTGCGCTCTTACAGTCCGGCAGTACGCGGGCACTCGGGGCAAATTCGCAAAGCTGTTGAGATGCTTTTGGCGGCTAAACGTCCGGTTCTCTACGCGGGCGGCGGCGTTATCCTGGGTGGTGGTTCTGAGCCGCTGACCGAGTTGGCCAAAATGCTCAACGTGCCAGTGACTAATACGCTGATGGGGTTGGGTGCTTACCCTGGCACTGACCGTCAGTTCATCGGCATGCTGGGGATGCATGGCAGCTTTACCGCCAACATGACCATGCATAACGCGGATGTCATTTTGGCCGTTGGTGCGCGCTTTGATGATCGTGTCATCAACGGCCCGTCCAAATTCTGTCCGAATGCCAAGATTATTCATGTCGATATCGACCCGGCTTCCATCTCCAAAACCATCAAGGCTGATGTGCCTATTGTTGGGCCTGTAGAGAGCGTGATGACCGAAATGGTCGCAATCCTTAAGGATATTGGTGAAAAACCCAATTCTGAGGCCGTTGCCAGCTGGTGGAAGCAGATCGATGAGTGGCGCGGTGATCGCGGTCTGTTCCCTTATGACAAAGGTGACGGCAGCAAGATCAAGCCTCAAGCTGTGATCGAAATGCTCTGCGAAGTGACCAAAGGCGATGCTTACGTCACTTCCGATGTAGGCCAGCATCAGATGTTTGCGGCCCAATACTACCGTTTCAACAAGCCTAATCGCTGGATCAACTCAGGCGGTCTGGGCACGATGGGCTTTGGTTTCCCGGCTGCAATGGGTGTGAAACTGAACTTCCCTGATGCTGACGTTGCGTGTGTGACGGGGGAGGGCAGTATTCAAATGAACATTCAGGAACTGTCCACTTGTCTGCAATATAACCTGCCAGTAAAAATCATCAGCTTGAACAACGGCGTGCTTGGCATGGTTCGTCAGTGGCAGGACATGAACTACGGCAGTCGTCACTCGCACTCTTATATGGAATCGCTGCCTGACTTCGTCAAGCTGGCTGAGGCATATGGGCACGTGGGTATCAGAATCACTGACCTGAAAGACCTGAAGCCCAAGATGGAAGAAGCCTTCGCCATGAAAGATCGCCTGGTGTTCCTCGATATTCAGGTTGATACCAGTGAGCACGTTTATCCGATGCAGATCAAAGATGGCTCCATGCGCGACATGTGGCTGAGCAAGACGGAGCGTACTTAATCATGCGGCACATTATTTCTTTGCTTCTTGAAAACGAACCCGGTGCTCTGTCTCGCGTTGTCGGGCTGTTCTCTCAGCGTAACTACAACATCGAAAGCCTGACCGTAGCGCCGACTGAAGACCCGACCTTGTCGCGTCTGACGCTGACTACGGTGGGGCATGACGAAGTTATTGAGCAGATCACTAAAAACCTGAACAAGCTGATTGAAGTGGTCAAGCTGGTGGACTTGTCAGAGAGTGCTCACATCGAGCGAGAACTGATGTTGGTCAAGGTCAAGGCGACGGGCGCTCAGCGTGCAGAGATTAAACGCACCACGGATATTTTTCGCGGGCAGATCGTTGACGTAAGCGCCAGTGTTTACACCGTGCAGTTGACAGGTACCAGCGACAAGCTCGACAGTTTCATTCAGTCGATTGGCACTGCATCGATCCTGGAAACCGTGCGCAGCGGCGTCACCGGTATTGCTCGTGGCGACAAAGTACTCAGCATCTAACTCCAATTAAGTAGTACATGGCCGAGTGGCCTGGATATATAAGGGAAAATCATGAAAGTTTATTACGACAAAGACTGCGACCTTTCGATCATCCAGGGCAAAAAAGTAGCCATCATCGGTTACGGCTCCCAGGGTCACGCTCAAGCCTGCAACCTGAAAGATTCCGGCGTGGACGTTACTGTTGGTCTGCGTAAAGGTTCGCCGACTGTCGCCAAAGCTGAAGCTCACGGTCTGAAAGTGTCTGACGTTGCCAGCGCCGTTGCTGCTGCTGACATCGTGATGATCCTGACTCCGGACGAGTTCCAGTCCTCGCTGTACAAGAATGAAATCGAGCCGAACATCAAGCAAGGCGCGACGCTGGCCTTCTCTCACGGCTTCGCGATCCATTACAACCAAGTGGTACCGCGCGCTGACCTGGACGTGATCATGATCGCGCCGAAAGCACCGGGTCACACCGTTCGTTCCGAGTTCGTAAAAGGCGGCGGTATTCCTGATCTGATCGCTATCTACCAAGATGCGTCGGGCAATGCCAAGAACGTTGCCCTGTCTTACGCTTCGGGCGTGGGTGGTGGTCGCACCGGCATTATCGAAACGACTTTCAAGGACGAGACTGAAACTGACTTGTTCGGTGAGCAGGCTGTTCTGTGTGGTGGTACTGTCGAGCTGGTTAAAGCAGGCTTTGAAACTCTGGTTGAAGCAGGTTACGCGCCAGAAATGGCTTACTTCGAATGCTTGCACGAGTTGAAGTTGATCGTTGACCTCATGTACGAAGGCGGTATCGCCAACATGAACTACTCGATCTCCAACAACGCGGAGTACGGTGAGTACGTGACCGGGCCGGAAGTGATCAACGCTGAATCCCGTCAAGCCATGCGTAATGCTCTGAAGCGCATTCAAGATGGCGAATACGCGAAGATGTTCATCTCTGAAGGTGCTACCGGCTACCCATCGATGACCGCCAAGCGTCGTAATAACGCGGCCCACGGTATCGAAGTTATCGGCGAGCAACTGCGCTCGATGATGCCTTGGATCGGCGCGAACAAGATCGTCGACAAAGCAAAAAACTAAGTTTTACGCCTAAAAAGAACGCGGCCTCGGCCGCGTTTTTTCGTTTCAGCGGCCGCTTCTGGTATAAAGCAGGATCGTTTGCGGGTGAGTCTTGGCCGCAAGCCTCTATCGAAACTTTTCATATCGTTGCAAGGTAATGTCCATGAGCGAACGTCCCGAAGAGCCAAAAGCGGCTTCAGACGCCGATAGCCTGCTGCCTGTCGATGAGCATGTCGAAGAAGGGCATGACGCTGAGGGCCGTAAGGTCCGGCATCGTGGTATCTATCTGCTGCCAAACCTTTTTACTACGGCGAACTTGTTCGCTGGCTTTTACTCCATCATCAACTCAATGAGCGCACAAAGTGCCATGAGTGCTGGTGATGCTGCGGGTGCAAGCAAGTATTTTGCATTTGCTGCCATCGCTATTTTTGTCGCGATGGTGCTGGACGGCCTTGATGGTCGCGTGGCTCGAATGACTAATACTGAAAGCGCTTTTGGCGCTGAATATGATTCCTTGTCCGATATGGTCGCCTTTGGCGTCGCTCCTGCATTGCTGGCCTTTGGCTGGGCGTTGGGTGATATGGGCAAGGTCGGCTGGATGGTTGCCTTTATCTACGTCGCTGGCGCGGCTTTGCGTCTGGCGCGTTTCAATACCCAGGTTGGCACGGCAGATAAGCGCTATTTTATTGGCTTGGCAAGTCCGGCCGCTGCGGGTGTGGTTGCGGGCATCGTATGGGCATTCAGTGATTATGGTATCCAGGGTTCCAAGATGTCCTTCCTGGTGGCCCTGCTGGTTGCGGCAGCGGGTATGTTGATGGTCAGCAATATCAAGTACAACAGCTTTAAAGAGTTGGACTTGAAGGGGAGAGTTCCGTTTGTAGCCATCCTTGCTGTGGTGCTGGTGTTTGCCGTCGTGTTCAGCGATCCCCCGCGTATTCTGCTGATCGCATTTTTGGCGTATGCCGCATCGGGCCCTATCCAGTATTTGCTGCATCTACGTCGTAACAAAACCCGCGAGTGATGTAATTTCTCCCATACTCCGTAGTCTATTGGTGCATCAGTCCTCCAATACTACGGAGTTGTCATGCTCATCAAACTGCCTAAAGCGTCCGACAGTAAAGAGTCGGACGTAACGCCTGAATCCTTCTATCTATCCCGTCGTGCATTATTGGGCAGTTCGCTTGCAGGCTTGGCTGTGGGCGTGCTTCCGCGTTGGTCCAGTGCCGCCGATGCCGCCCGTTATGCCGATGTCGAGCCGGGTAAGGCGCCGAGCTGGTTTGTCGACAAACTTGCGCAAACCAAATGGCAAGCCGTTACGGTGAAAAATGAGGCGATTACCCCTTTCAAGGACGCAACGCACTACAACAACTTTTATGAGTTCGGCACCGACAAGGGTGACCCGGCTCAAAATGCGGGGGCGCTAAAAACAGAGCCTTGGACAGTGGTGGTGGATGGAGAGGTGGGCAAGCCTGGTCGGTATGCGCTCGAAGATTTCATGAAACCCTATCAGTTGGAGGAGCGAATTTATCGATTGCGCTGTGTTGAGGCCTGGTCAATGGTGATTCCGTGGATGGGCTTTCCGTTATCGGCCTTGCTCAAACAGGTTGAGCCGACATCCAAAGCAAAGTACATCCGTTTTGAAACATTGCAGGATCCCAAGGTGATGCCAGGACAGCGCTCTGGTTTTGCGTTGATCGATTGGCCGTATGTGGAGGGGTTGCGACTGGACGAAGCCATGAACCCGTTGGCAATACTGGCGGTGGGGATGTATGGGCGAGAGCTGCCCAATCAGAATGGGGCGCCACTGCGTTTAGTCGTGCCATGGAAGTATGGGTTTAAAAGCGTTAAGTCGATTGTGCGAATCAGTCTGGTCGAGGAGCAGCCGAAAACCACTTGGCAGAGCATCGCTGCGGATGAGTATGGCTTTTATGCCAATGTAAACCCTCAGGTCGACCACCCGCGCTGGACGCAGGCGCGTGAGCGGCGCTTACCGAGCAGTCTTTTCAGTCCCAACGTACGTGATACACAAATGTTTAACGGTTACGGTGATGAAGTCGCTTCTTTATATAGTGGGTTGGATTTGCGGAAGAACTATTGATGCGACTCTTGGTTTGGCGACTTTGCGTTTTCATGGCTGTGTGCATCTGGCCGCTGTATTGGTTATACGAGGCTTGGAGTTTTGCCTTGGGACCAGACCCGGGAAAGGTGCTCGTAGATCGACTGGGGCTTGGAACACTGATCCTGTTGCTGGTGACATTAAGCATGACACCCATGCATAAGCTTACTGGCTGGTCAGGGTGGATTGCTGTACGGCGACAACTTGGCTTGTGGTGCTTTACCTACGTTGTACTGCATCTGTGTGCCTACCTGTTTTTTGTTCTTGGGCTGGATTGGTCGCAGCTAGGTGTGGAGTTGCGCAAGCGTCCCTACATCATTGTCGGTAGCTTGGGCTTCCTCTGTCTGCTTGCGCTGGCCGTAACATCCAATCGTTACAGTCAAAAGCGCTTGGGAGTTCGATGGAAAAAGCTGCATCGCTTGGTGTATCTGGTTTTGGGGTTGGGCTTGCTGCATATGCTTTGGATTGTGCGGGCAGACCTCAAGGAGTGGGCGGTCTATGCATGTATAGGGGGTTGTCTTCTAGCCCTACGAATACCTGCGGTGAAGCGCCGTATTCCGCGCCTCCAGAAGAAAAAGCCATTTATAGCGTCTTAATTAACAATTACCGCTTGACCCAGAATTCTAACGGCCTATAATTCGCCCCACTTCCGGCGCAGTCGAAACGGAAAACTCCTTGATATTCAATGAGTTGTACGGTTTTCGGCGGTGTCAGCTTCAAGTCATCGAAGCAGGAAATGAGGTGTTGACAGCAGCGTGTAACGCTGTAGAATTCGCCTCCCGCTAACGAGAGATCGAAAGCGCAAGT